>JAJDBU010000064.1 GCA_029261195.1 Nitrospirota bacterium | reverse complement strand
CACATCCACGTGATACATCCTTCCCCTTCCATCAGTGTTGTTAATCCTGATGGAGAGTTTAGACGGTGGCCCACTTTTTCGATGCCTTTTGAACCGAAAACTAAGCCGCCACGTGGTCCATTATCCCGATGCCATTTACACTACCTGGAGACAGCCAAAAATTACGCAGGGAAACCCCCATCCTTTATGGCATCAATACCCTAGGCGGAATGATCGGTGCAGGCTGTGCCGGTTTGTTTTTCCCGCTTTGGCTCGGAGTGCGAGGGAGTTTCATCGCGGCAATTTGCATCAACCTTATCTTGACTGTCGTGTGCGTTACGATGTCCTTTTTTATCAAATCAAAATACGAAGAGAGCACAGAAGATGTCATTTACAGCCATGCAGGCCAAACCCTGCGGTCAAAAAGACTACTGCCACGTCACTTGTTCACCTTTGCGGCGTTTTCCGGCATAGGCACACTGGCATTAGAAGTGTTGTGGACACGCATGTTCAGTCTTGTCTTGCAGAACTCGGTCTATGGCTTGGCTTTGCTTTGATTTTGGTCTTGATTCTTTTTGCCTTGGCCATTGCGGCACTTGTTGTTGATGCACTGATAAAAAAAGGCAAAGACCCGCTCCGTTTAATGCAATCTTGTTTGCTGGTCGTCGCCATTTCGATTCCACTTGGGGCCTGGTTTTTTATTCAAACGAGCGGCTTACAGTCTCTTTTCGAAGGTATTGGCCCAATCGCATATGTCTTCAAGATGCTCATCGTCATCACCGTGCTACTACTGCCGACCATGATTGCCGCAGGGATGATTTTACCCCTCTCCTGGACAATCCATCAAAAACAAAATGAAACCGCAGGCATGACCCTCGGGCGTTTTATGACCTTCAATACGGTGGGTGGCGTAGGCGGTTCACTCCTAGCAGGTTTTTTTCTGCTTCCCCAGTTGGGGCTTTGGTCCGCATTGGCTTTGGTCTCACTTTGTTATGCGATGGCCGCAATTTCTCTGACTCACTCTTTTTCAGAGAAACCGGCGCGGCGAGGGACTTTCGGATTCTCAAGCGGATTCACAACAGCCTCCTTGCTCCTTCCGGCTTTACTCGTCTTCCCTCCATTTTCGACACAACATCTTAAAGCGGGTGAGTCCTTGCTTTATCTTGATCAGGGTGCAGAAGCTCAGGTTGCCGTCATTCAGAAACGGAAGGGCTCCAGAGTACTCAAAGTTAATAACACCTACAGTCTGGGTAGCACTTCGGCAGAAATCGAAGAGCGACGCATGGGTCAGATTCCGCTTCTTTTACATCCCTCACCCGCAAGAGTTGCCTTTGTGGGTTTGGCGACCGGCATTACCGCAAGCGCCATTTTTGATCATCCTGTCGAAGAGGTCAAACTGATCGAACTGCTACCCGAAGTCGTCAAAGGTGCAGCCTGGTTTGAAAAAGAGAATCGGGGATTGCTTTCCGATTCGCGCTCAGAGGTCATCATTGCCGATGGCCGCATTGCCATCCCCTCGGGAGAGCCTCTCTTCGACCTGATTATTTCCGATCTTTTTGTGCCCTGGCACGCCGGAGCAACCTCCCTGTACAGTCTCGATTATTACCAACAAGCCGCCTTACAATTGGCGCCGGGTGGTGCGTATGCACAGTGGCTTCCGCTTTATCAGATGTCGGAACAGGAATTTAAAATCATCGGACAGACCTTTAGCAGGGCCTTCCCGCATGTGAGTTTGTGGCGGGGGAATTTTTCGACGAAATATCCCCTTGTTGCATTGATTGGATCAAAAAAAGCGATCTCAATGGATCGAAGCAGGCTGGCTCAGCGTCTGAAAGCAATCAATGATCGATCCGGAACGCATGACCTTAAGCTCTCAAGCGTGGATGATTTGATGCTGCTTTTCGGGGGTGAAGGACGAAAACTGGATGCTCTTTTTTCTGGCGCAAAGGTGAACACCGATGACCGTCCCTATATTGAATACCTGGCTCCGCTCAGTCGAATTACAAAAAATCAATTACGGGGAAAGGGTTTAGCAGCTCTCTTTCTTGATGTCGCAAAGGCCGATATCACAGACGAGAAACATGAATGGCAGAATTATGCACTGGCCGGTGCCCATCTTTATCAGGCAGAAGTGGCCGCTGATCTTAAGGATCTAGATCAACGCATTGCCGCTTTGAATAGAGCCAATGATCTTGTTGACGGAGGCAGTCGCCTGTCACAGCTTGATCGAGCGCTTAGAGTGTCGGGCTTCTTAAATCATTGAAGGGAAATACTATGAATAGAGGAATAACACTGGTTGCTGCATTGTTTCTGACCTTACTCTTTTTAACGGGAATGGCGACAAAACCACCCCTAGTGGGTGGACCCGCGCCGGACTTTGAACTGGATCAACTCAATGGGCCTTCGGCCAGGATGTCCGATTATCGCGGAAAGGTCGTGCTTTTAAATTTCTGGGCGACCTGGTGTACGCCCTGCAAAAAAGAGATGCCGGAAATACAGGCGGCCTATGAATCATTAAAGGATCAGGGCTTTGTCGTCCTGGCCCTTAATTTTGGTGAAACAACGGAAAAAGCGGAAAAGCTGGTGAAAAAAATGGGCCTGACTTTTCCTATTCTGCTAGATCGAGAAGTAGAGGTGGCCGAACGACACCGGGTTGTTTCGCTTCCCGTCACCTTCTTCATTGATCCGAGCGGGGTCATTAAAGAACAGGTCTTTGGTGGCGGGCTCACCTTAGATCAAATCACCGAGGCGTTTCGGAGGCTTCAGGGAAAGGCAGGGTAGGTAGTTGTCATTAACTAAAGAAGAACAACAACAACCTGCGCCGACTTGGGTCACGCGCATGTTAACTGAACTCAATCGAGAAGGCTTTACCGGCAGCATACGGATTAACTTTTTCAAAGGGGGTATCTCAAAAAAGATCGAAAAGACTTCGTTTATATCTTAAAAATAGTACATTTTTCATCAACATTTTATTCGGGACCACCGTAAACACGACGCCCGAAAAAAATGATTTCTGCTTTTTTGCGGGCGTTTTTATTTTGAGGCGAATTTTGGAGCGAATGATAAAAGGACGTGAAGTCCTAAAACTCATAGGCTTGAGCCTGTGCAGCTTGGCCTTTCCGGGAAACAGTCATGCCTTAGCGGCATTCATCAAGCCGAAAAACAACGCCGAAAAAAGCAAGATTTCCCGTGTGATGTTCGGGAATATTCCGGTCAGCATAACACCTTCTCGACAGACAGAAAGAAGGCACAGCAAGCCATTGCGTATGCCTTTGAAGAGATGCTGCGTCTTGAGCAGCTTATGAGCATGTTTAGAGAAGAGAGTCAGTTGTCTCAAATCAATCGGTCGGCGGGTCTTCGTCCGCTCAAGGTCGATCATGAAATGCTTGAGGTGGTCGATCTCGGCTTGCAGCTTTCACGTGAAACGGAGGGCGCTTTTAACATGGCAATCGGTTCTGCCATGAGGCATTGGGATTTTTTCGATAAAAAACGCATCCCGACACCGGAAGAGATTCAATCCCTGTCGCGTTCCACGCGGTTTGAAGATGTGATTCTCGAGAGAGCGGAAGGGACCGTCTTCCTGAAGAAAGCTGGGATGCAGCTTGATCCGGGTGGTATCGGAAAAGGATACATCGCCGAACGTGCCAAGACCCTCTTACTTGAGAGTGGCATCACGTCCGGTCTGATCGCCCTTGCAGGGGATCTAGTGCTCTTCGGTACAAAAGCGGATGAGGTGCCCTGGCGAGTCGGCGTGCAGCATCCGAGGCGGAAAGGCGAAATCGTGGCTTCTTTGGATCTCACAGATTGCGCGATTTCAACTTCGGCAGCATCATATAATCTTAATTTATGCCACCTTTCAGGTGCAATGCGTTGTTTTGAGGGTCGACTTAGTTCTCTTGATTGCTTTCGGATGATTCAATCATTACTATGGAGGTCTCTGGCTCACTCATCCAAAAACACAAGATAAATCATCACCCATTAGTTAAATAAGCCTTTAAAGAGGTCAAGGCCTTTTTCAATCTGCTTTTGCATATCCTTTTTCGACTTTGCTTCATTATCGCTAGGCTCGATACTTGATGACGTCGATTCTTCTGTAGCAGTCTCTCTTTCTTCTTCTTCCATGTTCGGAGATACATCAGGTGCGGAAACAGGAGGGGCCTGTCTGCGTCGGTTTTGTTCAGCTGACTGACGTGCCGCTTCTTCTTTTGCTTGTTCCATTTGTGCCTGCATTTTTTTTGCTGCGTCGGGGTCTTTCATCGACTTTACGAGACCTCTTGCAAAGGACTCGCTCATCGCTTCCGCTTCACGATTATGTATGATTTTGATCTTATTGTTGATGATAAATAATGAATCAGGAGGGGATACATCCTTATCGATTTTTGTCGCTTCAGTAACGCCATTTATCCCTCCCATAGAAATTTTTGTTTTCAATTTAATTTGGGGGTAATCGCTCATAACCCACGATTCTGTCCCCATGACAGTGATCAGGTCATAGCGATAACCATGCATTTTTCCTGCTTTGCGCTGCATCTTCCCTCCCATTGTGGAGGCCATATTAAATCCGAGTTCCTCTATATTTTTTCTGAAATTCGCCTGTTCCTGTTTTGATAACTTGTTATATTCATCAATCATGTAAACCACTGGGTTCGTTATCTTTCCCGCTGTATTGTCTTCGTTGTTTATCGTGGTAATCCACTTTTGTGTCGTGACAACCCTTGTGTCGGCAGCAACTGGCACTATTCCCATCATCCTGCCTTTAGTCTTAGTTGTTGTAACTGTTTCAGCTCCATTTTCCCTCCAGCAGAACTTCTCTGTTCCGCTGCCTTGTGGGCCACCAGTAACGGTATAATCAACGCAACCGGTTTCAGAAGGCATTTTTGGATCAAAGGGGTTTTCCCCCGCAAAGACAGGTGAATGCACATTCCCTATTACAAGGACCATGGATAACAATCCAGTCAAATAACGAATCATTTTTTCCTCCTTGAATCAAATTTTTCTTCTACGGACATCAACAATCTCGAGGTTTCCCCAAGCCATCACGGCCAATATAGGATATCACTACTGTCCCGTTAAATTATCGAATAAATTCAATTGGTTAGGCATGTTGCATTCCTCTGTTCTGGATGTGCTTCCCGTAAGCAACTGATTTAATGGAGTTTTCTCGAACAGGGTCAAGCTGAGTACCTGTAAAATT
>JAJDBU010000063.1 GCA_029261195.1 Nitrospirota bacterium | reverse complement strand
CTTAAGGGTCTTGCTTGCTCAAAATTCGGCTGAAAGGCTCAGATTATCCTGTTTTTTCGATGCTGGGATTAAAAGACAATCGAAATAGATCTTCCTTCTGGCAATGTTGCTTCTGAAATACCCGCACAACAAACCAACTTCTAGATATATTTTCTTATACGCAAACCACCGTACAAACAACCGGGCTTGTTCAACAATCGGTTCAGATTGTGGCTCGCTTCGCTCTCACGATCTAACCTTATTCGTTATGTACTTTTATAGAGTATATTGAAGTAAGTATGCACAATTGTTCTGGCGACATTCTTGAATAAGGGTAAGCGAGCTCAAGACCACCGAGTGTTTCCAAGGCTTTTTTACTCAAATCATTTTCTTCATCAACTATTTCATATCCTGCATCCATAAACAATCGATGATATTCATTATGTCGCATCCGATTCTCACCATCCCTAATTAGATAGTTGATTAGAGCGTGCTTTTCTTCGTTCCAAGTTAAGAAGTTTATCCTCGAAAGCGATTTGTCATAGTGCTCAAAGTGGTCAGAATGATCTACTAGGTGAACCATGATCCCGTTATCAGAAGATTTAGGTCTCAGAGAAGAAAATAGATTGTACATATCAGTTTTAGGAATGTGTTCAAGTACCATATTAGATATAATTATATCCAGAGATTTATCGCTTAAATCTGATGCACAAAATGGAGCTAAATATTCAATTGGCAATGAAGCAAAGTCTGTTAGATCTTGAATGAAATTATCATCAGGGAAACGCTCCTTGAGGTGGGATGCTAATTCTCTAAATGTGATGTCATCCATATGAACATTTAGATCGGACGTAGTGATATTTTTTGCACCGTCACGTACTAGTAGGATCGCTATCGTCGGAAACCAGCCGGAGCCTATTTCAAGAATACTGGAACCTTCTATAGAAACCCCAAGTTTCTCTATCGCAGATTTAATTCGTTCATAGTTATTTATGGTTAATTCGATATTATCTACATCGGGTGGGTATCCGAAGAGGTTTCTCTTTATTTTACGAAGGGTGTTAGCAAATGGAAGTCTTTCAACAATTGCTTTTTTTACTAAGAGATGTCTCCAATGCATCTGTCATTTACTCCATGTTGTCTGAACATAACAGGTACATAGGCCGTCAGAACCATCTTTTTCAATTTTATCTGTTATTAGCCCGGACCAATCAGCGTCTTTATCTTTTCATCAATTCGCTTAGATTTCATAAGGGATTCGCCAACCAATATCGCATCGACACCCGCTTCACCGAGATCTTCAACTTCTCTGCGCTCGTGGATGCCGCTTTCACTGACGATTCTACGGTCTGAAGGAATGGTCTTCAAGAGACGCAGGGTCGTTTCAAGGTTGGTCTTGAAGGTCGTCAGATCGCGATTATTGATCCCGATAATCGGTGCCCATTCGATGATCCGTTCTAATTCGTCCTCAGTATGGACTTCTACAAGCACTGCCAGGGAAAGCTCGGACGCGAGATCGAAGTAATCCTTGATCTGCCCTGCGTCGAGCAGGGCTGTGATCAACAGGATGGCATCTGCTCCCCAGGCCCGTGCCTCATAGACTTGAAGTTCGTCGAGAATGAAATCTTTTTGCAGGATTGGTAATTTTACTTTTTGGCGGATCAATTGTAGATAGTGCGGATGTCCCAAAAAATACTTCTCTTCGGTCAAGACGGAAAGGGCGGAGGCACCGCCATTCTCGTAGATCTGTGCGATTTCAAGCGGATTAAAATCTTTACGGATAACACCTAAGGAGGGAGAAGCCTTTTTGACCTCTGCAATCAGACGAGGGATCTGATTTTTTTGTGAAGTGATTGCCTCTGCAAAAGGACGTGTCGCATCCGCATCCGCCATTTTTGATCGAATTTCCTGAACATAAGACCGACTTTTTCGGGCTTTGACCGCAGCACGTTTGTCGCTGGCAATTCGGGTAAGAATGTTCATCTTGAGATCTTCACTTATTCGTCATTTCACGTAGCGCTTCCAGTTTGGACATCGCGCGACCGGAATCAATGGCCTCAGCAGCCATCAGCTTACCTTCTTGAAGCGTTGTAGCCTTTCCGACCGCGACAAAGGCAGGCGCGGCATTCATCAAAACAACATCACGTTTCGCCCCTTTCTTTCCCCTTAAAATAGCAAGCAGAATAGCTGTGTTGGCGGCGACATCTCCTCCGACAAGGTCTTGTATCCTACCATTGCTCAATTGAAAGTCCTTGGGTGCAATGTGATAGGCAGCAACACTTCCGCCTTTCCCTTCCGACACCCGGCTTTTCCCGGTGATTGTAATCTCATCCAGGCCGTCAAGACCATGCACGACGAAGCAGTGTCGTGATCCGAGATTCACCAGAGCCTGAGCCATCAGGTCAGTCAGTTCTGCCTTGAAGACACCCAGCACCTGGACTGATGCCATTGCCGGATTCGTTAATGGACCCAGAATGTTAAAAATGGTTCGAATCCCGCATTCTTTTCGAGGCGTCATGGCATGTTTCATTGCACCATGAAATAGGGGAGCGAAGAGAAAGCCGATTCCGATTTCATTGATGCAGGCTTCGACTCGTTCGGGCGGAATATCAATGGCGATACCGAGTCCTTTGAGGACATCGGCGCTACCGCATTGACTGGAGACCGAGCGGTTCCCATGTTTTGCAACGGTGATTCCGGCTCCCGCAAGCACAAATGCGGTCGTTGTTGAGATGTTGAAGGTATTGAGCTTGTCACCGCCGGTACCACAGGTATCGACGACCAGGGGATCAGCGACACGAATGTGTACTGCCTTTTCACGCATGAGCCGAGCCGAACCCGTGATTTCAGCGACGGTCTCCCCCTTCATCCGCAAAGCCGTGATGTAGGAGGCAATTTGAGAAGGCGTGGCATCCCCTTCCATAATCTGCCGCATGACCCCCTCGGCTTCTGATTCGGATAGATCGATTCCTTCAACCACTTTGCTGATCGCTTCTTTGATCATTCTAAGGCTCCTTTTAACAAATGAAGAAAAACAGTACTACAAAGCCAAAAAATTTCTCAAGAGGTCCATCCCGACACCGGTGAGGATGGATTCAGGATGGAATTGGACGCCTTCAATCGGCAACTCTTTGTGGCGAATACCCATGATTTCGCCTTCTTCGGTCCAGGCCGAGATTTCAAAGATATCGGGTAGATTCTCTTTTTTTACGATCAGGGAATGATAGCGGGTGGCTTCAAAAGGGGAGGGGAGGGTGTTAAAAATCGTAAGGCCGTCATGCCTGATCATAGAAGTCTTTCCGTGCATCAATCGGTCTGCTCGGATAACTTCGCCTCCAAAGGCTTCTCCGATGGATTGATGGCCAAGACAAACCCCCAGAATCGGGATCTTTCCTCCAAACTGTTTAATGACCTCAATCGAAATGCCCGCGTCTTTTGGTGTGCCGGGGCCTGGCGAAATGACAATTTTTTCGGGTGTAAGCGCTGCAATCTCTGAAAGTGAGATTTGATCATTCCGGTAGACAGCGATCTCCTGCCCGAGTTCACCGAGATACTGGACTAGGTTGTAGGTAAAGGAATCGTAGTTATCAATGACAAGAAGCATCCTTAGAGTCCTTTAGGGTTCCAATCCGTTTTCAGCCAGTTGTATTGCCGCGAGCATGCCCTTTGCCTTATTGACTGTTTCCTGAAATTCACGCTCAGGGTCGGAGTCGGCCACAATTCCAGCTGCGGCTTGAACGGTGGCTGTCGAGCCATTGACAATAATCGTTCGAATTGTAATGCAAGTGTCCATATTTCCCTGGAAACTGAAATAACCAACCGCCCCTGCATAGTGGGATCGACCCTCAGTTTCAAGCTCGTCGATGATCTCCATTGCTCTGATTTTCGGTGCGCCGGTGACGGTTCCCGCGGGGAAACAAGCCCGTAGCACATCAAAGGCATCTTTTCCGTCTTCCAGTGTGCCGACAACATTAGAAACAATGTGCATTACATGGGAATAACGTTCGATGACCATCTGCTCAGTCACCTTAACCGTGCCGTATTTACAGACCCGACCAACATCATTCCGACCAAGATCAATCAGCATGACATGTTCGGCCCGTTCTTTCGGGTCGGCAAGAAGATCAAGTTCTAATGCTTTGTCCTTTTCAGGCGTCAGTCCGCGTGGACGGGTTCCGGCGATCGGTCTCGCTTCCACGAGATCCCCCTCGAGGCGGACAAGCACTTCCGGAGAGGTGCCGACGAGATGGGTCTCTCCGAGTCCCAGATAAAACATATAGGGGGAGGGATTGATACTGCGTAAAGCCCGATAGACGGTAAAGGGCTCGGCTGAAAGCGGAACAGAGAAGCGCTGGGAAATCTGAACCTGAAAGATGTCTCCTGCTTCGATGTATTCTTTTGCTTTCAAAACCGATGTTTCAAAATGCTCCTGAGTGACATTCGAGCTTGAGGTGCAGAGAGACGATCCTTTTTTTAAAGAAGCGGTCGTTTGAAGCGGCTGATTGAGCAGAGCGACCATCTCATCGATCTTCTGAAGGGCCCGCTCATAACTCGATTTCAAGTCGTCATGATCAATCAGGGTGTTAGAGACGACTTTGATACGATGCCTGACATTGTCAAAAATAAGCAGGGTATCCGTGATGAGAAAGAAAAAGTCTGGAGCATCTTTTGCGGGATGTTTGGTCTCAATCGACTCGAAAAAGCGGATCATGTCGTAGCTGAGATACCCGACGGCGCCGCCGAAGAAACGGGGAAGGCCCTCTACCTCGACGGGCTTGTATGTGGCAAGCAGATCTTTTAAGACGACAAGCGGGTCACCTGTAACTGTGGCCTCCTCCGTCTTTCCGTTACGAGTCACCGAAACTTGCTTGCCTTTGCCCTGAATGATGACAGAGGGGTCGGCGCCTAAAAATGAATAACGGCCCCATTTTTCACCCCCTTCAACCGACTCAAAAAGAAAGGGATAGGCCCCGTTTTTAATCTTTAAAAAGGCAGAGACGGGGGTTTCGCAGTCAGCGACGATTTCCCGGTAAACGGGGACAAGATTGCCTTCTTTGGCTTTTTCGGAAAAGAGTTCAAATGAGGGGCTTAGCATGACGCGTTCATCTCTATAAATCAGCCGGAAACGCTATCATAGTGTGCGAGAAGCTGTCAAAGAATCAGTCTGCTTTTTGCGTGATTGTATTCAAGGAGATGCAATGCTATGATCGCCCACATTTTCAGGACAGCACTGCATAATAAACCCATGTCGAAAAAATTGGAAATAGGCCAAATCAAACTGTTTGAAGGAGATTTTCTTTTTATGGCCGGGCCTTGTGTGATTGAAGGTCGGGACTTTATTCTTAAGACGGCTGAAAAAATTAAAGAGATCATTGATCCCTATGGCTTCCCCTTTGTTTTTAAAGCCTCATACGATAAGGCCAACCGGACTTCTGTCGATTCTTTTCGCGGTGTGGGTCTGGATGAGGGTCTTAAAATATTGCAGGAAGTTCGCTCTGAACTCGATGTGCCCGTGGTCTCTGATGTCCATTCGGCGGAAGAAGCACGCGCCGCAGGAGAGGTGCTCGACGTGCTGCAAATCCCGGCATTTCTTTGCCGCCAAACAGATCTACTTGTTGCCGCTGGCCTTACAGGAAAAGTGGTCAATGTTAAAAAAGGACAATTTCTAGCCCCTTGGGATATGGAACATGTGGTCAAAAAGGTAGAATCAACTGGGAATAAAAAGATCCTGGTGACGGAGCGTGGGGTTTCTTTTGGTTATAATAACCTGGTGAGCGACATGCGCTCTCTTATCATTATGAAAAAATTGGGTGTTCCGGTTATTTTTGACGCAACACACAGTGTACAACTTCCCGGCGGTGGGGGAGCGGTTTCGTCCGGGCAACGCGAATTTGTACTCCCATTGACACGAGGCGCCGTGGCAGTCGGATGTGACGGACTTTTTCTAGAAGTCCATCCTGATCCGGCTCAGGCCCCTTCAGATGGTCCGAATATGCTGGATTTTAATGGATTGGAAAGACTGCTTTCTCAAATAAAACCTCTTAGAAAAGCCCTGCAGTCTTCTTCTTGAGATCATCGGAATAAATTTAAATGGCACTTGAAAATAGTTCATCCGATTCTCAATTACATGAAAAACTATGTGCCATTAAGCTGATTGTGCTGGATGTGGATGGGGTGCTGACGGATGGATCCATCAGCTATGCAGGTGCTGAGACGGACATCAAGACCTTTCATGTTCAGGATGGCTTTGGGATTACGATGGCTCGGCAGTCCGGTCTTAAATTTGCGGTGCTGACCGGTCGGGTCGCGGAGGCGGTGGAACGACGCGTCAAAGAACTGAAGTTTGATTATTACGAGTTCGGCCATTTCTATAAACTGGATGCCCTACAATACATCATTAGGGATGCAGGCTTTCAGATGCAGCAGGTACTGTACATGGGAGATGATATCCTGGACTTGGTGTGTGCCGCCCATGTCGGTGTGTTTGTTGCCCCGGAGAACGCCCAGCAGCGCGTAAAGGAAATGGCCGACTGGGTAACAAAAAAGCGGGGGGGAGATGCGGCTGTTCGCGAAATGATTAACGCAGTCCTCCTTGCCCAGGGTTTATTAAATGATAGCGAAGATTATTTCATCAATCCAAAAAAAACAAATTAAATTAGATGTTTTGAAGACTAAAGTGAAAGTTATTGGTTGTATTCCGAGTCGTTACGCATCAACCCGCCTCCCCGGAAAACCCCTCCTGAAAATTGGTGATAAGCCAATGATTCTTCACGTTTTAGACCGGGCCAAACAATGTAAAGGGCTTGATGAAGTGGTCGTTTTAACCGACGATAAACGGATCTACAAGGTCGTCGATGAAGCAGGGGGACATGTGTCCATGACCTCGCCGGACTGTGCCAACGGAACCGAGCGGATAGCGGAGTATGCCGCCTCTTCACCTATCGGAGACATCTTTGTTAATATTCAGGGAGATGAAGTCCTCCTGAATGCAGAAGCTGTGGATGGTCTCGTTGCCGATTTTCTCAAACGCCCCGATCATCAAATGGGCACCCTGGCTCACTGGGAAAGCGAAGCCGCAATTTTAGGTACTGCCTCCACAGCGAAAGTGGTGGTGGATCTGGAAGGCAAGGCACTCTATTTTTCAAGAAACTGTCTGCCGATGAAGCAAAACGGCACTTTGCCGGAGCGTGCGCTGATTCATATTGGTGTCTATATCTACACGAGAGAAATACTTCTGCGAATCGCTGCACTTGAACCGACCGTTCTGGAGAAGACGGAGCACTTGGAACAGCTTCGAGCCTTGGAGCACGGGATCAAGATTGGCGTCACGATTGTCGATGATTATCAGTCGCTTTCCGTTGATACTGAAGACGATCTCACCAAGGCACAGAAAATTTTTGCTTCATTGTACCGAATTAAATATTGAAACAAATAATTTAAGATTACGACCAAAACTCCCTGTATTTATGACTGTTTTCTTTTGAACATAGGAATGTAATCTCATCTCTTGCTTCAATCACGACCCCTCCGTCGGCAATTTCGATCCGATTGCTCTTTTTGATAAAAAAAATGAGCATTCTGTCCGGGAGCCCTAAGTCTTTGATCGTTTTGCCGATGCCATTAAATCCATCCATAATCAGAATATGCTGTATGACAAAGTCCGACCGGATGAGAAGACGTTCGAAATCAAGCAATGCTTCGTGCGGTGAACCCGTTCCAACGATCGCATCAAGGCTTTTTTGTCCTGCCTCAGCTTTTTCGATGAGGGCCTTGATTTCAGGTAAGTGAGCAAGTCCATCTCTGACCTCTTCGGATGACGCTTTTGGACGTTCATAGATCAGCTTGCCAAGACTGATCTGACTCTCTTTGATTTCTTTTTCCAACTCGGCAGTCTTAAGGTCGATCTTGACCTTTTGGACGCTTTGGTTCACATGGGCGGCGATGGAAACCATCGTCTCCTGAAAACCCGCCATGATCAATATAGAGTCGTGCCGGAACCGGCTTAGAATTTTACCCATTTTAATGTCTGATAATGAATATTATGTAAACTAGTTTCAATTTAATTGAAATTGATCACCTTTTTCAGATGTCAGTTTGTAAGACCACCCTTCTAGAACTTCGGATGCTTCAAAAATAATTTCTGCTTTGACTCCAAAGAGATCAGCACCAAACAGGTCAGGCAGTTTATCAGGATATCGATGGTGCTTCAAATAATATAGATCCAGTGCATAGCGTATGAAATAGGCTTCATTTTTTTTAGAAAACGTTTTAATTTTCTGAAAAGGACTGAGTGTTTGCGTCGTCACAGATTGCAGTGACGGCACTGAAATGACAAAAAGCCCCAGGGTCATCGCGATGATCAACACTGCAAGCAACCCTCTGATAATCGTCTCTTTATCGAGCGGATGACCACTTCTTTTAAGCGCCTTTTCGTCTTGACTGATTTTTTCAATCTTTTTTTCTTTCAGAAGTTCAGCCAGGCCTTGATAAACTGCAAAGCTGTGCATCAGTGCCTGATCAATCATCTGCTGAACATTTTTTCCCCCGGCAACCTGGGCAAGCAGCCAGGGATCGCTCTTTTCCATCTGATCCCCGAGTTCTGAAAAAGAAGCAAAGGGATCTTCCGGATCGACCTTCCTCTCCCCTGCCGGATCTTCTTGATCGAAATCCGGTTCGGAAATATCATCAAAAACCATTGTTCTTGATGATATTTTTTTTAAAAGGGAGGGCCATTCATCAATTTGACGCACCCCTTCCATTAAGAGAAACTGCGTTTCCAAAGGCGTGATTAGCTTTGAATTGTATGTGACTTTTTGCTGTTCAAACTGATATTCGCCTGAATCCCAATGAAAAAGCCCGAATAAACATTCTTCAGTGAAAAATTTAGAAAGTCGCATCATTTCCGACTCGGCAATAAATTCTAATTCGACTAAGAGCGCCTCAATGGATTTGTTGCCTTTTCCAATGCGATAGCGAATGATGCCAGCCTGATCATTGCTAAGAAGCGCAGCCGTGCCTAGTCTTTTCAAAAGCGCTTCGTTATGATCCGGGGCATCGGCCTGGACGATTTTCCCTTCTTTAAACAGGACGACGACACTTTCTTTTTCGCGCGTCATTGTCAGCACCCCTTCTTTGTGCTGGTGAAAAATGAGCTCAAAAATCTCAGCAAGGCCGAACTCTTTTATCGATCCTTTTAGCGCCATAATCGACGTTTTCTCATGCGAACAAGGTCTAAGATCGCGGTAATGTAAAGCAGGAAAAGAAACAGCACCTGCAATAAATTGCCGTCACGGTGTAAAACCCACTCCGTGGACAGCATCAATTCCTTTTCTATAAAAATGGAACTTAAAAGGATGAAGAAAAGGATTAGAAATAAAAAGGCCCGTTTTGTCATTTGTGCGGCCAGATGCCCTCCGCCCGGCAGGAGAAAGAGCGGATAGAGTTTGAAGGGGACGCTTCTGACGGCATCTTCAATGATTTTGTAATCACTCTTTTTTCGAATATTTCTGAATTCCATCCGACAGCGTCTACAGGCATGGTAACTATAGAGTCGCTTTGCGCACTTCAGGCAAATTGCTTTTTTGCAGAAGGCACAAGGTAAGGCTGAAAACATCCAGTCGCTAAAGTGGGTCGAGAGAGACAATAAGGCGATGCAGAAGAGAGCAAGCAGAGGCGAATAGGCCAGTGGAATGGGACCGACGGCACTTTGCCAAATTTCTTCGCTGAATGGCCGATTAAGTGTCTGCAGACGCAAGAGGGCATTCCAAAGTTCACGTTTCGAGAAATGCTCTTCAATGACGGGAAAATCCGGGAAGCGGGTCGATTGCATGGCATAGGCTTCGGCAATATTTGCATTGATTTTTGTCGCCTTCTCAAACTGTTTATCCCCTTCTTCAAATAAAAGTTTTTCTCGAAAGACTTGAGCTAAATTATACTGTGCAGCCATAAACTTCGGGGAAAGGGTGATCGCTTCTTGATAATATTTTCCGGCATGATCGTAGTCTTGTTGATAGAAAGACAGGTTACCGAGGTTGTTCAATATTGTGGGAGACTTGGGATTGTCTTGGAGCGCATTCTGATAGTAGGTCCTCGCCTCGTCATAGTGTCCTTGTCGCCCTTCATTAACGCCACGAATAAACCAGGCCTCCCAACTCGTTTCTTCTGTCCCCCCTCCGGCTTGTCCAATCATGGTCGGCGTCAAACGCGTGTCCCTTTTAGTATTCCTGGACATTTCATCAATTAGATTGGACCCTTTTGCTGTGAGGAGGGTCAGAAGAAAGGGCAAGACCCAGGCAGTCGTACCCAAGCCGACCAGAAAAGCCATTACGGCTCCTTTTTCAGAGGGACGATAAAATCGCCAAAACAATAAAAAGGAGAACAAGAGAAGATAAAGAGGTGGCAGTCCGAGTATCAATGGAGAGAGAAAGAGAATGCAAAAAAGAAGACCGGCTGAAATGGGATATAAATATCGAATTGAGTGTTGTGAAAGCTGGTGCAGCCATGAAGGGGCATATGAAAGCAATGAATAAAGGATGAAGGTTGCAAAAGATAATAAAATCGCGAGGATGAGCAGAAAGGCAAAGGGTGTCAAGAGGTCAATCAGAAGACTGAGGTCGCTGACGAGAAGGCCCAGGCCGACTAAAAAATGAAGGATTGCGTCGGAGAGTTTGAAGGTTTTTGCCTGCCAGTAAACCTCCGCCATAAAAAATGCCGGAAACGGAGAATCAGGTGAAAGCTGCGCTGACATTTGCGCCAGCTTAATGGCTTCTGCCCATCGGTTTTCACTGAGCGCCCGCTCGGCTTCAAATAAGAGGGCGCTTGTCGCCCGACTTGATTGCGTAATACCTTGATCTCTTATAAAGGCATTCAGTTTGTCCTCACGAATTGCGGATGCAAGCTGGAAAGACTTTTGCTCTTTCAGGTTTTGAGTTTCAAGTGGAGTTGCCAGGGCACGACTTGAATAAGAGGGATAAAGGCCAATAAAAAATAAAATGATTACTAACTTGAGTGACTTCATTAATTCTTTCAAGGATTTTTAAGAATTGATTTTTTATAACTATTCAGCTTGGCTGGATAGTTATATTGTTTTCTCAGTCCCCTTTATCAGTCGGAGAATATTCTCCCAATGCCGAAAATAGATCAGGAGGGTGATCGTTGTTGCAAAAAACATCATCGCTTTCTCAGGCCTGAAAAAGAGGGTCAAAAACGGCAATGCGCCAAAACCGCATAGAGCACCGACAGAAGACACCCGACTGAGCAGGAAAGCGACAATCCAGACCAGCAGTCCGATGAGGGCAATTTTCGGGTCAAGAACAAGAAAAACCCCCAGACTTGTCGCCACTCCTTTACCTCCTTTAAAGCGTAAAAAAATCGAGAAAACATGTCCAAGAACCGCCGCGATTGCGATAAGAAGGACAATCTCGTTTTCGAGTCCAAGCTTTCTTCCTACCATGATCAGAGGCATCCCTTTCGTCAGATCGCAGATGACGGTTAAAATTGCACAGCGTAAGCCGACAACACGCAACACATTGGTTGCCCCGGTGTTGCCGCTCCCCTCCCCTCTAGGATCAATGCCCCTAAATACTCTTGAAATGATCAGACCAAAAGGAATGGATCCAATTAAATAGTTCGCAAGTATCAATCCGATGACTGGGGCGATGACGGGGAGCATATCCATCCTATTCCCGGGCACAATAACAAGTATAACCGCTTATACGGAAAATGTGAGATGCCCGATCGAATATCTATACAGTATTGTTTAGGAACACAGCCGGGAAAGTCTTCATTTCGCTTTAAAAAGTTCGAGGCTTCGACCGTACTTTGAAAAATATTGCCCTGCGGAAACGATGGCGAGGACCATGGAAACCAGAAGCAAAAAGAAACCCGTCTGGTGAAAAAGGGGATGAGGAGAATCGATGGTCAAGATGAAAACTGAGGTGGCTTGAAACATCATTTTTATTTTTCCTGTTGATTCCGCCGCAATCACAATACCTTCCGATGCAGCAATGGCTCGAAAGCCGGTGACGGCGAATTCGCGTCCGACAATCACGATTGCCAGCCAGGCCGGAACGCGATGGTGGGCCACCAGAAGGAAGAGGGCCGATAAGATCAGGAGCTTGTCTGCAATCGGGTCGAGGAATTTCCCGAATTTTGTCACCTCTGACCGTGAACGCGCAAGATAACCATCCAGCACATCGGTAATTCCCGCGACCAAAAAAATGAAGGCGGCAATATAAGAACTCTGTGCAGTCTCCTGGTTAAAAAAAACAATGTAGAAGGGAATCAGTACGATTCTGAAAATGGTTAATATGTTTGGCAGATTCATGTTATCAGCGAAGTTATCAGTTATCAGAAGTAAGAAAGAATTTAAAACCGCTTGTTGTGTTCTCGTTTCTCGTCATTCTAGCACGATCCCAGCGGGAATCTATTCGCTTGAGTGATATGGATTCCGGCTCTTAGATTCCCGGAATGACAGCAAAGTTGGGTGTTTTTTCAGTCTAAAATGACTACGCTTTCACCTGTTTCGTCCGCCAGCGGCGGTGCATCCAGACCCACTGTTCCGGGTACTGTTTAACAACCTCTTCAATGCGGGCGGTAAACATTGCCGTGTTTACCTCAATATCTTTTTCCTTATCCCCGCTTCTGAATAGCTGCATCGGTTTTTCAATGGTAATGCGATGCCTCCCGCCCGGCAGCCTTGTGACAAAACACATCATCGTCGCGGCATTACTGCGTAAGGCAAGTTGGGCCGCCCCCGCCGGAGTATGGGCCTTTTTATTGAAAAAATTTACAAATACCCCGTCGACCCGCGTATCCTGATCGATGAGTAATCCCAAAACTTCTTTCTTTTTCAAGACCCCGAGGATCTTTCTTGATGCCGATGGGGAGCCGCGGCTGATCGTCTCAACATTGAATTTTGAACGCAGGGAGACAATCCAATCGTCTATATTCGGGTCATAGAGGGGGGCGGCGATGACGTGGAGCCGGTGGCCGCGTTTCGACAAAATGGCTGCCATGAGTTCCCAATTACCAATATGACCCGTGATCAGTATCGTCCCCAGACCTGCGTCTCCGGCCTCTCGAAGGTATTCTTCCCCTTCGACTGAAACGAGTGCATCAAGCTGTTCGTCTTTGAGATAAGCCAGATTCAGTACCTCTATTAAGCCTTTTCCGAGATTGCTGAAGTTCCGTTTTGCAATCAAGGCCAGCTTCTTTTTAGGCGTATCGGCTCCAAAGGCGATCTGAAGATGTTCGTATGATCGTTCCCGATCACGCCGAATCAGATGAAAGGCCATTGAACCGAGTAAACCACCGATGTTGACACCCATGCGCCAGGGAAGCTGTCGACTGACAAAGGCAATCGTCTTCAGTAGAAAGATCAAAAAAGCCCTGAGTGTTTTTTTAGACCAGGAAATTTTTTTCATGGGATAGGCATATGTAATAAAAATACAAGAAAATTGTAGTGAAAGGATCGCTTATCAGGCCACCCCTTCTTTTAACAGGTCATGTAGATGGACCACACCTTCAACCTGACCGGAAGCATCAAGGGCAAGGAGAGAGGTTACTGAATGCGTCTCCATGAGGTGAACTGCCTCAGCCGCAAGCGCTTCTGATGCAATTGTAAGGGGTTTGGAGCACATAACATCGCGTGCGGGAGTCTCAAAAATATCATGACCTTCCTGATTTACCGTTCTAATCAAGCGTCTCAGATCACCATCCGTAATCACACCTGATAGCTTCCCTTCTTTTGAAAAAACCGTCGTCATGCCGAGTTTTTTTTCGGTCATTTCAAGTACAACCTCTTTCATCGGCGTGTTCTCGGAGACCTTTGGCATTTCCGACCCGCTGTGCATCGCGTCCTTCACCTTCAAAAGCAGGTTTCTGCCCAATGATCCACCCGGATGAAAAGAGGCAAAATCTTCCTTTTTGAAACCTCGTTTCTGGAGGAGGGCGACGGCGATTGCATCACCCATCGCCAAAGCCGCTGTCGTGCTTGCAGTCGGCGCCAGACCCAGGGGGCAAGCCTCTTCTCGAACGGAAACATCCAGCACAACATCACTCTCTTCGGCAAGGGATGATTCAATGTCCCCAGTGAGTGTAATCAGCCTCAAATCGAGCCGTTTGAGTGAGGGCAGAATTCTGAGGATTTCTTCAGTTTCTCCACTATTGGAAATCATGAGCGCGATATCTTCTTTCGAAATCATGCCGAGATCACCATGAATGGCTTCCGATGGATGCATAAAAAAGGACGGGGTCCCCGTACTGGCAAGGGTCGCAGAGATCTTCTTTCCAATGAGTCCGGATTTTCCCATGCCGATCAGAACGACACGGCCCCGACATCGGTAACAAAGCTCCACCACCTCAACAAAGCGGTGATCCATATTTTTCACCAGTTGGGTAATTGCGGTCGCTTCGATTTCAAGAACACGAATACCTTCTTCCAAAGTTTTACTGTCTATTCTTTGCATTTTTCCGGATACCTTATGGAGATGCCTGTGAGACGAAGATTACACATGATTACTTTGCGAAGAGAGTTGAAGCCGCTTTAACGAAGGATTCAAACAGAGGATGTGGATCTCTTGGCCTCGATTTGAATTCCGGGTGGAACTGTACGGCGACAAACCAGGGGTGATTCTTAAGCTCAATCATCTCCACTAATTTCCCGTCGGGTGAAAGACCGCTCAGTACAAGACCCGCATCTGTCAGTCGGGATCGATACGCATTGTTGACTTCATATCGGTGACGATGGCGTTCAGAGATCTCGTCCGACCCATAGATCTCATGCGCATTTGTTTCCTTTTCAATCCGGCAGGGATAAGCGCCAAGTCGCATCGTCGCGCCTTTATCTTCAAGCCCACGTTGTTCATCCAGGAGATCAATCACAGGGTGCGGTGTCCCGGAATCAAATTCAGCACTATTGGCTTGTTGTAGTTGAGCAACATTGCGGGCAAACTCAATGACAGCACACTGCATCCCCAGGCAAATCCCCAGAAAGGGAATATTATTCTCCCTGGCATATCGAATAGCCTCCACCTTCCCTTCAATGCCTCGACTTCCGAACCCACTTGCCACCAGAATACCCTGAGACCTGCCCAGGAGTGAAGAGACGTCTCCGTTTTCAATGTCTTCGCTATTGAGCCATTCAACTGTTACTTTAAGTTTGTTGCCGAGGCCGCCGTGAATGAGGGATTCGTGGAGGCTTTTGTAGGAATCCTTCAGGTCAACATATTTCCCGATGAGTGCAATGCGGACCTCTCCCCTCGGATTTTGAATGGTCTGGACAATTTTTTTCCAATCTTTTAATTGAGGTTTCTGTGTATAAATCCCTAATTTTCTTATAATAATTTCATCAAGATTTTCTTCATGAAAGACAAGCGGGACTTCATAAATACTTGAAACATCCTTCGCTGTCACGACAGAATTACGCTGTACACTGCAAAACAGAGAAATCTTTTTCTTCAGATCATCCGAAATAAAACGGTCGGTTCGACAGAGCAGGATGTCCGGCTGAATCCCGATTTCCCGCATTTTCCCAACGCTGTGCTGAGTCGGTTTCGTCTTCAACTCATCTGCTGCTTTAATGTAAGGGACTAAAGTGAGGTGGATATAAAGTACGTGTTCCTTACCCACATCAAAAGGGAACTGTCGAATGGCTTCAAGAAAGGGAAGGCTTTCGATATCCCCGACTGTTCCCCCGATCTCCACAATGGCGATATCGACCTCGCTGCCATTCGGGCCGAGTTTCGAGACTGATGCAATCGAACGCTTGATCTCATCGGTAATATGCGGCACAACCTGGACCGTTCCACCCAGGTAGTCTCCCCGTCTCTCCTTCTTGATGACGTTATAGTAAATTTTGCCCGTTGTATAATTGTTGGCCTTAGAGAGGCGGACGGAGGTATAGCGCTCATAGTGTCCAAGATCAAGGTCAGTCTCCGCCCCGTCTTCTGTGACAAAAACCTCTCCATGTTGATAGGGGTTCATTGTACCCGGATCGACGTTAATGTAGGGATCAAGTTTAAGAAAAGTGATGGTCAGGCCTCGTGCTTCGAGCAGACTACCGATTGCGGCTGCCGAGAGCCCCTTGCCGAGAGAAGAGACGACTCCTCCAGTAATAAAAATATACTTTGTCGTTCGATCCGTCACTGCATTGCCCTCAATTTATGATCAATGTTTCCAGAAATTTTCAAGAGGCTCAATTTAGCACAACTCATATTGATCAACAATATGTTTCAAAGCCACTTGAGTCGTGAGCAGGAAAAAGTGACAATGTTGTTGGAAGATTAAAAATGATCTATTATTTTTAATCTTCCAGAATAGATGATGAAACTTTCATCTTGTCAATTCGGTACTAATTTCATAAAATGCCCAGTTCGATTGATCACCACATAAACTCCGAAGGATATTCATGAGTAACCAGGAAGCCATTCAAAAACTGCATCAACACATCAGCAAGAAGATTATCGGTCAAGAACTTCTCGTTAACCGTCTACTTATCGCCCTACTGGCCGATGGGCATCTCCTGGTAGAAGGCGCTCCCGGCCTGGCCAAGACACGGGCAATCAAGGTCTTAGGCGAAGGCCTTGAAGCTGATTTCCATCGTATTCAATTTACGCCTGATCTATTACCTGCCGATTTGACCGGCACCGAGATCTTCCGACCACAGGACGGTTCCTTTAAATTTCAAAAAGGCCCCCTTTTTCACAACCTGGTTCTGGCCGATGAAATTAACCGGGCACCCGCCAAGGTGCAATCCGCCCTGCTTGAAGCCATGGCAGAGCGGCAGATTACCGTCGGTTCTGTGACCTACAAACTGTCAGAGCTCTTTTTAGTGATGGCAACGCAGAATCCGATTGAACAGGAGGGCACCTACGCCCTTCCGGAAGCCCAGCTTGACCGGTTTTTGATGCATGTCAGAATCGACTATCCCGATGCCGAGGCGGAAAGGGACATCCTCCACCTGGTTCGGAAGGAGGCGCATCGGACTACCGGAGAAGATCGGGGAAAAGAGCGGGGAGAAGAGCCGCAGGTAGAAAATAAAACAGAAACACCCTTCCTCAAATGTGATCAAAAAACAATCTTTTCTGCCCGTGAAGAGATATTAGGCCTCTACATGGCCGAACCGATTGAACGCTACCTTCTGGAAATCGTGCTGGCCACACGCAATCCTGCGAGCTATGACGCCTCATTAGCCCTTTGGGTGCAGTATGGCGCCAGTCCGCGCGCCAGTATTGCGCTTGACCGTTGTGCTCGTGCCCATGCCTGGCTTGCGGGACGGGACTATGTCGCCCCCGAAGATATCCAGTCAGTCGCCTTTGAAGTCCTGCGTCACCGGGTACTACTCAGCTACGAGGCCGAAGCAGATGGCATTACCCCCGACCGCTTCATTGAGGAGTTGATCTCCCGAATTGCGGTTCCCTAAACTTTCAAATCTATAACGATGGAATTCAGATTCAAAACTTTTAAAAACAGGGCAGAAACCGCCCCGGCCTCCGCAAAGCCCCAAGCCCTGCATCTTGACGACAGTCCGGTCCGTGTCAGCAAACAGGCGCTCATCCGTTTTTATCGTGAGGCGAAAACACTGCCACTCAAATCGGTGAAGATTCGTTCAAAGGAAGGAGGGCACTATCTCTCCCCTTTCAAAGGACGCGGCATGGAATTCGACGAGGTACGACCCTATCAAGCGGGCGACGATGTGCGGACCCTCGACTGGCGTGTCACCGCACGCACAGGAAAACCCCACACCAAACTGTTTCGCGAAGAGAGAGAACGCTCCGTGCTTTTCTGGGTCGATTACCGCGCCCCGATGTTTTTTGCAACGCGTGGGAGCTTTAAATCGGTTGTCGCGGCGCGAGCGGCGGCCCTGCTCGCCTGGAGCGCCATCCATCACGGTGATCGACTGGGCGGCCTGGTTTTTTCTGAAAAACAACATGAAGAAATCCGCCCGCAACGGGGCAAAAAAGGGGTCCTCCATTTCATCCGGAGCCTCGTCGGACATTCCGCCTGGTCCAGCTCAAAAATCGCCGAAGGTGACAATGCAGAGGAGGCGCGCTCCATTGATGACATCAGGGCGGAGGCGGCAGGCCAAGCCCTCATGCGTTTGCGTCGGGTGTCCCGCCCCGGCAGCCTCGTCTTTTTAATGAGCGATTTCAGGTCTATCGATAGCCAGTCCGAATCCCACCTGGCTCAAATCGCCCGTCACAATGACGTCGTCATGCTCTTTATCCACGACCCGATTGAACAAACCCTCCCACCGGCAGGGCTTTACCGTCTCAGCGATGGACAACAAAACATCACGCTCGACACCAGTGATCAGGCAGGACGCAATGCACACCAAAATAAATTTGAAGAACGACAGTCGATATTGAAAGGAATCTGCCGACGCTACGGCATCTACTTCCTCCCCTGCGCCACCAACGACGACTTGCTTTCGACCTTACAGCGGGGACTCGGACTGCTTCCCAAAAGAGGCATTGCCTGATGGGAGAAGGCGCATCATTACAACTACGCGACATTCATCTGCCCGATGCCATTTCCTGGTGGCCACCCGCTCCCGGTTGGTGGGGCCTGCTTCTACTCGTCGTTTTAGTTGTGCTATCGATAAAAACCTTTGTTGAAATGAGACAACGGCGAGAGGCCCGTGCTACCGCAATAAAATCTCTGGAGACACTGACACACAGCTTTGAACAAGATCGTAATCAGCACAAGCTCGTGAGCGCCCTTTCGGTACTACTGCGCCGGATTTGCCTCAGTTATTACCCGAGAAAAGAGGTTGCAGGCTTGAGTGGTGAAGCCTGGTTGGGCTTCCTCGATACACATTTAGGAAAATCAAATCAGACCACCCCGTTTAGCAAAGGTCCGGGACGAATCCTCGTTACTGCCCCCTACCAGGACCTTATAGAAATTGATGGACAGGCATTACTCAGCCTTTGCAGAGACTGGATCAAGACCCTGCCTCCGAAAGGGAGGAAAGCATGATTCAATTTGAATGGCCCTGGCTCCTGCTCTTGTTTCCCCTTCCCTGGATCTTTCGCCGTTTTCTGCCCGCCGTCGCCCCTACTGAAGAAGCCGCCCTCCGTATCCCCTTCATGGAAGAATTTTTGACAGCCCAAAGCGGCTCGGTGCGATTCAAGCAAAATCACAAACGATTGTGGTTCGCCTTCCTGGCCTGGCTGCTCTTGCTCGCCGCCACTGCCCGTCCTCAATGGCTGGGCGAGCCGGTCGAGTTGCCGGTGAGCGGGCGAAACCTGATGCTGGCGGTCGATCTTTCCGGCAGCATGGAAGTCGAAGATTTTGAACTTAAGGGAGAACGTGTCAACCGCCTTCGCGCCACACAGGCGGTCGCGGGGGCATTTATTGAACGCCGTGTCGGGGATCGCCTCGGACTGATTCTCTTTGGGAAACAAGCCTACCTCCAAACCCCGCTGACCTTTGATCGGGAAACAGTGCATACCCTCTTGGATGAGGCCGTCATTGGACTGGCAGGCAAGGAAACCGCCATCGGGGATGCCATCGGTTTGGCCGTCAAACGACTAAAAAACAACAAGACCGATGACCGGGTGCTGATTTTATTGACCGACGGCGCCAACACGGCGGGCGAAGTCGAGCCGATCAAAGCCGCCAGTTTGGCCAAGGAAGAGGGCCTGAAGATCTACACCATCGGCATCGGGGCCGATGAGATGATAGTCTCTTCCTTTTTTGGCAAACGCAAGGTCAACCCCTCAGTCGATCTGGATGAGAAGACTTTAACAGCCATCGCTGAAACAACGGGGGGGCGTTATTTTCGAGCACGGAATACGAAGGAGTTTGAGGAAATTTACACATTGCTCGACAGGCTTGAGCCGATTGAGCAGGAGACTCAGGTGTTTCGTCCGACAAGCGCGCTCTACCCCTGGCCCCTGGGCGCTGCAATGATGATTGCAGCACTGTTATTATTGAGGAAGAGCTTTTCCCAAAACTAAACATTTAAGGTCTACGTGATCCCCCCTTAACTTAAGGGGGGCTAGGGGGGATTTTTTGAGAAGCCTGAACAGGATACTCGTCATTGAGATTGTGAGGATAAAATCCCTCTTAATCCCCTTTAAGTTAAGGGGGAAGCTTTAGATGCAATCCATCATCAATCATCTCCATTTTTTACGCCCAAGCAGCTTTGCACTGCTACCGGTTATTGCAGTACTCCTGTGGCTCTATCAGCGTCGAAAAGTCTCCAGCCGGAGCTGGCGAACGGCCTGTGATCCGGAACTGCTGTCTCAGCTGCTCGTGGGAGGATCAGAGGGAGAGGCGGGACGCAAAGGCCTCTATCTCTTGGGACTCGTCTCTTTACTCGCCACCTTTGCGCTTGCGGGACCGGTCTGGAAACAGTTGGAGACCCCCGTCTTTCGCGATGAATCGGCCCTCGTCCTCATCCTCGACCTCAGTCGTTCGATGGATGCCACCGACATCAAACCCACCCGACTTAGCCGAGCCCGTCATAAGTTGATCGACATTCTCAAAGGTCGCAAAGAAGGGCAGACGGCCCTCGTCATTTATGCCGGAGGAGCCTTCGTGGTCAGCCCCCTGACCCAGGATGCGAAAACGATTATCAGCCAGGTTTCCGCCCTCAAAACAACCTTGATCCCGCGCCAGGGCAGTCGGCCCGATCTCGCCATTTCAAAAGCGGGACAACTGCTTAAACAAGCTGGCGTGCCAAAAGGAGAGGTCTTATTGATCACGGACGGCCTTGAGAATGTTTTGAAAGATGCGCTTGCCGAGGCACAGTCTAAACTCTTGTCCTCAGGACATCGTCTCTCGATTTTAGGTGTCGGTACACTAGAGGGTGCGCCGATTAAATTGCCGAAAGGAGGCTATTTCAGGGACAAGCATGATCGCCTTGTTATTCCAAAGCTAGACGAAGCCGACTTAAGTGCAATGGCACAAAAAGGCGGTGGACGCTACTTGAGAATTGCGAATGATGATAGCGACATCGATAGTCTTTTTGCCACATCCGCCCTTCGTGGCTTAGAGGACAAGCAGGAAGACACCGGCTTGAAAACCGACCGCTGGCGGGAAGAAGGCCCCTGGCTCTTGCTCTGCCTCCTTCCTTTTGCCGCCCTGGCCTTTCGACGCGGCATCCTAAGCATTATTTTGTTTGGACTTGTGTTATCCCTGCCTCCTTACGCCAATGCACTTGATTGGGACACGCTCTGGTCACGCCCCGATCAACGAGCACAGGAGATTTTTGAGCAAGGCGAAGAGTCCAGTGCCGCAACACTTTTTGAAGATCCAGAATGGAAATCGGCCGCACATTATCGCACCGGTAACTACCAAAAGAGCATTGAAGCCTTGGAGGGGATTCAAACTCCGGATGCCCTCTACAATAAAGGAAACGCTCTGGCTCAACTAGGGCAACTCCCCGAAGCCATCACAGCCTACGACGAAGCCCTGAAACTCGACCCTGAACACGAAGACGCCGCTTATAACAAAGAGCAAATTGAAGAACAACTGTCACAGGACGACCAGAATCAGAACAAACAGAAAGACGGCGAGTCATCTGAAAATTCAGAGGATTCGGAAGACTCAGAAGAGTCCGGCGAACAAGATTCAAACAAGGAAGAGCAAGAGGGAGAAGACTCGGAGTCCGGGGAACAGGAAGAAGAGCAAAATCAGGAAGGCGAAGATCAGAATTCGGAGTCAGAGCAGGAGAATCAGCAAGAAAGCGATTCATCCGAGAAAGAGGACGGCGAGTCCGAGCAGGACACCCAACAGACTGAACCGCATGAAAAAGAAGAACAAGATGAATCTGACTCCGAAGATAATGAAGTTGCCAAGTCGGGAGAACAAGACGAACTCAATGAAACAGACGAACAGAAGGAATCTAAACTGGCGCTTGAGCAATGGCTGAGGCGCATCCCGGATGATCCGGGCGGGCTGCTTCGACGCAAGTTTTTATATCAATCTCAACAGCAGCCGGCAACGAATCGTGAGGAAGAAGGATGGTAAATTTATTGGAACGAACTCGCTTAAGCATCGCGGGCTGGATATTTTTTTCTCTACTCTTCTGCCTTTCATCTGCATCGGCTGCGACCATAGAAGCCGATCTGGACCGTAAACAGGTCTCGCTCAATGAGTCTTTCACCCTTGTTTTTACAACAGATGGCGAGGAAGACGGTAATCCCGATTTCAGTCCGCTGGAGCAAAACTTCGAAATCCTCGGTCAAAATGAAAGCAGCAAAATGAGCTTCATCAATGGCGATATCACGAAAATTAAACAGTGGACGCTCACCCTCATGGGCAAACAGGCCGGTTTTTTTACCATCCCTGCAATCTCCTTTGGCTCAGATCTGAGTCCCTCCATCCGAATCGACATCAAAAAAGCGCCTACGGCTGAGCAGGGACAAGGGTCGGAACCTATTTTTATCGAAGTCTCTGTCAGCCCGGAAAGCGTCTATGTTCAGGCACAAGTCATCTATACCGTCAGACTCCACATTGCCGTCAATCTGCTCAGCGCCCAGCTCTCTGAGCCCAGCTTAAGCGACGCCGATGCCGTCATCGAAAAACTGGGCAAAGACCGTGAATTTGAAACGACATTAAATAACAAACGATACAAGGTCATTGAACGACGCTACGCCATCTTTCCGCAACGCAGCGGTCAGTTTACGATTGCACCGATTGCATTTGCAGGACAGCTTTCCAGCCAATCTTCGTCAAGATTCAGTCCCTTCTCTGGCGGGGGCGCCATCAAACGTCTGCGATCACGGGAGATTAAACTTGATGTCAAACCCGTACCACAAGACAAAATCCGGGGTCGCTGGCTGCCCGCCCTTAATCTACGGCTGATCGAGGTTTGGCCCGGAAAAGAAGATGACAACTCAGAGCCACCCATCGCCGGAGAACCCCTTACATGGAAAATCACTTTGATGGCGGATGGTTTAACTTCGGCGCAACTCCCTGAAATTTCGCCCAAACCCCCTAAGGGAATCAAGTCCTACCCGGATCAGCCCGTCCTCAACAACGAAAAACGAGACAACAGCATCATCGGCATCCGACAGGAAAAAATAGACCTCATCCCGGGAAAGGCCGGTACTTACCGTCTGCCTGCTATTGAAGTGCCCTGGTGGAATACGATTACGGAAAAAATGGAGGTCGCGCGTCTGCCCGCACGACAAATCGAAGTCGTCGCTGCGGGAACAGCAGAACAACAAACAAGCATCGCTCCCCTACCCGCCCCCTCATTACAGGAATCTAGCGATACTGGGAGCGAAACGGGAGAAGGTCTTTCGGGGGATGTAGGACGGGGTTCGGCATTTTGGTCGTGGATCAGCCTGATTTTAGGCGTCGGATGGGCCATCACCTTGGTCGCCTGGTGGGGATCACGGCAGCAAGCGAGGACTGATTTGGCTTTGGGTTCGGATACCATCCCGCCGGACTTAAAGCAAATGAAACGTCAACTCAAAAAGGCCTGCGAGACAAACGAGGCCGGTGCGGCAAAAACGGCGCTTTTGTCCTGGGGGCACGCGCTTTGGCCGGGACGGCCCCTCAGCCTGGGAGAAATTAAAAAGCGGGTCGGTGCAATATTGGCAAGCGAAATAGAAAAGCTGAACGGCACACTCTACAGTCAACAGGCAAGAACCTGGGAAAGCGGCAACGCATTATGGACCGCCTTTGAGGATGAACTGAGCCACTCAAAAAAGAAGCCCTCTGTAAAACGAGAGAGCCTGGCCCCGATGGTGCCGGGGAATTGAGGGGGAAAAGTATTTAGGGAAGCTCTGATCAGTCACTTGACGATAAAGGCAGTCAGCGCTAATTTGGTCTTAATAATGGTCAACCAGAAAGGAGTCCTATTATTATGAAAATCCTGTCGGTATCAGAGGCAAAAATGAAATTGAGCGGACTTGTTGAAGCCGTTCACACCAGGGATGAAGAAATTGTCATTACAAAAAACGGTTCTCCCGTAGCCGTTTTAATCAGTCCTGATGAATTTGAAGCTTGGAAGGAAACAATCAGCATTCGTTCCGACGCACCATTCATGAGTGAAATCAAGCTGGGCTTGAAGTCATTACAAGATAAAAAGGCCGATCTGTATACTCTCGAAGAGCTTTTTAAATAACGACTCAGTGTGTTCGTATTTTGCTTCGTAGTAAAATGAGGAAAACGATCCACCAACTCAGAGTGCCCCTTGAAATCGCAGAACTCGTCCGCAAGATGCATCCACATCTTAAATCAAAGGTCAAGTCAGCTTTAAAAGTGCTCTTAACTGATCCGGATTCAGGGAAAGCCTTAAAAGACGAACTGTTCGGTTTGAGGAGTTTTCGCATCAATCGATTTAGGATAATCTACAGACTTTCTCAAAAGAAAGAGATTGAATCGTCTGGGCAGCGGCCTTTTTATTCACCGGAGCTAAAAATTCGTATAGCCGCTCCAAATCCGATAAAGCCTTTTTTGTCCATTTTAATTCCATCATCAAGATTCAGTTTTTCGGAAGCGGTGAAGGATGATCGTGCTTGTTGGCCTATCCAGGCTTCTGGCAATTTCATTCATTGAACAGTTTCGTTCAAGACTCAACTGAATCAATGTCCGTTCTTCACAATTCAAAAGTGTTGCACTTCTATTTTGAATCCGCCCTGCTTTAGGAAAATGAGAAAATCCGTCTTCTTGAGAATACCAAAAAAACTCTAAAACGAGTGATTCGACTAAACCGCACAAGTGGTTTTGTGATCGACCGAGAGCCTGTAAGTACTATTGAACTTTGTGTGCTCCTTCAGTAGAGCTTGCAGGTGGAGACATCGAAAGAGAGATAGATTGGACACCACTCGACGTAACCGGTTAGCAGTGGGATAACCCCGACCGCGCCCCACCAACTCTCAAAATAGATGCCTGCACCAACGATGGCAATCCCCAAGATGGTTCTCATTGTCTTATCGACTTTTCCCACATTGCATTGCATGTCCATACCTCCATTTATTTAAATTGAGTTTTTTTGCCGCTTAAACTACGGACTGGTCTAAGGCTCCTGCCCACACATGCACTTCCTGGAAAAGACCGGTCTTTTCAAGAATTTACATCATCGCTATTCGTCTCAATAAATCGCTTAACTGTTCTCAATAAGTCCGACAAACTCCTAGAAGCGACCCATTCATCATGCCGGCATTAGGGCCATTTCCTTGCTGCTATTCAAAATATGTCGAAGTATCATTGCAGAACACTCGGTAATATCTATGACGGTGACAAGTTTCGTTTCAGGCCGCTCAAGACGGAGATAATCCACGGTAAGGGCCACCTTTCCCCCTTGCCCCATCAAGCCATCATCTATAAAAACAACATCAGGATCAAAGTGCCTTACTGTATTTAAAATGATCACTTCTCGTCGAGGATTGAGTCCACGAGAAGGACGCAAGCTCTTGAGATCACCATACCCCCCTTGAAAGATGGCACCCATATCGGGAAGTTTAATCATGTCTAGGCTATGTGGCAATTTCGTATTATGGGACTGAGGCGTGCCCGTTACTAACAATTGTGTGGCTTCTGGAAATTCAAACACAACTTGTTCTGCAAACTTCAGTGGCCACTGTAAATGTTCCACTCTGGGATAATCATAAGAATAGTGAAAGACTCTCAAAATTTTATCCTCCAGATTGAAATAATTTCCAAGAAACTCCAAGCTCTAAGCCCACTAATAACGCGGGATATATTATATGGGAAATATATCCCAAATTTAAGCCAGTGTCAATGAATTTCAAAAAAAAATGATTATGCCGGTTAACGAAACTCAGTTTTAGGAAAAATGCCCTCGAAGGACCTTGGCTTATGAAGTCATTCGAGCCAGAATTGCCTATTTTTCCCATGCGATCTTATTTTTGCTGAGTGATCCTCCCCTAAAAAAGTGGACATGGAGTTAAGTCGTTGCTATTAAAACGACTGGAGGTTCAGATGAGTGTTCAAGGTAGAAGAAAATACGATTCAAAATTTAAAAGAAATGCGGTTCGACTGAGTGAAGAAGCTGGACGAACGGTTCCAGAGGTTGCGGAGAAGTGAATAATGAAATTAAGGAATAAGGTGTTACCACCTCAATGATTTCTTCCTGAAAGCTTGGTTTTTGATATATTCGGATTTGTACAAGGTTATAATCCGCATTCCTTAGATATGTGACGATAAGCGTGATTTCCAAATAAAAAAGAAAAAAAAGAGAAAACCAAAGGCACAGACAACGGAAGCGCCGGTCGGCGTATCCAGCACAACTGATGCGTATAGACCGCCCAGGCTTCCCAGAAAGCCGATTCCCCAGCCAATTGCAAGACGGATGCGGATGTGCTCTGTGAAAATCAAGGAAATAAGGGCGGGAACGATCAAGTAGGAAAAAACAAGCAGTATTCCCGCAAGGGCAACGGAGCTGGTGACAACAAGCCCAAAGAGCATGTAAAAAAGAAAATCCCAGGTGCGAATATGAAGCCCTTCTATCCGTGCTTGTTCCGGATCGAAGGATATCGCCATCATCGGTTGCCGACAAACCCAGTGAACGATTCCGACAACGATATACAAGAGGGCGGTGTTAATGACCTCTTCCTGAGAAACAGTCAGGATATTTCCGACAAGCAGGGAACGGATATGTTCTGCGCCACCCGGCACCCGATCAAGCAAAATGAGACTGGCGGCAGCCGAAACGGCATAGGTCACGCCGATGACCGCCTCTTGAGGAATCACTTCCCGGCGCCTACGTGACAAAGAAAAAAATGCCGCCCCTAAAAAAGTCATGCCAAGGGAAATAAAATAGGCTTCCCTGTCATGCAGATCGAATCCGAGAAGAAGCGCAAGGGTTGATCCAAAGGCCGCCAACTGAGCCAGTGCCAAATCGACAAAAATGACGCCTCGCCGGACCACATGGAGTCCCAGATAGGTATGGATCGCTGTCAGGATGAGGCAGGCGATAAAGGGTAAAACGAGCAGAGAAAACATAGCGATTCCTACTTTTTCAAGCCATCCGCCAGGGTGGCAATCAAATGATCAAAAAGCTGGAAATAATCTTCGATCCCGGTTCCGCTTGAGACGGAGGGTTGGAGAAGGACGACTTTAGCGCCGGTCTTCCTGGCAACGAAGCGCGAAACCTTTCCATCAAAATAAGGCTCAACGATGATGACCCTGAGGCCCTCGCCCTGGATTTGCCGAATCACTTGTGCCAGATGAGCGCTAGAGGGTGGAATCCCAGGTTTGGGTTCGATATAGGCGGCGGCTTCCAAGGAAAAGCGCTGGAGAAAGTAGGCCCAGCTATTATGGTAGGTGACCACCTTCTCCCCCTTGAAAGGCTCCATTTTTCGTTTCCAGCCTGTGATGGCCCGATCCAATTTTTCTGAGAATTGTTTCAGATTTTGTTCATAGCTTTCTTTTCCTGCCGGGTCGATCCGAATCAGTCCGGCAGCAATGTTATTCGCAATCTGCTGTCCATTCATCGGATCGAGCCAGTAATGTGGATTGCCTTCTGCATGGACATCCCCGGCAGAGCGGTCAATTTTATCAGTGGGAATTTCCAGTAGCTCAATACCCTCAGAAGCGTTGACATAGCCCTTTTCACCACGCTGAATCTTGGCATTTCGTGCGCCCATCAGCAGGGAAGGCGCCCAGCCGACTTCCAAACCCAGACCGATTTGGACAAAAAGATCGGCCCTTGAAAGTTTCAACATGTGGCTCGGTTTGGCATCAATAAAATGCGCGTCTTGCGCCCCTCGCGCAATAAAATCGACCTGAACACCATCCCCGCCAACCGCGTTTGTGATCGCTGCAAGATCTTCCGTTGTTGTGACCACTCGAATTTTACCTGCCTCGGCAGTGAGTGGTGTTTGAATAAAAACGATCCACATCAGCGTAAAAACAATCTTTTTCATCTTCAGTTCTCCTTAAAAAGTGTGGGCAGCATGTGCGCCAATCGTGAACTCATATTGAATGAAAACCGCGTGGATCGGATCATCTCTGTCGTCTGATTGATCATGGTTGTACTGAAATCGGATCTTCGAGAATTCAGAGGGATAAAATGTGAGGTTCGGAGAAATCCGCCACCTGTCCCCGGTTCTTGGATCGCTTGGGTCTGTCGCATTGGCCGAGCCATAGCGGAGTCCAGCGACCCACTGTCTCTTAAAGCCGTAGAGCGTCTGAATGTAGTACCCCTCTGTCTTGAATGTCTTCCTGAAAATCAGGCTGTCATCCACAAGTGCAGCGCCGGCTTGATAGGATCGTTGCATCGCTTCCCCCTGCAAGAGGAGAAAGGGCCAGCCATTTTGGGCCAGTGTCGGTTTCCACTTGATAAAAAAATCAATGCCATGAATCCGTGTTCTTGTATCAAGCCCTGTACCATTGGAACCAAGGAGGTGTGAGGTTCCAAAGACTGAAGAGGTGTTTTCACTAAAATCTAAAGAGGTCTTTAGCCGTCCCATATAAAGCAGGTCATTCCCCTCATTAATGGCCTGATCTACAATAGGTCTTCCGGCAAAGGTCTCTTCTGACGAGGATAGAAAACTCAGGGCCGTTTCTCCCCTAGCATTTTGAACCGATCCGATGAGTTCAAGATAAAAGGGAAGAGGAAGAAGTGCAGAAACCTGGACCCCCAGATTTCGCAGGCCATCCCCCCCAAACATCAGGGTATTGATGATTGTCTGATCGACAAACTGCCATGCGTGGGGATGTTGTTTGTTCTGCCGACCAAATCGCGTGAAAAACTGTCCGGCCATGACTTGAAGACCGTAGGGCAGTCCCAGTGTCGTCATATGAACTTCTTCAATCTCAACAATCGACTCCCCATCGTCGAATCCAAAGATCAGGTGCCCCTCCGCCCGAAAAAAGGGATCGACAACGCTGCTCAGGGTGAGTTCAAGATTTTGTAAGGTAAAACCCCTTGCATTGGGATCATGCGCACCAAATTGGAGATGATTCGGTTCTGAGAAATAACTCGCAGCAAAGAGGCCGTTCAATGAAATATCAGGGTTAAAGCGTTGAGAGGCTCTTGATTGAGCCCAGACCGCCCCCCCATCCAAGGCAAATAAAGGTAAAAATAAACCGACGAGAACAACAAAAAACAGTAAAAATCGCGAAAGAATTCTTAAGCGCATAGTATCTCCTTTTAAGGATATTTTATGGAAAATTGAACAATAACAAACAGATCAATGCAGCGTTTTAAAAACCCGCTACATGACCGGTGCGAAATGGTTCAATGATCGATCAGGCTTAGGATGCTATGAACTGGGAGGGAGGACCCCGAGGAATATATTGAAAAAAATTGGATTGCACGAAGCGCTCCGTGCGGAAGATGAATTTCCTTGAAACAAGCGATAAAAAGAGGGCAAGCGCGGCAAAAAAAGTGAGCGTGGCCTGTCCATGTTGTATCCAGAGACCGATGGCACATTCCTGTGCATCGAAGATCTCATTTTCCGCATAGGCATGGTAAAGGGCGAAGCAGGAAAAGACGAGGAGATAGGTCAGGAAAAGCGTTGTGAAAAAACGCGTGTAGAATTTCTTATTGGCTGAAGGGATCGCTGACATTTCCGAGTCAGGTTATATTAGAAAATACAGTCCGTCAAGACCGACCGACTACGTCTAATTTAGATACTTGTTTCTCTCACTTTAAGTGCCTGTAATGACCCTTTTACCGGATTTGGTAGTCACTTTTCAAGAATCAATGATTTCATCCGAAATCATTGATTCTTGGCTCAGTTTTTCTTGAGACTTTGTAGATGTAGTTAGTAACTTTTAGTAACTTCCAGCAAGAATATTGCCTTAGGGGTGAAATCTTCTTTAATGGTGAACATTCAATAAAACTCGTGAGGACCTGTCCAAATGCCGTTACCCTCGAAGGAAGTCAAGCGGGATCAATACTTAGATATTCAAGCGCTTGAACACTGGACTTCTTTTTTTATTCTAATCTTTCACCTGATCTTCCGACACTGTTCTCCCAGCCCTCTTCCTTGCAATCTCGTATCCCCTATGCTACATATTTTGCCAACATGGCTTATCAGGACACAATCGACTATCTCTATCAATTGCAATGGCACGGCATCCGGCCCGGACTGGCACGCATGGCCTCCCTGCTCTCGCTCCTGGACCATCCACAAGAAAAGTTTCGCTCCGTTCATATCGGAGGAACAAACGGGAAGGGCTCAACCGCCACCATGACCGCCTCTATATTGGAAGAGTCGGGATATCGGGTTGGCCTCTACACCTCGCCTCATCTGATTGATTTTTCAGAGCGTATTTGTATTTGCGGCATTCCAATCTCGCACGACGTCATCGTGCAATTGACAGAAAAGATCCGTCAAACTATCGAAAACCAATCACCGCAACTCTCAACAAGGATTACCTTTTTTGAGTTTACAACTGCAATGGCCTTTCTTTATTTCGCAGAGGAAGCGGTCGATATCGCGATTATCGAAGTGGGTATGGGCGGACGCTTCGATGCAACAAATCATCTCAAACCCCTTGTCACCGCCATCACGGAGATTGATCTTGACCACGAACATTATTTAGGCAAAAGCCTTGTGGAAATCGCAAGCGAAAAGGCAGGCATCATCAAAAAAGGGGTCCCCTTGGTCTCATGCTCCGAGCCGTCAGAAGTGGCGAGTCTGCTTGAAAAGATTTCGCAAGCCAAGAAGGCTCCGCTCTTTCGTCTCGGACAGGAAATTCAGGGTTTTCCGGTACCGGCGACCTCGCCACCGCAGACGCAAGATGGCGGGCAAAAGATGCACTATCGCGGCATCAAGGATTATCTGCTCGAACTCCCCCTCCTGGGCCGTCATCAAATCAAGAATGCATCGATGGCGATCGGTATTGTCGAATTACTGAACAAGCAGGGTCTCTCCATTTCTGAGGCCGGCATCCTGAAAGGCATCAAGAATGTCCGGCTCTCCGGGCGTCTGGAGCGTGTGCAAAGCTCACCCTGCATCATGCTTGATGTCGCCCATAACAGCGCCAGCGCAAATCGGCTTGCCGACTACCTTAAAGAGACCCAGTCCAACAATTACGGCAAACAATGGCTGATCATCGGCATCATGCAGGACAAAAACATTGAAGCCTTTTTAAAACCCTTACTTGCCTGTACGGATGAACTGGTCCTCACCCGTCCCGAAGTCGAGCGGGCCGCAACACCGGAGAGGATTGCCGATATCGTAAAGCGGCTTGCCGAGACTGACGACAGATCGAAGGTGATTAAAGTGACGATCCGCGAAAAAGTAGCAGAGGCCATATCCTATGTAAAATCGCGTATCCAGCCTCAAGATCGCCTGACCATCACCGGATCTTTCTTCACTGTCGGAGAAGCAAAGACAGCCTTGTCCAACAAAAATGCCGAACCAATAATCCACTCAACATCATCCTAATGTCTCGGGCCACCCATCCCATTGAACAATAACAGTTTGTTTCGGCGCGATTTCTCAATCTTAGTTTTGCTGTGCTGCGCGCTCTTCATCCCTTTCTTAATCACCAATACTGCACTGTCTGCCGAAGCGGAAGAGCCTGTTCACTTGAAGGCCGACACATTTCAATACTTTAGAAAAACAGACATTTATCTTGCGGCAGGTTCCGTCTCCATCCGTCAGGGTGTGATGCAGGTGACAGGTGATTCACTGAGTTTGGCGGGAGAGACAGGAGAGGCGACCGTTTTTGGCAATGTTCACCTTTTTGATGGTGAAAATCATATCAACGCAAAAAAAATCGTTTTTAATATCGATACGAAATTCGGCATTCTTTACGAGGGCAAACTCTTCATCAAAGAAGACAACTATCACATCGAAGGTGAGGAGATCCTCAAAGACGGTATCGACCACTATACCCTGATCAATGGTTCCTTTACGGCATGTGATTGTGAAGAGGATCCAGTCTGGCGGTTTCGTGCTGCAAAGCTCGACCTCACACTCGACAAATATCTATTTGCAACACATGTCCTTTTTTACGTCCGGGATGTTCCCGTCCTCTACCTGCCCTACTTTGTGGCGCCGGTCAAACGCGAACGTTCGACAGGCCTTTTGATTCCTCATGTCGGGTTCAGTAGCCGTGATGGATTTAAGTTTCAACAGGATTTTTTCTGGGCCATCTCCAAAAGTCAGGATGCAAGCTTCTCATATGAACACCGGGGAGAACGAGGAGACGGCCTCGGTCTTGAATACCGCTACGTGCTTTCTAAAACAACGCGAGGTACATTAAACACCACCTTTTTCAGGGACAGTGAAAACGCGGTCGATCGATGGGATGTCCGTTACAATCACGAACAAAAATTTTCAAAGCGGGTGCGTGGGAAATTGGATGTCCGTTTTGTCAACGAAAACGACACTTTTTCCAATCTCTCAAACCAGACTGACGACCGAGCCCGGCAAAATGTTGAGTCGAACCTTTTTTTAACTTATGAAGGCGAGTCCTCCTTTGCCTATCTTCTTTCCCGCTACACACAAGACCTTACATCAGACAATAATAAGGACACGCCCCAGCGTTTACCGGAAATCGGGGCAAGTCTGATTGAATACCGCATGGGAAATGGACCCGTTTATTTTAACTTCGATACTTCCGCAGTCAACTTCTGGAGTGAAGGCGGGCTCGACCTCCAAAGGGTCGATCTCTATCCGAAGCTGTCTCTCCCTTTAAATCTTGTTAGAGGCGTCACCTTAACGCCCTGGGCCGGCCTCAGGGGAACCTGGTATGACGAGGGCGCTTTAAGCGATCAAGCCATCAACCGTGAAATTATTCCCGCAGGTCTAAGCCTGTCCGGAAGGCTCGCTACAAGCTGGGGAGGCATCACGCACCGGATTCATCCGGAAATCTTCTACGAAAAAATCACCGTCAAAGGGCATGGAGCGATTCACCAGATTGACGACTTAGATAGCCTGCACGACCGGGAAACAATTACGGCCACGCTTGGTCAGCGTTTTTCGAGGAAGAATAATGAGGGGCATCAAGAGGAAAAGGCATCGCTTCGATTGACCGGCACACTGCACACCGCTGATATCCCGGCAGAAGCCTTAAATTCCAGACGGTTTTCAGACCTACGCGGAGAACTTCGATTAAAACCCTGGTCGCCCATCCGCCTGAAAGTGGATACTTTTTATGATCCCTACGAAGAGCGGGTCAATTCTATCAATCTCGACCTTGAGTTTAAGATTCAAAGATATCTCAATCTCACAATTACTCAGAGAACAAGCCGTGCCGGAACACTCCCTAAAAAAGGAGACCTTTTCAATCCCTATTACCTGGGGGACAGAGAAATTGTGGCGTCTCATATTAATTTCTGGTCTGAAGAAGTCAGGATTACCACCCCCTGGGGCATTGGCTTCGTGAACAAAGTGTTTTATGATGCCGATCAGGACGCGTTGGTCGAAGTAGACTATATTCTTGAATATCAGGCACAATGCTGGGGGTTCGGACTGTCCTATCTCGATTTTCACGACCGGGAAGAGTTTTCGTTTTTGATTACATTGAGAGGGCTCGGCGCAATTATCCCTCAAAAGTAGCCTTACTTTATTAGATTGGAGATCCAGCAAATGAAAACAGATGAAGCAAGCAAGACACCGACGATTTTTCTGGTTTCCGATTCGACGGGAGAAACGGCGGAAAAGATGTTGAAAGCGGCGCTCGCCCAATTTGCAAATGCCGAACTTGCACTGGTTCGGAACCGCTACATCAGGACCGAAGAACAGATCAAGGATGTGATTGATGAGGCAAAAGCACAGTCGGGTCTCATTGTCTTTACTTTTGTCTCCCAGCCGCTCCGGATGAAAATCCGGGAAGGCGCGCTCAATTCAGGCTTATTTGCGGTCGACCTCCTTGGTCCCCTCCTGACCGCCATGAGCCACCACTTGCACAAACCGGCACATGCCGACCCCGGTCGTTTGCACCGCATCGACACCGAATATTTTAACCGTGTTGAAGCGGTACAATTCACCGTCAAACATGATGACGGGCAAAACCTTTACGGCATTCCCAAGGCCGATGCCGTACTGGTCGGCCCCTCAAGAACCGCAAAAACACCCTTATCTTTCTACCTCGCCCGCTTTGGATACAAAGTGGCCAATATTCCACTTGTGCTCAACCTACCCATTCCAAGCGAACTTGCGGAGGTCAACCCCTCACGCGTGATTGCCCTGATTATCGATCCCAAAAGACTTATGGAAATCCGAATGGGCCGTATAAAAAAGCTCAAGACGGAGGTCCCCAACTACGCAAATATCGAGTCGATTGTCCAGGAACTGAAATTTTGCCGCGAGCTCTACAGCAAAAATCCGAAGTGGAGGGTGATTGATGTTACCGGCCGGGCGGTTGAAGAGGTCGCAACCGATGTCATGACTTCATTACGGAAGAAGAAAATAGCCTAGCTTTCGCCTTTTACCAATCCAGATTTGTTGCATTTCGGCTCTTGGAAGCAAATGCAATCCGCCGTTGGTCCGGGGTGTAAACCCCGACCAGGTAGCTGTAGCTGTTCTCAGCAATTTCTCCATCAGATTTCGGAGCATCCTTAATATTGGATTCTAAAGTCCGGACAAAGTCCGTACCCAGTGTTTCTGCCTGTACGGTGGAAGTGCCCTGAGCAACAATCAACAAGAAAGAAATTTTTTCCCCTTCCTGATTGATTGCTGCATCAACAACCACTTCATTCTCCCTCATAAGTTTGATTGCGAGTGATCTGACTTTATGACCCAGCACCGGAGCGTTTTTGATTTGTCTTTCTTTATTTTGATCCTGAGTCAGGGAACTCAGGATATTTCCGCCATTCATGACAGAAATTGTAACGACGACAAGCGGGAACAAAATGACCGCCGCAACAATACGAAGACGGTTTGATTTCGATTTTTTTTCGATCACCTGCCCGCACTGAGAACAAAAATCAGTGTTGTCGCTGACCTTTCCACCACAGCCGCTACATTCTAATAAGGCCATATTATTTTCCTAGGAATGAATCGCTTCGCCCAAAATGGCACCGCCTGCTTCCATCACCGCTTCGGAGAGAGTGGGGTGGGGATGAATCGTTTGTTTTAATTCGGCGGCAGTCGCCTCGAGCGTAAGCGCCAGAACAAATTCACTGATCAATTCGGTCGCTTCCGCTCCAATAATGTGGGCACCGAGAATCTCATTATTTTTTTCGTCGGTGACCATTTTCACAAAACCTTCGGTCTCTCCCAGAGCAATTGCTTTGCCGTTGGCGCTTAAAGGAAATTTCCCGACTTTCACCTGATGCCCCGCTGCCTTCGCTTTGTCCTCTGTCAGACCAACGGAGGCGACCTGAGGATGGCAGTAAACCGCACTCGGCACGGCATTCATCGCAAGAGGCGCCCGAACAATACCGGCCAGGGACTCGCTTACATAAACACCCTGTGCCATTGCGCCATGCGCCAGGGCAGGGCGATTTGTTACATCCCCTATTGCATAAATGCGTTCTATGTTGGTCTGCATTTGTTCGCCCACTTTTATCGTTTTCGTTTGATCATCGCAGTCTATCTTCAGGGTCTCGAGTCCAATGTCCTCGACATTCGGCGCACGCCCGACAGCAACAAGAATGACTTCTGAGGAAATGATGCTCTTCTTGCCACTTGAGTCCTCCAGCTCAATATCAAACACCCCCTCCTGATCTGAAAACGATGTAATGCTTTGTCCGGTCAAGACCTTGATTTTTCGTTTTTTAAAAGAGCGTTCGAGTAGATTGGAAACTTCGGCATCTTCCATCGGCAGGAGGCTGGCAGCCCATTCGACAATCGTCACCTTGACCCCATAGACGGAGTAGATGTAGGCAAATTCAACACCGATTGCTCCGCCACCGACAATGACAATCGACTTCGGCAAATTTTTCCTGAGCAAGGCCTCGTCACTGCTGAAGATGCGTGAACCATCAAGGGGAAGATTCGGCAGGCTACGAACCCGGCTGCCAGTTGCAATAATGATTGTCTTTCCTTTGATCACCCTTATCCCGTCCGACCCGCTGACTTCGATCTGATGTAGCTGTGTTCTCTGATCTGCGGCGAGCAATTTTCCTCGACCTGAGATGATTTGAATCTGCGCCTTTTTCATTAGATGCAAAACCCCCCGATGGAGCTTTGAGAGGACCTTTTGACTTCGATCCACCGCAGCGCCAAAGTCGGGCTGGATGTGAGCAACCTTAATACCGAATGCCTCAGAACCTTGAATCAGGGAAAGCACCTCAGCGCTTCGTATAATGGCTTTTGAGGGGATACAGCCGTGATGCAAGCAAGTCCCGCCAATTGCCTCTTTTTCCACCACAGCGACCTTCATGCCGAGCTGTGCGCCACGAATCGCAGCGACATACCCTCCCGGTCCTCCACCTAAGATGATAAGATCGTACTCTTCAATCATAAATTTACCGCCTTTATATAAGGGTTCACAGGAAGTCAGGTTCAAGGAGAAAGTACATTGAGTCCGTCGTTTTGCGGATTGATCATGGAGAGATTTTTATTAAAAAAATCGCGTGTTTCTTGGCCTGGCATTTCAGAAAAACCAATGAGATAGGCATCGAAATATTCTAGAACTGCTTTATGTTTGTGTAAAACAGTCTCAGAACATTCATCAAGCACAATGACTTCAAATGTTTCAATTGGAAGTGAAATAGAACCTTTCCCGCATAGCAGAAGATCAAACTCTTTGATCGTAGCCACACAAACTCGGGACTCTCGATCAATCGGGTTTTCTTCGGGGCTTTCTTTGTTCAAGCTTTGTATGTGAAAAACCTCTGAAAACGGGCGGTCATCAACAGAAGAAATATTGTGTTGAAAAGCATTCATCGGAGCATTAATGTCTTTTCCCTCATCAAGCAGGATCAAAACACGCCTGGCATCAACGAAGCGAAGCAGGCGCTCAATAAAAAGGTACATTGCGGTGCGACGTTCCGGGCCTAGGGCCAAAGTCACCAGAATACGTCGTTTATTGTTTTTAAGCCCGTCTTCCAGTGTCTGAACTGCTCTGATTTCTACGCTGGAAAGACCTCTCGTCACAAGATCCGGCATGTTGATTAAAACCCGTTCGTGAAATGTTCTGCCGCGCCTGCGATATTCTGGAAAGTAGGCTGCAGCCATGTCTCGGGGTGTTTCTCCCACAACCCCGTCTTCAATCCATGCTTTCAGGGTTTCAGGCCGGTGAAGGCCATGAAGGATGCGGGGTAGTGGTTCCGGGTCGAAGGCATTCGTAAAGCAGATTTCGCTTCCATTAGTCTGGTAAAGAAAAGGAAGGGGCCGAGTATAGAGACGAAGACTAAAGGGAAGCCCTCGGCTATATTTTTCGGACTGCACAGGAATGCCGCACAGCGGAACCCCTTTATCTATGGCTTCGATCAAAGCAATGGCTTTTCCGTCAATAAAAAGCAAATAATCTATCGATCCATAAGAACGCGCCAAGGGAAAGCCTCGAATCGCAAGTCTGGAGACTGGTGCTGGATTTGACCCTGAAAACAGCTGCACGCACCACCCTGCATCGTACAGCATGTTGTCAATTTTTTTTTGTACGTTCTCGTCCGATGTCGTCATGTCATTCAACCATTCTTCGGTGAATCAGCTCTTCGGTGAATCTGCCGGGAAATACGCCGCAGGGTTCAAGCCGTAAACTAGCGATTATACCGTCTCAATAAAAAGGGGTCAACGAAGTAGGGGGTATCAAATTTGACAATAATTCCTGAACAGGTATGATGTGACCCGTTTGTTTTTTGAAAGATCTTTCGTGTCTGAAAGGACATCATGCAAGTAAAGATATGCGGAATCACAAATCTTGATGATGCCCTTGCTGCGCTTGCATACGGTGCCGATGCGCTCGGGTTTATCCTGGCTCCGCTTAGTCCTCGATACATCCACCCGGAAAAGGTCTTCGACATTATTGAAAAACTCCCTGCTTTTATTACGACCGTCGGCGTGTTCACTTCCGGCAGCGACGCGGATATTCGGACAATCATTAATTTCTGCGGACTTGACCGTGTTCAATTCCACGGAACTTTTTCACGCGAGACCCTTGAACTCTTTGCAATGGAGGCCATTCAGGTCCTCAAAATCAAGGATGCAAGCTCACTGGAACAATTCAAACCCGCTCCGGCGCGAGCCCTTCTCCTGGATACCTATGATGAAAAGATGGCAGGCGGAAGCGGGATCTGCTTCGACTGGGAGCTTGCGATTGCCGCAAAACAATTTGGAAGCATCATACTAGCAGGCGGACTCACACCGGATAACATTCAAGAGGCGATTCAAAAAGTGCATCCCTACGGTGTGGATGTCAGTAGCGGTGTTGAATTAAAAAAAGGAAAGAAGGATCGTCAAAAGTTGAGAAAATTCATTGAATTAGCAAAGGATCACTCAAGTGCAGCTTCCAAATAAAAAAGGACGTTTTGGCCCCTACGGGGGACGCTATGTTGCTGAAACACTCATGCCCGCGCTGAAGGAGTTGGAAGAGACCTATGAGTCGCTTCGTCGAAAAGCAGCATTTAAGAAAGAACTGGGTTATCACCTGAATCACTATGTCGGTCGCCCGACTTCCCTCTATTTTGCTGAACGTCTGACTGAACGTCTCGGAACGGCCAAAATCTACCTCAAAAGAGAAGACCTCTGTCACACCGGCGCCCACAAAATCAACAACACTATCGGGCAGATTCTCCTGACTCAGGCGATGGGGAAAAAGCGGGTTATTGCCGAGACCGGCGCCGGTCAACATGGCGTGGCCGTGGCGACGGTCGCCGCACGCGCCGGTCTTGAATGCGAAATCTACATGGGCACGGAAGACATGCTTCGGCAAAAACTGAATGTCATCCGGATGCGTTTACTTGGAGCGACGGTCACCGGGGTTTCGTCCGGCAGCCGCACCTTGAAAGACGCCATCAGCGAAGCCCTGCGGGACTGGACCCGCAATGTCTGCGATACCCATTACATCCTCGGTTCCGTACTGGGGCCCCACCCCTACCCGATGATGATCCGTGATTTTCAATCCGTCATTGGTCAGGAAGCACGGCAGCAAATCATTCGCAGTGAAGGCCGCTTGCCCGACCTCCTCATTGCCTGTGTCGGCGGCGGCAGCAACGCCATTGGTCTTTTCCACCCTTTTCTCCAGGATGAAAAAGTTCTTATGGTGGGGGTCGAAGCCGGAGGGGAAGGTATTGAAAGCGGCAAACATGCGGCTCGTTTTGCCGGGGGTTCGGTCGGTATTCTACAGGGAACGATGACGATGATGTTGCAGGATGCAAACGGCCAGATTCAACTGACCCATTCCGTTTCAGCCGGACTCGACTACGCTGCCGTCGGCCCGGAACACAGCTACTATCATGACAAAAAGCGGATTTCCTACACATCGGTCACCGACGACGAAGCCCTGGCGGCCTTTAAGCTCTTGTCGGAGACGGAGGGCATATTGCCCGCCCTCGAATCTTCCCATGCCGTCGCCCATCTGGTTAAAACGGCCCCGGAATTGAGCAAAGATCAGATTGTCATTCTTAACTTGTCGGGACGAGGCGATAAAGATGTTGATCAGGTTTCACGGATGATGGGCCTAAGCGGAGAGATTGAAGACGAATGTTCGGGAGGGCAATTATGAGCCGGATTGAGGCCACCTTAAAAAATGTCAATCTCCTTGGTGAAAAAGCCCTCATTGCCTACGTCATGGCGGGAGATCCGAATCTTGAAGAAAGCGGACGCATTATCCTGGAAGTCGAAAAAGCAGGGGCCGACATCATTGAAATCGGCGTCCCTTTTTCCGACCCTGTTGCGGATGGCCCGACCATTCAGAAGGCCGCAGAGCGAGCGCTCAGAGACAATGTCAGTCTCGCAGACATCTTAGGCCTCGTCACCCGGCTTCGCCGTCAGACCAAGATTCCTTTGATTTTAATGAGCTACGCCAACCCGATTTTTGTCTATGGCATTGAAGCCTTTTTCAAGGAGGCCCGAAAGGCGGGCATCAACGGCGTCATCATTCCCGACCTGCCTCCCGAAGAGGCCAAAGACTTCCTCCTTCACGCACGGCGACGACTGATCGACATGATCTTCCTTGTTGCGCCGACAAGTACCCCGGAACGGGCCGAGAAAATTCTGAAAACAGGCTCCGGCTTTGTCTACTACGTCCCCCTTACCGGCGTCACAGGATCCAAACTGGGTGACACCGACGCCATTGGCTTACGGGTCGCTGCATTGAAATCCATGACAGACCTGCCCGTTGCCGCCGGATTCGGCATCTCAAACCCTGAAGATGCCTTAGCGCTTTCACGGGAGGCCGACGGTGTCATTGTCGGGAGTGCCCTCGTCCGCATCATCGAAACCGCCTCTGAAGACTCCGACTACCTGAGCCGATTGTCCGACTTTGTTGCCTCCCTCAAAGGAGCAATTAGGACTTAGAACAAGGCTTCTCCTTTTGCTTTTGCTCTACTCCTGACCCATCCTGACATCGTTTTACTTAATGACTTGGAGAGATTATGAATCTTAAGTTGGAAGAAAGAGAGGCAAGACTCCAGGCAATACTTGATACAGCCGTCGATGGGATCATCACCATTGACCGTCAGGGCATCATTGAGTCATTCAACAGGGCCGCTGAGAGAATATTTTTGTACCGGTCCGACGAGGTCATCGGGAAAAACATCAGGATCCTGATGCCGGAGCCGGACCGGAGTGCGCACGACAGCTACCTGGGAAATTACCATCAAACCCATGTCGCCAAGATTATCGGAATCGGTCGTGAGGTCGTCGGGCTTAGAAAGGATGGCACACACTTTCCGCTCGATCTAGCAATCAGTGAAGTCAAGTTCGCTTCACAAACGCATTTTAGCGGTATTGTCCGGGATATTACTGAACGAAAAAAAACCGAAGTAGCACTCAAGCAAAGTAATGAGGACCTTCTGGAAAAGACCATTGCACTGGAAGAAGCAACCCGCCTTAAATCGGAATTTCTGGCAAACATGTCCCACGAGCTTCGCACGCCGATGAATGCCATCATCGGCTTTACCGGGCGGGTGATCAAAAAAGGGGGAAATCTTCTGCCTGAACGGCAGTTGAAAAACCTTCGTACCGTTGAGCGCAATGCCCATCATCTGCTCAATCTTATCAATAGCCTGCTCGATCTTTCCAAGATTGAAGCGGGAAAAATGGAGGTTTATGCAGAATCGTTTTCCCTTCGCTCCCTCGTGTCCGAAGTGATGGATTTGACTCAATCTCTGACCAGTGAAAAGGGTCTGGAAGTGATTACAGACCTTCCTGACGAGGAGATTACGCTTCATACAGACAAGATGAAGCTGAAACAAATCCTGATCAACCTGATCAGTAATGCCACAAAATTTACAGAGGAAGGTAGCATTACCATTGGCGGAAGGCTCCTAAAAAAAGAGGAAGCAGCATCTGAGCAGGTCGCTCTCAGCGTAAAAGATACCGGCATCGGGATGGCTGAGGATGAGAAAAACATCATCTTCGAGGCCTTTAGACAGGTTGATGGAAGCGTCACCCGCAAGGCAGGAGGCACGGGCCTGGGCCTGGCGATTACGAAGCGCTTTACTGAACTCCTCCAGGGCACATTAGCGGTAGAGAGCGTGAAAGGGGAAGGGTCTGTATTCAGGGTAACGATTCCGAGAAATATAGACACCTTTATTGAAATAGATGAAAAGCCCGCAGCCGAGGACATCACCGAGATCCTTGAGATCGCGAAGGAGGGCGCAACTATTCTCTGCATTGATGACGACCCCGAGGTAATAGAACTCCTACGTGAAACGCTCTCTGATGAGGGATTTCATGTGATCAGCGCCTTAAGCGGCGACGAGGGCATTCGACAGGCAAAAGCCTGCAAACCCCTTGCGATTACCTTGGACATTCAAATGCCACACAAGGATGGATGGACGGTTCTAAGCGAATTGAAAGCAGATCCGCAAACAAGAGACATTCCAGTGATCATTTCCACGATGATGGACAACAGACGCCTCGGTTACCAGCTCGGAGCGGTTGACTTTTTACAAAAACCGATTCTTCCAAAAACACTTCTGCGGTCTATCAAGCACCTACTCTGCTCTCAAGCACAAACCGTATTGGTCGTTGATGATGACCCCGAAATTCGGAACTTGACGAAGGAAATTCTTGAAGAGGCAGGGATGCAGGTTCGATGCGCTCAGAACGGTCTGGAAGCTCTGGCATCGTTCGAAGAAGTCATCCCGGACTTAATCCTGCTCGACCTGATGATGCCGCTGATGGATGGTTTTGAAACGGTGCATCGCTTGAAAGAAAACCCCCTCTGGGAAAAGATTCCAGTGATTGTCATCTCGGCAAAAACCCTCACAGAACAAGAACATCAATATCTGAATCAAGGGATCACATCCATCATGAAAAAAGGGGAAATGACAAGCGCGACCCTGATGAAGCAGATCGGAGAGGCAGTCAATAAGCTGGAGAAAAAAGGGAAAAAGGGCTGAGCGGTCAAATACAAGGCGATGCCGCATTTTATTGACATGGTATCCGTCTCATATCTCTGTTATTATACATGTTATTACTATGATTATAGGAGTGCTATGAAGACAACAATAGACATCTCAAGTTCGTTGATTTTAGAGGCCATGAAGCTATCAAAGAGTCGTACAAAAACGGAAGCAGTTAAGCTTGCATTAGAGGCCTTTATCCATCAGAGGCGACTCGAATGGATTATTTCAGAGGCGGGATCTCTAGAATTTTCCGATCATTGGGAGAAGGAGCGTCATGCGCGATAGGATCTTGATCGACACATCGATCTGGATCGACTACTTCCGCACCCCGAAGACGCCCCTCACTGATGAAATTTCCAGCCTCTTGAGAAATGGCCGGATCTGCTATGCCGATATCGTGGCGCTTGAACTCATTCGCGGGGCAAAAACACGGAAAGAGCTGTCGATTTTGGATGTCCTTTTCAGTACGATTCATCGGTTGATTCCATGCGAAAAAACCTTTCGTGAAGCGGGTTTGTTGGGATATCACCTAGCGCGAAAAGGTGCGACCCTTGGCACGGTTGATCTGCTCATTGCACAGTTTTCTATTGAAAACGATGTACAGCTCTATACGAGAGATCAGCATTTTCAAACCATCGCAGGGATGGCCCCTTTGAAACTCTATCGCGGTGTTATATTTTAAAATCTCCTGGAGGTAGTTATGGCACAAGTATCCATTGATGAAGACAAATTGAGAGCATTATTAAAGGAAACCTTAGCTGAAGTAATCGAACAAAAAAAAGATTTATTCCATAAAATAATCGCAGATGCGATAGAAGATATTGCGATAACAAACGCAATTAAAGAAGGGGAATCTACTGAATTTATAAGTAAAACTGAGGTTTTTAATATACTTAATGGAAAATCATGAAATTTGATTTTCGGAAAAGTTTCTCAAAAGACCTCAAAAAGGTAAAAAACAAAAATCTTTTGAATCAGGTCAAAGAGGTGATTGAGGCAGTTGAGAAGGCTAGAAATTTGAAGAATTTAACGGATACAAAACAACTCTCTAGCGAGGGGAAATATTTCAGGATTCGTCTAGGCGATTACAGGATAGGACTAAAACTTGAAGAAGATGTTGTCATTTTTGTGAGGTTTCTTCATCGGAAAGATATTTATAGATATTTTCCATTTTAAAAAAAACAGAACAAGTACAAACGGACAATGGGAAACCAAATGAAACGCATCCTGGTGATTGAAGATAATCCTGACAATATGGCTTTAATCGAAGAGATCCTGGAAGACGAGGGTTTTCAGGTGCTAAAGGCTGGACTTGCAGAACTGGGGATTCTCCGACTCCGGGAAGGAGGGGCTGACCTGGCGCTAATGGACATCTCACTCCCTAAGATGGATGGCATAGAGGCGACAAAAATCATCAAAAAAGACGCGTCCATTTCTCAAGTCCCGGTCATCGCCCTCACTGCCCATGCCATGGTTTCCGATAAAAAACGGATGCTTGCTGCCGGTTGTGATGCCTATCTGACAAAACCGATTGACGAAGCCGTTTTATTGAAAGAAATCTATCGACTTTTAGGGCCTTAAGATTTATTCTTGCAGAAGTGTCATTGCCGCGAAGGCGGAAATAACGCCTCCTTTACCCTCTGCATTACATCTTAAAAACAGGAGACGATCATGAAGATTCTGATTGTTGACGACAAAGAGGACAATATCGAACTTCTTCGTCAAATATTAGAGGGTGAGCATGAACTCTCTTCCGCCGGTAATGGCATTGAGGGTATCCGCCTGGCCAAAAAAGAGCATCCTGACTTGATCCTGCTTGATGTCATGATGCCGGAGCTTGATGGCTATGCCGTCCTGGAACAACTCAAAAAAGAAAAACTGACCGATGAGATACTGGTGATCTTCCTGAGCGCCCGCTACAAGGATACAGACCGGATTGTTAAGGGTTTGGAGATGGGCGCTTTTGACTACCTTACCAAACCGATTGACGAGGAAATCCTGCTCGCAAAGGTGGGCGTCGCTTCACGTTTTAAGCAGGCAAAGGATGAGGTTAAAAGCCAGAAAGCCGCTCTTGAAGAGAAGATCAATGAATTGATCACCACACAGGAAGCGCTTTCAGAGCTCAACCTGACCTTGGATCAACAAAACAGGGAACTGGAAGAAAAGAACCGGGAATTGGAGCGTTTTAACAAACTTTTCGTAGATCGAGAGCTTCGGATGAGGGAACTCAAGGCGCAAGTCAAGAGGCTTGAAAAGGAAAACCCGCTAGCATGAATGTCGAAATATTCGGAATCTTTGCCGTTTTCACGATGCTCACGATGTATGCATTCGAGGATCGCGCACCTGTTTTTGTTTTGGGTTTCGCTGCTGCCTGTGCAGCATCTTCATTGTATGCCGTTTTAATACAATCCTGGCCCTTTGCGATTGCAGAAGGGATATGGTCCGTGGTTGCCCTCCGCCGCTGGTGGTCTATAACGGGATGAGCATTTCTAATTCGATGGATACAGAATCAAAGCACAGCTACAATAAATTACTTGAGACGATGCATGAATTTGTCGCAGAGCTTCTTCCTGACGGATTATTTCGCTATGTCAGCAAGATCTTGGCTGACGATTCAGGATACAAACCCGAAGAGCTGGTCGGCACCAACTTTTTTTCATACATCCATCCGGATGATACCTCTGAAACCCTTCATCATTGTGAAGGCCTGGTCAAAAAGGGCACATCGATCCGAAACTGCGAATATCGATTCAGAAAAAAGGATGGTTCATATATCCATATCATTACAAACGGCGAGCCGCTCTACGATTTGGAAGGGCATCTTGAAGCGATTCTACAGGTCTCGTTTAATATCACACAACGGAAGAAGGTTGAAAGAACGCTACGTGAATCTGAAGAAAAATACCGAATCCTTTTTGAGAATTCTTTAGAGGGCTTATTCCTCTTCAAAGAAGTATTTATCGACTGTAATGAACAGGCTTGCAGACTTTTGGATTGCAAGCGTGAGGATATTATCGGGCATGATGTCCTCGCGTCTATGCTCCCGAGCCAGCCCGGCGGTCGGCATTCAGCAGAAACAGCGCAGAAATATATCACCGCTGCCTTTTCTGGAGAACCCAAAGTATTTTCCTGGCAGCACCGGAAAAAGGGTGGGGAGCAAATCGATACTGAAATTTCGCTAAAGAAAATGATCGTTGAGGGAGAGGCACTCCTTCTTGCGACCGTACGGGACATCACAGAGCAAAAACGGGCTGAGGATGAGTTAAAACGCCATCAAGATCACCTGAGTACTCTGGTGAAAACACGAACTGCCGAGCTTTCCGCAAAGAACCAGGAATTGTCCCGTTCGAAAGAGGCCCTCGTTTCTCTATTGGAGGATGTCAATCATTCCAGAGATGAACTTGAAAAGGCGAACATTCGCCTTGAAGAACTCGACGACCTCAAATCAATGTTTATCGCCTCCATGTCCCACGAACTGCGCACCCCCTTAAACTCGATCATCGGCTTTACCGGGATCATCCTGCAAGGAATGTCGGGCGAAATCAACGCGGATCAGCAAGATCAACTGAAACGGGTCTATGGTTCTGCCTTACACCTCCTGGAACTCATTACAGAAATCATTGATCTCTCAAAGATTGAGGCGGGCAAGTTAGCGCCCTACCTACAGGAGTTTTCATTGAATGAGCTAATCAACGAAGCAGTCACGGGTCTGAAATATCAGATTAAGGAGAAGGGCCTCGGCATCGAAACAGACATGCCGCATGACATCCACTTGAAAAGTGATCGGACTCGACTCCTGCAATGCCTCCTGAATTATCTTTCAAATGCCATGAAGTTTACGGAACGGGGCATGATCTCTATTTTTGCCAAAGAGGTCGGCAAGATGCTCGAAATCAGCGTAAAAGACACAGGCACCGGAATCAAAGAAGCAGACCTCCCCTTGCTCTTTACCCCTTTCACCCGGGTGGACACATCCATAAAGCCGACTCCCCTGGGGACCGGTTTGGGCCTCTATTTAACCAAAAAACTGGCCACCGAAGTCTTGGGAGGCTCGGTCGCTGTGGAGAGTCAATTCGGGAATGGGAGTACCTTTATTTTGAAGATACCGCTCAATGCGGAAGTTCAAGGTTTGCGGTTCTCGCTTAAGAACACAAACGATCCAAAGCTCTGATCCATGGAGGTTCACGATGAAAAAAGTACTCATCATCGAAGACAATGACAACAACATGGCATTGATTACTTTTATTCTTAAGAAACAGGGTTACGGGATAATCAAGGCGAAGGATGGTAGGAATGGAATCAGTCTTGCGAAGGCCGATCGTCCGGCTTTTATCATCCTGGACATCCAACTCCCGGATATGGACGGAATTGAGGTCTTAAAGGCCATCCGGAACTCAGAGGTCAATAGCGATATCCCGATCATTGCCATGACCTCTTACGCCATGAGTGGAGATAGAGAGCGGCTGCTTCAGGCCGGTTGCAACGGCTACATCGAAAAACCCATCGATCCGGCTGCGATCATGAATCAGATCAGGGAGATTATTGGAGCATGAAGGAGGTGCAATGAAAATCCTTATTGTGGATGACAACGAAGATGCAAAAATAATTCTGGCAAAAACCCTCGAGTATAATGGGCACAGCATCGAATCCGCCGCTAATGGTGTTGAAGCCCTTGCGATGGCGAAAAAATTCTCCCATGACCTGATCATCTCGGATATCCTGATGCCGGAGATGGATGGTTTTCAACTTTGCCGTGAGATAAAAATGGATCCGGACTTACAAAAAATTCCCTTCGTCTTCTATACCGCAACCTATGTGGAGACGGAAGATGAACGCCTCGCGATCAGTATGGGCGCGTCCCGTTTTATTGTAAAACCCATAGAGGGAAATGCCTTTCTCAAAATCATTAATGAGGTGATCGAGGAGCATCAAGCAGGACGGCTGCCACTTCCTGAAAAACCCGGAGAAGAGGAGACTGTTTTATTAAGACAGCATGAGGCTCGATTAACCAACAAGCTCAAAAAAAAAGATAAGGAACTCAAACTCCGGGAAAAACGCTTTACCTACCTGCTTCATCATGATCCCTTAACAGATCTTCCCAACCGCCGTCTCCTGATGGACAGAGTGGGACAGGCGATCAAACAGGCGGAGCGAGATAAGTCCATCCTGGCCTTTTTATTTGTCAACCTCGACCGTTTTAAATGGATTAATGACTCGGCAGGTCATGATACCGGCGACCGACTCTTGATCACAGTGGCCAAACGTCTGAAAGCCTGTATTCGAAGTTCCGATACTATTTCTCGCGTTGTGGGAGATGAGTTTGCCCTCCTGCTTGGCGGGCCGAGTGACATGGAGCATGTCTCGACAATTTCTCAAAATATACTAGAAACAATGGCACAACCATTGCGTTTTGACGGACATGATTTTAGTATCACCGCCAGCATTGGAATTAGCCTCTACCCTATGGATGGCTGTTCCGGAGAAGCCTTGCTGAATTGTGCAAAAAGGGCGGTCTACCGTGTAAAGGAGCAGGGAAGAAACGCTTATCAGTTCTATTCAGAGGAGATGAACCTTCGATCTGCAGAACTCATGGTCATGCGAACAGAAATGCGCCGGGCACTGGATCGAGAAGAGTTTCGTGTCTACTACCAGCCCCAGGTTGCTTTGAAGACAGGAAAGATCTCCGGGATGGAAGCCCTTGTGCGCTGGGAGCATCCGGAGAAGGGATTTATCTCTCCGGGTGCATTCATCCCCTTGGCCGAGGAGACCAATTTGATCCTCCCTCTGGGGAAATGGGTGCTGGAGACTGCATGTCGTCAAACCAAGGTCTGGATAGAAGAAGGCTTCCCCGAGTTACGTGTTTCTGTCAACCTTTCCACGCGCCAGTTTCAGCATGAAAAGCTGGTCGACCTGGTGAGTTCTATCCTAGTGAAAACGCAACTCAAACCGGAGCAACTCGAACTGGAAATCACCGAAAGTATTGCCATGAAGGATGTCTCAAAGAGTATCGAAACGATGTCCCGATTGAACAAGTTGGGCGTTCAATGGGCCGTCGATGATTTCGGCACCGGTTATTCCTCCCTCAGCTATCTCAGGAAATTTTCCTTTGACACGCTTAAGGTCGATCGATCATTTATCCACAATCTTTTAACAAATCCCGATGCGGAGTGCCTCACTTCTGCGATTATCGCCATGGCCCATACCCTTAGACTAAAGGTGATTGTAGAGGGCGTCGAAACAAAAGAACAACTTGCATTTTCACGTTCAAACCCGGTAGACGCGATTCAGGGTTTTTATTTCAGCCGAGCTCTCCCTCCGGAGGATTTCACTACGCTGCTCAGGGAAGAGAAATGTCTGGAATCATGATACCGGTTTTCAGTTTTGCGGTGAAATAAAATCTGAATTTCTCAAGATGATTCATGAAGTCATTTGGAAGAGGCTTTCAGAGAAATGACCACGTCCTCTGTTGCTCTCTGTGTGTTAAGAGAGATTAGGCGCCACTCATCTTCTTTTATCCGCTCTATTTCTCCCTGAAACAGAATACGAACCATTCGACCAAATTCATCTTCCATATCAACATACGAAACAACGTGATACTGCTGCTTTCCAAGGCTTGTCACATGATCTCCTTGCCCCTCTAACAGAGTCGGAAATTTCGCTGAACCAGGAAATTTCAAGCGTTCTCTTACGTAGATACTCGCCATAATATAAGCCGAGGAAGAATGATTGATCTCTTGCCAGCGTGTGACAGCCTTTTGTTTATTCAAGGCCAAACCTGATGCTTGATCGGATGTCGTGTCAGGCATCACGAATACCAACAAGAGGATTGCGATTGCTCCCAGGACAAAACTGAGAAAAACTTTTTTTTCCGGCGATGTCTCGTCATGCCTCCCGAAACGAAAAAAAGGGAAGGAGTCGCTTTCCTTGCCGACCATTACTTTGTATTCAGGACATAATGTCGTTCTCATGGTAGACCTCCTATTTCAGACAGCACCCTTTAAATAAAAGTCGACGCAATCACCGCAATAATAAAGGCGAACAATACGATGATCACAGAGATGAGAACTTTTTTTATTTCTGAAGTCATCTTCGCATTCTAACAAGAAGAGCCCCCTTCGTTCAAAAAAGGGGCACGCAGCATAGGGACCTTAAAGAGGTGATCAGAGAGAAAAAACTTAAAGGATGGAACTATTCCTGATCTTCGGATTTTTCGTGGCTGTGTTCGTGGACATGGTAAAAACCTGAGTGGCTCTCGTCATGCAGATGAATATGCGTCGGAGTCTCTTCTTTTAAAACCGGCACATCTCTCGCCTGTTTGAATGCCCAGAATTTCTCCCGCATCATCTGGTAAAGGTAGGCAATCACAAAAAAACCGGCGGCGACCAGGACAATAGTCGCCCCGGAGGAGACATCGAAATAGAAACTGGTATACATGCCGAGTGTTCCGCCAAGTATCCCGAGCAGCACCGACAGGAAGACCATTTTATTGAAGTTATCTGTCAGTACACGCGCCGTGACCGCCGGCATGATGATGCCGGCGGCAATCATCGTGACGCCCATCACCTGCATAGAAACAATAATGACGGAAGCTAAAATCAGTGAAAAAAGGCGCTCAACCCAATCGACCGGCACCCCGTAAATTCTGGCCACTTCGGCATCAAAGGTCGTGAATAAAAATTGTCGGTAGAACACAAAAATCAGCAAGGCCGAAACCAGGACAACAATCGCAATAATCCAAAGGTCTTCTGTGGTTACACCTAAAATGTTGCCGAATAGGGTTGCCTCAAAACTTTTTGTAAACTTGCGATAGCGGCTGATAATCGCCACACCCACGGCGAAGCTTGCAGTTGTAATGACTCCGATAGCGGCATCGGCGCCCACCTTTTTTTTACGCGCCACCGCATTAATGAGTAAGACGGATAAAAACCCCCAAGTGCCGGCGCCGATATAAAAATTCCACTGCATCACCGTACTCACAACCGCCCCGCCGAAGACGGCGTGTGACAGGCCGTGGCCGATATAGCTCATTCGCCTGAGTACAATGTAGACTCCGATCAGGGCACAGATGCCACCGACGAGTGAGGCTGCCATGATGCCATGTACAAAAAACTCGTATTTGAGCGGATCCGTAATAAAATTCAATGGCGGTGTCTTTCTTCGTTTGATTCGTGGTGTCCGTGCGATTCGTGCGACGTATGATGGTGCCCATAATCTTGACTGTCTGCGCCATGTACATGTTTGGCAAAATGATGCCCGGCTTTCGGGCTGTCATCGACCATCATGACATCCCCCTGTCGAAACACGGCCATATCGCTTTGATAAGTTCTAGAGAGCACCTCTGAAGTAAAAACCTCGTCGGGATCGCCCTGTGCAACGACTTTTTGATTAAAACAGATGACCCAGGGCAGATGTCGGGCAACGGCATTGAGATCGTGAGTCGTTAAAAGAATCGTCACCCCCTTCCGGTTGATTTCACCGAGTAAATGAAGGATGGCATGTTGGGTTTTAACATCAACGCCGGATGTCGGCTCATCGAGAATCAGGAGTTTCGGATTGGCGACCAGAGCCCTTGCCAAAAAAACACGCTGTTGTTCTCCGCCCGAAAGCAGTTTAATCTGTCGCTCGGCGTAATGACCGATATTCAGGCGGTCAAGCAGCTCTCTAATGACACTTCGCTCCCCGCCCGTCAACCAGGGTAGGCGTGTCGATTTTCGATAGAGTCCCATGGCAACGACCTGTTCGACCGTGACAGGAAAATCCCAATCCACTGTTTCAATCTGCGGCACGTAGCCGACATCGGGCGGAACGCTTCCATTGACTTGTTTTCCCGCAAAGGTGATGTTCCCTGAGAGGATTGGCGAAATGCCCAGAATCGCCTTGAGCAAGGTGGATTTTCCCGCGCCGCTGGGTCCGACCAGTCCGGCGAACTGGCGGGGAAAAAGCATGAGGGAAAGATCTTTAAAAACAATTTTTTCTTTGTATCCGCAGGTCACTTTTGAAAAAGAAATCAGCGGCTGCGGTGGATGCTCAGAGGAACTCATTTAATGAAGGTCCTGCCCCGTTGTCGTGGCGGTTAACTTGCCGTGTTTAACGCCTTTGGTGGCGATGAGGCCGTTGGCGACCTCTTGTATCAGCTTGCTTGCGCCCCGTACCACGAGGACTTCAAGACAACGATGATGATCAAGATGGATGTGCAGCGTCGATTGAATCACTTCATTGTATTCGTGTTGCAAGTCGGTCAGACGCTCCATCAGTTCGGGGACATGATGGTCATAGACAATCGTGATGGTCCCGACCGTCTCTTTATTGTCGTCCCATTCTTCTTCGACGAGATGGTTTCGGATCAGGTCGCGTAAGGCTTCGGATCGATTCGTATAGCGTTTCCGTTCGATGTAAGCATCGAACTCTTTAAGTAATCCTTCATCAATCGAGACGCCGAAGCGGATGAGTTTTGACATTTGTTCTCCTCTTTATTCTTCCCCCCTTTAGAAAAGGGGGGGCAGGGGGGATGTGTTCCGGGGCTTTCAATCTAAGTTCAAATCCCCCTTAATCCCCCTTGTTAATGGGGATATACTACGAGTATACCGTATTTCTATTGATTACTCGGATCAATTCCTTCCAAAGCGCTTGAATTTCCGCCAAGCACCTTCGTCATGGTTCTAACATTTTCGAGCATCATGCCGATGTAGCTGTTTTCCGGCGCACCGTCTTCTCCCGGCAGATCGTCATCACGAAGGGTTGAGATGAATTTCACCCCCGCCTCTTTTCCAATTTGATTCATGATTTTGCTTGGAAAAACTTCCGAACCGAAAATCGCGGGGACTTGTTGTGCCTTGAGCTGATCAATGAGTCGTGCCATTTCCCGTGGCGAGGGATCGGCAAAGGAAGAAGGCTGAATCGCCCCGATCACTTCACAGCCGTAACGGGGACAGAAATAGGCCCAGGAATCGTGATAGGTCAGTAGTTTGCGTTTGTCTTTCGGAATGGTCGCCATTGCCTTTATGATCGCTTTGTCTAGTGTGACAAGCCGGACAAGAAGTGAAGTTGCTCGTTTCTCATAGCTCTCCTGATTTGCCGGGTCTGCTGCAACAAGCGCATCACGGATCAACTCGGCATATTTCATTGCATGGGCGACATTGAGCCAGAGATGAGGATTGGGGTGTCCATCCGATTCCGGAAAACTGAAATCAAACTGCCACTCTTTTTTACCGATGGTACCGTCACCCAGTTTGACAAAAATCGCCCCTTTTTTTCGATTGGCATTTGCCAGTTTTTCGGTCGGAATTTCAAGATGAAGGCCGTTGTAGATCAAAAGGTCTGCGGCTGCCAGGTATTTGATATCCGAGGGTGAAGGTTCAAAAGTATGTGAGTTGGTCCCCTCTGGAACAATTCCCTTGATCTGAATCAAATCACCGCCGATATTCTTCACAAGGTTGGTGATCGGGGCAACTGTCGTCACCACTTGAAGTTTTGAAGCAGCCTGAGCCTGTGCATTCAAAATAAAAAAAAGAACTAAAACTTTCATTACTATGATGAATTGGCTTGTTTTCATTAGAATCTCCTTGTAATTGGTGAAAGTGTATTATTAAAAATCCAACTGTCCCCGGATGCCGTAGATGCTGATCGGATTGATGGCAGCGTTTCCTCCGGGATTTGAAATGTATTGAAAATCTGGCGTGATATAAAAACCGTCACCGACCGAAACATTGTAATAAACCTCTCCAAGATACTCGTTACTGGAAAACCCTGAGACCGTTTTGTAGTCGTCACTGATCCAGGTTTGGCCGACGGCAATTCCCAAGACATCTTCCGAACGTCCCGGCAAGCCCTTCAGCTCTAAACCAATAGAAGCATGACGGTCATATTTTGCGACTGCGCCGTCCTGAAGCCCAAAGCGCCCCCAAACACCGAAGTGCTCGGTGAAGGCCTGATCAAAGCTTAAACCCATGCCATGATTCTTAGTGAGTGTCACCGCTGGATTAAGGAGGGTCGCGTGATTGCTTTCATTCGACCAGTAGTTCAAGCGATAATGTCCTTCAAGGTCTCCCGAATAAAGTTCATACTCCACTTCCACAATCCAAAAGCCCTGGTCGAATACATCCTTGTAATTTCCGTCGCCTTCAAAAAAACCGATGTTGATTTCAAATTCTCTGACCGGATGGGCGTGCAGCACCAAACCGGGTCCATAACCATTGGCATCGCCTCCCCAAGCGACCGCAATGTTATTGCCAAATGCCGGAGAAAGAAATTGAAAGGTTTCGCTGTTGGCAAACTGATTCTGGTCAAAATAAGAAGTCAAATCAATTTGACCGATTGATAATCGAAAAGTTTCCGAATCCCAAGTCTGCTCATAAAGCGCTTCGATCAAATGAAATGTATCGGGTGCACCCGTCGAAAAATCTTCAATGTCGGCATTGACTCCTCCGGCAAATAAGGACGGCAGACGGGTCAGACCTTCACCACGCATAAAGTCGCCTCGGATAATCAGCAGGCCTCCATCCCGGATTTCGCTCGACAGAATCATATCAAGCGACAGATTGCCGTCGGTCCGATCACCTCCAAACTGTATCTCGTTATTCAAGGCGCCCTGGATGATCAAGGTCATGCCACCATTCAGTTGGGTTTTCCGTGAGGTTTGCAGCGGAAAGAGTTCTTCTGAAGGCTCTGCTTCTTTAAATAGAGGGCGACGTTCGCTGTCTCGCTCGATCTCCGCCAACCAAAGTTTGATTTGGCGTAATTCTTCATGGATATGAGATCCTACCGGATGGGTATGTTTTTCAACCGGCTGTCTGTGCTCTCCGAGAGTGGGCGTATGCGCTCCTTCATCTGCCGCCCGAGAATCAGTTGATCCCCAAAAACCAACAAATATTGCCGTGATAAAAAGTATTGGACACGCATGTAATTTCATAAGCTTCCCTTCATGAGTTCTGTCTGTTTAAAATGACTGACGATACTTGATGCTGTGCCATAAGCAACAAGTATATCTAATCTTGATAAACCTTCATGATGCTACGTATAAATATTTAGATCGTCAATCATGCTACTAATTTAGTTAATGTAGCACTAAATTTAAGAGATATCAAGCCTATTAAGTGCTTCTAATATGTGGGTATTACCCTTTTCTCTGGGAGAGAAACAGATCTGTGTATTCTTGACACTTTTTTTTTGCATCTGCTAAGATGCGCCATCTTTTCGGCGGGTAAAAAAATATGCGCTTAATTCTGTTCTGTTTACTCTCCGTTTTTTTCTTAATCAATGCCAATTCGGCATATTCTGAAGACGTCCTCAAGGTTACCCTCAAGAACGGTCTAAAAGTGATACTTCTCGAAGAGCACAAGGCTCCGGTTGTGACTTTTCAGATCTGGTATCGCGTCGGATCTCGAAATGAAAGCACAGGAAAAACTGGCCTTTCACACCTAATGGAACACATGATGTTCAAAGGGACAAAGAATTATGGTAAAGGAGTATTTTCACGGATCGTTGCTAAAAATGGTGGCACTGAAAATGCCTTTACGGGAAACGATTATACGGCCTACTTCGAAAATTTTTCCGCTGACCGGATAAATCATTCTCTTGAGTTAGAGGCCGACCGGATGCAAAACCTCCTCATTGATCCGGACGAATTTTTGCTGGAGCGCTCAGTGGTCATGGAAGAACGAAGAACCCGAACCGATGACGATCCCTATTCCTACCTAATAGAAAACCTCTATGCGATTGCCTTCCTGATTCACCCCTACCACACACCCGTGATCGGTTGGATGAGCGATCTTGAACGCCTATCTCAGAAAGATGTCCTCAAACACTACAAAGATTACTACGTTCCGAACAACGCAACGATTGTCGTGGTTGGCGATTTCTATGCCGATGAACTGCTGCCAGGAATCAAGAAATATTTTGAGGAAATACCCAGAGGCACAGAACTGTCGCAGGACTTGCCCCCGGAACCGAAACAGATCGGCGTACGTCGCTCTATCGTCAGACGGGAGGCCCAGCTTTCCTTTGTTTTTTCTGCTTACCACGCCCCGAATTATAAGAGCCCCGACACCTATGCCCTCACCGTGCTTTCGAATATTCTTTCGGAAGGCAAGTCGGCCCGGCTTTACCGGAGTTTGGTTTATGATCAACAGATTGCGCTGGAGACAGGTGGATATTACAATGGCTTAACGAGCGATCCTGAACTTTTTTATGTCTATGCGACGGCACAGCCGGGAGGTTTGCCGGAGATGCTGGAAGCGGCGCTCGACAAAGAAATTTTACAGCTTCAGTCAAAACTTGTGACACCCCCCGAACTTAAAAAAGCAAAAAACCAGATTTCGGCAAGCTACCTGATGGGTTCTGATTCAAACTTTTTCAGGGCAATGCAAATCGGGACGGCTGAAACCGTTGGAGCGGGCTATCGTTATGTGCTGGATTATGTCGATAACATTCAAAAGGTCACGGCGGAAGATGTCAGACGGGTCGCCAAGTTTTATCTCAAAGATGATGCAAAGAGTGTCGGCATCTTGATGCCCAAAACGAAAGAAAAAAAGACGGACAAAAAAGTCAAATGAGGCCTCAAAAAGGCAAGCTCACCCTGCTCTTTCTGCTTGCCATACTCATTTTCCCCTTGAGCTCTACAGAAAACCTACTTGCTGCGGATCTGACTCCGGTCCGTTTTGAAACTGACAATGGCATGGACGTACTCACATTGGAACAGAATTCCCTCCCGATCGTCACGATTCAGGTTCTGGTAAAGGCAGGATCGGTTCTTGATCCGAAAGGAAAGACAGGTCTGGCCAATATGACCCTGGCGCTTCTGGAAGCAGGAACAGAAACACGCACTGCGATGGAAATTTCTGAAGCGACTGATTTTATCGGAGCCACACTCAGAACACGTGCATCTCAAGACTATGTCATGCTCCAGCTGCGTTTGCTAAAAAAAGATATCAACGCAGGAATGGCCCTGTTATCCGATATTTTGATCAACCCGGCCTTTATCCCGGAAGAGATTGCACGGATTCAAAAACAGATTACGGGTAATATTCTGGCGCAACAAGACCAGCCGGGAGCCATCGCCCGAATCGCCTTTCAGGAGATGGTCTATGCGAGCCATCCCTACCGCTCACCGGTCATCGGCAGAGAAAAATCTATCGCATCAATGACTCAGAGAGACCTGATCACCTTTCATCAAATTTACTACCGACCCAATAATACGATTGTCGCCATTGTCGGTGACATTGGCGAAGGGGAAACAAAAGACCTGATCGAAAAATATTTTGGAAACTGGGAGAAACAAGCGAGCAGTCTTCCGGTGATTGAAGCTGCGGAGCCGATCTGGCAGACAGAACTCAGGACCATTGAAAAAGACCTGAGCCAGGCAACAGTGATTCTAGGTCATATCGGAATTAACAGGGCAAATCCTGACTTCTATGCCATTCACGTCATGAATTACATCCTGGGTGGCGGCGGTTTTTCATCCAGAATGATGAGCGATGTTCGAGACAATAAAGGTTTGGTTTACTCGATCTATTCCTATTTTTCCACCAGACACTTTCCTGGAGCCTTCGCAGTCTCCTTCCAGACAAAAAACAGTAGTGTTAACGAAGCCATTGAGGCGGTTCTTCGAGAAATCAATCAGATGCGAAATGCTGCGGTCACGGAAGAGGAGCTAAGCGAAGCGAAGGCCTATCTCTCCGGAGTCTTCCCTTTAAAAATTGATACGGGGAAAAAACTGGCTTCACTTCTGGCAGAGATTGCCTTTCACAATCTCGGACTGGATTACTTTAACAACTATCAGGAGCAAATCATGCGCGTAACCCGTGAAGATGTCTTTCATGTCGCCATGAAATACCTCCATCCAGATCGTTACGCCATTGTCGTCATCGGCAAACAAGACGCAATCGCGCTAAAACTCCCTGAAAATCGCAAACAAAAAACAAAAGCAACCGATCAGTCTGCTGCTGCTCAGTCTACGGCACAAGACCAGCGCACTGCAGAATAATGCACCCTTACTCTGTTTTATTGAAATCTGCCTCCCCTCCCCGCCCATTTTCTTTCTGTCATTTTTTTATTCTGAACATCTTTATTCTAGCCCTGTTTATTATTCCTAGTGCTCAATCAAGTTTTGCCGCGACTTGGCAGGCTGACTTTACGATCAGAGTCAGTTCTCCCAGAACACAGACGATTTTATTTAGTGGCACATTTTATCAGGAGGGTCTGAAGGTCCGTATCGAAGCAGCAGGTTCGGAGGAGGTCAATCTCTTCGACTTTAAATCGGGGATTCGAATCCGTGTTTTTCCAAAAGACCGGATCTATTTTACAAATCCCCTGTCAGCGGCAAAAATCATCAAGGCTGCAAAGGAAGCCTGGATTACGGCCCCACTCCCCTACCTGGAATCAAAGATTCTGCTTTGGACAGGGGAAATTAAGGGAAAGGCAGCACGACTTTATCTTATGACTTTGACTCAGAGCAGTCTTAAATCACATGCCCTCCGTTGGGTCACTGATGACCTTCATGAGACGCCGCTTCGAATCATCTACTCGGGTCCCGCAAATGAAACGGTTATCGTCGATTATGAGCCCATTAGCGGAAAGAAGTTTTCTGCAGATTATTTTGAACCGCCCACCAATTATTTAAGCCTGAATCCCTTTTAGGACAGAAACATGCGAATCGCCACAAAGTTCAACCTTGTTGCCATAGCGCTTGTTTTCACTGCACTCCTGGCTGTATCTTCTGCCGCTTTTTTCAGCGCGTCGAACTCATTGAAATTAGCGCGTCTTGAACATTTAAAAAGTATTGCGGAACTCAAAGCTGAAAAAATCCAGCTCTTTATCCTTGAAAGAAAAAATGACATCCAAGCGGTTCAAGGCTATCTAAACATAAAAACAATCCTTCCGACCCTGTCTCACTACCAGCAGGACAGGTCTCATCCGATTTATATACGTGCTAAAAAAAGTATGGATTATCAATTGTCTGTCTTCCAGGAAACATTTCATTTTTTGAATTTCATGCTCTTAAATAGAGCCGGGAAGCTTGTATACACTTCTAACACGGCACATGTTGAAAAAAAACTCGATCGTCTCCTTCCCGACCCGGGTAATAAGACATTTGAAGAGGGGAAAAAGGGGATCTATGTATCGAAAATTTTCAAAGAGGATGCGGATGGCTTCAAGTTTTTTATCTCTGCGCCTGTTTATGACTTTCAGGAAGTATTTTTGGGAATCGTCGTTTTTGGAATTAATATCAGTTCTAACTTTCACTTCATTCAGGAAACGACCGGACTTGGAAAAACGGGAGAAACCTTAATCGGCCTGGAGTCAGGCGGGGAACTCATTTTTCTCAATCCCCTCCGACATACCTTAAATACGGACTCTAATCAGATTCAGACCGATGGAGATAGAGAGAACATAGCCTATCCCATGCGGCAGGCCGTGCAAGGGAAGGAAGGGGATGGCGTCTCAATCGATTATCACGGACAGGAGGTCTTGGCCGTTTGGAAATTCATTTCTGAATTGAATATGGGTCTCGTCGCTAAAATTGATATAGAGGAGACTTATTCCCCTGTCACTCAGCTGGGGCAAATCATCCTTCTCATTGCAATAATCGTATTAAGCGCCACTTTGGTCCTCTCAAGCTGGCTATCTCGAACACTCAGCAAACCAATCATTCGACTCTCAGATTTCTCACAAAAAGTCGCTTCGGGTGATCTAAAACATCGAATAATGATAGATTCAAAAGACGAAATCGGACAATTGTCGTCTGATTACAATGACATGACCCAGGCCCTCGCAGATGCTCAGGAAACTGAGCTGGCCAAAACTTTAAAGCACTCCGAAACTCAAAAAAACCACCTTAAGCGACAAACGGAAGCCCTGAAACAAACAAATATAGAGTTAGAACAATTCACCTATGTTGTATCGCATGATCTAAAGGCGCCATTTAGAGCGATTCATAATTATGCTGATTTTCTACGAAGAGATCTTGAGGGCAAACTCGGAGAAGAGCAGGAAATGTATCTTTCCGGTCTGGAGGAAGCGGTACGCGATGGAGAAATATTCCTCAATGATCTTTTGTCTCTTTCCCGCTTAGGGAAAAATCAGGGGAAATTTAGAAAGACCCCTCTCCAAAATTTTCTGAACGGCCTGATCGCCTCCCTGAACTTTCCTCATGAGGTTGAATTTGTTGTGAAAGAGGACGGAGCAGCCATACGATTAGAGCCGACACTGGCGCGACAAATCTTCCAAAATCTGATCAGCAACGGAGTGAAATTCAACAAATCTAGTAAAAAACAGATCAAGATCGCTTGGCAGCTTGTTAATGAGACTTATTATGAGATTTATGTTAAAGATAACGGGATTGGTATTGATCCTCGTTTTTTTGAAAGGATTTTCCTCCCATTTCAACGACTTCACCCAGGCGAAATATTTGGAGGCACAGGGATAGGGCTTGCGACAGTCAAGAAAGCTGCGGCGCTTATGCAGTGGTCTATTCGAGTCGAATCCGGGATTGGGCAGGGAAGCGTGTTTTTTATTAAGGTTCCAGTCGATAATGAGGTGGATCAATGAAAGAATCGTTTGTTTGTTCTAATCGTTGTTTTTTCTAATGCTCGAAAGCGGCGAAATTAACCTTTTTTTGGAAATAGTAGAACCAGGCGGATCAAAACATGAATCAATCTAATCAAACTGAAGCAATTCGTATTCTCCACGTGGAAGACAACAAACACGATCAAGTCGCTTTCAAAAGAGCATTCAAAGACTGCGGTTGCGATTGTACAATCACCTGTTTGAGGCAGGGAGAAACAGCGCTTGAACTGTTTGACAGGAGGGAAGATCAATCCTTTGATATTCTCGTTGCTGATCATGGTTTACCCGGAATCACAGGTTTGGAACTCTGCAAAGAACTGCTTGAGCATGAGATATCTGTTCCTGTGGTGTTGCTGACAGGAATCGGGACGGAAAAAATTGCGGTAGAAGCCCTGCAAGCGGGTATTGATGATTATATTATCAAGGACCCTTCCAATCGGTATTTTGAATTTCTCCCCTACACAATTAAAGAAATCGTACAAAAACACAAAGAGAGAAATAAACGGATAAAAACGGAAGAAGCACTTTTAAAGAGCGAACAGCAATATAAGGCACTCATCGAAACGATCCCCCAAGGGATCCAGGAAATCGACAAAAAGGGGAATATCCTTTTTGGAAGCCCCGCCTATCATCAGATGCTCGGATACAACAACCAAGAGCTTATTGGGGTCAATCTCCGGGATATCCTTCCAAAGAAAGTCCTTGATCGGACAATGGCCTATATCGACTACCTCGTCTCAGATCAGCCGGAACCAACACTTTACATTGATAAACTGAAGAAAAAAGACGGGACTATCATTGATATAGAGATTGCCTGGAACTATAAACGCAACAAAAAAGGGGCTGTCATTGGTTTCATCTCCGTCATCTCTGATATTACCTTGCTCAAGCGGGCGAGGGAGAAGATTCGTACGCTTTCACAAGTCATTGAGCAGAGCCCGGTCGCCGTGGTAATTACCACCACCGATGCCAAGATCGAATACGTCAATGCGGCCTTTGAGGAGATTACCGGTTATTGTGCAGCAGAGGTCCTCGGCCAAAATCCTCGATTCCTAAAATCCGGTCTTACGCCCGAAAATCGCTATAAAGAGCTATGGCAGACCATTGCCGGCGGTAAGCCTTGGCAGGGAGAGTTCCAAAACCGAAAAAAAAATGGAGAACTCTTCTGGGAACACGCGCATATTGCACCTGTCGTAGATGAATCCGGCAGGGTCAGTCACTATCTGGCAGTCATGGAAGATATCACCCTGCGTAAAAAACAAGAGGCGCAACTTCTACGTCAGGCACACTGCGATACCCTAACCGGTTTACCCAATCGTTTCCTCGCACTGGATCGCTTGTCTCAACTTCTCAGGGAGGCCGGGCGCGACAAGACCCTCGTCGCTGTTTTGTTCCTGGATCTGGATAATTTTAAAAAGGTGAATGATACCCTGGGTCATGAGGTGGGGGATAAGCTTTTAATTGAAATGGCCGAGCGTTTATGTAGCATATCGCGAAACGGCGATACAGTGGGTCGTCTCGGAGGAGACGAGTTTATCGTATTGCTCAATGGGCTTTCCAATGTCGTGGATACCCGACCCGTAGTGCTTAATATCATTGAGCAGTTTAAAGCGCCCTTTAAAATCGAAGGACACGAACTGATAATGAGTGCCAGCCTTGGCATTTCGATCTATCCGGAAGATGGCGACACGATATCAGAACTCTTACGTAAGGCCGATTCCGCCATGTATCATGCCAAGGCGCAAGGTCGTAACACCTACTCCTACCATACCGAGGCCATGAATCGGGAAGTATCACGGAGGCTTGAGCTGGAAGAACAGATGCACGGTGCACTAGAGCGCGGTGAATTCTTCATTTATTACCAGCCGATCCTAAAAGTAGGTAGCGGTAGGATAATCGGTGCCGAGGCATTGCTTCGCTGGCACAGCCCGGTGCTAGGTAATGTCCCACCAATGGATTTCATCTCAATCGCCGAACAATGCGGCCTGATCGAAGCGATAGGGCAGTTTGTATTAAACGCAGCCCTGGATATGTGCGCAAGATGGCATCAGAAACAAGATTACGGATTCCGCATCGCCGTTAATTTGTCCCCTCGCCAGTTCCATGATCCCAATATGGTCCGCTTTATTGAGGAGACTTTGGCGAAATTCGGTCTCTCTGCTGAGTGTCTGGAACTCGAAATTACGGAGGGTGTTCTGATGAGTGGTCATCGGCATGTCCATGAAGCCCTGGCTGCATTGAGTCATTTAGGAGTAAGCATCTCCATGGATGATTTTGGCACTGGCTATTCTTCACTCAGTAATTTAAGGATTTATCCTTTTGACATCCTCAAGATTGATAGAAGCTTTGTTCAGGACATCACTACTGATTTAGCAGATCGAACTCTGATCAATGCAACAATTGCAATGGCTCATGGTTTAAAACTGAAAGTAGTGGCTGAAGGAGTAGAAACAAAGGAACAACTCGCTTATTTGAAGAAACAGGGTTGTGACTATGCACAGGGATGTCTCTTCTCCGAACCTATGACGAGTAATGAGCTGTACTCATGGGCGTCAAAATGGGATGGAGAAGGCTTCTAATAGTCTTTTTATTTCGGGATTAAATCAGTGAAGTGACGGACGGGTTCGAAAATATCAGAGGATTCATCGGAAAAGTGGCTATTTCCCCCATTTTTATGCAAGACGTATTTAATTCCGAATGTGTGTGCAGCGAGCAGAACATTCTCATTGTCATCTACAAATACAGACCTGTTTTTATCAAACTGTAATACCTTTTGTGCCTCTCGCCAAAAACCAAGATCTTCCTTCGGTAAACCAATGTCGCTTGAGCAGAGGATTGTATGAAAATAGGGCAATAAGAGTGTTTGTTCCAGCTTGATCTGTACTGTTTTAGGATGAGCATTCGTGATCAGTATCACCTCTTTTTTCGCATCTCGCAGAAAGTGAAGGAAGCCGATCACGCCGGGGTGAATCCGAACCTGGTCGCGAATTTCTTCTTTCAGCGCGACAATATCAAGTCTGAGTCGCTTTGACCAATAATAAACATCTGTCCAGTTCAGGGTCCGCTCTTCTCGCTTATACATGGCAAGAAGCTTTTTTCTGGCCTTTTCGTAGGGAATACCGTTCTTGTTGGCATATTTTTTTGGGATATGCTCCTCCCAAAAATAGTCATCAAAATATCGATCCAGCAGGGTGCCGTCCATATCGAGTAGGGCAAAATCTATATCATTCCACGGAACCATCGGTGAAACTCCTTAAACGACTTTACTACCTAGGTACAGAGGACATGCTTTATACTGTCAAACGAACTGCGATAAAAGTGGGAGAAGAGAGGCAGAATAAGAATTCTTTAAGAGGACTCGGAACTACTTTCTTGAATGATGGTTTCGGTCACTAAGGTAACCTCATTGTTCAAGATATCCAGAAAGCCGGAACCGATTGTGAGGAACTGCTTTTTCCCATCAGGTGGCGTTAAGACCAATCGACCCGGGAGAAGAGTTGAGATCAAGGGAGCATGATTCGCCAGGACACCGAAACTGCCCGCCCCGCCGGGGGCGACAAGAGAACGCATCTGTCCATCAAAAAATATCTTTTCGGGTGTGACAACGATGAGATGGAATGTAAGATCAGTCATCATATTTTAATCAAACGCATCCTATTTGACATTTTTCAGTTTTTCCGCTTTTTCCTGCACTTCTTCGATGGTGCCCACCATGTAGAAGGCCTGCTCCGGAAGATCATCCAGTTTTCCATCGACGATCATCTGGAAGCCCTTGATGGAGTCGGCCAGGCGAACATATTTCCCCGGTGTTCCGGTGAAAATTTCTGCAACAAAGAAGGGCTGAGAAAGAAAACGCTGAATTTTTCTGGCCCGTTGCACGGTCAGTCTATCCTCTTCCGACAGTTCATCCATTCCTAAAATCGCGATGATATCCTGCAGGTCTTTATACTTCTGAAGAATGATTTGAACCGACCGGGCAATGTTGTAATGCTCGTCCCCAATAATGCGTGGATCAAGCAGGCGAGAGGTGGAATCAAGCGGATCAACGGCAGGGTAAATGCCCAGCTCTGCAATCTGGCGTGAAAGCACGGTTGTGGCGTCCAGGTGAGTAAATGTCGTCGCTGGAGCGGGATCGGTAATATCATCGGCAGGCACATAGATGGCCTGAACCGAGGTGATGGAACCCTTCGTTGTTGAGGTAATCCGCTCCTGTAATTCACCCATTTCTGTTCCAAGGGTCGGTTGGTAACCCACCGCTGATGGCATCCGGCCGAGCAGGGCTGAGACCTCAGAACCGGCTTGGACGAAACGAAAGATATTATCGATAAACAACAGCACGTCTTCGCCTTTTTCATCCCTGAAATATTCCGCCATCGTTAGGGCCGTGAGTCCGATTCTTAAGCGGGCACCGGGAGGCTCGTTCATTTGGCCGAAAGCCAGAACTGTTTTGTCGAGTACGCCTGATTCGCTCATTTCTGCATAGAGGTCATTTCCTTCCCGCGTTCGTTCTCCCACTCCCGCAAAAACAGAATGTCCGCCATGCTCGGCTCCGATGTTTCGGATGAGTTCCATGATGATGACGGTTTTTCCAACACCTGCCCCTCCGAAGAGACCGACTTTCCCCCCCTTTGCGTAGGGGGCGAGCAGATCAACAACTTTGATCCCCGTTTCAAGTACGGATGCAACCGGAACTTGATCTTCGAAAGCGGGGCTTGCCCGATGAATCGGCCACTTCAGCTCTGGATTTGCAAGTTCACCTTTACCGTCAATGGTTTCTCCAATCACGTTAAAAATACGACCGAGTGACTGTTCTCCGACCGGCACAGAAATCGGCGCGCCGAGATCAATTGCTTCCAAGCCTCGAACAAGACCGTCTGTAGAAGTCATAGAAATGCATCTCACGACATCCCCGCCGAGGTGCTGAGCGGTTTCAACAATGAAATCGCCTCCGGCCTTATCCGTTTTTATTTTGACCGCATTGAAGATCTTGGGAAGCTGATCCGGGGGAAATTGTAGATCAACTGTCGGTCCAATAATCTGTAGAATCTTGCCCGTTGCCATGAAAACACTCCTTAATTCATTTTAATATCGTTTAAAATTCTATCCTTTAATCGCTTCACCGGCAGTCACAATCTCCAGAATTTCATTGGTGATCGCTGCCTGACGGGCTTTATTTCCCTTAAGACTGAGATGCTCGATCATCTCTTCCGCGCTATCGGTCGCGCTTTTCATGGCCACCATACGAGAGGAATTCTCTGCGGTAAAGGATTCTAAAAGTGCGGAGTACATTCTTGAGGTAATTTGCCGGCTCAAAAATTGATCAATGATCGCTTCAGCATCCGGTTCCAAGATAAAGTCGGATTGTAAACCTTCTTTTTTTTGTTGCAGATTGAGGAATTTCTTGAATACCGGTTTATTGGAAAGTGCGGAAACAAACTGGGTGTAGATGACATTCACTTCGTCAAGGACGCCGGAGAGGTAGGCCTCTATCAATTGATCCGTGATGTCGGAAATTTTGGGATAGTCAGGCCTTCCGCCCAAATCAAGGAATTTCAAGAGAATCGGAATATCCCGTTTTTTGAAATAATCGTAGCCTTTTTTCCCGATAAGAATCAGCTGAACTGCCTGAGTTCGAGGTGTGCGCAGAAAGGCTTCTGCCTTGGCAATCGCAGCGGCGTTGTAACCACCGCAAAGTCCACGATCGGAAGTCACAAGCACCAAACCGATTGTCTTCACCTCTCGTGATTCAAAAAAAGGATGGGAAACACCCTGAGAAGATTCCATCAAATGAGATAGAATGAGTTCCATTCTTTCGTTATAAGGCTTTGACTGCCGAAAAATCATTTCAGATTTTTTTAGACGCGATGCGGCAACCATCTGCATCGTTCGGGTAATTTGCTGCGTCTTTTGGGCAGAGCGAATCCGGGTCTTTAGCTCTCGAAGAGTTTCAGCCATTTTGCTTAAACGGCTCCCGAAGACTGCCAGACTTTCTTAAATTCGGTCAGGGCGTCGTCCATTTTTTTGTTGAGCTCGTCATTCAATTTTTTCTTTTCAGTAATCTCTTGCGCCACTTCAGGATGCTGATCCGCCATCATTTTCAGGTAGGCGATTTCAAAGGCTTGGACATCTCCTGAATCCAGATCATCCAGATGCCCGGCGGCACCGGCATAAATGGACATCACCTGCTCGGCGAGGGAGTAAGGTTGATATTGTCCCTGTTTTAGGACTTCAACCATTTTTTCTCCACGTTTTAATTGTGCGAGTGTGGCTTTATCTAAGTCGGAACCGAACTGGGCAAAGGCAGCCAATTCACGATACTGCGCTAAATCCAGCCGTAAAGTACCTGCGACCTTTTTCATGGCCTTGGTCTGTGCGCTTCCCCCAACTCTGGATACGGAGAGACCGACGTTAATGGCCGGACGCACACCGGAATAAAATAAATCCGGTTCAAGGTAGATCTGCCCATCTGTGATCGAAATAACATTGGTGGGAATGTAGGCAGAGACATCACCTGCCTGTGTTTCAATTATCGGAAGCGCTGTCATGGAACCAGCACCCTTCTCGTCACTGAGTTTCGCTGCCCGCTCCAGAAGTCGGGAATGAAGGAAGAAGACGTCTCCCGGAAAAGCCTCTCGACCCGGAGGTCGACGCAGAAGGAGTGAAAGCTGACGATAAGCATTGGCATGTTTTGATAGATCGTCGTAGATGACGAGTGCATGTTTGCCGTTGTACATGAATTCTTCACCCAGAGTACAACCCGCATAAGGGGCGATGTATTGCATGGAGGCCGGTTCATTTGCTGTTGCCGACACAACCGTGGTGTATTCCATTGCGCCGTGCTCTTCAAGCACCTTGACCACTGCCGCGACATTGGAAGATTTCTGACCGATGGCGACATAGATGCAATAAATCCCGCTGTCTTTCTGATTGATGATGGTGTCGATGGCGATGGCCGTTTTTCCGACCTGACGGTCGCCAATGATCAATTCACGCTGTCCGCGACCAATCGGAATCATGGCATCAATCGATTTCAGACCGGTTTGAACCGGCTCGAAGACGGATTGCCGCTCAACCACACTGGGCGCACCCCCCTCAAGAATACGAGACTTATCGGTGACAATCGGACCTTTTCCGTCAACGGGGCGACCGAGTGCGTCCACAACTCGCCCTTTCATCGCTTCCCCGACAGGGATCTGGGCAATCTTGCCGGTTCGCTTGACGACATCGCCTTCTTTAATCAGTCGGGTTTCACCAAAAAGAATGGCGCCCACATCGTCTTTTTCGAGGTTCAACAACATGCCGACAACGTCATTCGGGAAAGAGACCAGTTCTCCCGCCATCGCATTTTCCAAACCGGAAACACGTGCGATGCCGTCACCGACACTTAAAACAGTCCCGGCCTCTTCAATACTGACGCTGGATTTGAAACCTTCAATATATTTTTGTAATACGCTGGTGATGTCGTCCTGTTCGATTTTCAAGCGGCCTCCCCTTTCTCAGTCAATATCTTTCTTGATAGCCCCTCACGAAGACGGTTAAGCCGACTCTTGAGGCTGCCGTCGATAATACGACCCGCAAGATGCACTGTGATGCCGCCCAGGATTTCAGGGTCAACGGAGACCTTCAGAAAAACGGGTTCTCCCACAAGTTCGGACAGCGTTGACTCAATATTTCGCGAAGCCGTATCAGAGAGCGGCACAGCAGTAATCACCTTGGCAGTGAGTTTTTTTCGGGATTCAGCCGTCAACTTGAAATAGTGATCCATGATGTCGGGTAGCAAAGACCCCCGCTCCTGTTCAATTGCAAGGGAAATTTGGGCCGCTGTCACTCTAGAGACCTGCTTCCCCAGGAGTTCGCTAATTGCGTCTCTTTTTCCCTCGGGTGTGACTTTCGGGTTGTCTAAAAATGATTGGAGTCGATTATCCGCAGAAAAGACGTCTCTCAGGGCAGTCAACTCTTCTTCGACTTGATCAACCAGGCCTTCGCTTGCGGCAATCGACAAAAGGGCCTGGCTGTAGCCCTGCGAAATCCGGACGGTGGTGGGGTCAGTTTTTGGCATAATCCTCTTTAACCTGGGCGAGCGCACCTGCAATCAATTTCTCATGATCCATCGGCCGCAAGGTTTCTGCAATCATTTTGCTGGCAACCTGAACCGAGAGTTCGGCAACCTGTTCTTGAAGGGCCATCAGGGCTTTCTTTTTTTCCCGCTCAATTTCTTCCTGGGCTTTTTTCACCAGGGCTTTCGATTCCGCATCGGCCTTTTCGACAATCTCCCTTTTGAGTTTTTCACCCACAGAGCGACCTTCTTCAATCATTTTCTGAACATCGGCCCGTCCTTCGTCGAGTTTCGCCTGGTACTTCAATAACAGGTCTTCTGCATCTTTACGGGTCTTGTCAGAGGCCTGCAGTTCTTCCCGGATGTCGTTTGCCCTCTGATCAAGGATCGCCACAATCGGTTTGTAGGCAAACTTGGCGAGCAGGCCCAATAACGCACCAAAGCACAGCCATGTCCAGATAATAAGTCCCGGTTCTGCTTCAAACATGTTTGTTCTCCGTTATGATAAAGATCAACGATTATTTAAAGATCAACAAGAAGCTGACCACCAAGGCATAAAGGGCTAGAGCCTCAACAAAGGCGACACCGATCAACATCGTTGTTTTCAAATCACCTGCCATCTCCGGCTGGCGAGCCATCGCCTCAACCGTTTTTCCGACCAGAAATCCCATGCCGATACCGGTTCCTAAAGCCGCCAAACCAATTCCAACTGCCGCACCAAGTAGTTCCATTCTATTCCTCCCGTTTCATGATATTCACACCGTCTATCCCAAGTTGGCTCTCTGCTCAAAAAGGGCGTTCAAATCGATAGTTATTTTCAATGTTCCATGTGCAAGGCATCCGACAGATAAGATGCCGTGAGTACTGAAAAGATATAGGCCTGAATCAAGGCAACAAAAATCTCAAAAGCATACATGATGATAACACCCACTAAAGGCAAGGGGGTAATCACGATGCTTTTAAAGAGAATGATCATCGATAAAAAAACCAGAATAACCATATGGCCTGCCATCATGTTTGCGAAAAGCCGGACGGCCAGAGAAAACGGCTTTGCAAAAAGGCTGATAATCTCAATGGGCACCATTATGGGTAAAATCCAGCTGGGAATACCACTCGGAATAAAGGCCTTAAAATAACCGGCAAAACCGTACTTTCTGATACCGGCCCCTTGGACCATGAAAAACACCAGGATGGCCAGGCCGGCGGTCACATTAATATTAGAGGTTGCCGTAAAGGATCCGGGAATCAAACCCATAATATTACAGGATAAAACAAACAGGAATAAGGTGGCCACAAAAGGGAACCAACCGATCCCTTCTTTGCCGATGACATCAATGACCAAACCCTTCCGAAGAAAATTGACAATGACCTCGACCAAGTTCTGCAAACCCTTAGGGTATTTCTTCAGGGTCATTGCAACAAAGGTCAGCACAGAAAAGGTCACAGCTGATGCGATCATCATCCAGAGTACGGGTTGCGTGATCGAAAGATCGAGTCCACCAAGATGGATATCTACAATTGGATGAAGTTCAAAATGGTGGAGAGGGTCTATCGCCGCTCCACCGCCGCCTTCTGCCATTAAAGCCTCCCTTTTGCGAGTGTATTCCCACCTGTTTTGAGCATTGGCAGGACAGTTTTTCGAGCTAGATTAAAAAGAAAAAGTGTAATGACGGTAATAAAGGAAAATAGCACGACAAATACATCCAGGAAGGAAATCTTCGATACAGCAAAAAAGAGTGCCGCGATGGATCCGATCCGAAAAAAGGCTTGAAAGATGTGTGTTTTGAGTGAAGCCGGCATTCCCTTGGAAGAGGTATTATAGGATCGTTTTCCTACGAACATCGAATATAAAATTCCAAGGAGTATTCCAAGGATGAGGGACTGGATCAATCTAAGTTCTTCCTTTTACTTAAACTCTTCTTGCTCATTTTTTCTGAAGTTACTAAACGGACGATATTCAAAAAACCTGCGGTAGCTCCGAAGACAAACCCGATCAAGAACAACCAAGGTTTTGTTCCCAACCAATCATCAAGATAATGTCCGCCAACCGCTCCAAACGACACGGCAACAACCCACTCAATAGCGAGGTTGCCATACCGCATAAAGAGCTGCCAGCCCTTTTTCTCCGTTTCTTTAGAAATCGAATCTCACCTGATAAAAGCAGGGAATCAAATTCCAAACCGGAGAGTTATATCACACACAAAAAATCTTTGTCAAACTTAATTCGTCCCGACTTGTGTGGCCTTTGCACGTTAAATCTACCAGCCCTTTAATAGCAGCCGAAGTTTTTCAACATCGCCTTCATCACACCAGACATAGGCCGAATAACCGCTGTTAAAACCCATTGCATCGACAGCATGAAGGTTAATTCCCTCCTTGGCAATCAAATCGAGGGTGTCCGCAAGTGCTCCGGGCCGGTCTTCTCCGGCTAAATGAAAACAACTGCCTTCGCGAAAACGCCAGTCTGCATCCCTTGCCGTTTTTCTAAACTGGTGAGCGTCGTGTGGAATCGCAATTATTTCGGCATTCCCCCGCCCCGTACCGAAACTCCAAACCCCGGCGAGATTAATTTCATCTTCAGACATGCGTTTTGAAAACCGCGCCAACTGACCCGGCCTGTCTTCAGAATCAATCACAAAATATGTCGCGCGTTTCACATCCATTATCTATGGTCTTTCTAATCAATTCAGCATGACGTGATTCCGAAAATTTCAACTGAAATCTACATCATCCCAGCTCTGGATTCCCGCCGAAAAAGCACGGGAATAACAAGGAAGATTAGGGCCCAGACTAATTCAGCAGACGATGAACTTCGTTAGCATGATACAAAGATTAACTGGGGGAAGAGAGATAGCGCAGTGCTTTCATACGTTTTTTTCTGGCTTCCTTCTGCTTTCTCTTGCTCTTGACGGAAGGTTTTTCATAAAAGCTCCTCCGTTTCAGTTCTTTTAAAAGCCCCTCTTTTGCAAGCTGTCTTTTCAGGGCTTTTAATGCTTTTTCTATCTGGTTATCGTATACCTTGATCAAAAATCACTCCTTTTTTCGTCCACTTCATCCAAGTTGATCACCAACTGGTTCAGGATGCACTTTCTTTTTCAGGCTGAACCGATTGAACAATCTGAGAAAAACCGGAGGGATCATGCGCAGCAAGCTCTGCTAAGACTTTCCGGTTAAGGCGGATACCCGCCTTGCTCAGTGCTTCCATAAACCGACTGTAAGTCATGCCGTGATTTCGGACAGCTGCACTGATACGGGTGATCCATAGACGCCTGAAAGCCCGTTTTTTGTTTCTTCTATCCCGATAGGCATAGAGGAGAGATTTATCAACTGCCTCGGTTGCCGTTCTAAAAAGTTTACTTTTTGCCCCAAAATACCCCTTTGCCATTTTCAAACGCGCTTTACGGCGATGGCGGGTTTTCGGACCTCCTTTTGCTCTTGGCATACTCTATCTCCTTACTTAATTAGCGGTTGTTTGGCAAGGCATTCTGAATGCCACGGGCATCACCCTTAAAGACAAGAACCGAACCGCTCATGTTTCTTTTTTGCTTTGAGGACTTATGCGTCAACAGATGTCTTTTGCCTGCCTTATTTCGCTTAAGCTTGCCACTACCCGTCTTCTTAAAGCGTTTGGCTGCTCCACGATGGGTCTTAATCTTTAACTTCATTTTATGCTCCTTTAGCCGATTTCGGGGCCAAAATCATAATCATGTTCCGGCCTTCCATCTTTGGAGGATACTCAGGCTGTCCCACTTCCTCCAATTGTTTTTGAATCTGCTGCATAATTTCCCATCCTATCTGTTTTCGGGCCATTTCACGCCCCCGAAACATTAAGGTCATTTTGACTTTATTCCTCTCTTCTAAAAATTCTTTCGCATGATTAATCTTGAATTCGAGATCATGCTCACCTGTGTAAGGACGTAGCTTCACTTCCTTGAGCTGACCCCCCTTCTGGTGGGCTTTGAGTGCTCGTTCTTTTCTACTCTGTTCATACTTAAACTTGCCATAGTCCATGATTCGGCAAACGGGGGGCACAGCCGTCGGGGCGACTTCAACCAGATCGAGACCATGTTCAAGGGCTCTGTCGATTGCGTCAGTGGCGGACATGATGCCAAATTGTTCACTCTCTGGTCCAATAACGCGGACTTCCCTTGAACGAATATCCTTATTGATTCTTGTTTTCGGTGCAGATGGTGCTCGTCGTTTATCGCGTAGTGCCATTATCCTCCATAAAGGGCTTCCGCCCTAGCAAACACTTGTTGCCCTAGAGTTCATCGAAGCCCTAGTTTGTTTGCCTCGTGATCATTTCCTCCTTAATCTGCTTCAGGCAGACCTCCAAAGGAACAACGTTGCTTTTCCCCGACCGATCCCGGATAGCGACGGTTCGATCTGCCGCTTCTCGCTCACCCACAACCAGCATATAAGGAATTTTTTGCAATTGGGCTTCCCTGATTTTCAGCCCCATCTTTTCACTTCGATCATCGACCTGACTCCGGACACCCGCAGCTTTGAGTTGATGATTTAGAGAATCGGCATAGTCTTTCTGCTTGTCTGTAATGGGAATCACCATCGTGTGCAGCGGTGCCAACCAGAGAGGGAAAGCCCCTCCGTAATGCTCAATTAAGATGCCGAAGAACCGTTCGATTGAACCCAACAAGGCACGATGAATCATAATGGGCTGATGCGCCTGCCCATCCTCGCCACGATAACTCATACCAAAACGTTCGGGCAGATTAAAATCAACCTGAATGGTTGTACACTGCCAGGATCTACCCAAGGCATCTTTAATCTTCATATCAATCTTAGGGCCATAAAAAACACCCTCACCCGGATCGACTTGATAGGGAAGTCCCTTCTGTTTTAGGGCGCCTTCCAGAGCAGAAGTCGCCTGCTCCCAACGATCAAGCTCCCCAACATATTTTTCAGGACGGGTGGAGAGATAAATCTCATAGTCTTTAAAACCAAAAGCACCCATAACATAGGTCGTAAAGTCGAGTACCTTTAATATTTCAGATTCGATCTGGTCGGGACGACAAAAAAGATGGGCATCATCCTGTGTAAACCCTCTGACACGCATGAGACCATGCAAAGCGCCCGAGCGCTCATAGCGATAGACCGTTCCGAGTTCGGCCCAGCGAAACGGAAGCTCCCGATAACTTCTCAGTCGTGATTTGTAGATTTGGACATGAAAGGGACAGTTCATCGGTTTGACTTCGTAGGGCGTATTGTCTACATCCATCGGGCTGTACATGTTTTCCTGATAGAAATCCAGGTGCCCGCTCTGTTTCCAAAGATCCAGTTTGGCGATATGGGGCGTAAAAACAAGATCGTAACCTCCTTTGAGATGAGCTTCTCGCCAGAAATCCTCAATAGTCTTTCTTACCATTGCTCCTTTTGGGTGCCAAAGCACCAGCCCGGAACCGACTTGATCGGAAATTGAAAACAGGTCAAGGTCTTTTCCAAGTCTCCGATGATCTCGTTTTTTAATTTCTTCCAGGTTTTTCAGGTGGGCATCAAGATCTTCTCTCTTAGAAAAAGAGGTACCGTAAACCCTCTGAAGCATCTTGTTTTTTTCGTCCCCGCGCCAGTAAGCTCCGGCCCCGGAAAGGATTTTGATGGCTTTAATTTTCCCGGTAGATGCTAGATGTGGTCCTTTACATAAATCGATAAAATCACCCTGCGCATAGGCCGTAATTTCAAGGTCGTCCAGACCCTCAATCAGTTCAACCTTGTAGGGCTCCCGGCGTTCATGAAATAAAGCGATTGCCTCTTCTTTTGAAAGCGCTATCTGAGTAATCGGGAGATTGCGTTTTATAATTTGCTTCACCCTTGTTTCTATTTTCTGTAGGTCTATGGGGGTGAAGGGTCGTTCAAAATCAAAGTCGTAGTAGAACCCGTCGGCAATCGCCGGACCAATCGTCACCTTCGCGGTGGGGAAAAGTTCTTTCACCGCCTGCGCCATGACATGCGCCGAACTGTGGCGGTAGATTTCCCTCCCTTCGGGCGTATCGAATCCCAAAAAGGTAAGGGCTGCATCTTCCTCCAGTACATCGGAGAGATCTTTCGAGACGCCATCGACGGAAATACCAAGCGTTTCTTTGGCATTTCCGAATCTATTGAGGATTTCGAGAAAGGATATTCCGGAAGGGACAGTTTTTTTGCTTTGACCGTTTATTCGGAGGGTGATTTCTTGATTCAAGATAGACCTAAAGGACGTTCATGGGAGATTTTAATAAGACAGCGCCTCATTTGAAGAAGCGTCAAACAAAGGCCAGAAAAAATATCATTCATAGATTTCCGTGTAAATTCCCGGGTCGTACCCGTAGGCACGGGCGGTTTCGAACCGCCGACCTCTTGCGTGTCAAGCAAGCGCTCTCCCCCTGAGCTACGCGCCTATAAAGGCCAAAACTGGATGAGTTTATTCAAACACTCAAAGATTGTCAAGAAAAAAGAGTTTAATTTGCCTTTTTAAATCCGGTATCAGCAGACACATTCATCAAGAGTAAATTAGCAGGAAAACATCTGAAAGCAAAAAGGTACGGGATGTCCAATGCACTATGGAGAACGAGTCCTATAGCAGTGCGGTAGTGGCGCCTTAAATGGGTGAAATGAAAGTGATAAGCTCCTTATGATTCCATCTGATGTACTTTGATCAAGTCGGCTGGAGACCCACCTTTACTTTGTTCTTGATTACGTGGGGACTGGGAAGTCATGACTAAAAGCTGTCCTTTTTTTGCAAGCTTCGCCGACTGAATCCCGCTTGCCATTTCCTGAAAAATGTCATCACTTTTTTTAAGCAGCGACATTTCCAGAGGGGTCACACCCCAATAGAGCAACATCCGGCGTTTAATTTGAGGGTTCGGGGTAAAAGCAATGATCGGAATGATGGGTCTGTATTTTGAGAGACGGAGGGCTGAACCCCCGGAAAGGGTTGAGGTGACTATCGCCTGAGCGTCCATCTGGGAAGCGAGTCGGCAGGCCGCTCGACTGACGGCCTCCGGCAAAGGAATTTTTTTCTCAAGAGGACGATCAGGGGAAGCCATCGGTGCTTCTGCTTCAGAGATAATACGGGCCATCATCTGAACCGATTTGATCGGATGTTTCCCCGAAGCGGTTTCTCCGGACAACATCACTGCATCGCTTCCATCAAGTATGGCATTCGCAACGTCTGAAACCTCGGCACGTGTAGGGCGTGTATTTGTTATCATAGACTCCAGCATCTGTGTGGCGGTAATAACAGGAATCTGTGCCTGATTGGCAAGCTTGATGATTTTTTTCTGAAGAAGCGGTACTTTTTCAAGTGGAATTTCGACGCCCAAGTCTCCGCGTGCCACCATCACCCCGTCTGCACTTTCCATAATCCCGTCCAGATGTTCAATGGCCATGGCCTGTTCCAGCTTGGCGATCACCGGCGTCGACTGTCCCGCTTTTTTGATAAAGCGTTTTACCGCAAGCACATCCTCCTTTGTGCGAACCATGGAAAGGGCGACATAGTCAACGCCATGCTTCAGCCCAAAGGCAAGATCACTGCGATCTTTCGGTGTCAGGGTTGGAAAACCCAGTTCCCGTCCGGGGACATTTACTCCTTTATGCGGGCTTAAAATACCTCCTTCCAGGACACGGCAGCTTATATTTTTCTGTTGTATGGTGAGTACTTTTAAGACAATCTGACCATCATTGATCAAGATGGTGTCGCTCGGTTTTACCTTTTGATATAGAAGGGGATAATCACTTGAAACTGCTGTCGCATCTCCGACGCAAGGACTATTGAGTATTGTGATGGTGGCGTTCTTCTTTAAGCGGTAGGAGGGCTCTTTTAGCGGGCCGATCCTCACCTTCGGACCTTGGAGATCTTGTATGATCGCGACGGGTTTCGCCATTGCTTTTTCGATCCGGCGAATCCTGGCGATTGCCTCCCCGTGGCCTTTTTGATCGCCATGAGAGAAATTAAGACGGATGATATCAGCACCAACGCTGATCAGGCGAGAAAGGGTTTTTTCTGAAAGAGTCGCTGGCCCGATCGTTGCGACAATCTTTGCTCTTCTTTTCTGCACGATAATAAAACGACCTCGCTTAGGCGATCTTGTAATAATCCCGATACCACGTTACGAATTTCTTGATCCCATCCTCAATGGATGTCGAAGGTCTGAAACCGACGTCCGCAATTAAGTCATCGACATCGGCATAGGTAGCAGGGACATCTCCGGGCTGGATGGGCTGAAGGTTTCGTTCGGACTTAAGTCCGAGTGCATCTTCCAAGGCATCAATCATAGCCATCAGTTCAACAGGGTTGTTGTTTCCGATGTTATAAATTTTATAGGGAGCAGCGCTGCTGGATGGATCAGGATTATCTCCAGTCCAATCTGTGTCCGGTGTCGGAATATTTTCAGCAACCCGTAAAATGCCTTCAACAATATCATCGACATAGGTGAAATCCCGTTGCATCTTACCGTAATTAAAGACATCAATAGGGTGACCGCCAAGAATTGCTTTTGTGAAAATAAAGAGCGCCATATCAGGGCGACCCCAGGGACCATAAACGGTAAAAAAACGGAGGCCCGTAGTCGGAATGCGAAAAAGGTGGGAATAGGTATGGGCCATCAGTTCGTTCGCTTTCTTAGTCGCCGCATAGAGCGAAACCGGATGGTCGACATTGTGATGGACAGAAAACGGCATCCGGGTGTTCGAGCCATAGACGGAACTGGATGAGGCATAGACCAGGTGGGGTGTACTAGCAGACCGGCAGCCTTCCAGGATGTTCGTAAAACCAATGAGGTTGCTGTCGATATAGGCATGTGGATTTTCTAAACTGTAGCGAACACCCGCCTGCGCCGCAAGATGAATGACACGGTCATACTCGCTTTGACTAAACACACGGGCCATGATCTCACGATCCTCTAAATTGACTTTTTCAAACCTGAAGTCGGTCCATTTTTCTAATCTATGTAGTCGGTCAAGTTTCAGCTGTACGTCATAATAATCGTTTACATTGTCGAGACCTGTCACTTTGTGGCCGCTGTTTAGAAGCCTGAGACAAACGTGATAACCGATAAAACCGGCAGCGCCAGTCACTAAATATTTCATTCACTGCCCCCCTTAATTAGAAATGTCCACGAAAACTTGCTACAGACGTCCATCGACCCAGGAGCGATCAAGTAGATGTTTAATGTCGTAGAGCACATAATTCTCTTTCATGACTCGCAAAAAAGCATCCTTTGTCCAAGTCTTAAACTGACTGTGTGCTACTGCCAGAACAACTGCATCGTAAAGATGGTCTTCCAGTTTATCTACCAAGGTAATGCCATACTCATGTGCCACTTCATTTGCATTTGCCCATGGGTCATAAAGATCAACCTTTGCACCGTAGGCCTTGAATTCGTCGACAATATCAGTCACGCGCGTATTGCGGATATCGGGACAGTTTTCCTTAAAGGTAATACCTAGAATCAGTATATGACCTCCACCGACCCGGATCTTTTTTCGGGTCATCAATTTCACGACCTCTCCGGCGACATAAACACCCATATTGTCATTGATCCGTCTTCCGGCAAGAATGACCTCGGGGTGATACCCGACCTCCTGCGCCTTATGCGTCAAATAATAGGGATCGACCCCGATGCAATGCCCTCCGACAAGACCGGGGGAAAAAGGCAGGAAATTCCACTTTGTTCCGGCAGCCTTTAAAACGGCTTCGGTATCGATATCGAGTCGGTTAAAAAGAAGAGCCAGTTCGTTGACCAGGGCGATATTGACATCCCTCTGGGTATTCTCAATCACCTTCGCTGCTTCGGCGACCCGAATAGATTCGGCGCGATGTGTTCCGGCGGTAATGACAGACTTGTATAAGGCATCGACTTTTTCAAGAGCTTCCGGCGTCGACCCGGACACGACTTTAAGAATGTCAGCCACGGTATGTTCTTTATCGCCGGGGTTGATCCGTTCAGGGGAATAGCCGGCAAAAAAATCCTGATTGAAGACAAGCCCCGACAGTGCTTCTAAAATCGGCACACAGACTTCTTCGGTCATACCGGGATAGACCGTCGATTCATAGATCACAATACACCCAGATTTCATTACAGAACCGACCGCCTCAGATGATTTCAGTAAAGCCGTCAGATCGGGCCTTTTATAGGCGTCGATCGGTGTGGGAACCGTTACGATGAAAAAATCACAGCCCTCAAGATCTTTAATTTCGCTTGTATAAGAAAGCAAGGTGGATTTCGCAAGCACAGCTTCCGAAATTTCAAGGGTGGCATCGTAACCTAAGTTCAACTCAGCAATACGTTCTTTGTTGATATCCAAACCAATCGTTTGAAACTGCTTGCCAAATACAGCTGCCAATGGAAGTCCGACATAGCCCAAGCCGACGATCCCGATCCTGATTTCAGAGCTATACTGTTTCGTCATATGAATTTTCCTTTGTTTTTATAAAACCAATTTTTTCTGAGAAAGACACAAGAGTTATTATGGCGATAAAATAAGATGGATGCCTGTCCATTTTAGCAGGTGGAAGATACCACAAATCAGAATGCATCGAAAGTAGAAAGGGGATCAATTTTTTGGGTGGCGGTACGAATCCTGATAAAAAGATTGAGCCGACGGGAAAGTCCGGAGTTCAGTGTCCATATCCCCCTCTGCCTCGGCTTTTTGGAATCGCCTCATATCTAAGCTTAAGATCCGGGTGCAAAGAGAGGAATTTCTGAACACCTTCTTCGTCTTCAAAAACTTCGGCACGACGTTCTAGATAAAACTCATTCGTCAAACCATGTTTCGACAAAATTCCAGCAATATGCTTGTTGATTTCTGTTTCAAGGCTTCGTAACTCTTCCATGGAGGGTCCGCCTTCCGGACCAAATTGAGGTGGTTTTCGGTTTCGGAAAAAGTTTTTCATCGACTCACCCATATCAATGCGGGCACGGACAAATTGCTCAATCTCGGACTCAGAAATATGGGTGGCCCATGTGGGAAGCGAGTAAAACAGTGTTCCAAAAAGAAGAAAAACCGCAACAATAATAGCAGAAAGTTGTTTCATCACTTATCCCCTTAATCTCATTAAGTATGTTTATTCAGAAGCAATTAGGTCAGTCTAGCGAGACACCTGCAGGAAAGCAATAGTGCTTAAGGCCCCCGACCGATTGATTCCAGATAGGTCTCCCACTCGAAGGGGAGCATGTATTTTTTTTTATTGTTACACGGCTTGCAGGCTGGAACAATATTTCCCCGGCTACTCTTTCCCCCTCGTGCAATCGGAATCAGATGGTCCATGGTCAACTCACTGGGCTTAAATATTTCCTTACAATAATGACAGAGACCATCACTCCGTTTCCGTTTCCACCACTGGCTATCACGTAAGCGTCGGGCCTTATTTTTTTCTTTTTTTGCTGCTTCTTCATCAAGGTCAAAATAAAAAGGCTTCATCGCGTTTCCAGATTTTTCACAATTTCAGGGCTCAAGTTTAATGATATATTCTCTGTTTCCCTCCGAGGTCAACTGCAACAGCTATCCTGCTAAAAAATATAAGATAATCTGTTAGCAGTACCTGTTTACAAGGTCATTTTTACTCAATCACGTCATCTTGACAGCAAATATCAATTGTTGTATTTTCACCGGTCGTTGAGGCTGATAACCCTTTGAATTAATGAAACTCTAAGGATGCTCTATTGATTTCTGTCAATCAACTCGGAAAGCGCTACGGCGATATTGTCGCCATTGATGATGTCAGTTTCACGCTTTCAAAAGGTGAGGTGCTTGCCTTTCTCGGACCCAACGGCGCTGGCAAAACCACGACAATGCGCATTCTCACCTGCTTTATGCCTGCAACAAGCGGCACTGCAAGCGTTGCCGGTTTTGATGTCTTTGAAGACGCGATGGAGGTTAAACGCCGAATCGGTTATCTTCCGGAGACCCCGCCACTCTACCCGGAAATGACGGTTTCCGAATACCTGATATTTGTTGCAAAACTTAAAGGACTCCCTAGGAGAGACCAGCCATCGGGATTAAAAAATGCGCTCGAAAAGTGCGGTCTGGGAGATGTTTCAGGGCGAATGATCGGGAACCTTTCAAAGGGCTTTCGTCAACGGGTTGGCCTGGCGCAAGCCCTGATTCACAACCCCGAAGTCCTGATCCTGGATGAGCCGACGGTAGGACTTGATCCGCGTCAGATCATTGAAATCCGTGAATTAATCAAAAGTCTCGGCGGCGAGCATACCATCATCCTCTCGACCCATATTCTTCCGGAAGCGACGGCGGTTTGCCAAAAAGTAGTGATTATCAGCGGGGGACGGATCGTTGCCGTCGATTCACAGGAAGGCCTTTCCTCCCGCATCCGAAAATCTGAAAAAATTTCCCTCCATCTTCGAAAATTTGATGAACTCACAATTAAAAAAATACTCGCTATTTCAGGGGTGATGGCGGTTAATGATCAGGTTAATAGTAAAGAAAATGAAAGCTACGGGCGCTTCATTGTTGAGTCAGAGTTGGGTATTGATGTCCGTGAGCGCTTGGCCCAAACGGTTGTGGAGTCCGGCTGGGGCCTTCTGGAAATGAAACCCTTAACCATCAGCCTGGAAGATGTCTTCCTGAAACTGACGACTGAAGAAAAACCAGTCGATAATCACTAAGTATCACTCAAGTTAATTCATTGTAAGGTATTATAAATGAGAAATATTTTTGTATTAGTTGGAAAGGAACTTCGTCTTTATTTTATCTCTCCCATTGCCTATGTTGTGGCCATGGTCTTCCTCGCGGTTTCCGACTTTCTCTTTTATAACCAGATTCGTTTTTATTCGGGTCTGTCGATGCAAATGATGCAAATGCAGGGGAACATGCCTGAGCTCAACATCCACGAATCCGTCTTCCGCCCAAGCTTGATGAACATGAGTATTATTCTCATCCTGATCATGCCCCTGCTCACGATGCGTCTTTTTGCCGAGGAAAAGAAAGGACGGACCAATGAACTGTTGATGACCTCTCCGATCACGATCACCGAAATTGTCCTTGGAAAATTCATTGCAGTCATGGTGGTTTATCTGCTTCTTCTTGTTTTATCACTTCATCTTCCGTTTGTCTTGTCAGTTGCGGTTCCCATTTCATGGTCTCCCCTCTTTGCCAGTTATTTGGGTTTGTTTCTTATGGGCGGCGTCTTTCTTTCCATGGGCCTTTTTGCTTCCGCCCTGACAGACAACCAGATTATTGCAGCGGTGATTTCGTTCGGCATACTGATCGGTCTCTGGATGGTGAGCCCCTCGGGTCACAATGCAGGCGACAGTGCATTCAAGGAAGTGGCCGGCTATCTCTCCCTGATGAGTCATTTGGATGGATTTGTGAAAGGCCTGATCAGCACACGGGGTGTTACCTATTTTATTTCGATGACCTGCTTAGGTCTTTTTATGACCCACCGGGTCGTCGAGTCGGATCGCTGGAAGTAAATCTAAACGGAAAATAAATCAAAAAGTCTAAAATAAGTCGAAAAGTCAAAATAATCTTATGAAAAATCAGTCAACACAACGCGCGATGAAACATGGGACGAATAGCCTTGTGGCCGTCGCTATCTTTGTCGCCATCCTATCCATTGTTAATTTTATCCTGGCCAGACATGAACTGCGCTTTGATTTCTCTGATTCAGGGACTTTTTCGCTCTCCGGACAAACGGAATCGATTTTGGAGAACTTACAGGAAGAAGTGACGATCACCGGTTTTTTCGCTTCCCAAAGTAAGGTCAAGGCCCGGGCTGAGGATCTCTTCAAAAATTACACCCACCAAACTGAAAAAGTGCGTTATGTCATTGTAGACCCGGACAAAAAACCGGCTTTGGCTCAGCAATACGGTATTACCGATTACGATACGGTTATTCTTGAATTGCAAGGCCGAAGAATCGCAGCACGTGCGATTACCGAGGAGGGTTTGACTTCGGCCTTAATCCGAATCAGCCGAAAAGAGAAAAAAACCTTCTATTTTGTCGAAGGGCATGGCGAACATTCCATCAATGATACGGAGCAGACAGGTTATTCTTTCCTCGGCGACACCCTCGTTTCCCAGGGATTTATTGTGAAAACCCTCCCCTTACTCACTAAAAACAAGGTCCCGAAAGATGCGGACGTTGTGATCATTGCCGGAGCGAAGCGTCCCTTTACCCAAAGAGAACGGGATTCTCTGAAACACTATCTTGATGACGGGGGACAGGTCTTTTTTCTAGTGGATCCGGAACTTGGAGATACAGGCGGCAGTGGCTTGGAAAGCTTCTTCGCCGACTGGGGAGCGAAGCTGGATAATGGTTTAATTTTAGACCCCTCATCGGGTTTGGGCATTACGATTCCCACCCTGAATCCCGGTGCTTACCTGAGCCACGTTTTAACAGAAAACTTCAATCTCGCCACATTTTTCCCTGTGGCGCGTGCGGTGGGCTTTGATGCAAAGCTCGGTAAGGGCTACCGCTTTGACCCTTTTCTGGAAACCAGTCTGGAAACCTGGTTTACGCAGGATATTTCAGGCGATCTTTCCATCGACCCGAACCGGGACCGCCAGGGGCCCATCAGCTTTGGTGGCGTTTTTTATGCCTCCGACGAAACCAACAAGATGCGCCTTGTGATTATCGGCGACTCCGATTTCGCGAGCAATAGCACGGCACGTTCCGCCGGCAATGGCGATCTGTTCCAGAATGTACTCAGTTGGCTTGCGGACGAAGGCGACCTGGTGTCGATTCGGCCAAAGGAAATTCCGGCCACGACACTTGTACTATCGGCGCAGCAAATGAACATGATCTTTAGTGTTTCCGTCTTGATCCTCCCCTTAACCATCATGGGCATCGGTCTTTACATCTGGCGTGGGAGACGCCGTTTGTGAGATTTAAGGGAACCATCTTCCTGACGATACTGCTCATTCTTTTGGGCGCCTACCTCTATTTTGTCGAATTGCCCGGTGACGCAAAAAAAAGAGACGCCGAGATTAAAAAGGCGAAGCTCTTTTCTTTTGAGATGTCGGAGATTACCCGTGTCCGAATCAAAAGCGCTAAAAACAATATTGAATTGGAGTATTTCCCCGACCATCCTACGAACCCCTGGCGTATCTTCGATCCTATCGAAACTGTCGCAAATGAGCGGGCGGGAGACGAAATCGCCGGCTTCCTTACGGAGCTAAAGGCAAGCCGTCTTGTCGAGGAGAAACCGACAAACCTGAAAGACTTCGGGCTCGATCCGCCGCTCTACACCGTCATCATCACCCTTCAAAAAAATGACACCGAGATTGTCGAGGTCGGCGGTCCAAATCTAACCGGCAGCGATGTTTATGTCCGAATTGGAGAAGGGACTTCTCTCTACCTGATGAGAGCCGGCATTAAAGAAGTCCTGAATAAAGACCTCATGGGATGGCGGCGGCAGGAAATTTTTCCTCATGAACCCCAGGATATCAGCCGGATTCAGTTGCTTTCGGTGAATGGCCTGATGAGCCTGAGCCGGGATAAGCAGGGATGGACAATGAGGGTCGATCGCGCAATGGCCAATGCCACACAGGTCTTCCGGGCCGATCGTAATGAAGTTGCCAACCTGTTGGGCAGCATTGTCAGCCTGCGCGGTGAGCATTTCATTGACCATGGAAAAGATGCACTGAGGGCAGACTTTGCTCCGCCGATCATGCGCATCACGTTAAAGGTCAGTAAGGTGCAACGAGAAGCCTCCTTCTATACAGATGAGGAGAAGCCGGATATTCTCAATATTGTGGCCTCCCCGATGGACCCGATTTTTCAGGTATCGAAAAAGCACTTAAAGACCATTCAACAAGCATTTGAACACTATCGTGATAAAGCACTGCTTTCTTTGAGTTTTCCAGAAGAGATTGAAAGACTTGAAATCATCCGGCCCGACGAGCACTTTTTCCTTGAAAAGAAAGAAGGCCAGTGGTGGCTGGAAATTATTGGGGAGGAAGAGGCAAATGAAGTCGAAAATGCTGTCCCGATTTCCAATCTTTTAAACGATCTTTTTAATATGCGGGCGGAGCAGTTTTTGGATGATTTGGACCCGGCATCGGCAAAATCCGGATTTTCCAATCCTCAAGTGACGCTTCGTTTGCAAGGGCATTCAGGAAAAGACCTGGGTGAAATTGTCTTCGGAAAAATCAAGGGCGATCAACTCTACGCGAAAAGTACGGTTCAACCCTCTCCCCTTTTCCTGGTAAAAGAGGCTCTAGCTAAGATTCCAAGCCTAAAAGACCTCAGGTTACAATGATAAAAAGAAGCGGTCTGCTTTTTTTAGTCGAATATTACGTGAGTCCTGCGTTGACTCAATTTATAGATTTTGATATATTTCTGAATTCATTAATGCTCGAAAAAATATGACATCTAAGGCTTTTTATATGTTAATTTTATTGTAATAAGAGGGATAAGAGATGGGAAGTAACAAGGTTCAGAACAACCAAAAAAATGGGGACAAGACAAAAAGTCTCTTTGATGAAATTAAAAAAGATCTGGAAGCACAAAGGACAGATCTCTTGGCCGAAGCAGGTGTGATCATTGCTGGCAGTCTTAATCCCAGGGGTGAGGCTTTTCCAGACTTAAGTGATCAGGCCACTGTAGAGGCAGATCAGAATTTTCTCTTAAGACTCAGAGAACGTGAACAGAAATTAATAAAAAAAATAGATGAAGCCCTTGAACGCATTGCAGCTGAGGAATATGGCATCTGTGAGTCCTGTGAAGAACCCATTTCGGATAAGAGGTTGAAAGCCCGCCCTGTGACGACATACTGCATTAATTGCAAGACTGAGCAGGAAGAGCAGGAAAACAACCGGAAATAGATCGTCCAGCACCGAATATCTCAGCACAATAAAATGTCACAATATATGTATACGGCAAACTGCGATGAAAGGACTTTGGGGTTGCTTCCTTGTCTTCCTCGGCCTGTTCGGCTTTTTTTTTGCGATTGTCATCAGCTTTTCTTATTATTTCCTCCCCGTCGCCTTTGTTCTCTTAGTGGCTTCTTTGATCTTAATTACATACGCAATCGGGCTCACGGATAGAAAGTAATCAATCATGACTGAAATCGGACTATGGGTACAATCGGAGAATGGGCTGCGCTACCTCATCAAAAAAAATCAACATGGCTACCCGGACCTGTTCGCCCTCTCTTCTGACAAACCTTTAGAAGGAATAAAGGAAAAAAAAGAACTCAGCAAGGCCTTTTATAAGGAACTCACCGGCACTGCCTACCCTCATCCCGATGCAACGTCCCGACAGATCTTATGGGATTTTTTAGAGGCTGCAATTAAACATCTGCCCTAATCGCATCATTTGTACTGCACTATTCTATGTAATATCCCAAAGCTGAGACATCCATGTATAATAGAGACATGGATACAGAATCCCATCAAATTTGCCCGGCTCCCCTACTTAGCCTTAATCACCTTCCATGGATTCCATTTCTTTTTTTTCTCCTTCTGTCCGGCTGCTTTACTAAAACAGGCCCCCTGGTCGATCAATATCAACAGACTTTTTCATACCAAAAAATCGGCTTCTCCCTTTCTATGCCTGGAGGGTGGCAGGTTACATCAGAGCCAGGTGTCCTTTTTAGTTCCGAATTCAGACGACAAGACATTTCCCTCGTTCGCTTAGCCCTCCTGACGGAAGAAACGATCCCCTTTCTTAAGCATTATTTACGTATCAGCGAAAAAGAAAAATTTTCAAAGCGGATGCTCCATTTTTCTAAGGGACAGATTGGGGACATCAATCTCCGTGCCTCAAAACATTATAAATCAGGAAATAAAACATGGATTGAGATTGTATGGAGCGGCGAACGAGGCGGCATCTCGAAGATTTTTCATTCCTATCTCATTCCGACAGACAATGCAATTGTTCAACTGCATTTCGAATTTCCCACCCGGTTTTACAACTCCCCCGATAATATGATCAAACCCGTACTCAAAGGGGTCAAGATCAATGCCTTACCCGAGCCAGAGCCCAAAGAACTCGCTCTGATTTATCGGAATATTGGAACGATCTATAAGAACCAGGGCCTTTTTAAGGAAGCGATCGACCTTTATAGGCAAGCCCTGTTGAAAGAGCCCAATGACATTGAACTTCATATCCTTCTGGGAAAAACCTATTTTCAGAAAAAAGTATACACGGCGGCATTAAGGACATTTTTGAAAGCGACAGAGCTGAGTTCACAAAACGCCGAGGCCTACAAAGGCTTGGGTGAAACCTATTTAAAAATGGATCGCTTTGATAATGGAATTTCAGCCATCAAACGGGCCTTAAGCCTGACAGATCAGGAAGCTCCGCTCTATTTACTCATGGGCTTTGCCTACCTCAAACAGAAGAAAACTGAGGAAGCAATCCAAACATTTCAAAGACTGCTAGAAGAAAGGCAGTTTGAGACCGAAGGACATCTTGGCATCGGGAAAGCCTATCTCAGCATGAGACTTTACGAGCAGGCCATTTTTGAATTTGAGCGGGTGCTTGAGAGACAGCCGGCCCACAAAGAACCCCACTGTTTACTTGAGAAAGCTTTTTTTGCTTTGGGTGAGTCAAAAAAAGCGGAAGAAGAAAAGGCAGTTTGTAATCAGGGAGATGCCGAAATACCCCGAAAATAGTTTCCAAGCACCGCCTCAGGTCTTTCTGCCGGTAACAAGGGCCGCCCCCTGGAGTGTCAGTGAGTTCACTGTAATATCGACAAAACCTTCGGCCTCCATTGCCTCCGTCAACTCAGAAACCCAGGCCGTTTTTTCAATCACCCTGGGGAGTTCCTTCAAGACCTCTTTCCATTCCGGATACCACCACCCCCCGATCGGACCGATACAGACAAAGTAGGCCTTAAAGATCAAGCGGAGCAGCTTGTTGCTCGGATAGGTAAAATCATGAAAAATGATCCGTCCACCCGGAATCAGCATCTTGTGGAGATTGGAAATCAGTCTAGGCAAGTCGGTATATTTCGGTAGATAAGATGTCGTCACCGTATCGTATCGCTCTTCCGAAACATAGGCTTCGGCAGGAGAGCAGATGAAGGAGATCTTATTGACGCCCGAAGCCTTTGCCTTTTCACGGGCCACCGCCAAGTAGCCTTCAGTAATATCGACTCCGGTAATATTACAGTCGGGGTATTTCTCATGGATGGCAAAAGATAGAATCCCCGTTCCACAGGCCAAGTCAAGCAGGTTTTTTGGCGAAGACAGTTCCGAGATCATCCTTTTTTTCCAAAGCCGATCAATCCCGAGCGTAAAACGATGAACCACCTCATCATAGGTCGGCCCGGTATCATTAAAAAACCGTGCGATCCACGCCCTTTTTTCCTCAAGTTGTATTCGCATAAAACTGTCCTGATTTCCTTAAGTCTGTTTCTCTTGCCCTATTGCTGTGCTACTGATAAATTCTGGGGTTCATTATATTTTAGCTTAAACCCTTATTTAGGTTTTTCCCCTAAACATAGAAACCTTCTCAGACACATAATCATAAATCTTCTTCTTAAATATTTCTTTATCGAATTGCTCTGCATGCTGGCGTATCTTTTGTGGATTAAATTCCATCTCCTCAAAGGTATTGATTGTTTCGATAAGCGACTCAGGGGTCTGTTCTTTGAAAAATAGACCTGTAATTCCATCAAGGACTGTTTCCAGTGACCCACCCTCAGCATAGGCAATCACGGGTCTACCTGACGCCATTGCTTCAACAGGAGCAATTCCAAAATCTTCAATACCGGGAAAAATCAATCCCCGACAACGACTAAGGTATCGTGATACTTCGTTCTGAGAAATTCTTCCTAAAAATTTAATATTCTTTTTTGCATTGTTCTTGAGTATTTTTTCATATGGTCCCGTACCGATTATAATAAGAGGCAAAGAAAGTCGATTAAAGGCTTCAACAACAAGGTCAATCCGTTTATAGGCGTTTAGCCTGGAAAGAACTAAAAAATAGTCTCCATATTCGTTGGATATATAGAATGACGAAAGATCAACAGGTGGATAAATAACATCAGCATCCCGGTCATATGCAGATTTAATCCTTTGTCGGATATGAGCAGAAATGCCGATGAAATAATCTACCCGCTTAGCCGTTATAATATCCCACCTTTTCAAACGAGAAAGTGTCCAAGGCAGAAAAAGCCTATAGAATGGATTCATATTTTCCTGTGAAAAGTAATATTCGGCATCCCAAACAAAACGCATAGGAGAATAGCAATAACATATGTGGCAAGTTTTTTTTGAGGTAATTACTCCTTTGGCAAAGGCGCTGCTACTACTGATCACGAGATCAAACTCTTCTAAATTAAGACGCTCAACTGCGTGAGGGAACAAGAGAAGGTATTTTTTGAAGTGCCGATTTAGGAATGGAAGGTTTTGCATAAAGGAGGTCCGAATATCAAAAGTAGAAAACATCGGAGGAAGTTTTTTTGCTTGAAAGATCGTTGTAAAAATAGGGGCATCAGGATAAATCTCATGGAGTGTTTCAACGACTTTTTCTGCACCACCATACTGATTAAGGAAATCATGAACAATCGCAATTTTCACGAACACCCTGAATAGGTTGTGACTCCGAAATACAACTTTTTTTGAACTAAGCGGAGGGTAAAAAAGTGAGGTCGATAAACAAAGGTTTGTCGAAGGAGGCTATAACTTATCTGCCCGATCCTAATCATTTTGACATCAAACAATACTGTCTTTTCTCAAGTGTTACTTGTCATCTTGAATATTTTCAAGACCCTAATTCATATCGAAGGGTCCGAAACTCAAGCAAGCGATGATGTATAGCATGGAGAGATCCGCTTAAAAAGATAGTCAGGGAGAATCATAATTCTTATACGGAATTAAAGAGTTCAGATTCTTTGACTTGTTTTAAATCGTACTCTACCATAATTTCCACCAATTTTTTAACGTTAGTCTTGGTGCTCCAGCCTAGATTTTTTTTGGCCTTTGAGGCATCACCAATAAGAAGTTCGACCTCTGCAGGCCTGAAAAAATCAGGAGAAACCCTCACGAGGACTTTTCCATCTTTCTTGTTCCTGCCAAGTTCTTTTACCCCTTTTCCACTCCACTCAATTTCTATGTCAACAGCGTTAAAAGTCCATTGTACAAAATCTCTTACGGTATTTGTCTCACACGTTGCAATGACATAATCATCCGGTTCGGGCTGCTGTAGCATCAGCCACATGGCTTCTACAAATTCGAGGGCAAAGCCCCAGTCACGTTTTGCGTCCAAGTTGCCTAAAAGAAGCTCTTTCTGAAGTCCGAGCTTGATCCTTGCTGCAGCGTTGGTTATTTTCCTTGTAACGAATTCAAGTCCTCTGAGAGGAGATTCGTGATTAAAAAGGATCCCGGAACAGGCAAATAAACCATAGGACTCTCTATAATTTATAGTCATCCAGTGCGCAAAAAGCTTTGCCACCGCATAAGGACTTCTGGGATAAAAAGGGGTTGTTTCATTTTGAGGCACAGCCTGAACCTTACCGAACATTTCAGATGTCGAGGCCTGATAGAATTTCGTCTCCGGGCTATAATTTTTTATGGAATCAAGAACGCTCAAGACTCCCAGTGCATCAACTTGGGATGTCACAAAGGGCTGTTCAAAAGATGCCTTTACAAAACTTTGAGCCGCTAGATTGTAAATCTCATCGGGTTGTATTTTTTTGATGACGCTCGCCACATTATGAACTTCCAAAAGATCCATATATACGAGTTTAATTTTATCTGCGACCCCAAGAGTCTTGAGCCTCCCAAAACTCGCATCGGAACTCCTTCGATCTGCCCCATAGACTTCATATCCTTTTTCTAACAGAATCTTTGCCAGGTACGCGCCATCCTGTCCCCGTATACCGGTAATTAAAGCCTTTTTCACGCAGGTTCTCCCTTATCTGTTATGAATTTCTTCAAAAATTTTGATATGTTCTTTTGCCGTCTTTTCCCAACTGAAGCGCTTTGCCCTTTCCAAGCCTTTTTTAACAAGGCTATGCCTCAAAGACTCATCTATCAAGAGCTGATACAGCCCTTCCGAAATACTTTCTACATTATGTGGATCGACATAACAAGCGGCGTCCCCACAAACTTCCGGCAGGCTTGCTACATTGGAAACTATGACGGGGCAGCCGCATGCCATTGCCTCAAGAGGTGGGAGGCCGAAACCCTCGTACAGGGAGGGATAGATGAAACACAATGCATTTTTGTAAAGATCGGCTAAGAGCTGCTTACCGACATAACCAAGGTACTCTACGTGTTTTTTCTCTTTTTTTAATAAGTCCATGATTTCATTATTCTTCCAACCTTTAAAACCAGCTATTAGAAGTTTACAATCGTTCTTAACATTATTAGGTAGCCGGGTATAGGCTTCTAAAAGACTCTTTAGGTTTTTCCTAGGCTCCACAGACCCGACAAACAAAATAAACCTCTCTGGAAACGAGTACTCCGATGTTATTTCCTTTTGGGAATTGAACAACGCCATGTCATACCCAAGAGGTATGCTCTTAATGGTTCCCCTGTAGCCTTTCAATATTTCAGTTGCTTCTTTCTGAACATATTCTGATATGGTTATGATGGCATCAGATTTATAGATTTTCTTTAAGAAATGACTGGAGAAATATTCAACCTTGTCCCTTGAATGCCATTCCGGGTTATGAATAAATGAAAAATCACATATGGTAGTTACCGTCCTTCTAGCTTTAATATCCAGAGGAATATGATTTGGCTCAAAATATAGGTCGTATTTCTCCTGCTGAAAATGAGCTAGGCCATTCTTTGCATTGTGGCCCAAAGAGGATATTATCGGTATCTTCTTGACAATTTCCTTTGCCTTAAAAAAGAGGTTATTCCCTTCATTGCTTACCTTCATCTTCCGTGAGTAGTATCCACTATAGTAAAAGTAGTCATAATCTGGTTTCAGATGCCGTAGTTGAGTGCTCATGTTAAAGATATAAGTTCCCACCCCAGTCATCGGGGACAATAACGGTATTGTATTAATTACTATTTTCATTAAGACTAGGCAACTATTTATACAATCTCAATCTCAGGGAACGGAAAAATAAATTTGCCTCCATTGGCGAGATATTCGTGCTCACGGCGCACAATTCCATCCTTAAAATGCCAGGGTAGCACAAGGAAATAATCTGGTTTCATCGCCCGAGCCTCTTTTTCTGAGATGATCGGAATGTGCGTACCTGGAGTCACGCGACCAAATTTTTCCTGATTGACTTCTGCTATTGCAGGAATTTCAGAGGCCGTCAGCCCACAAAACTGTAATACTACATTTCCCTTTGTGGATGCGCCATAGCCAAGTACCCGCTTTCCATCAGCTACTAGTGATCTGATGAGTCGTCTAAGATCCTCACGATGACGAAACACCCGCTCTTCAAATTCCCTATAAGGACGAGGCGTAGACAACCCCATACGATCCTCTTGTTCTAACATCCAATTAATTACTGCATGGTTTGGCTGTATTGAATTGTTACTAACTTTGGCTGCTGTAACAGCGAAACTACCACCGTTCACACTATTCATTGCCACGTCAATGAGCTTGAGTCCTGCTGTATTAATAATTTGCTTTACTACAACAAGTGAATAGTATTCCAGATGTTCATGGCAGATCGTGTCATATGAGTTCATCCTAAGCATGGAGGGCATGTAGCTCTGCTCGAAATGCCATACGCCATCATCGGACAGTACGGATTCAATCTCACGGGCAAACTGAATTGGGTTTTCCAGATCATAAAACATTGCAATAGATGTCACTATTTTCGCGGGTTTGTCGCTGACTGATCTATACGCCTCAGCGCTGAAGAAATCCGAAACAAGTTTGATGTCATTCGGATAATATGAGGAAAACTTTTTCCCTGTCGGATCAATCCCGATACGTTTAATACTCCGCATTGAGTATGCCTTTAGGGTAGTGCAATCATTACTGCCGATATCCAACACAGTATCACCTGTCTTTGGTTGAACTAGCCGTTCAAGGGAGCGTACCTTATTGGTGAGATGCTCAACCATCGATTGATTTAGGCCAGAACGATATCCGTAGTTGTCACCATACATCTCCCCAGCGTCGTAGGAATTGCGCAATTGTAAAAGGCCGCTTTCCGGGCACCATACTAACTCCAGAGGGCCTTTGGTAACCTCCACAGAAGCATCCTCCGGGAAGACCCCGGTCAACACCTGATGTCCTAAGTTCAGTACTGAGATCAAATCCTCCCGGCCGCTTATCCGGCAAGATGGTATCTCCCTATAAGATGTCACAATCAAATCTCCTTAATAATAGTCGTTAGAAGTGGCCTTCTTGGTTTTCCGGAAAAACAACTGAAACTGGTTTAGTTGCCGCCGGATGTCCTTTGGCATGAGCGTATGAGTAGATATCACGGAGTTCCTTTGATACTGCTGCAAACTCGGGCAGATGCTTAAATCGGCGTATAACTCTATCCGGCCTAAAATATTCGGCATTATTCAAAGGGTCGTCTTCAAAAATAATCTTGAAATAATTTACAACCCCTGGAAGAGTGTGGCTCCTCCATCGATCCATCTGATCCTTGGGGACGCCTTGTTTTTCAGCAAAGTCGTATACTTCTGGAATTCGTTCTAAAATCCAAAGTGGCGCGTATCTGAGCCAGGATACATTCATATTAACCACCACCATAGGTTCACCAATCCAAAAACCAGGCTCATACATCATATAATTGAGCACATAATAGGTGGTAGGGATGCAGGTAAGCATGGTCGAGAAGGGACGGCCGCTGGTATCTTGTGAGTAAGCCTTTATTGCGTGATCACGTCTAAAAACCAGCGCATAGATCGCAGTAAAGAAATTCTCGTTGCGTGCACAGATCGTATAGATCGGGCCTTCTAGATCTGGTTCGGCAGGCACGATGGGGGTACTCGCACGGAAAAAAGCATCAAAATCGGTAAGAGTACGCGCATCTTCTACTCGAGTAAAAGCATAATTCAAATAGACCAGCGCCACACCCAAATTCGACTGGAGAATACCCATCACTCGTTCGATGGCATTTGGCATCAGCAGGTCATCATCACCAAGAATCCACACATATTCACCGCGAGTGCGATGTGTGGTTTCCCGCAAGTTACCGAGCATTCCGACATTATGTACATTACGGTGGTAGGAGAAATCCATCCGTTCCAAATATGGCTTGACAATTTCCGGAGTGTGGTCTGTAGACGCGTTATCGCACACTAGAAACTCCACACCTGGAAGAGGCTCAGGATATAGGCTCGACCAGTTCTTTAAACTAGTCGCCAGCCAATCAGCACGGTTGTAGGTGCTGATACAGATTGAGAGCTTGGGGCGAGGTACAAGATTCATCGACTGTGCACGCGACTCGATCTCACTTTGAGTAAGCTTTAATTCAGAAAATTGGACGGGAGTCGCTTCCGCTAGCCGTGTAGCCACTTCCACAGCATAGTCATTCCAAGTCTTGAAAGGACGCTCCACCGCTTCAATTGTTAAAGCCTCTCGCAACGATATATCTTCAACCATGCGCTGGATGGCTCCAGCTAATGTTTCAACGCTGCTCACATCAACCATGAGGCATCCGCCTCCTTCAGCTGCTTCCCGCATGGCACCAAAATTCGCGCAGATGCTGGGTTTGGCATACCACAGGCTTTCCAGGATTGGCAAGCCAAACCCCTCCTCTATGGAAGGGTATACCGTAAAATCACAAGCGAGTTGTAGTTCCCGTAACCGGTTGTCATCAACGTCTTCCTCCCAGGTCACGTTCGGAGAATTTCCGATAAAAGCTCTCACGCGCTTTCCCAACTCAGGTTCAATACTATGTTTGCCACCCGCGATAACGAGACGTAATGGCTCACCACAGTGTTGGGTTGCAAGTTCAAAAGCTTGGAGTAGAGTCTCATGGTTCTTACGTGGTTCAACCGTGCCCACACATAAGACCGTAATGACTCCATCCGCACTCGGCACGATAGTAGTAACTCGAGGACTCTCAGGAAACTCCCCAGGTAAGACTACGGATTTTATCCTTTTATCTATCCCTTGGGGGCAAGAAAGTACTAATCCCCCTAGAAAATCAATCAAATCTTCTCGACTAAAAAAGGAAATAGGGAAAATAAGATCATATTCTGCCAAACCGATCATATATTCGCGATGGGCCTGAGAAAAGTGTGGAGGGTAAATGTCTCTCATCTTCCAGGGAATCGTGTCGTAAAAAATAGCCGCAGAATGCAAGCCAACCCTGTGCAAATATTCCAGCAACTGCACCTGCTCTGCAGTGGAGTGGTTAAGTGGCAAATCCGGCAGAATAAACCAATCAAGTTTCCTCTTGGTATCCGGTGCGCTCCAATCATGCCATGATTCTTCATTTGGTCCATTCCATTTTGAAAAATGCGTAAGCTCATCACAGGTAACCGAGCACAATCCCGACTGCGATTTATCCCACTTAACTGGGATAAGAGATACCCCCATCTCTATTAATTCACATGCAAGTTGACGCGCTACTCGTTGAATGCCTGTGTTTTTTGGGAATTGAATAGTCGAATCTATCCAGTAATAAACTCGACCAAGACAAGCTTCGGGGTGACCCTCTTTTTCCACTCGTGCCTGGATTGCAGCACCATAATCAATCCATGAACTCATAGGACGTGCTGCAGCCTGAACCGCTAGTGTATGACGAAACGCCTCATCGTCAATTAGGCGTATGACGGCTTCTTCAAGTATTGCTTGATCCCTCGTATCCACCGTATAACAACCTCTGTCTCCGGCAACTTCTGCCATAGACCCAAAGTTGGCGCAGATGCATGGCTTTGCGTACCATAAACTCTCGAGGATCGGCAGACCAAAGCCTTCTTCAACTGATGGAAAAACGGTAAACGCACACGAACGATATAGCGAATCAAGCTTCTGGTTGGAAACATTCCCAACATGCAAGATTGCCTTATCTGCACCTTGAGCGCGGGTAACTTCCTCTGCGACCAAGGGATGGATATTCCCGACTAGAGTCAAACGCCATTCACTGTCTGGGTGAAGCTTACGATAGGCTTCAAAAGCCCTGATAAGCATAACCTGATTTTTTCTCGGCTCAATGGAACCGACGGAAAGAATCAATTTTTCCCCGTCTTTCGGCTCTCGGATTCGCTCACAAAGTAATGACTCTCCGGACAAATGAAGCACCTCTATTTCAGGCATCGTTTTCATGCTTGCACACTCATTCCTCACCCAGTATGCAATGAGATCGTCAGCTGACCATTGCGATATGGGCCAGACAACGTCTGCCAGCAAGAGATGTCGCATGTACTTTGCGTGTCTAGAAGACATTTCGTGCAACTCATCGCGTCTTAACGGGATGGAATCGTAAAAGATAAATCCTGTTTTAAGCCCAGCACTGCGAGACCACTGCAACAGATTCAATGTAACGGGGTGCTCGTGGTAGGTAATATGGGTAACTTCAGGGACAATCAACCAATTGTTTTCGCCTAGGACATGTGGTGCAACTGAAATCTGTTCTCCATCGCTAGATGGATAGTATTTAAGCTCGGTCTCGTGGACAGAAGGACCATTCCATTCCGCAAGGAACCGACGTTCCTCTATATTGATCAATACACATTGACCTTCGACGGCATCCCATTTCACATAATGAACATTCTCTCCAAGCGATCGAAGACTCGCTGCAACGCCACGAGTAACACGCTGTATTCCCGTATTCGTTGAACAGAGAACAGTATGATCAACGTAGATATAAATATTTCGTGCACCCGATGGAAGCGGCAAGACAAAAGAAGCATCAGTATTTTGGCAGTGAATACTTTGCTTGAAGCGGTCAAATAGTTTAGTTTCGTGATGATCAGGATAAGAAGTTTTACTCGGTCGTTTAGTAGTCAGACCCTGCTCCAATAGCCGTCGTAATTTTGTTTTAAGTCTCGGATATTTCAGCAGCCAAGTCTTGGCCCGTATTTGCAGCCCAGAACGTTTAGTAATATAGGCCATGGCCTTGAGTAGCACCCAGAGGACTGAGCGTTTGGACAGATGGGCGAGCCATAGCATGGTTCGGTTTCTCAGAGCAAACAGACGCTTGCAGAACGACTTCAATTCTCGTATCGGTTTGGTAAGGTACCAAGATTTGCTATTGTAAACAGATTTCAACTCAAGACTGACCGTCCCAAGTGCGGCTTCACTATCTGCCAGCTGTTCGCTCCTTCTGCCGAGTTGCGACTCCAGATCTGCCAGCTGTTCGCTCCTTCTGCCGAGTTGCGACTCCAGATGCTGTGTTTTTGAAATTTCGCCATCAAGAGCCTCTTCCATAGTTTGTACCCAAAGCTGGGTCGATGTATCGCTGTACGTATTGCTATCGGAGAGTGTATCCCTTTGCATAAATAATTCGTGTAGAAGACTGAAGTTCCATTCGCCGACAGGCCGCGACCAGAAAGCCATAGTCCATTTCAGATATGGCTCAGTCAATCCAAAAGGACTTATTCGGGTAGCACGTAACGGCACTGGCGAACCGACATTACCTGTTGTCACTTCATGCACAAAAATCAAAAATGAAAGAAAGATATCATTCGGCCATACACAGTCATTGGCTCTTGCAGATATTGCCCCATAGTCAAAAAGCGTTGCAGCGCCATCAGCATTTATTAGCACGTTCCAGACGCGCACATCGTTGTGATACAATCCATCGGCTTCGAGTACAGCCAGTTGTGTCAGGATATCGCCCAGTACCTGAGTGGGGTTATATTTTTTTTTATGGCATATGACATCAAGCAACAGTTCACCGGGTAGTAGTGCCCGCACTATCCACGCTTCACTTTCATGCTGGCCGTGTAACACAAGCTCTGGGACATTGAATCCCGATGGCGGATCAGTCAAGAAGGTGGCTTCGTTGTGGTACTCCTCAAGATTACCCTCTAAACATTCCGCGTTATCCAGTCGATATTGCTTTACAAGTAACCCATTGCCGAAGTAATACTGCCTTGTGCCTTGATGAACACCCTGTGCAAGTGCGTTTGAATATGTTTGTGTTGAATCAAAAACGCCCCCTCGGGCGTTCAAGTACCAGTAGTGATTGCTGGAAAAGTACAAAGGCCGTGCGATGGACGACAGGTGTGTTTCGTGCCGTGACAATTCATGCACAAAGGCAAAACCATTAAGTAATTGCCGGGGTTGTTCTGGTTGTGCCTCCGCCCAGTACAAAGGTTCTGAGGCCTGGGCGAATTCGAAAATGCCTACCTCCACGTTGCCAGCTAACTCGCTCAACATTTGACCAACCGCTGCCGCACTTTTTTCCTGCACAATATGGTGGAACACGCTCAGGCCAAGTACTAGGTCATACTGCCCCCTCTCAAGCTGTTGTAATACATCCTCAATGCGTCCAACTTGAAAGCTGACATTCAGGTTTTTATGCTCATCTGCAAGTTCCTTGCAAACAGCTACATTATCATCAAGATAATCCACACCATGTACGCTGGCACCAAGCTCAGCCAGACTAAAGCTGAAGAAGCCTTGCGCAGATCCCAGATCAAGTACGCGCAAGGGGCGCTGCAATTGGGCAACAAGCGATTCGTACACCTGGACTATATACTCAAGCCTATCCCGGCAGGCACGCGATACACTACGGGAAAGTTCCGGATGGGTGTAAATAGGCTGATAGACTTCTGGTAGCGCCGCAACCAGGCATTGAAGGTTGCTCTTGGTAACTTTACGAGACATTGATAGTTTCCCTGGTCATGCCGAATTCTGCCCGAAGGTCAACCAAGCCCCAAAACCCCATCGGCCGCACGACAGTCAGAAGGATGGAATCATAGCGCCTGTCTAGTGGTTTCAGCATTTCCTGTGGACCGGTGGCAATGCCGAAAGACACCATATAGTGACCGGCATTTAGGGTCATGGGCACTTCAAACTTAAAAACAATGCCCTCCCCTTTGTCCGCAGATATAGCTTGTTTTCCTTCGGTTACAAGAAACGAGTTAGTGCCATATAGAAATACACCATCGTGTGTTTTAAGAAGAAAGCCTGCAGTGATCTCGTCAAACCCAGCATCAAATATCACCTTGAAGGAGAATTCGGCTTTGGCATTGCTCTCAATGATAGCCGGATAGTCTTGTCCATTGACATGCACCAGGTAATCCAGAATACGTGCGCCACCATTACCCCAGCGGTGTTCTTCTTTGCGGTAGCCGAGACGAGTATGAAACTTATCCTCCGTACCATTCATAACTTCGGTGGCATCGCTTACAGATTTCGAGAGTCCCTGCTTTCCTGACTTCTCTTTACTATTACCAAATAAGTCATCCAGGTAAAAATTACTAACATCACGTGGACTACCATCCACGGTGAGTCGGCCATCACGAATATACAACGCACGAGTACAGTGTTTAACGATGTCGCCAATAGAATGCGTAACTAAAATCAAAGTTGTACCCTGTTTCTTGTAAGAAATAATGAGTTCATAGCACTTTGCCTGAAAGTAAGCATCACCGACAGAAAGAGCTTCGTCTACGATTAAAATATCAGGGCGAAACGCTGTCACCACTGCAAATGCAACACGCATCTGCATGCCACTGGAATATGTACGCAAGGGCTGGTCGAAGTATTCACCGATTTCGGCAAAAGTCTCCAGTTCTGGAAGCACCTTTTCTATTTCTTCATTGCTAAATCCCATTAGCCCTAAGCCATGAAATGCATTTTGACGCCCGGTAAATTCGGGATTAAAACCCATTCCCAATTCTAGGATAGCGGCGATACGACCCTTAGTATGTATCTGACCAGTTGTGGCACGTTGAGTACCAGTGATGAGTTTGAGTAGCGTACTTTTTCCCGCACCATTCTGCCCGACGATTCCTATTGCTTCTCCTGAGTGTAGAGAAAAGCTGATATTCTGCAACACCCAGTGTTCTTCGATAGGCTTAACCCTCAGCCCAAACCAGGAAAGTATGCGGTAAAGTTGCGAGCTGTAATGTCGATAGGCCTTTCCTAAGTCGACAACTTCCAGGACAACACTCATAAAACATCCACCATTTCAGCACCGGCACGGCGAAACAAAAACAAGGAAAAAGCGAGAAGAATGATACTCACTGCAGTGACAACCAACAATCCATGCCATTCTGGTGGCCGGAGATACACCAATACATTATGGTAAGCACTTACAATGTGATACATGGGGTTGTATTGCAATAAGTACCGATAGTGCTCGGGGATGATGTCCACCGTATAAACAATGGGTGTAAACCAAAAGGAAAACTGCAATATGATCGGTACAACCTGCCCAATATCACGAACAAACACATTAAGCACTCCCAAGATAAGACCTATACCCAATCCGAAAGCGATAGTAATGACAAATAATAGCGGCAGCCAAAGGGCATCCACCCCGGGATAATGGCCAAGCAATGCAAAGATAACAATAATAGAGAGTAGCAACAGAGCATTGTTGACCAATGCGGAGCCGGTCACGATTAATGGCAAGCAGGTTCTCGGAAAGACTATTTTTTTCATTAAGTTGCCGTTGTCAATAAAGATGGTCAGACAACGTGACAGGACTTCTGAAAAGAGAGACCAGGATAAGGTCCCAGCTGTAAGATAAATGGCGTAAGAAAAACGATTATTAATTCCGGGCATCTTAGCTGAAAGCACAGCAGAAAGAACCAGCGCATACATTAAAACCGTGGAAAGAGGATGTAATACCATCCAGGCTCCACCAAGCCTGCTCCGCGCAAAACGGGCCTTAAAATCATTTTTGATAGACGAGATAATGAACTGCCTGTAGAACCAGGTAGCCAATAGAAGGTTTTTCACCGAATACTACTTCTCAGAGATCGCATCTAAATTATAGCTTTCTATCCGACTGATAAATTCTGAATTCATGACTCATGTTACCTTATGACCATGGAGGTATGGGCCGCCAAGTTGATTATAAGCAGAAGCACGTTACTCGTCTGAGGGTTTACAACAGCCTCGGGCTCTTTCATGCCAATGATAGCAGGCGTTTTAATTGCGTAAAAGATCATCGGCTTGCTGAAATCGGGATCAGATGTTTATTACTCGCAGAGGTAATAGGACAAAGACGTATTTCACGTCCTCCCGCAGTGATTAAGGCTTTCACCCCTTTTTCCTTCTTCCAAGTGATTAAAATGAATAACCGGCGGTGTTTAGCGATACCTTAATTTGAATTAGCCAAAGAGACGATCTTCATGCAATGAGAAACTGAGCGATTCGGCTGACAACTTCCTCCTGCATTTCGGCTGTCAGTTCAGGATATATTGGCAGGGCAATTGTCTCATTAGCTGCCCGCTCTGATTCCGGAAAATCACCTTTTTTGTAACCAAGGTCTTGAAAACATTCCTGAAGATGAAAAGGAATCGGGTAATAGACATCATGCCCGATTTCATTCTCCTTAAGATAGGCACGAAGCTTGTCCCGGTTTGGGACACGAATGACATACTGGTTATAGATGTGAAAATGCGCTGTCCCGGAATCTTTGTAGATGGGCTTTGGAAGCTTCACTCCCATTTTCTCAACAAGCCCGCTCTTTATGAAAAGTTCAGTATAGCGTTTTGCATTTTCCTGGCGTGCCGCAGTCCAGCCATCAAGATAATTCAATTTTACATTCACAACAGCAGCCTGGATCGCATCAAGACGAAAGTTTCCACCGACAATACTATGGTAGTACTTCGGCTTACCGCCATGAACCCGCAACATGCGAACCTTCTCGGCAAGGGCTGCATCGTTCGTGACAACCATACCGCCGTCTCCCAGGGCACCCAGGTTCTTGCTTGGGAAGAAGGAAAAACAACCCAGATCTCCCAGTTCCCCTGCCCGTTTCCCCTCCTGGTTTTCCGCACCGATTGCTTGTGCCGCATCTTCAACAACCTTAAGGCTATGACGGTCAGCCACAGCCTGGATTGCTGACATATCGGCAATCTGACCATATAAATGGACAGCGATGATCGCTTTTGTTTTTGCTGTAATTGCAGGCTCAATTTTGTCCGGATCAATGTTGTAACTCGTGGGATCAATGTCAACAAATACCGGTTTAGCGCCAAGTCGTGAAATGACACCGGCTGTCGCAAAAAAGGAGTATGCAGTCGTAATCACTTCATCACCCGGACCAATATCAAGGGCCATGAGAGAGACCAGCAGTGCATCCGTGCCGGAAGAAACACCGATCGCATGTGCTGTGTGTGAATAAGATGCGATTCTCTCTTCCAGATTTTTTACTGTAGGGCCAAGGATAAAAGCCTGACTACGCAAGACCTCTCCAATTGCAGCAAGCAATTCTTTTTCAATCGGAGTGTGGTGTGCTTTTAAGTCTAATAAAGGTATTTTCACAGAGAATCTCCTATTTATTGATCGTTTACAACCGAGTGAACAAGGTTTTCTTCTTTTTCGTAAGACTGTCCACAGTCAAGGCAGGTGGCTTTATTTCCGGCAAAGACCAGTTTTATTCCGCATCTACATATCGAGCCTGTAAGCCTGGCCGGGTTTCCAACGACGACAGCATAGTCGGGAACATCTTTGATCACAACAGCTCCTGCCCCGATGAAGGCATATCTGCCAACCGTAATTCCGCAAAGTATCGTGGCGTTTGCACCAATGGTTGCGCCTTGTTTCAGGAGCGTTTTTCTAAGAGCGTCCATTCTTGGAATTTCGCTTCGCGGGTTAAAAACATTAGTAAAAACCATTGAAGGGCCACAAAAGACATGATCTTCAAGCGTCACGCCCTCATAGACAGAGACATTATTTTGAATCTTAACATTATTGCCAATATTCACATTAGGGCCAATCACGCAATTTTGACCAATTTTACACCCTTTGCCAATAGAGGAGCCTTTCAGAATATGTGAAAAATGCCAGATGCGTGTCCCTTGCCCCACAGCAACTTCTTCATCAACATAGACCGATTTATGGGCAAAAAAAGGAGTAGAAGGGCTTTCCGATACTGATTGAGTTTGAGCTTGTGCTTTTACCCCTAAGGATTCCTGGCACTGTTGTAGGACTTTGAGGACACGCAGGCCCTCTTCTCCGTCAGTGCGAGGTTTCGTTCTTGTCTCGACTGCTTTAAGAAAGTGAAGGCACTCGGCCCGAAGGGGTTCTCCTTCCGGGAGCTGTACTGTCTGTGCCTCAGCTTTATTGGGAACGGGCAGATGGTTTTTCCATTCAATCGAGTGAGGATAAAGCAGAAGTTTGTCCTTCTTCTCCATGTCATCGAAGACCGCCATCTTTTTATCGCCGACGACAATTAACTTCTGTTCTTTAAAAGGATGGAGCCAGGAAACAAAAACATGCGCCTTAATTCCGCTTGCAAAGGAAAGGAGACTCACTGTGACATCAGCAATCTGAGGATGAAGATAGTTTCCCCCCTGGGCTTCAACATTTTCAGGTACTTCCCCTAGCAAGCCCAGAATAACGGAAATATCGTGGGGGGCGAAGGACCAGAGGATATTCTCCTCTCGCCGGATTTTTCCAAGATTGAGTCGGTTTGAATAGATATATTGAATTCTCCCGAGTTCTCCGGAATCAATCAATTCCTTCAATTTAAGGACAGCCGGGTGATACCATAGGAGGTGTCCTACCATTAAGATTCGTTCTTTTTCACGAGCCAAGGCCACAAGTTCTTTTCCTTCTTTTACCGAAAGGCAGAGTGGTTTTTCCACAAAAACATCCTTACCGGCTAAGATCGCTTCTTCGACGAAGGCCCTATGCGTTTCGGCTGGTGTTGCAATCACTATTGCCGGAATTGTCTCATCTTTCAGAATTTCAAAAAATGAAAGGATCTTACAATCCGGATATTGTTCTTTATAATTTGAAAGTCGTTCTTCGTCGCAATCACAGATCGCAGCAAGCGATTTAAGTCCGTGAAAGTTCCTGATCAAATTTTTACCCCAGTGTCCACCTCCGATGACCGCGACCCCAGGTAACATCGTATTTTCTCCTTCCCTCACCATACCTCCATTTTCAATTTAAGTCGTGGTGAACATGCCACACACAGGGCAACAGAAGAAGGACTTCCACCACTTCTCTCTTGATACATTCCTTTTAGATCTTTGACCATTTTTCAAGAAAACAGCACAGGATTATAGGCTGGACACGCCCGCAATGCAATTAATATTCTAAGAGGTGTCTGATTGAGTCTGGATTGGGTTTTCCGGAGATAAAACATTCGATTCAAGGCGAAAATTACAGAGAATAGCTCGCTATAAACAAGATTTGGAACAAAGAAGCGGGGAATTTTGCTCTACAAACAAGTCTTGAGCTGATCAGAGTATTTTTAACTGACACAAGATGCCGTAAGTTCGGGATGGGTTGACAAGCCTTTTCTGAGGGTGTTCAACATTTCTTTCGGTGTTGTCTTTTCATTTTCAAAAATGCTTTCGTAGTTCTGCTGCGTATAAGAAATAAACTGCACTCTTTTTTCAGACGGACAGCCTAACAGACTTGCCAATGTTCTGATATGCTCCCCTCCTCCACTCGCCATTTCTTTTTCGAGGCTGGCAAAGTTTTGAACGACAAAGCGATGTCTTTCTTGTTCAGCAAGGACAATTCCATCGGGATCACAGTTCGAGGTGCCCGATGAAACCCCAAATACCTGGTTATAGGAAACCCCGTTCAATGTTGCGGCAAGAATTTGTACCGGTCCGGATTCATCACCAATAATAATAGAACCTAAGCCACACCCTGCATCTCCATATCCTGTTGAAAATGCGGGCGAAGTGAAGATCATGACCCCTAAAAATGAAAAAACAACTTTTTTCATCCTACCCTCTCTGCTCAGCAACTTGGATCATTCTTCATAGGATGAACTCTTTCCAATAAGCCTGCATATTAAATCCCGTGGCATGATGTGGATCGCCTTGTGTTTTTTGATAGCTCGACTTCTAAAGCCACCAGCATTTCAGTCGGGGTTGTTTCGGCTGTTTTAAAAATAGAGGCATAACGTTCTTGTGCAAAGCGACCGAAGTCTTCACTCTGCTCTGCAGAACAGCCTATAAGAGCGGCCAGGGTTTTCAGGTTTTCACCTTGACCGGCGGCCATTTCTTTTAAAAGATTTTCGTAATTATTTTCCACAAAGATTTTCTGTTCGCTTTTGGATAAAACTAAGCCACTCTCCTCACCACAGCCGGAAGTACCCGATGTCATACCAAAGGTTTGATTTCCTAAAATCGTATTTAAAAACCATGCACCAATTTGAGCGAGTGTCCCATTGTCTTTGACAAGCATCCCTCCAAGACCACATCCAGTGACCCCGTATCCTGCTGAGAGTCCATTTGAAGTAAAAGTAAAAGCCAAGGCCATAACGAGGGCAGTCAACATAATGAATCTTTTCACAGGTCTTCTCCATCCATTGACTGAAATGGGGTAAGCTTCTCGTATCCGGTAAATTTAGAAAAAATCGACCGATTAAACTACATACCCTTTTTGTGCCGGTCCAGAGCTTTTTTTGATACCGACTTAATATATTTTTGCGCCGAAATCAAATGCTTTGATTCTAATTTTTTCAAGTAAGTCCGAGCCTCTTTTGTTTCAAATTGGTATTGTAAATTATTATTGGCCGTTTTGTAAGTGACAAACAAATGCCGACTTCTAAGCTTTGTTTGTCGAGTCACATCTCCAATATTTTTGAGGATAATTTCCAATGACTTTTTAACTGCAAGATCCTTGGGGGTAATGTCTACACCCTTTGGACGCATAATCACCAAACTAAAATTGTAAGATTTATCTTTATTTTCCTTCATATCAAAAAATATTTTTTCGAAGGGGAGATCTGCTACGGCCATTTCACCGCGTATTCCCGCCTCTCCAACCTCTTGAGTCCAATTGATTTCGTACAGACGTCTCTTTAGCTTTCCCGGTTTAAACTTCTTGGTCGCTTTCTGTTTGTTCTTTGCGACAAGCGCTTTCTCTAGGAGGCGTTTTTTTTCGGCATTCCTTCTTTGACGTGCTTTGTCCTGTTTTTTTATTTTTACCAGTTCTACTTTTCTTTTTTTCTTGATCTCTTTTTTAGACGCCTTTATCTCACTTCTTACGCTAGCCAAAAATCCACTGACAAACCGACGTGTCGGCTTTCCCAGGTGAGTCTTTTCGGGAACCTGATTAAAGATTTCGCTCTGCGAATCCAGGCAGCGAAAAAGTTTTCTTTTGCTTCCTTTCTTACAAACATCATAATGCTGTATAGCGTCCTGGATACGCCCGATATCATGAAAAGTATTTTGAACCTGGGGATATGTATTCGCAATTTTGTAGGCCGAGTCCCATTCTCTGGCCTCAATAAAACCCTTTAAACGGAGTTGATCTTTTGAGGAGATCTCGTTTTCATTTTTAAAAACGGACTCATAATATGCGGGGGCACACCCAGAAAAAAGAAAGACGGTAAAAAATAATGCGCTAAAATATTTTGTTTTCATTCCACATCCTTTTTGAGTATTCCTAAAATCATCACCTGGGAGACCAAAAAATATACTTTATTAATATGTGGCCGTGGCAATTAATCCGATAATACTTCTCCGATAAGCAAAAACAGAAATATTCGAGTCATTATCCTGATAGAGATACTGTGCCGTCAAGTCGAGGTGTCCACTGAGTGGTTTTGAAAAGCTCAGAACGAAGAGGAGGTCATCATCTTTTCGTTTTGTTGTTAGCACCAGCTGGTTATTATTGCTGAATTGGCGTTGTGTGACATTGGCCTCAAAGCGCGTTGTAATATCTCGCCAGGCCGGCAAGACCATGCCTGCTTTGATGTGGTGAGCATCAAAGCTCCAGTCATCTTCTGCCGCTGAATCTCCAGCACTCTCTTTGTCAAAGGAATAACCGCCATACAGACTTCCCTCTTTATCCAAACGATGGTAGTGGGTCAGGACGACCTGATGCGTTTTTACATCCCGTTCTGAATTACGGGGAAATAGAAGAGGAACATCCTTAAAATCTTTATCGCCGTAGGAATAAGAAAGCTCAGTAATCTGTTTTTTTGAATGGCGCCTGATAAACCGAGGGCCCGCTTTGTGGCTAAAGAGAAAAGATTCCCCTGCAAGTGACGCAAATTGAACTTCATATCTCAGTTCCAATTGATTCTTTCCAAATCGGCGACCGAAACTTGTTGAGAGATGATTGTCTTGAATATCAAAATCAACCAGCGTCTCATCCTGATGAAAATTAAGGAAGTAACTCAATGCCAAATCTCCACTCCAGTCGCCGCGCTTCAGCCATTGATACTTTCCACGAAAATAAAGCATGCCGACAAAATCGGATTTTGATGAAATGCCTGTCGAAGCAGCAGAAGACTGCCTCGGCTCCAGAATCACATTGTCATCGTACTGAAGGCCGAGAGAAAAAGTCAGTAATAAGCGTTTTTCCTGTTTTGGCTTGGTCTCAATCTGGGTGATAAAGTCTCGCGCTGAGTCTGCGAGTTCCCCTTCAGGGGTAAGCGTAATGACCCCCTGAAACTCTTTTATTGCTGAATCGAGATCTCCGGATTGAAAATTAGAAGCCCCCGACAGAAAGTGGATTTCAGCTGCAAGCGCAGGATCAAGAGACACCGCTTTTTCAAGTTTCAGTTCCCCTTCTTTTTCATTTCCATTTCGCTTCAGGATGACCCCTTGATAAAAGTAGACCCGAGCCCGTTCCGGGTCGATACTTTCAACCAACTCGAAAGACTTCAGGGCTTTTTCATCCTCCCGAGTTTGATAGTAGAGCACCCCTAAATCGAAGTGGGCTGGGATGAAAGTGCGTTCTATTTCAAGGACTTTCTCAAAATTTTCTTCTGCTTCTTTAACACGATTCGCCCGCGCATGGGTTACGGCAATGTAATAATGAGCTTGCACTCGGCCGTTTTTTTTTCGTCGGGCGGCCTCGAAATCGTGTAGAGCCGTCTCCAAGTCATTCTGTTCTAACTCAGTTATCCCTTTTGACAACAGGGCGTCGTAATCTGCATCAATCTGCCCGAATGACACGCGAGGGCTTGCCAGGGCGATAATGGTAATAAAGAAAATGATGGTGAGATTCCAGTTGATTCCCTGCATGTTCACCTCTTTCATAAGTCAGTCGTTTTTTCGTTCATGGATAATTCATTAACACATTAAATTTAATAAGTTTCATTAATCGATATGCCTCTCCATTTTAACCGGAATCAACCAAGTCATAATGACTGACAATGGTCCCTGCCGCCGCATCAATATCAATATAGACAATGCCTCCGACACCTTTTTGATACCAGCTAATATCGGTCACGGCACCAAGAGAGGCTGGAATACCCAAAGCGTTATTATGGCTGTTCGCCGGATGATTTTTATCAAGAAAAACCCAGACGATCAGGTCATTTAGAGATGGATCGATTCCGTAAATACCTTTGACCGCCGGGTTGATATTATCCCAGAAACGAAAGACCGTATCAGTAGATCCTGAGATACCGGAATCCAAATTGAAGACCATCTGATCCGATATGATGCCCATCGACACATCAGGAATATTGACCAGGAGTCCTTCATCGAATAAAGCAAGGATATTAAAAGAAGTGCCGTCGTTATCAACGATAAGGTATTCTTGTGTCTCTCCAACTTTGAAAGCCGCCTTTCCCCCGAAGCTAATCGCTTCAACGGTATCGGTAAAAGTGTCTGTCGGATCGGCAGCATTTTGATACTTCCAGGATTTTCCCAAAGCAATCGGAAAATAATCAGCAAAATTAACTCTTGAGAAATGAAATGTTTCATTTAGTAGAGGATCGGTTAAAACTAAAGTGTCATTCTGAATCGTCAGCGTCGCATTCGCAAAGGAGTTTGTCGGAGGGTTGTTCAATCCGCAAGCCCCGTTCGTATCAAAAATATTACTGGTGACACTGAAGGCACCTGTCGTGGGGTTATGGGTGTAAGTCCCATGCTCCATGCCGCTATTTTTCGGGGATACCCCTCCACAGCTCACAGGGTCTTTAGAATGATCGTCGGCGAAAAAATATTCTGTATCACTCACAAAAGTGATGACGCTTGAGGAAACATCGTTAGTGCCTACCCAAACACCGATCAAAGGGTTTGTATCGGATTTAACCCTTGTGAGTTTCGCTGACTCACCATCGGAATCCACTAGAAGCAAGGTGTCATTGTTGACAGTTAACTTCACATTGCTCAATAGACCTTCGGTAGGATCATTTAATCCGCAACCGCCGCTTGTATCTACGATGTTACCGGTGACATTCAAGATATCGTTAAAGACGTTCCAGGAATAGAAACCATGCTCCATCCCAACGGAGCAGTCCTGAAATCTGGCATTATCATCTGCCATAAAATACTCAGTACTACTAATAAAAGTGAGCACACCAGGGTCAGCGCCCCCTCCGACAGGGAGTCCATTATCTTCAACAAGTAACCAGCTCCCCAGTAAAGATTGAATGAAATTCATGACGATGGTCAGCGATTGTGAACGGCCCCGTTCAAAATCAAGCGGAATGCTCCGGCCCTTAAAGAGCGGTTTACCTGCAACATTCAAAAGTGTTGCATTGATGGAGAGGGCACGACCCAGGGGGACATCAAAGGAGATAGACACAAGGGCATTGGGTGTAACAGATATTGTGGTTGAAGTGAGTAAGGTTCCCGCTTGGTCCGTGACACCCAGGGTTAAAGAGGCCACGCTATTGGGATCGGCATTCAGGGCTTTGACTGCCTTTGCGGCCTGGGGTGTAATGATTTCAGGAAATTGCAGAGTAAAATCGAGAGATGATGTGTTTTCTGTGTCCTGGTTCGAGGAAGAAACACTGCACCCTGAAAAAACCAGTGCCAGAAAAAGTGAAAATATAAAGAAGCGTTTATGGATGATATTATTCATTTGAAGTCCTCTCCCTTGACTATGGCAATTGAAGCTGAATCGTAACCGGTACGCTTGTTGTCGATCCGGCACCCCTTCCATTACCCACCGGTTGTTGCGTAATTTGAGGCAGGGTGGGTATGGGTGAATTAGATGCCCCGGTTGATTTTACAAGTCGAGCGGCACCGACACTTATTTTAATCTCTGGGGCTGCCCCGCCCTTCTCGACTCCCTCTGCTCCTGCCACCATTGCAGTCAAATTAATTTGTGCGATGGGTGTATTTAAAAGGGATTTTCTTGCCAGGCTAAACTGAGGGTCTTCCTCAAGGGCAAGAAAAAATGATCGTGAAGCTTCAGGGTATTTCCCTTGATCGAAAAGATTAAGTCCATCTGAATAGTGATGAAATGCCTTTAAATTTTTGGTATGCACCTTTTCGATTGCGAGTCGTGTCCGGCTATCCAGGCTTTGCAGACTATATCCAAGCCCATTTAAAATCTTAATCACCAATGTTTTTTCCAACTGATAAAAGCTGGAAAGTGAACCGCTGGCATCACTCGAAGTCAGGCGTTTGCCATTTTCGGTGCGCGTCACTGTGGCATCAAGACGCATTTTTTCATCTTTAAGGTCTAAAAAACTGCCAGTAGTGATCTTTCCCGCACCCACAAGCTTTCCAAGTCGCGGAGCACTCTTTTGATCGACAAGAGCCGATTTTGATAGCTTCAATTCGTTTAAGATCGCTTGCATTTTAATCCGTTCAACAACCATCAAACCTTTGACGTTCGATAAATCAGTGATGACCATTTCGGCTAATCCCTTTGACAAGGAATTGTAGTTTTGATCGCCTAAATTCTGAAAGGGCAGGACAGCGATGGCCTTGGGATCGAAATTTGTTGATAAAGACTTTTCCTGATTCACCGCCATTTTAGCGGTCTCTTTTGCCTCTTGCTGTATCAGAATACTTAGATATTTGGAAATCTTTCTTCCGCCTTCGCTCCCCTGTTCTAAATCGACATAGTTTTTCCATGCCTGTATGGCTGAATTTGTATTTCCCAGACGTAAATGACTCAAGCCCAGGTAGAAGGACTGATAGTTTTTCCATTCTTCAAGCCCATCTAAGGTCTTGACAATTTCTTTGTAACTGTTCGTTTGATAAAGGCCTTTAAGCGCCTTTTTCCCCAGCATATCAGCGGACCATGCCACAACCGGCAGGGCAAAAATGAGGCTTAATATGATTGTGGTGCAGTAGCGAAAAATGACCCGTCCTGACACATTTTCTTGAAGCATTTTTTTCGATGATTTCGTATTATTATAGGGTTTCATTCCATCTCCTTGAGTAATAAGGCTTCCATTCGATCTCGTGCCCCCTGATTCTGTGGATCAAGCGCAAGGGCCTTTTGGTAATATTTTAATGCTTTGTCCAATTTATTTTTTCTTTCAAAGGAAAGCCCGCGTTGAAAATGACCTTGACTCGATTCCGGCATTTGCGCTGCGAAAGCACTGGCTTTATCAAATAGTTTGTCGGCCACTTTTTCAGACAAAGCCATCGTCAATTGCTGCCGGTCGGAAAGCATCCCCTCCTGCGCGATGCCTTCGACGGTACCCCGTTCCACTTCAATCACCCTGGCATCAATCCGAATTGCTTCCCCGATGGACATATAACTCCCGAAAATCAGGTATTGTGCTCCCAATAATTTCCCAAGTCGCAATCGCCCTTCTGCCTCAGTCAGCCCCTGACTGGAGAGGGAAAGTTCCTCTAAAATTTTTTCTATGGATTCCCGATCAACAACAATAATTCCCGGCTGCCCGGACAAACGCTCAAAAATCCGGTCAGCAAAGACTTGTCCTAAGCCTGATGTTACTGAAGCAGGCCCGATACTATTGTTCTCAAAATCCAGTACTGCCACTGTTAAAATTTCAGGTTTTTCGGTGGCGGGCCGAAGGTCAGGAGCTTGGCTAGGTGCTTTACTCGCACAAGCACCTAGCCATGACAACAGAGCTATGATCGTCAATGTCCTAGAGAAATTGGAATATTGGAGATTACTTCTTTGCACTTTCCAATACCTTCTGATCTTTTTCAATGTTTGCTGTTTTTTCAATCAACTTTCCATAGGAAAGCCGATCTTCCACTTCAACAATTTCAAGTAAACCCACTTTTTTCTTGCGATGTCCGATGATCTTGCCATCCATCATAATGGCCTCTCCCTCAGAAATGATCTTCATTTCCGTCCCCGGAAGGATGCCGTGTTTTTTGCCAAGATTGATGATGACCTGTCCATCCTCTTCAACCAGCGCAATTTTTCCTCGAAGCGGATAGAGTGACTGAATTCGTTTTTGTATGCCGCTCCCCGTCTCATCGCCAAGGGCAATCAGGTTTTTATCAGGACCGATTTCACCGGAATAGGTGATTTTAATGGCCGAAGTCTCGGGGTCAATCAATCGTAGGCTGAGGCGGGCACCTCCTCGTGTCTGCACAAGACTGCCTGTCACAATCAAACGAGCAGCAAGTAGTTTTCCTAATTTAAGCGCCGTTTCCTGGTCAGCCAGCTCAGATGAACCCAGTTTGAGTTCTAAGAGCAGTTTTTCCATAATCTCGCGCTCAACAACTGAAACCCGTCCGGAAGCCATCAAATTTTGCGCAATTTCCTGTTGAAACACTTCCAGCATGCCTTCACGGAGCAGACCGCCTCCCAAAGATTTCAAACCCAAAAAGGCAAGGGTCATCGGTCGGGAAGACCAGGAGTCAGAGACTTCCGTACTGGCAACGCTTCCTTTTTTAAAACGCTCACTCAACTCACTCACCAGGGTATCCACGCGTTTCTGGCGTTCCAGATCTTCTTTAAATGCCAGGTTCTGCATAACACGTTTTGCGAGGAGGACGGCGACATCGTCCTTCGGATCGGTCAGCAAGGCCTCTTCGTAAAATGCAAGCGCCGCTTGAGCTTTGCCCTGTTTTTCGTAAAGTGCCCCCCGGTTGGTCAGTATTTCAGAAGAGAAAGGATTGTTGTTATAGGCTTGAAGATACATTGCTTCTGCTTGTTTGTATTGTCCTTGTTCCGAATGGATGCGGCCCGCTTGATTAAAAACTTCCGCTTCTTGCCAATCCTGACTGAGCTTGCCTTCAATGGCTTGATCATAGGAGGCTAAAGCGCCATCCTGATCCCCCTGCCCGGCGAGGATATTTCCCTTAATTAAATAAACCAGTCCGTTTTCAGGATCTGCCTTATTGATTTCTTCAGCAATTGCAAGCGCTTTATCGTTTTCGCCTTTCTTCAAATGGACCGCTGCCAAACCTTCCTGACCCAGTACCGCATCAGGCGAACTCTGATGTGCAACTTTGGTAAAAACCGCTTCAGCCTGATCGAATTCCCCCTCAACTAAGAGAGCATGCCCCAGTCCGGCCTGGGTGGAAAGATCATCCGGCATTTTTTCCAGAGCCTTTACGTAAAGTTTTTTTGCCAGGGCGGGCTTTTTCAATTGCAGGCTTCGTTGAGCCACAGTTGTCATAAATTGATTGGATGTCGGCCCGCCTCCTTCGAGAATATCGGACACACGTCCCCCGGCACTCAGGACATAGGTTGTCGGAAGAATAATCTGCACACCGTAGTCCTTGAATATTTTTCCACCTTCCTTAATCACTGTGAAAGGAAGCGGAGACATCTTGAGATATTCATTAAGTTCCTTTGAAGCGGACTGACTGATTGCATAAATTTCAATGCCAGAATTTTGATATTCAAGGTGTTGTGTTTTGAGATGCTCCAAACCTTTTATCGACGACTTGGAACTGTGTTTAAAAAAATAAAGAATCGCCATCTGAGCCTTTTCTTCTGAGTCTAAAGCCGGGAAAGAGGGAGCGAGCGCCCCTTTTTGAAGGGCTGCCTCCCCGATTGAGACCTTGAGAAGAAGAAAGGTAAACAAGGCGATTAAGGTCGTCATCTTAGTCATTTTCATGGGTTTTACTCCTCTAATAATGTGAGGTTCATGGGTGTTTCTCCTACAGGGACATCAATCGTTGCCTCTAAAGCGTGATAGCCCGCCTTCCTGATCACTAGGTCATAGGGTTTTCCGCCCACCAATTCTATCGACACTGGACTGATACCCTTCAGCTCACCATTGATTAAAATATCGGCGCCGCTAGGGCTTGTATTAAAATGCAAGAGGCCGGCAGAAAGTTTTTTAATTCTTAAGCGATCAGCCTCAGCCAAAGCCAAAGCCTTAACCCTGGCGGTTTCTTTTACTTTGGCTTCAGCCTTAGCTCTGGCTGTTTCTTTTGATTTTGCCTTGGCTTCTGCTTTAACTCTGGCTGCTTCTTTTGCCTTGGCCTCTGCCTCAGCTTTAGTATTTATATCGTCAATTTTTTTACGCCCGGCTTCGATGTCCACCTTTTCAGGTTCAGCCATTTGAGGAGACTTCCGAAGGGCAAAGAAAAGCCCCGCTGCAATCACCAATAAGACGGAAATCACTACAAGATAGCGAGTCTGGGGTGATTTCGACTTTTCGTCTGACACCTTCCTCTTATCTAGAACTCGAGCATCAAGAGGTGTAAGCACTCTTGTCGCGTCGTCTTCATCTTCATTTTCATTTTCATCTTCTTCCGGAGGAGCCAGGGGTACAGGCATTTTAATGCCATTCAGCAGGGCATCCGCCATTTCATTTCCTGAAGCAAATCGCTGTTCCGGTTTCTTTTCCAAAGCATGCATCACCACTTCACTTAGAGATTCCGGAATATGAGATGAAACGGTGGAAGGGGGTTTTGGCGTATCACTGAGTACCTGAAGCAGGATACTTGTGAAGGAATCGCCCTGAAAGGCCTTTTCCTGGGCCAGAAGTTCATAAAGCAAAACACCGAGAGCAAAAAGATCGGAGCGACCATCCAGCTTATCGCCTCGGCATTGTTCCGGAGACATATACTGTGGGGTTCCTGTGAGGCAATCAGTTTGTGTTAAGGAGGTATCGTCTAATCTGGCAATGCCGAAATCTGCGATCTTGACGTTGATTAAATCTTCTGAAAGCAGGATATTCCCCGGTTTAATATCCCGATGAACCACCCCTTTTGAGTGAGCAAAATCGAGTCCACGACAAATCTGTACGCCGATATGAACAATCTGATCGATTGAAAGTGTTCGTTTTTTTTTGATGACCTCTGCCAGGGAAATCCCTTCCACATACTCCATGACGATGTAGGCCTGTCCGGAATCGGCCGCTTCTCCAGCGTCAAATATCGTCACAATATTAGGATGAACCAAACGACCGAGTGCACGCATTTCTTGATGAAAGCGCTCTCCGATACCCGTATCGCCCTCAAGTAAGTTGGCATGAAGACATTTCAAGGCAACGGTTCGGTTTATTTTTGGATCGCTCCCCCGGTAGACAATGCCCATTGCACCTCGACCCAGTTCTTCTACAATTTCGTAACGTCCTAAAGAGTTCACTATTTCATCCTAATCAATAGAATTGGATCGTTCATTGTTTTGCCTCTGCAATACTCAACCATCGAGAAACCTCTGCGGCATCTACTGAGTTTGGATGCAATTTTAGATATTTGCGATAATGTAAGGCTGCTTTTTTCTGATTATTTAAGTGATTGCCGTAAAGAATGCCAAGATTGTAATGGGCATTGGCATTTTGCGAATCAAAGGAGAGTGCATTAAGAAAAGACGCTTCCGACACCTGGTATTTCTCCATACGGCGATAGACTTCCCCAAGGTTGCTATGTGTCTGTGCTGATTCGTACCAGAAGTTGATGCTCATCAAGAGCGCATTCAGGGCATCTCCATGTCGGTTCTCCTTCGCTAAGAGCGTTCCAATTTTAAAAAAGCTTGCTCCGAGAAAACGACGTGCTTCTTCGGCTGGCAAAGCAAAGGAAATACCTTTGGCATTTTGGAAAATACCGACAACTACACCGGCAACCTTTCCGGATCTGTTCAAAAGCGGCCCCCCGCTGTTTCCCGGATTGATTGCAACATCAGTTTGGAGTAAACGCATGCCATCTAATTTCCGTTCTGGCGCACTGATAATACCTTGTGATGCAGAATGACTGAGGCCAAGCGGACAACCTAGTGCAATGACGGGATCTCCGACCTGTGTCAATCCCGTCGGATCAAATAAGAGGGGTTTGACCTCCCGAAAGGAGATCTGTAAAAGAGCCAAATCAAGCGATTCACTGACAGAAAGCAGTTTTGCAGCATGGCTGGATCCATCCTGAAAGTACGCCGTCAGGTGCTTTGCATTTTTTACCTGATGCTTGCTCGCGAGGATATAACCATTTTCAGCAATGACAAAACCGCTTCCTTCAATCTTTTTTTGACCGACCTGCCCTCTAATACAAACAATTTGACGGAAAGAAAAGGGGGAAACAGAGCTCGAACTTATAACTTCATAGGAGATGTTTACGGGTTTGTAGGGTGTTTCTGAAAACCGGGAGAGTTGCACTTTCTTTTTATTAAATAACAACTTGCCTGAATTACCAGAGACGATGGCTTGCTTCAAGTATGCCGGTTGATCAATGCCGTTCGCTGATATTTCTGGCAAACAGTCTGCTACTAAACTTAGGCCCACAAATGTAAATACAATAGACAGGATTATTTTCATATGAGCTTACCTTATGACCATTTTTGCTTGAGCGTCAACCCCCTCCTATGCGGGGGGGGGGCAGGATAGGATAATGAAGTCAGTCCTGTTTAGGAATATCCCGACAAAGCCCGATATTAGCAAGGAATGACTTTTAGTGGCTGAGGACTTAATTTGGCGATGATGTTTTCAATTCCCTGAAAGTTATTTTGTAATCTGGAAAGTCTAGCAGACTAAAGTTAGGTCTCATTCGGAATAATAATACCCCTCTACAAAGAGAGGGGTATATGAAAATTTTATCAGTTCATCATCAGGGTTAAAAACCGCCCATGTCGGAAAGAGATAGAACCGGAGTTAGAACTTATGACGGAACTCAAGTGTCGCACCGGATTTATCTTCTCCATCCTTGACATCTGCAAACATCCCATTCACACGGACAATCAGTGCATTAGTCAGCGGCATCTGAGCTCGAATACCCACTCCGGTCGCTTCTTCGACTCCTGATTTTGGGTCATCCGCCAAGTCATCGTTTTTCATTGATGTCGCTACTTCAAGGACGACCTGCCAGTTGAGGGCTGGACCAAGTATTTCGAGTCCTAAGGCACCACCATAGGAAAAAGCGCCTGCATCGTTTATGGCGGGGAAACGCGTTAGTGCGCCGTCACCCTCAAAAAGGATGCCGGTGTTCTGGAGAAGGCCCTGGTTTTTTGCCAATGCCTGAGGTCGATCTTGTCCGTAGAACAGGTTCAGATAAGGCACAACAAAAGTCGGGTTACTGGTAATCCAGGAGTTTTCCAAAAGCACCATAATTCCGTCAGCAGTCTGAGTCTCTTTTGCCCCAATACCCGTGCGACATGCGGACAATACTGTGGTTTTCACTTCCTCTTGCCCAAAATTTCCAATCACTCGAACAGAGTTTGAAACCTTACCGGCGTAGCGACGGGTAAATGAGATTGTTGCATTATGGTAATCCCGTTCACAGCCTTCCTGTCCATCAACAGTCAGTCCGTAACCTATTTCAAAATAACCTTTCATCGCTTCGAGAAATGCGGTCACACCATAGATCTGACCCTCACCGTCATCTGCCGTTCCCTCGAGTGCGTCACTTGTCACGTCATCAACACCGGCAAAAAAAGTAACATCAAAATTCGAAATGTCGAGTGCGGGACTATTTCGAGCAGGGATGGTAAAGGCCGCCCCTAGAAAAGCGTCTTCAACCCAGATCCCGTTTTGAAAAAGCAGGGGAATCTTTCCAAAGGTAATGGGGAGATCAAAGGGGTTTTGTCTGCCGATGATGCCACCGACAATTGCGCCGAGATCACCTTCAAAAAAATAAGTGAGCGGTTCTAAATCGGATTCAAACTGACAATCGTCTTCGTTGGCATCGGCAATGCTACCGGAAAACTCGCAACGGGTATTTCCCTCATCCGTCAGTGGTCGGAAGAATGCATGCAGCCTTTCCGTTGAAGTCAGTTTGATATCTACATTCAGGTTCAGTTGGGCAGCCGCTTCCCCTAGATCGGCTCCAGCATTGTCGCTATACGCAACTGCCGTTCGAAGATCACCGAAGACCATCAGATGAAACATGCTTGGATTCTTCTCTCCCATTAAATTAGATGAGGCTTGGAGGGGGCCGTCATCATAAAGACGACGCCCTATTTCCAGAAGGGGTCGTTGTATTTTCGGAACCGCAGTCCTCCCTGAATAGGTCTTCTGTTCGGCTTCGGCATTATAGTCCGGTGAATACTGAGGACCTTCACTAAAGACTGAATCAACATGCGGAACAATGGATGCACCGCTTCCGACTTTAGGCGGATCCTCCCCTTCTGTTGCAAAAAGGGGCTGAGGAAGTAATATGGCGAAAAAAACGCTAATGAATAAATATTGTGTGAGTTTATTTGACATCGAATTCCACCGTATAACTGTGCACATCAATCATCCTTTCATTTACATTTTTCAGCATTTCGTCGGTCGCCCCGATAAACTTCATGAAATAAACAGGCTCTGATCTGTGGCGCAGCCTTAAGGCAAGGCGATACTTGCCCGGCAGCTTCATCAAAGCAGCAGGCACCTTGTATTCCGCTTCTTTTGTGCCTAAGGGTGGAATGCTCCGGGCTTCCATACGGATAAATGGCGGGTGGTTCATTACGGTGTTCGGTCTGCCATCCGGGCGAATAAAGGGACGTTGGTCTATATCAAAGTTGACCGGCAAGTACATTTCACGATCGGTTCCTTTAACATTTGTGGTCAGAAACTTTGTTTGTAAATTGAATAACTGAGCATCGCGTTCGATCTTTCCAGCCAGGACGTCCAATGAATGCTGATCAGCAAGGTCGCCATTTGAATCAAGATAGCCTGACTCCCATATACGCCTTCCATTAGGATCAATCAGTGCGACATTGAGCCATAATTGCGGTTGCATCCCTAGTGATCCGCTGGGCATATTATGCCCTTTGTTCATGTTTTTTACACGATACTTGAATTTGAGCGCCTCTCCTTCCGTCGGCTTTCCAGAGAAAAAAGGACCGTCGATGTGGGAACCGTTTGACATGAGTTGTTTGCGGAGTTTTCCTTCGGCTTTGATTGCCTCCAGATTTTCTTCGATAATATCTCTAGCTGTATATCGATCCTCTACATCAGCCCATACCTTCGGGAAATCAACCTTTATTTTTCCGTCATTCACCGCAGTCTCGAATTTATCCCTTCCCCACCCGGCACGATAGTCGTAGCTGAGCCAATCCTTCATCGCAAACTCTGCGTTCTTAGGGTTTTGAGGGAAGACACCAGGATGTGCCATTGAATAACCCGGTCCATAAAAGGCGTGATTTGAATGTCTGCGATCTTCTTTAACGGACTTCCCGATAAATTGGGCCGCCGGCCCTTTTTCATAGCCCTTGTTCAAGCCGGGCACTTTGCCCATATGGCAATCCTGACAGGTCGTGCCTTCCTTTCTGGCAGGTGAAGCCCTGAATTGATCCCAAACGACTTCAAGTTTAATGCCTGGCGCCACGGCAACCTGGTGGCAGGCAACACAAAACTCGCTTTTGTCTATTTGCTCGAACTTAATCGCTTTGGCATGGATGCGCTTTCCGAGTCCTTTTTCATCTTCTGAAGTCTTCACTTTAAAAAAACTTTTATTTTCAATAACTTCTTCTACGCCATCCCCTTCAAAAGGGCCATAGACCGGAGAAAAAATATCTCCCGGTACAAGTCGACGCTCACCGGATGACCGCCCGTAGTGTTCATTCACACGGTGACAAGTCACGCAGGTAATCCCTTCCTGAGAGACTTGCGGTCGATCCCAAAGGACAAGTTCCCTCGGTTCTTCAAAAATCGTGGCGACAGTAGAATGACACCGCATGCAAAAGGAGCCCAGTGTGCCTTGTGTCAGGTTGGAGATGAGCTGTTCAAATTTTGAAAACATGGGTGAAACCGATGAATAGGCGTGTGCAGAGCTAGACCATTCTTTGTAGATTTTCTTGTGACAACCTGCACAAACCTTTGCAGAGGGAAATTGGCTTTTTGCGTAAGCCTCTACATGAGGATCTGAGCTCGCTTCACCCGCCTGAGCGCCTCCACTGAAGGACAGAAAAACACTGAGCGTGAGCGTAAAGATTATTGTCATACCTGGCATTCCAGTCCAGGCCCTCAACATCCCAGGGGCTTGTTCCGAACTTTCTGAGCGAGCATTGAAGTTAATAGTCATCATATCCCTCTGCTAATGGCTTTATTCATTTCGATTTGGTTTTCATTGGGTGAGTAGCAAACAAACGCGTAAACATCTTGATCGCATACAGCCGAATGCTGCTTGGAAAAAGACTTTCGGGTCAAAACTTATTTCCTTTTTATGTTTATGTCAAGGGAAATTTGCAAACATTAACGTTCATTGGTTATAGTCAGGTCGTCTAATATCAAGTCCCCTGTCATGTATAAAATTCACTAAAAAGTTAGTTATTTAGGGCAAGCCTTGACCTTCCATATTCTACAAAATCTTAAATATGCCTCTTAAATCTTTTGCCATCCGGAACATTGAATCTCTTTTTAAATCAGCTGCTTTTGTGATGCCGCTTCTCCTCCTAATCATTTTTTCGCCATTGTCGAGTTGGGGGCAGGATGCTTCGTCTATAAAATTTTCAAAGGGTGATCCGGATAAATACATGTCAGCTAAAGAGTGCGGAGAATGCCATGAACTCGAATTTGAGGCATGGGAAAAAACGAAACACGCCAAAGGATTTGTTAAAGCATTTGTTGAAGGCAAGCCTACCGCAATGCACATGAAATCAAAGGCCAAGGAAATAGCAAAAAAACTCGGCTATAGGGTGATTAAACGAAACAGTGAGTGCATCGCCTGCCATTACACGCCCACCCTCAAAAGAGGGAAGGTAACCAGCACATCCGGTGTCTCATGTGAAGCCTGTCATGGTCCGGGGAAAGACTGGATAAACATACATAGTGATTATGGTGGCAAAGGGATTGATTACAAGACGGAGTCCCCTGAGCATAGGGCCAAACGAATTAAGGAAAGTCGTCAGGCAGGTATGATGCGACCCTCAGACCTTTATCCTGTCATCGAAAACTGCTTCCAGTGTCATCTTGTCCCGAATGAGAAACTGGTCAATGTCGGAGGGCATGGCACCGGGACCGGAGATTTTGAATTTGTAAAAATGGCGAATAAAATTCGTCATAATTTTTTGCTGGCTGCGCAGGACGGAGGCAAAGAGAATGTCGTCAGGCCTGTAGAACGACTTCGTCTTATGTATGTTGTCGGCCAAACGGTCCAACTGGAGTATGTCTTGAGAAGTCTGTCCATCGCAACAAAAAATGGAACCTATGCCAGTTCAATGATAGACCGCGTTGCAGATGCAATGGCTGATATGAGTGATCTTAGCTCCCTGCTAGAAGTCTCAGAACTTAAAAATTTGGGGGAGATCGTAGAGGAAGAAGCGCTTAAGCCAAACAATAAGTCGCTATTGCTTAAGGCGGCAAATACGGTTTCTGAGGCGACAAAACTTTTTCTCAAAAATCATGACGGTTCCAAGCTTGGCGCACTCGACTCTGAAATTTTTGATACTGAAGCCGCTGAAGACAAGATTGAAAATGAGATTGACGATAGCCCTCCTGATGCCAGTCCTAAAGAGGAAGCACAGAGCGAAGTCGCCCTCAATACCCCTGAAGAGCAGGAAGAAGCTGTTGAGCCGCAAGCCGGGACAAAAAATAGGGAGGCAGAGATTCAAGCGGACTTGAGTCAAAGTCCTGTTCCCGTCGAGTCATCCCCAGCCATTCAAAAGCCCCCCCAAAAAAGTGATCAGCTTGCCTCCGTTCTGCCTAAACGCAAAAACACGAACACTCCGATTCAGAGTGAACTCAGGCCTTCAGTCTCAGTGGCTCCAGTAGCGCCAAAAATAAATACTCCTCTCCGGGAAACGATCCCCAAAGCGCCTCAAGTGCGTCCACCCTCAAAACCCCCAAGACAAACGCCTAAACCACAGGTTGTCGGCAAGCGTAGAGCGACGATTCGTCCCGGATCAAAACATCTTACCCTCGGCCCCCGTTCTTGCGGTAAATGTCATTCTGAGCAAACTGAGTGGTGGTTAGAGGACAAGCATAAAAATACACATAAACCTTTTATAGCAACAAAAGGAAAGGATCACGAAAAAGCCGTAAAAATTGCAAAGCTGTATGGAGTGAAGCCCTCTGAAATGGCAAAGGGCACTCAGGTTTGCATGAATTGCCACGGAACAGTCATTTCTAAAAAAAATAAGAAAAAAGTCCGGTCCGGGGTCAGTTGCGAGTCCTGCCACGGACCTGCAAAGGCTTATCTCAAACCGCATGAGGACGGAGAGAAAGACTTAGGGGCAAAGAGACCGGGTTATATCAAAGGCCTAAAGCTCGGCCTGGTCAAACTGAAAGACGAGGCTGTTCGGGCCGAGAATTGCGCGAGCTGTCACTACATTACGGATCAACGTTTGATCTCCTCCGGTCATTCATCAGGTGAAAAATTCAAGTATGCAGAGAGGGTAAAGGAAATAAAACATTGGGAAAGTGGCTTGGCTTCTCCGGCAGTGATGACAAAAGCCTACGAAAAGGTCCTTGCAGCAAGAGGGCCTGTACCAAAATTCGCAATGGTCTCTGTCCCGGAATCTGAAAATCGGCCGGCACAAAAATCTCCGTCGGTTCCAAGAAAGAAGGTACCTTCTGCGCCACCCCGAGTCGCATCATCCCCCATTGTTCCTGCCCCAGTACAAACGCCAACAAAGCCGGAGGCACAAATTCCTGAGGAAATCGCTTTGAGTGAGACGACTCCGACGACAAGGGCCCCGGTCTCTCCAATTCCTCGGCAAGAACCAAGACTTGCGGAAAGCGCAACTCCCTCGAAATCACAGCCGCAAGCTTTCAAAACACCTACTCAGAGCCCCAGCAGGGTTTCACCGATTCCAAAGCCTGCGAAAAAGCAGGAACCAATTCGCCCGGCCAGCTCGGAAATCGACGAAGCCGAAGAGGAGGGAGCTGGGGAAGCTGAAAAAGAAGCGCTTGAGCCGGAACAAGTCCAGGCCGTGCAAGAACTGATCATCCGTGATTCTTTGATTGCCATTAATGAAGCCATTAAAAAACTGGATTTTGGAGACATCACTTTTGATGCGCCACTTACTATTCAAGTGAATGAAGCCCACCCAGTTACCTTAACCCTTCCCCCTGGCAAAACGATTAAAGATCTCAATAATATGATCAAAAAAGATGCAGATAGGATGGGCGTCGATATCAATGTTGTTGGTAGTCTAGAGGCCAGTCTATCGGGTCGAAATTTTTCAATTTCAACAATCACCCCGGAAACACAAGCACTCAGTGAAGGGGGAGCAACAGAATGGAAGTGGGAGGTGACACCCACAAAAGAGGGGGCACAGAACCTTCATTTAAGCTTATCCGCATTGATCAACATCGGGGGAAAATCGACTCCTAAAAAAATTAGAACATTTGATCAAAAAGTTGAAATTAGTGCAGGTTTTGCCCGGAAAGCGAAAAATTATTTCTTAAACAATTGGCAATGGATTTGGGCCATCGCATTTTTTTCAGGTATTGCCTGGTGGCGAGGGAAAAAATCGGCATAAAGTCTCTTATGCCACTATTAATTGGGCACCCACCATCATGAATAAAGTCACCAAAAAAAAAACAAACCTTGATGATCCCTTGGAAGGCCTTTCTTCTAGTTTACTTCTCCTGCTATTTTTCTTTTTTATGAGTATTACTGCCCCGCTGACGAGTTGGGGGAAAGATGCTCCTTTTCCCTCAAGGGAAAAACCAACATTTCAAGAACCAAAATCCACTCTGGGAGAAGCAATTGAAGAAAAAAGTTTTTTAATTCTAAAAGAACGCTTGGATCGTCTTTCCCGACAAATAACAAAACACAAGGGGCCTTCCAGTCCGGAAATCCCGGAATATGTCGAAAAAAAGGATCCAGAACTCCCGGCCTTTCCTGAAATGACAGAGAAAGATTCCATTGAAGACAGCCTTTTAATGCTAAAGAAGAGACTTGACAACCTCCATCACGTCCTAAACCAGGAATCTTAAAAACCGTAATGAGCGAAACAATAGACATTCAGTCCGATAAAACGATGCTACGACGCATCGAACAGTATAAAGACCGTTGGAGTTCTTACGAAGGCAATGTCGGCATCCGGTCGATCTCCCAGAAATTGTCCCCAAAAAAACTTAGGCAATATGATTGTTTTAAGGACTACGATGATCAGTTTTTGGAAAAGATCAGCCCCGATATTTCAGTCGCCGAATGGTCGAAAAATGCCGTCCTTTTTGAAGAAGGCGCCTATATTGATCTTGCCTTTTTTCTTGTCGATGGTGAGGTTGAGACTTTTCAACACTCATTGAATGACAGCCATCATGAAGCCGCACCTATTTTTGATCCACTGCGGACAATCGTCATGTCTCGGGATACCCTCTCTTCCGGTCTTTCTAAAGATCTGGAAAAAGCGTCACAACCCGCCTCCCCAAAAAAACATAAGGGGAATGCGATTCACTTACTTTCCTCAAATGTTGATTTTCCAAAAGGAGCCGGCTCGATGCTAAGCCATGGTGAGATTTTTGGTGAAATCGGAGCCATGAGCGGTTGGCCTCAGTCTGTGACTGCACGAACCTCAAGCAACTGTACTTTAGTTCAAATTCGGGTTGCTGCCTTGCGTGCAATGAAGCGAAAATCAAGTGCATTAAAAAATTGGATCGACAAACTTTATCGAAGCCGGTTCCTTGTTGCACAATTAAAAGTGACACCCATGCTGCAAAACTGCGACGCTAAATTCATTAATACCCTCAAGGAGCAGGTCGAACTGGTCTCTGCAGGGCCTGGCGATGTCATCGCGAAAGAAGGTGGCGCAGTTGATGCGATCTACCTGGTGCGCTCAGGCTTTGTCAAACTGCTGCAGAAATTCAGTGAAGGAGATATCGTCGTCTCCTACCTTTCCAAGGGCATGTCCTTTGGTGAAGCCGAACTCCTCTTGGACGATATCACCGGCTGGGAGATGACGGCCGTTTCAGTTGAATATGCTGAATTAATTAAAATCCCGAAGCAACATTTTAGCGCCCTCCTGGATCAGCGCCCCGACATTGAAGAATGTCTTTGGAAAACGGCAGTGGATCGCATCAGGGAGGCCGGCTACAGTCGTCGGAATATCAGCTCATCGGCATTTACACAGTTGGCGCTGACGCGCGGCCTTGTTCAGGCGAATAGCCTTTTAGTGATGGATCTTGAGACCTGTACGCGCTGTGACGACTGTGTGAGAGCCTGCGCTGCAACACATAGTGGCCGCCCCCGCTTTGTCCGGGAGGGTGATAAGGTCGACAATCTACTCATTCCAAAATCCTGTTATCACTGTCAGGACCCCGTTTGTATGGTCGGTTGCCCCACAGGTGCAATACAACGTGGGGGAATCGGCGCTTTGGTAGAGATTAACGATCAAATCTGCATTGGTTGCGGCGCCTGCGCCAACAACTGTCCTTATGATTCCATTGTCATGCACACAACAGGTCAGACCTGGCCGAACGACATGCTTCCCTCCGTACTCAGAGGGAAGTCCCAAAAAGTAGCTAGCAAGTGCAACCTTTGTCATGACACAGGCCATGAACCCGCATGTGTCATCAACTGTCCGCAAGGTTCCGCCTCCCGCGTCAACTCGATTGAAGGTTTTCAGGCCTTATTATCGAAACCGGCGAATGGAACAACAGCTTCAACACCCAAAAATAAAACAGAATCACCCCTTTTAAAAGCAGGATTCTTTCTCGGTATGATTTCGAGTGTTGTGGTGTTTATTGTCAATCTGATGGTTTCTCAAGTCCGTCCGAATAATATCTGGGGTTTTTCTTACGGTGCGGCGGCGACGCTCTTGCTTGTGGGTGCTGCCCTTCTGGGAGCGAGACGCCGGACGATGAAGCTTTCGACACGACTCCGTCTGGGAAGAGCCGTCACCTGGCGCACCTTTCATCTCTATAGCGGGATACTGTTTTTTTTGCTCATGCTCATGCACGTGGGCTTCAAACTCCCTACAGGTGTCTTAAATGCTTCTGTCTGGTGGGTCAGCCTGATTGTCTTCCTTTCCGGCCTGCTTGGGTGGGCTTTGCAAAAGTGGATGCCAAGAGTACTCTCATCAGGACTTTCTACAGAAATTCATCATGGACGTGTTCAGGAATTGGTTGATGAGATTCGAGAACGTGCGGAAAAATATTTAAGCAAGTGCCAGGACCCGGTCAAAAGTTTTTATGAGAAAAAAGTACTCCCGGAATTACAGCGACCCCAGGCACGCTTTGTCTATTTTTTTGATATCACCGGAGGTCTCCAGTCAAAATTACGGGAATTCGATTATTTGAAGACTTTGTTAGGGGGCGAGGAAAAGGATAAATTGCAAGCGCTCCTGCAATTGTATAAATCAAAGTTAAAGATTGATGCGCACTACACCCTGCAAAGGCCCTTACGCTGGTGGCTCTATGCCCACCTTCCGATCTCCATGCTCCTCATTGTACTCGTCTTTATTCATATCCTGGCGGTGAGCTATTATTAATCTTTTTCAAGACATTCAGAGGGTAATACTTTTCATCTTGGTCTCTCTATGAGTAAAAAAAAGGCTGCAAAGAAAGGAAGTTTTGGTGAGGTCTCCCTGAGCGTTTCAAAAAAGTACCTCGTTCCAGACTCACGTCGACGCATGTTCTATATCGGGGGCGTTGCAATTCTTCTCTTCCTGCTTGCTGCAAGCTTTAACTTTAATAAACAAAATGCCAGTTTCGCTTCGAAAGGTTTACTTTCTTCAAAACACGCTTTTCTGGAAAACGATTGCCAGTCCTGCCATGAAGCCTTTTCTCCCGTCACAAATAAGGCCTGTTCTGTATGTCACGAAAAACAAGGTGATGAACGGGGTGTTTACACCTACAAAGCACATTACCTTTACCAGTCAAATGATAATAGCCGCCCCTTAGAAAAACAAGCTGAACCCGCCTGTTTTTCCTGCCACGCTGAACATGGGGGACGTGAATCGAAATTGAGGTCGACAGCAGATCCTTATTGTGTCAGCTGTCACAAATTTAAATCATTCAACGACGGCCACCCTCAATTTGACTTTGCGGAGCACGGACAGAGGAATGAAGAATCTCCCGGTTTGAAATTCACACATATTCGACATGTCAAAGAGTTAGTCAAAAAGAAAAAACTAACTGATCCTGAAGAAGCTTGTCTTTTTTGCCATAATCCGCAGACTGACGGAAAAAGTTTCCAAGTCACCGACTTTGATCAACATTGTGCTGCCTGTCATCTTCCTAAAGACACAGCAACAGACTTTCTTCCAATAAAAACAAAGCATTCTCCAGGCATGGAAACATTGGAATCCTTGCAAAAAAGCAGAGCCCCAGGCACCCTCTGGGCCTTTCATGCAAATAAGAAAGAGTTTGAGATAGAAGATGGCGAGGTTTTAAAAAACCGGATTGTCCACCGAGACCCCTGGGTACTGGAAAACTTGAGAGGCCTACGGAAGATGCTTTATCAAGATGCAGGCCTTGCCGACCTGCTGGATGCTTCTCCTGAACTACCCCCTTACGGATCAAAGGAGGAGCGGGAGCGCTATAACAAGCTCTATCGGGGACTCTATCATGAAATCTATATGGAAGCGCTGGAGACCTTAAGCAATCGTTCAAGGGAACTCCTGTCTCAGACAAAGGGAGGGAAAGCTCAAAAAGAGTTGAAGAAAATTGACGAAGCGCTGAATCAGCTGAGTCAAGGTCTAAAAGATCCGTATGTGCAGATTGACGGGACGACCCTGACGGAAAAATTTCAAAAAATGCCCCTTCAAGTATCAACCGGAGAAGGCAAGAAAATTCTAAATCTTGTCAATGAACTAAGCAAAAACTGTCAGGAATGCCACTACATTAACAAAGCAACAATCGCCCGAGTACAAAAAGACCAGCGTCTTCTTCGTAGAGCCCGATTTGATCATCGTGCCCATATTCTTCAGAGTAAATGCCTGGACTGTCATACCGAAATTCCCATTGAAAAAGGTATCGTCGGAAAAATTTTGGATAATAACCCCCGGGATCATGCCGAAATACAAAATATTCCAACAATCGAATCATGCCAGAAATGCCATAAAACTGACGGCGCATCAACACATTGTACTACCTGTCACGATTTTCATGCGAACAAAACGCACCGATCCACTTTGCTGCGTTATTTAAATTGAGTTAACTGTGAGAGTAAAGCGGTGAGAGCAAAACTCTATTCCAGGCAGAAAACGATCAAAGGCGTGGATCTTTCCTTTGATCAAGAAATAACAATTGGTCGTGGACGGCAAAATAAAGTCGTCCTTGACAAAAATGAAGTTTCAAAAAAACACTTAAGGATTTTTTTCGATGAAAATCAAAAGTGTTTCATACTGGAAGACTTCGGCAGCGCAAATGGAACGCATCTCGACAATATCCGCGTGGATGGAAAAGAACAGCTAAGACACCTTAATGTCATTTCAATTGCAGGATTGTATGATTTCATTTTTCAAGACAGCCATCTCTGTAAAAATCGGCACCCTAATCTAAAACAGAGAGAGTCCACATTAAAACAACAGCCGCAGACAATTGTTCAACAAGGGGCTTTCGTACTCCCTCCCGAACTTGGAAAAACGAAAGAAGCGGTCGGAGATCACTCAAAAACAGTCGTTGCAGAGGGTCCTTTCACGCTGCCTCCGGAACTTGGAAAGACACAAGAAAAATCCAGACCGGATCAGCCGGAGACTGTAGTTGGAGAAAGCGCTTTCGTCCTCCCTCCGGAACTTGGAAAAACGAAAGAAGCATCAATCTCGGACCATTCGAAGACTGTAGTTGGAGAAAGCGCTTTTGCACTCCCTCCGGAACTTGGAAAGGTGAAAGAAGACAAGGCCGAAACCGTCTTTCCGGAAAGCAGGCTTGAAACGATCCAATTGAATAAAGCGGATAGCCATTTACCTCAAAAACCTCCACCTTCAAGGCAGAGATTATTCCTTGAGATTTGTATAGATGGGACACTCAAGCGACAATTTCCATTAAAAGAGGGAGAAAATATTGTCGGTCGTAAAGCCCCTGCTCATATCATCATTGAACAGAAAGAGGTCTCAAGGCAACATGCCATATTGACCCTTAAAAACAGATCGGTTTATTTAAAAGACTCCGGCAGCAAGAATAAAACCTTTGTCGATGGAGAAGAAATCAACGAAATCCTTGAGATCCAGCCAAGACATGAACTCCGATTCGGACTGATCAAAGCAAGGGTTGTTGCGGAGTGAAAATCATTAAAGGAAACAGGAAATGATAGAACAGGCTCAAAGCGATGAATCTCTAAATGAAATCTTTGATCTGCTAATTGTCGGAGGAGGACCCGCAGGCACCACTGCTGCATTTCGGGCCACCGAACTCGGCCTTAAAGCGCTCGTAATTGATTATGATGACTTGATGAAGCGGATTCGAGACTACCCGAAAAACAAATCAATTTTACCCGGTTTTGGTGGTGGAGATAAAATGAAATTCCCCCTGGGTGGAGAACTGCTTTCAACGCTCTATTTCTCCCCCATCGACAAAGATGACATGTGCATTCAATGGAAAGCCCTCTATCAACAACATGGCGTCAAATCACGTATCGGTGTGGAATTAAGAGATCTTGAAGAGGCGGACGCGGGGATTTATCGCGTAAGAACCTATGATCATGTGAATCGAAAAAACTTATTCATCCTGGCGAAACACATCGTTGTTGCGATTGGCCGCGGGGTGCCGCGGCGTTTCGATATTCCCGGCAACATGGACGGCATCGCATTTCGATTGTCTGACCCTGAGTACTATGTCGGTCGTCCCGCTTGCGTGATCGGTGGAGGCACATCCGCTGCCGAGGCTGTGATTGCCATCTCCAATGCGAAAGTCGCGGCGAAGGATACAACGGCTGTGTGTTGGTTTTACCGTGGAGACCGAATGCCGCGTGTCTCCAAGGCGCTTTCAGATGTTTTTTTCGAAGCCTATTTAATTAATGGGAATATTCGATATTACCCGAAAAGTGATCCCGCAGCCATTGTCACCGGGGAGGATCGCAAAGAATCCCTATCCATTCGTGTAGACCGGCGTGTGATTGAAGGAAGACCCACAGAAACGACCCATCTTGAATTCCTGAAAGAAAGTTGCATCGCCTGTATTGGCGAAGATATCCCTGAAAGTCTCTTGAATACCATCGGCATCCGGATGCTTGTCGGTGGCCCTAAAAACAAAAAAAGAATGGTGGTGACCCGCTGCCTTGAGACTCAGCGTAAAAATGTCTATCTCATTGGGGACCTTCTGAGCCAGGCCTATTTTGAAACAGATGATTTTAATGCCGATCCCTCTCAATTTAAAGAAATCAAACATGCGGGAAATATTAAAACGGGTATGCGCGACGGCGTTCTGGTCGCACAAGTCGTCAAGCAAAAAATAGAGGGTGTGCAAGAGATCGACACAGGGGTGCTCGATGCGGAGACCTTAAGCGATGAGAGCCGGAAAAACCTGTTTGATCCTCCAAAAGAGCCCGAGCTTCCCAAAGAGAATGAAATGTCCGCGTCTCCTCAGGCCCCTAAAGAGGACGCTTTTTTGATTCGAATGCTTCCGAGTGGTGTTGCTGAAGGGGAATATCCTCTAAAGATCAACGGCGCCACGACAATCGGTCGGCAAGGCTGCGATATTGACTTCCCCCAGGACAACACAATATCCGACAAAGCGGCTTCGATTTCTCACAATCGGGAGGGGTATTTATTAAGTGATGAAGGAACGCCCTCCGGTATTTTTTTTCAGATACCTGAGGCAAAGAAAGTGGATCTTGCTCATGGGGATTTACTCCACCTTGGTCGGCAGTTTCTTCAGATTTCTACCGACCAAAACAAATTTATCGCAATACATTATAACCATCTCGGCTCTGAAATAGGGTCCTATGACTTGGGAAACAAAGCGATTGTCTTTGGAAGATGTGCGCCTGAAATTCCGCTCGACAGTCAAGACATGACTTTATCTCGACGCCATATCGCATTATCTGTTGAGGGTGGGACTGTTGCCGTGAAAGACCTTAAGAGCATTAACGGCTCCTACTTGAGGGTGCGGAATCCATTCCGGATGACACATGGCGATCAGTTTCGAGTGGGTCAGCAGCATTTCATCTTCAGTCTTCAATCCGGAGTTGTAATCGACCCGGGCCACACGGACACCCGGCCTGCTCCAGTGCGTCCCCCTACTACTCCACCTCAAGCCTCCGCCCCGGCTCCGGTTTCCCCCCAAATTCATTCTGAGCACATCGAAGAAAATCTTCCACCTGCGAGTTCATCAAGTGATGAAACCAGTCTATTCGTAACCTTCAAAGATCTTGGAAAAAAGATTTTATTGAAAGAAGGACAAAACATTTGCGAAGCGGCTGAAGAGAATGGCTTGGATATTACCGCTGAATGCCATGCCGGAATTTGTGGAAGCGATCCACTCCGGGTTCTAAAGGGCAGCCATAATTTTTCAAATGCGCTGAGCGATCAGGAGACCGAAACCCTTGAGGATATTTGTGATCTCAAACCGGGAGAATACCGTCTAGCCTGCATGAGTACGATAAAGGGTCCCGTTGAGGTTGAGATTGTTAAAAGTTAATCGTGGCTACGATTCAATGTTTTACCCCTTCCAGGCGGATCACTTTAAAGGGGGTCATCCATAATATCTTCAGATCAAAAAGAAAAGATCCATTCTTGAGATAGTATTCGTCGAAATCAACTTTAGCAGGAATAGGCAAATCATCCCGTCCATTGATCTGAGCCCAACCGGTCAGGCCCGGAATGAGTGTGTGTATTCCTTTTTTTGTACGCAGTGCGATTAAATCCTCCTGGTTAAAAAGGGCCGGTCTGGGTCCGACAAAGCTAATATCACCTTTCAGGATGTTAAAAAGTTGAGGAAGTTCATCAAGGCTCGATTTTCTCAGGAAACCACCGACCGGGGTCAAATACTGCTCTGAATGACTCAGGAGATGTGTTGCGACAGCCGGGGTATTGATCTGCATGGTTCTAAACTTAGGCATTTTAAAAATACAATTGTTTCGACCCACGCGATCCGACCAGTATAGCGCTGGTCCTTCTGAAGTTATTTTCACTAGAAGCGCAATGAAGAGCATCGGTGTGAGGAGAAACACAATCAAAACAAATGCCAGCAGGAAATCAAAAAATCGTTTCATTTTATCTGTGATCGATACCACTCTGCAGTCTCTTGAAGACCCTGGGCCATCGAAAAAGGAGGGCTCCAATTCAACTCGCGTTGGATCAAACTGTTATCAATCACCAAAGAATTGAGTAGGCGATTCATTATTGACGATTTTCCAGTGATCTTGCCGACCCATTGCAGAACGGTGGGAGGAAGGGGCAGTAATCTGGCCGGACGACCTAAGGCATGGGCAATGCGGCGAATCAATTCCGGGGTAGAGACGCTCTCTCTATCGCTGAGTAAAAATGTTTGTCCGGCAGCCTTCGGATGATCCAATGTCAGACGAATGGCATCGACCAGGTTGCCGACAAAGAGCAGACTTCTTGCATTTTGAACCATGCCAAAGGGAAGAGGCAGTCCATAATTCACAATTCTAAAAAGCCTGGACATGTTCGCCTTAAGCCACGGCCCATAGACTAAAGGAAGTCGTAAAATAACAACTTCAAGACCGGTCTTTTGAGCAATATCGATTAAGGCTCGCTCTGCATCATACTTGCTTCGTCCGTAAGCATCTTGTGGCTTGCAGGGTGAAGATTCATTCCATGTAAGGTGAGCTTCGGTTTCTTCTCCCATTGCCTTTATCGAGCTTATAAATACAAATCTTTTCACTTTAGCTTTGACGGCCGCTTCGGCTAAATCCCGTGTGACTTCTACATTCATTTGTTGGTACGCTGCTTCGATGTTTTCTTCCTGTTCCCTCATTTGATGAACACGCGCCGCCAAGTGGACAATAACATCCACCCCATCTACAAGCGGTTTCCAATCTGCGCAGCCTTCCAAGTTACCCGTGACAAAACTGGATACCTCTTTTAGTAATCGGTCCTGTTGCTTTTCATGCCTCAGCGTCGTTCGGATCTTCCAGTTTTCAGAAATCAGCTTAGGAAACAAGGCCTGAGCAACGAATCCAGAACCTCCTGTGATAAGAAGATTTTTCACTTTATACCTTCTGGGATAACAAGTCTCGATAAACAGAAAGTGTCTGTTCTATGACTTTCTCTTCAGAAAATTCTGCAACTGCGATTTCTCTCCCCCGAGCCCCCATTTCAGCCCGCATGGTCGGATTTTCAATGAGTATCCGCAATGCTTCAGCCAAGGCATTACTATCACGAACAGGGACCAAAAGACCATTTTCTCCGTGACGCACAATTTCCCGACAACCGGGTGTGTCTGTTGTGACAATCGCTCGGCCACATGCAGCCGCCTCAATGAGTACCTTGGGAACGCCTTCGCCATAAAATGACGGCAAACAAACAATGTGGGACCGGGCAAATACGCTGGGCATGTCAGCACGATGCCCCCACCATTCAACAGAACCCTTGGTATCCCAGGCTTGAAGTTGAGCGGTTGAAACCGCAGAAGGATTGGCCTGATCACTCTTCCCCACAAGGGCAAAGCGCGCTTTAATACCCGAATGACGAAGGATCTGAGCCGCATCCACAAACTCTTTGACCCCTTTGGCCCAAAGCATACGGGAAGGGAGTATCACTAGCGGAATACCATTTGCCTCCAGGCAGAGTTTAAATGTGGAGGGATCAACCCCGGAACCCTTGATCAAAACAGTTTTCTCTTCGGAGACTAAACCTCGGCCAAGAAAGATTGCAATATCATCCGGGTTCTGAAAAATCACGCTTAGGTTTTTTAAACTAAAAGCTGTTTTATAAGCAAAACAAATGCACTTCTTTAATATATTGTCCCGCCAACCCTTCGCAATAAATATATGGCCAAGCCCCGCTAAAGCATTCACAACTGCAGGAACCTTTGCAAACTTTGCTGCCACGGAACCATAGAGAACGGGTTTGATTGCCACGTGATGGACCAAGTCCGGCCTTTCTTCGCGGTAAATTCTTATCAGGTCTATTAATGCAGCGCATTCCTTGAAAAGGTTTTTACTTCGTCTTAGAAGTTTAATCGGAAGAAGTTTGAAACCTTCCTTTTGAATTAAACTTCCATGCTTGTTTATTCTCGTTGCGACAATCACCTGAAATCCCGCATCACGCGCAGCCCTTGCCAATGGCAACCGGTGTGACCAAAAATACCAATCTTCAGTGATCAGAAACAAAACTTTAGGCTTCTTTGGTTTCACTGTTCCAACCATTATTCTACTTGACAGGAAATACGCTTCCTTTTATTCTTTACTATAGTGAAGTAAAGGAGGCGGGGAAATGAAAACCAGTCGGATATCGAGTAAAGGACAAATCACTATTCCCAAAGAAATCCGGAAGAGCCTGAACGTTGAACCTGGAGACATCATCGCCTATGAAGTTGAAAACGGGGCTGTTATCCTTAAGCGTGTTGCCCCTTTCGATGCAGTCTTTCATGCGGCCCTCTCCAGCACACTGGATGAGTGGGGCAGCTCTGAAGACGAGGAGGCATTCCGTGACCTGTGAGCGATGGGATGTGGTAGTGGTCCCTTTCCCTTTTACTGAGAAACAAGAGAACAAGCGGCGCCCTGCCGTGGTTATCAGTAAACAAGAATTTAATCGTAGTGGCCATACACTCCTGGCAATGATCACATCCCAGTCCCACAGCCCGTGGCCTGGCGATACCGTAATTACAAACCTCGATGCAGCCGGGCTACATGTTGCGTGTATTGTCCGTCTAAAGTTATTTACGCTAGACAATCGACTCATCATAAAAATAATCGGGTATCTTTCAAAACGAGACAAAGAAGAAACATCTCTCCAGCTCCGTGCCTGTCTCTTTTGAGCGCAGCTTTACTGATTTTCCAACCACGCCTGAAACATCAACACATCCCATAAATGATATTGCCAGTTGCGTTTTCCTGAGAGATGTTCGGCCCAAAGCTGCCGGATCGGCTGCGGTTTAAAAAAACCTTCATGGAGCAAGCGTTTTTCATCCAGAAGTGATTCTGCCCAGTCCCTTAGTGGCCCCCGCAACCAGGAATCAATTGGGACGCCGAAGCCCATTTTTGGACGGTCGACTAATTTTCGGGGGACATATTTGTAGAGCACTTGTCTCAAGATCCACTTTCCCTGTCCGTCCCGTAATTTCATCGAAAGGGGAAGCCGCCAGGCAAATTCTACAATGCGATGATCCAGTAGTGGAACGCGGGCTTCCAGGCTCACGCCCATGCTGGCACGGTCAACCTTGACTAGAATGTCGTCAGGCAAATAACTCACAGTGTCGAGATACATCATTCTCTGGGTGAAATCCTCTAGATTTGCCCAGCGGCTTCTATCAGTAAGAACCGTCTTCGGCTCCTTTGCACAAAGGATCATGGAAGCAGGATCTTTCCAATGGGAGATTAATGTATGATACATCGCATCAGGGGATGATGCCCTTAGAATTTCAGCCAACTTATGCAGTCGATCACCCGGCATTCTCTGCTTTACCATGGAAGGGAGGATCGGACTCAAGTGATCAAACACCCGATCCCACCTTTCGGGAGAAACCGCCGTTAGGGCTGTACACATCAACTTTCGGGTACCAATGGGGAGCCAGCCAATTCTGTTCCAGATGCTTCTTCCCCAAAAATAACGGTTATACCCGGAGAAAAGTTCATCGCCACCATCGCCTGAGAGGCTTACAGTGACATGTTGCCGTGCTAACTGAGAAACTAGAAATGCCGGAATCTGTGAAGAATCCGAAAATGGCTCATCATAGAGCGTTGGCAGTCGGGGGATGACGTCCATTGCCTCTTTCGATGTCACATAAAGCTCGGTGTGATCAGTTCCCAGATGTACCGCGACCGCCTTGGCATGATTTGCTTCATTGTATTGTTTTTCGTGAAATCCGATGGAAAAGGTACGTACTGGTCGGCTGCTTTGGGCCTGCATCTGAGCCACGACCAAAGAAGAGTCGTAGCCGCCGGATAGAAAAGCCCCCAGCGGCACGTCCGACACCATACGGCTGCCGACTGCATCACGCAATAGTCCATCCAGCGCTTCAATCGCTTCGGAATCCGATCCCTCAAAGGGTGAGGCGACACCAGCCTCCGCCACCTCCTTCGCAGACCAATAGGCATTTATTTCCGGTTTTCCTGCCGGGTCATTTCTATCCAAAGTTAGTATATGCCCAGGGGAAAGTTTATAGATATCCTGGTAAATAGAGTAAGGCGCAGGCACATAATTGTGCCGCATCAGAAGCGCCAAAGCCCCCCGGTCAACCGGCTGTTTAAAGCCCGGAAAGGCCCGGATGGCCTTCAACTCCGAGCCGAAGACAAAAGCCCCGTTCACCCGTCCGTAATAAAGTGGCTTGATGCCAAGCCTATCTCGGACCAGAGACAGCCGTCGCTCACGGCAATCCCAGAGGGCAAAGGCAAACATTCCAACGAATTGTGTGATTGCCCCCTCCAAACCCCAAGCGTCAATTGCGGCCAAGACAACTTCTGTATCGGAGTGGCCCCGGAAACGCTGTCCCAGGTGCTCCAGTTTTAGGCGGAGGGCCGGAAAATTATAGACCTCTCCATTATAGGCGATGACATAACGACCAGAAGCAGAATGCATGGGCTGATGTCCAGCGGGCGACAAATCGACAACCGCCAGACGCCGATGGCCCAAGCTGACATGCTGATCAACATCACACCAATAACCAACATCGTCCGGGCCACGGTGGAGGATGGAATCGGCCATACGTTGAATCACAGCTTCCTCGCCTAATGCTCCATGTAGGGCTTTTCCGCCCAGAAAACCTATAAACCCGCACACTAATTTTCTCCTGAACTAATCCTAAATAATTCAATCACCTAATAACGATTAATCAAAAATAAAAATCTTAGTATCAATGTATCAAGGTATTTTTGCCTAACAAAAGGGGATGACACACAGAGATAAAACCTTTCAATTAAGCCTTTTTTTCCAAACAAAATCCTATCTACTAAATATGTCTGCTCCGCTCGTAGTCTCGTTGAATAACAAATTTTAAATTCATTAGTTTGAGCATATAAACCGAATATCCCTTTATCGTGTGATAAAAATCTTCTCATTCTTCGATAAAAATCCTGAAAAATATTAGTAGCTGCACCAATTGTATTACCTCCATGTTGACGATATTTAATCGTTGGAAAATCGTCGCAGACAACTTCCCCAAAGGATGTAACTACGAGATATAACCACCAATCATGCATAATATAAAATCGTGGCAAGCAACTTAAGACTAAAGACCTAGCTTCCTGGTTAATCACAGTAGTACAGCCAGTAGCTATATTCTCTACAAGAGCATTTTCCAGGCCGATGAACTTAAACTTTCGAGAATACTTAATGTGCTGTAATTTTTCGTCAACATATTCAAGCCGAGAGCAATATAAGGCAGGGATATCTTTTATATCAGAAAGCCGATTAAGCGCACGCTCCAATTTACTTTCATGCCAGTAGTCATCTTGGTCAGCAAAAGAATAATACTCAAAGCCCTCTCCAGAATTTTCTAGAAGCGCCATAAAATTTTTTGCCGCTCCAAGTCGCACCTCATTGGGCACAACTCGAATATCAATTTGCCCACAATAACGTTGAAGGATATCTAATGTGTCATCAGTGGAACAATCGTCCCTGACAAATAAAATAAATTCGCTATGACTCTGCTTAGTAAGACTTTCAAGAAAACAAGGTAAAAATTGAGAACCATTGTAAGTTGCCAGCAGGACAGCCACTTTAGCGTGAACAGTCATAAATCCCCTGTATAGAAGGCCTACATTCATCCCTTAGAAAGGTAGGGTTTTCGCCAAAAGCTTCTAGCATTCTATCCATGAGTTACCTTGGAGTTGATACTTTTATTTATTATCGTCACCTTGGATTTGTATTGGTTATTCGCACTCATCGTCGCAATAAAAATCAAGAAAAAAGCCGGGCTAATTAAAACTGGATTTGTCCCCGCGACAACAAAGGCCACAATCAGGCAAACACCTAAGATACGAATTTCCTTGAGAGGGGTTTTGATTGCACAAATTGCTGTGAAGAAAATCATTCCAAAAAAGGCACTAGACCAAATCAATCCATATTTTCTTATGGTATTTAGGTGATCCAGTTCGATATTCGTTACATATGTACCCGCACCTTCGGAGTAGAACTCAGTCCCAAGCCCGTAGCCAAACAAAAAACCATATGGCTGATCTGAGAATAGTTGAAGTATTGAAGTTAAATGACCACGACGAACATCAACCGTAGTACTGTTTCCTTCTTGAATCTCAGAAAATAACTCAATAAGCGGAGATTGAAAAACAAGTACATACAAAATACATAACATTGCCCCGGCCATCAAAACAGACGAAAACTTTCTATTCTTAAAGACATAAAATATTGTCCCTATACTTACAAAGAACATTCCGGCTTTCGAGACGGCAACTACCAATCCAACCACACAAATTAAATATAAAATATAGCGGCCATTACATAAAAAAAACAAGGCAGCAGGAACATAGAACAATGTCGACTTGAAATAAATATTTGGCAGCAGTGATTCACCAAAACCTCTCAGTCCAAAATACCCTACCCCATCTTCATGAAGACTACCAATTAGACGAGCGAAGAGATCAATATCAAGACTCAGCAAAACTGCAAAGAGAATTGCAACGAATGCCGTTAACGCGATAGAAGAATATAGGGCTTGTGCAAAAAAAGAGTATGATACGTTTGACAGAATAATTATCAAACTAAAAGCTAATACTGTTGATTGATATTGAGATCTTGCAACAGCAAGATCGGCTCCTTTCGTAACACCGGTCAATAAAAGAAAAGTTGGATAAACCATAAATAGTGCAAATAGAAGAATAAATTGCCGAGGGATAACAATACGCCGAACAATGACCAACATCACAACACAAACAGGCACAACAATATTCCGTATCCCCATTTGTCCTCCCATATCAAGCATAATCACCGTAAACATGGCGGCAATAAGGAGGTGTGCAAACGAATTAACATTTATCGTAAATGGATTCATTTTGAATTGTCGTGTGGTCATCACATAGAACGGGCGATCTCGTGATATTGGAAAACTCCGTGTCGAATGTTAATGTTCATCCCGCCTCCAATATCCGCAAGATCCTCTCACCCGCCTTGCCATCCCACAGAGGAATGGCGGAAATGTTTTGTAGATAACGATTCTCTTTGATCTGAGAGATGGATCTTCTGAACAACTCCCAATCCCCGGAAATCAGGGTATTTGTACCCTCAGTGATCGTAACTGGGCGCTCAGTGGTATCCCTCAAAGTCAAACAGGGTACGCCTAGCGCAGAAGTTTCCTCTTGCAGACCGCCACTATCGGTGACCACGACTTTGGCATTCATAGTGAGTGACAGGGCATTGATGTAGGATAGAGGCTCTGTCAGTTGGATTGCAGGTGGGGATTGCAGATCTGAGTAAAGGCCTGCCCGCTGTAATTGTTTTTTTGTTCTCGGATGCAGGGCAAAAACTACAGGGATAATATTTGATAACCAGACAATTTGCGCAACGATCTCTGTCAACACTTTATGGTTGTCAACATTGGACGGACGATGGAGTGTAACAAAGGCATACTTCCCGGCTTTAAAAGCAAATGTTGAATAGAACGCTCTTGCCTTTGCCTCTGGAAGCCTTCTCAACAGGGTATCAATCATCACATGCCCAACCAGATGGATTGTAGAAGAGGGTCTCCCTTCACGCGCAAGATTGAGTAGTCCAGAGGATTCAGTAACAAACATGAAATCGCTGATGCTATCAGTGATCACGCGATTAATCTCTTCCGGCATGGTGCGATCAAACGAGCGTAGACCCGCCTCTACATGCGCCACCTGAATATTGAATTTGGCCGCCACTAGGGAACAGGCCAATGTGGAATTCACATCGCCTACAACCAGACAGATATCGGGTTGACTCCGGTTAATCCACGCCTCGTAACCCTTCATGATCTCTGCGGTCTGTACCGCATGGCTATCCGAGCCAACACCTAAATGACACGAGGGTTCCGGCAACCCAAGATCACGAAAAAAAACATCAGACATGGCTTCGTCATAATGTTGCCCCGTATGAACAAGGCGTAAACTCAAAGAAGGAAACTTTTCTGCCACCGCAAAAAGTGCCGCCACTTTCATAAAATTCGGGCGCGCTCCGGCAACAATATCAATAATCTTGTTTTTCATATGGACAACACCTTTTTAATAAATATTTTTGAAAGGGCTTCTTCAGAAAATTTAAATGGAATTTCATAACTATTATCCGACATTTCACAGGCAGAAATAAATGACCTGGCCACAAGCGCATCGGGATTTCTATAGTCCGTCAAAAAGAGTTGCCCTAATGATTCTCCTATCTTCCATACAGCACTTGATTGAGGTGTTGCGGTAAAAACCGGCTTTTCCAGCAACAGATATTCAAACAACTTGCTGGGAATTGCTGCCTGCGATGCTGACAAAAGCAAAAGGCCATCAGCCTGTCCGAGCATGAACATCATTTCATCACGTGGTACCGCATCCCTCACCTCTATTGTCCATCCTCTGGATTTAAATTGTGGCTGCCATAGCCTTATCTCTTCCAGGTCTTCCACCTCTAACTGGCCAAGTAGCGTGACTACGCCTTGAGTGTCTAAATTTTCCAAACCCAATAATAAAGGCTCAAGTAAATAACTGACCTTTCGGGATAGACTAGACCCGGTAAATCGTCCCGCATGAACTAATCTGAGAGGTTCATCCCTCGAGCGTGTTTTTATTTTTTTTAAGTTAAACAAAGCAGCAGGAGGATAACCATTGGTCAAAACAACGGTTTTATTTTGAGTAAACGACAAACGGTCTTCCAAAAGAAATTTCCAGACAGCTGAGGTGACAAATATTTTGTCTGCCTGTTGAAGTACGGCCTTTTCGAGACGCCCCTCCCGAAATCGTTGTAACCTTGAATCTCGCAAAAGGGGTTTTAGAGGCTCATCCAACCACCCATCCCGCATGTCGATGATTAATTCAGCCTTCAGTTTTCTGGCTAAAGTAGCGGCCCCTATGTGTGCAGATTCCGGCGGACTCGATGAAAGGATGAATGAGGCTCCTTCCGCTTGCTCTATCACAGATGGATGTCTGGCCGCTGCCCAGGCCCACAAAATACCCGGATCGGGGTTGAACAGCCAGTACGCCAGCAAGCGACGCATTCGATTGGGTTTACGTATTTTGATCCGTGCGTTATCCGTTACGGCATCACGATAGAGTCCCAATGGGTCCCGCACGGTCAGTTCCATCCCCCAAGATTTGGTGCACTTCCCCGTAGTGGAACCGGCGCGAACCAGTACAACATAAAAACCATCCGCCTCCAGCCAACGTACGAAACGGTCTACCCGATAATTACCCACATGGCCCGGCTGCCGCCAGAAGGGGGCAAAAATAACGACTTTTTTTATTCGTTGCATAATATTTCGTTGTAATGTTCGGTCAAACGTTCTGCCTGCTTTATTTGGTGATACTCCTTCTCGATGCGCTTGCGTCCTTCTTGCACCAGGCTTGACCAGTTGTCCGCTGCCTCTAGCAAGGACTGTATACACTTTGCCAGCTCCACGGCATCACGTTCCGGTGCCAGTAAATGAGCAAAGGCAGGTCCTACGACTTCGGGTATATCGCAATGAGTGCTTGCTACCACCGGCATACCAGTGGCGAGCATCTCGATAATGCCGACCGGCGCGCCGCCTTCGGTGTCGCCATCCTGTGCCGTAATACTCGCTTGCAGGAATAGATGGTGCTTGTAAGCCTCTTTCAACATAGACTGGTGGGTCTGATAACCGAGTAATCGGGTACTCGCTTTCAGACCGCTACGATCTAGGGTGGCAAGGATGCGCGCCTTCTCCTCCTGGCTTTCCAGTTCCTGCCCTGCATCGCCGATAATCGTCAATGTCACCGGCACCTCACGGTCAACAATCTGTAGGGCCTCAATAGCATAGGGAATACCCTTTTTTTCACGGAACGAGGCGGCGATTAACACCCGCAGCGGCTCATCGGGTTGCCATTGTCGAGGCTGAAATGAAATATCATCCACATCCACACCGAGATGCTGCACTTTGACCTTATGATCCGGGCAGCCGAGTTTCACCACGCAACTGGCCATGTGTGAACCCTCACACAAAACCCGATCCACCTCGGCAAACAGTTTGCGGTATCGTCCCCGCCAAGCGGGATATTGAATCGGCAGTTTGTTGACATCCAGTCCGTAAAAGGTCACCACGTGTTTCGCTTTGAGTTTGCGAACCGCTCCAAGGTTGGCCCACCCCACGTTTCCAAAGTGAGAATGAATGATCTGTGTGTCTATTTTTCTGCTGATTTTGACCAGATAATTTAAGTGACGACGGACTCTTAATTTACGCAGCCCTTTATCCCATACTTGCCTGAAGAGCGGCTCATTTTCAAAGCAATGGATATTGGCAACTGCAAACTGATCCAGATTTTCAGTGCGTTCACAAACCACATGGGCTTCCACACCAAGTCGCTGTAACTGTTTAACCTGGTTGTACATCCAGGTCTGAGTTTGCGGAAGCCAGAGGGGGAAGGAGTGGATCACCTTCGGCATCATCTGACTTTTATCCTGATTTTTAATCAACAAATCAGCCATATTTTTACTGTCGATTAAAGAATAGTTGCAACTGCTGTTTGACAAATTCTTTCCTGAAGAAAAGGTAGAGACCGACATAGACCGCCGCCCCCAACAGAACCTGCACGGTCAATTGCAAAGCCTCTGGAAGTGTCGATAAAAACGGTGCCATGCCGATCACCGCCGCAGCCATTGCCACGGAAAATATAACCGGCGTACTCATCGAACCGATAAATCCCGAAAAGCAGTCACCAAGCAGCCTTTTAACCACAATATGATACCAGGCAAACAAGAAAAATATTTGCAATCCCAGCAGAGTCCATGCGACTCCTTGAAGACCACTCATTTTACCGCCAGCAACGATTGCCAATGGAATACATGCAAATAATATCAGATTCCAGCAGAAAGCCAGATCTGCTCGACCACAGGCAAGAATCAGACTTCCCCCGGCATTACCTGTCGATCGAATCAGTGAAAACAGGGCGAGCACTTGAATCAGGGGGACAATGGATAGCCATTGGTCTCCCAGTACCAAAGGGATCAGCAGCGGCGTAACAACGGCAACCCCCATCAGTATGGGAGCATTGATACTGGTCAAAAGATCCAGCATCCTGAAATATCCCCGTTTGAGCCGCATTTTATCGGATCGAACCTTGGCCAGGACAGGAAAGGCGACCTGGTTCAACACCGGGTTGATTCTGGAAACCGGTTGCAGCACCAGATTGAAGGCCATGCTGTAATAACCCAGTGCTTGGGAACCCAACAACGCACCCACAACCAATTGATCGATTCGGGCGTTAAAATAATTCAGCATATTGGAACCCAGCAGATACAATCCAAATGATAGATAGGGCTTGACTGCCATGTAGCTAAAATAAAACCCGGGCAGCATTTTCCGCTGCCATCCCACCAGAACCAGCAACAAGGCCATCACTGTGCTTTGGGCCAACTGTCCCCACACCAGAGACCAAACCCCATAGTCTTGCCATGCCAGCACGATGGCCAGCAACATACCAATTATCGCTGCAAGGCTCTCAATAATGGCCAGTGGCTTAAAATGAAGCCGCTTTTGCAGCAGCGCCTTGAACTGAACACCCCAGGGTGCAATGAGAAAAGCCAGTGCCACCCAAGGCAGCAACTGCTCCAGCTCTGGGGTGGCGTAGAGGGCGGCGATCAACGGTATTGCCAGCAGCAAGGTTACGTAAAGCAGCCCGCCCAGTGCAATGTTCAACCAGTAGAGGCTGGATAATTCCATCTGCGTTGGATCAGGGCGCTGGATGATTGCCTCACTCAACCCCATCTGCCCTAGCAGTTCCGCAAAACCTGTCACCACCAGTATCATCGCCATTAGACCGAATGTCTCCGGCATCAGGATACGCCCCAGCACCACCAGGCGTATCATCTGGGTCATGGTGATCAACAGCATGGAGAGTGTGTTCCAGCGAATCCCCTTCGCCGCAGATTGTGCAAGCGACATCTATGGTTTCCTGGCTACGACCATGTACATCCAGGTCCATGGTTCGCTCTTATCGATACGATCCAGAAGATAACTGATCCCTTGAATGACCAGCCCTAATGCTGGAATGAGCGGGATATACCGCAGTGGGCCTTGATGGAATCGATAGATGTTGTAAACGAACAACTGGCCGAATGTCACCCAAAAACCAGAAAGAGGGGTTATCTGTAGCACCTCGAATCCAGCTTTTTCAAAAAGATATTTGAGACCGTATTTCGTATAACGATAGAAGTCTCTTGGCTCTTCGTGCAGGTGCCAAATAAATGGAACACTGTAGATTGCGTTGCCACCGGGTTTTAAAACCCGGTGACATTCCCGTAGCGCCTGTTCCGGCTCTTCCAGGTGTTCCAGCACGGCGGTACAGATCGCCGAATCAAAATGCCCATCATCAGAGGGTATTTCATAGGCCGTTCCAAAGAGATCAACATTGGATTTGTCATGAAAAGTTTCTTCATGGTCCACACCGACGTGTTCCTCAACAAAGGGCGAGAGCATGTCTTTGTATGGCTTGGTGCCGCATCCGATATCTATCAAATTTTCTGACAAATAGCGTTCAGCATAGTCAAGAAGCTGTTTGTCGTGGATGCGATTTATGAGGATATTTTTTAGGTCTTTTGCCATTCTTCGTACCAGGATTTTATTGTTGGATCTTTCAAGTATTCTGCATCAATACTTTTTGTTGTACCCGTAAGAGTGGCAGGGTTTCCGGAGACAATTTGAAAATCCTCAACATCATTCTTTACAATTGAACCAGCAGCAACTAATGCACCCCGACCTATTGATGCACCGGGTAAAATTATTGCTCCTGCTCCAATAAATGCGTATCGAGAAATATTCACAGGTTTGACTCTATAGCCTTTTTTTACCTCTTCTGAAATTTCTTGATAATGTTTTCCATAGAGACGGATCGCGATATGTGAACTATGGGTATAAATCCCATTCCAACCGGCAAGTTGAACCCCTTCTTCAATAGTCAACTTTCCTGTACCATCCAAGATCGAGAAATGCCCAATGTAGACATTATCCCCAATAAAACAATTTTCTGGATGATTAAAATATATCGTATCACTTATTCTGGTTTTTGCCCGCCAGTTACCACTTGCATCCCTATATCCCCACACCATGCGCGGCGCCTTTAATCTCCGAATCATCGAATCGATACGGAGGCGCACCAAATGCCGCAATCTGTTAGGTATAAGAAGCCCCGCAAATCGCCGCATCATAATAAAATCCCCCTTACCGCCTCAATCACATCTCCCACATCCTCGTCCGACAGCTTTGCCGATAGCGGCAGACTCACCGTCTGCCGCCCGATACGCATCGCATGTGGATAGCCCTCCGGCTGCCAGCCGAATGTCTGTTGATAATAGGGGTGTTCCGGGATGCTCAGATAATGCACACCGATGCCAATATTCTGTGCCGTCATGGCGTCGAGAAACCGATCCCGGCTGATACCGCAACGCTGTTCATCGATCAGGATGGTATAGAGATGGTAGGCATGGCGGGTGTTCTGTTCAACCGGTGCCGGCAGGGTGATGGGCAGACCGGCAAAGGCCTCATGGTAGCGCTGCCAAATTGCCTGCCGTCTGTGCCAGTAGGTCTCGACTCTTTGCATCTGGTGGATGCCGATGGCCGCTTGCAGATCCATCATGTTGTATTTATAACCACACTCCACCACCTGATAATGTTTGTAGCCTTCATCGCCAAAGCGTTTCCAGGCGTCTTTGCTCATGCCGTGAAGTCCCAGCATTTTAATGCGTGCGGCATCCTCTTCACTCTTTGTGATCACCATGCCGCCTTCTCCGGTGACGATATTTTTGGTCACGTAGAAACTGAAACAGCCGAAATCGCCGAAAGTACCTGCCTTGCGTCCCTTGTATTCGGTCTCTATGGCGTGGGCGCAATCCTCAATCATTTTGAGTTTATGATTGTCGGCGATCCGGCGCAGGGCATCCATGTCGCAAGGTCGTCCTGAAAAATGGACCGGGAGGATTGCTTTGGTTTTAGGGGTGATTTTCACTTCCACCTCACTAGGGGAAATATTCATGGTAAGCGGATCGATGTCAGCCAGCACGGGGGTGGCTCCGGCATGAATAATGGCGTTGATCGTTGCGCAAAAGGTAAGCGGTGTGGTAATCACCTCGTCCCCCTCCCCGATCCCTGCAGCCAGGATACTCAGATGTAGGGCGGCGGTACAGGAGTTGAGGGCTATGGAATGCTCTATCCCCTTGTACTGGGCAAAATCCCGCTCGAACCGTGCCACCTTGGGACCAGTGCCAAGCCAGCCGCTTTTCATCACGGAAAGAACCTCTTCTATTTCGGCATTCTCAATGGCCGGGGAGCCATAAACCAGAAACTCTTTTCTCACGCTTGCTCTTCGCTGGGGCATTTATAGAGGAAATCAGCAGACTCACTGAGCCCACAGAATCCATGGGCAAAACCTGGCGGAATATAGAGTTGACGCTTGTTGGACTCGGACAATGTATCCCCCACCCACTGCCCAAGCCAGGGTGAGCCTTTACGGATATCCACTGCCACGTCGAATATTTCTCCACGCATTACCTGCACTAGCTTGTCCTGGGGTTGGCGAAGCTGGTAGTGAAGGCCTCGCAATACACCGCGGCAAGAGTGCGAAAAATTATCCTGCACGAAGAGGGCTGGCTACCCGACAGTGAAGTAGTTTCGGCTTTAGAAGGTTTCCATAAAAAGCCACGAGGGTACTCAACGACCCTGGGCTTGATGATCACCACCTCGGGGATCGCAGTCTTGATGCTGTTCATGCTTCTTTTTCCTCTTCTAGCAACTGCGGCAGGCATTCGCTGTAACTATTTTTCGAAAGAGGAAACCTCCTAATTCCGCAGGGTCTCCAAACGCTCAAGCCGCTCATTTAAGCCCTGAAATTTACCTTCGAGTATCCGGATTCTTTGATCCAGCTCAGCGTGGGAGAATTTGATCATTGAGCCTAACTCTCTTTCCATCTGTCCCAAGCGTTCGATGATCCGTGCATGACCGTCCAACAAGACTTGGTGCCCTTCCGCCACCTGCCGAATTTCATTTCTCAGGCCTTCCGAGACAACACCGAAGTAACGCTTGTTTTCTTCAAACTTTTGATCTACATATTCTATATTCTCGCCGAACTTTTGATCTACATATTGTTGGTTCTCCTCAAACTTTTGATTTACATATTCTATATTCTCACCGAATTTTTGATCTACATATTGTCTATTATTTTCAAACTTTTGATCTGAATCTTGTTTGTTCTCCTCGAATTTTCGATCTACATATTGTTTATTATTTTCAAACTTTTGATCCGAATCTTGTTTGTTCTCTCTGAATTTTTGATCTACATATTGTTTGCTTTCCTCGAACTTTCCATCAATGGCATCGAACTTCTCATCAATGGCATCGAACTTTCCATCAATGGCATTGAACTTTCCATCAATGGCATCGAACTTTCCATCAATGGCATCGAACTTTTTCTCTAAGAATTCCCGGGTTTCCTTGTCCATTTTCTCCTCAACTCTCTAAAAATATTTCTCTAGGGTGCATCAAGCACCTCAATTCCGTCCGGGACCGTGAAGACAAATAGTGCGTCATCAAGGCCATGATTGATCTCGATTTCCTCAAAAGCCGATGTCGAGATATTCCCGTTTTCCTCGTGAAGAACCACCTGATCAATCATCAAACCCTCAATATTGGGCACCCGAACCAGAGTAATGACGATCTTGATCAAACCCATTTTCTTTTTGGGGATGAGCCGAAGCCGGATGGGTTCTCCCGGCAAGGGGGCCTCTATTTCATAGGAAATTTCAAAATCCTGCTCAAGCTCGGCCCGACCCGCCAGGAGTTTTAAGGGAAGGTGGGCATCTGAACGACCTCCGACTTTGCTCCGAATGACCTGCTTGTGGTCCGGCACATAGTAGAGAAAACCACCGCCATCCACAAAAATCTGTTGGTGACTCGGTTCGACGTAGTCCCAAAGCATCTTCCCTTTTTTAATAAAGAGCGTCCCTTTTGAAACATAGGGCGTGTTGAAGTCCATAATTTCGACGGTCTGAACAAATTGAGCTTTTAAATCATCTATTTTTTCATAGGCCTCATGAACCCGGCTGACGATTTTTTGCAATTTCGGGTCGAGACCTACCTGCTCTGCCTTTGACAATTGAGGAATGAAGACTGAGCCAAGTGTGATCAGGGCGATCATCAAAATACGCAGATAACACTGTTTCATTAAATCGTTTCTCCTTCTTCCTTACGGATGAGTATTTCTCTCGCTTTGCTTCCTATGGCCGGACCGACCAGGCCATCCTCTTCCATCATTTCGATTAACCTGGCTGCACGAGGGTATCCGACTCGCATTCGCCGTTGGATAAAGGAGGCTGAGGCCTGCTTTGTGGAAATCACAAGTTCCCTTGCCTTTTCATAAAGTTCATCGCGCTCATCGGAAAGTTCGGAATCGTCAGACAATTCAGATAACTTGGAAATCGCCTCGGTGAATTCAGTTTCATAGTGCGGGTCGGACTGTTCCTTAATAAAGCCAACGACCTTTTTTACTTCTTCCTCCGAGATATAACAACCGTGAACGCGGGTGGTTTTGCCTGTTCCGGCAGAATAGAGCATGTCGCCTTTCCCCAGCAATTTTTCCGCACCGTTTTCATCAAGTATGGTTCTGGAATCTGTCTTTGAGGCAACGCAATAGGCAATACGGGCGGGAAAGTTCGCCTTGATTAAGCCGGTCAAGACATCGACCGAAGGACGCTGGGTTGCAAGAATCAGGTGGATGCCGGCGGCTCGGGCCATCTGGGCCAGCCGTGCGATGGAGTCTTCGATATCCCGTGAAGCGACAATCATCAAATCGGCCAGCTCATCGATACAGACCACGATGTAGGGAAGTGGATTCATCTCATCCGATTTTTCAGCCAGTTTGTTATATGCGGTGATGTTTCTCACCCCTTTTTCAGAAAGCAGTTCGTAGCGGCGCTGCATCTCGGCAACCATTTTTTTTAGAGCGGCAGACGCGGCCTTCGGCTTTACAATCACCGGTGTGATCAAGTGAGGAATCCCTTCGTAAAGCGTGAATTCAAGCATCTTTGGATCAATCATCACTAGTTTCACTTCGGCGGGTGTCGCCGTGTAAAGCAGGGAAAGGATCATAGCATTCAAACCGACACTCTTTCCCGCACCCGTTGCACCGGCAATCAAAAGATGAGGCATCTTCGACAGGTCTGCAGAAACCGGGCTTCCAAAAATGTCCTTTCCCAGGGCAAGACGCAGTTTAGAGTCCAGGCGGTTGAAGGAGGGGGAGGAAAGAATCTCTTTCATAGAGACCTCTTCACGATTCAGGTTCGGAATTTCAATGCCGACCGCCGCCTTTCCCGGTAGGGGCGCGACGATGCGAACCGATAGCGCCCGCATTCCCAGGGCAAGATCATCTGAGAGGCTGGTGATCTTGCTGAGCTTGATTCCCGGGGCCGGTTCAAATTCAAACATGGTAATCACCGGACCGGGATGGACCTGCGACACCCGCCCCTCTATCCCGAAATCGCGTAGTTTTTTCTGAAGAATCCGCGACTGTTCGATCAACTCCTGTCGCGTGGTTCGGTTTGTCAGAAGCGCCGGGTCCGAGAGCAGGGAGAGCGTGGGCAAACGGTAGTCCCCGATATCCTCTCTTTCAAAATCAAAAATTTCCACCTGTTTCGACTCAACAACCTTCGGGGGCGGGCTGACATCCGGGACAGCGGAGCTTCTCTCCTGTAATTCCGCTTCTGCCGGAAGAGCGATTTTGATGGTTTTCTTTTTCTTTAGAGTCGGTTTTTCTTCCCTTTTATTGAAGTCCCGAACCTTCGTCATCGTCTTCATAAAAACGCGATGCGGTGAAAAGGGAAAGGCAATCATCGCCCCGATCAAGAGAAGGGAAAAGAGGATGATAAAAGTACCGATTTCAGCGAAATAGCGAAGGAGAAAAACCGATGTCAATTCTCCGGTGATCCCGCCCTTCATCCCTTCCCCAAGCGGGTCTGTGCCTCCGAGAGAGATGAGTGAAGAAAGGGCAATCGCCATTATAAGAAAGCCTGCGATCAGGGCATTGTGATGCCGGGAAGCCTCTTTTGCCCGAACCATTTTGATGCCTAAAACAATCAAAAAAAGGGTGAGGAGGTGCGAACTGATGCCTAAGAATTGCATCGCGAGGTCTGAAAAAACCGCGCCCATCTTTCCGACGGCATTTTGAACGTTTGGCGAGGAGGAGACGGTTGAGAACGAAGGATCATGACTGTGATAGCTGAAGAGACTGGCCGCAATCAGACAGCCCAGCAAAATCAACCCGGTTCCGATTACCTCGTAGAGATAGTGCCTGGCGACACCCTTTTGCATCATCAATTTTGCTCTTGGCCTTTATCTATTGAAAGTCCCTCCAGCCAAGACAGACTGCCTACAAGGCAGATCATATTGATGATAGGGACTTCCTTGAGAAAACAATAACGACTTTACTGCGACAATTCAAGCACTTTAGTGTAGGGTTTTATGGAAGAAGAAGACTCATTTTGATATTTCATCACAGATCAAAAGGGAAAGCCGGGCGGCTCAAGACAAATGATCGCCATGCCGACCTCGCTTAAAATGCCTTAAGCATGGACGCTTTCTTTTTTCTGTATTCCTCCTCAGAAATTAAGCCTTCGTCTTTAAACCGTTTTAGTGCCCTCAAGCGTTCTTCCAGCGTTTTCGCCGGGATCGGACCAGAGAAAGCCGGGGCAGGGGGAAGCAAGGCTGCCGCTGCGATGCCCTGATAATCAATCACAAGCCAATGTGCATCGCTTCCGTCAAAGCCGAAAGCGTTTTTATATCGCCGATGTCGCCGCAATTCATCTTCAAATAATGTAAAACTGTATCTTCCTTTTTCCGAAGGGGGGATGCTCCGCTCTGCTGTCCGCAGTGGACTCCCCTTCCTCATTGGAATCCGATGATATTTCAAGCGAAGATGCAGACGCTTATCTTTAAATACCAGCACCCCGGAACTCACCAAAACTTTAGAGGCATCCTTTGGAATTGAGTAGTAGAAATGGACTTTTTCGGACGGTCCAGCCTCTGCAAGCGCCTTAGAAAGTTGTTCTGAAACCAAAGCGATATCCTTTGAATGAAAGATGGACCGCTGTTTTTCCTTTCCCGAAAAAAGCATCTTTAAAAACCCGCCACCGGGAACCACTTCCAGGGACTGCAAAACATCCTGAAGCCCCTCAGAAGAAATGCTAAAGGGATGGTCGTAGGGGCTGGGAAAAACCGGACTTGCGGCAATTTCGACCTGGTCCAACTCTACAAGAAACTCGGGTGTTTGATGGACCACCCGACGCAAATGCGCATTACCAGCACAAGAAACCAGAAAAAAAGACAGGAACAACAGGGCCTGATATCGCATCATTTATCTCCATACAAAAAAGCTGTTTATAAAGCGGCATTCTAAATCGAATACTGTATTAGCTTCAACTCGCCGAGTGAGAAATAAAATTTATTCCCATGAGACAGCAAAAATCGAGTACACTGTCACGATTTTATTTACCGATGGTCGGACTATGTCTTCTCAAGTACTCATCTCCTGTCAGGGACTCTGTAAATCTTACGGCACGACTTCTCTCTTTTCCGATATTTCATTCGGCATTTTTTCTGATGAGCATTTGGGGCTGATCGGTCCGAACGGTTCAGGGAAAACCACCTTGTTGAAAATTCTTGCCGAACTTGAGTCTCCAAGTGATGGAAAGGTCTCAAGAAAACGAAACCTTCAACTGGTTTATCTTGCTCAGGAAGACCTGCTCGATCCGAACTTAACGATCAAGGAAACCCTTTTTCAGACGATGCCTGCGGCAATCGAAAACTGGGCATCAGACCGAAATATACGAACAACGGTTGAGCAGATGGGTTTCTCAGATCTGGAACAAAAAGTTGAGACCCTGTCAGGCGGATGGCGCAAGCGGCTCGCAATCGCGGAAGCGCTGATACGAAAACCCGATCTCCTGTTCATGGATGAGCCGACAAACCACCTCGATTTAGAAGGCATTTTGTGGCTGGAGGATCGCCTTAAACGCGCTGACTTTGCCTTTGTGCTGGTTAGCCACGACAGGGTATTTTTAGAAAATACAAGTAATCGTATACTCGAACTCAACAAAGCGTATCCCAAGGGCTATATCAAGGTCGAAGGAAACTACAGCGCTTTTCTGGAGCAGCGGGAGGCAATGAAAAATGCTCAGTCCCAGCTTGAGCAGTCCCTTTCCAGCAAGGTACGGAGAGAACGGGAATGGCTGCAACGCGGCCCGAAAGCCAGAACAACCAAGGCAAAATCACGTATCGATCAGGCAGGGGCGCTCGAAAAAGAACTCAGCGAAGTCAGCGGGCGCAATCGAGCTAATCAGATTGCACAGATCGATTTTGAAGCAAGCGGCCGAAGAACGAAAAAATTAATCGGTGTCCGGTCAGTCGCACTGAAGCTTGGAGAGAAGCATGTTTTTGAAAATCTCAATCTCACACTGACTCACGGGACCTGCCTCGGCGTACTGGGTCGCAACGGCAGTGGAAAAAGCTCTCTCATTAAGCTGCTAAGCGGTGAGATCAAACCGGATGCCGGGACGATTAAACAGGCCGACTGGCTAAAGATTGTGACCTTCGGGCAAAAGCGGGAGCAACTCGATCAAAATCAGCGCCTGAAAGAAGCCCTTACCGAAAAAGGAGGTGACCAGGTGATGTATCGAGGTCGCCCCATCCATATTGCCGCATGGGCCAAACGTTTCCTCTTCTCAAAAGAACAACTCGCCCTCCCGGTTGCACAACTTTCCGGTGGAGAACAGGCCCGTGTACTCATCGCCAATCTGATGTTGAAACCGGCGGATATCCTGCTGCTTGATGAACCGACCAACGATCTTGATATTCCAACTCTGGAGGTACTGGAAGACAGTTTGCTCAATTTTCCAGGTGCCCTTGTCCTCATCACCCACGACCGGTTTTTGCTTGATCGTCTAAGTGATCAACTACTCCACCTTGAGGGTAATGGCACTGGAAAAACGGCATTTTACGCAGATTATTATCAATGGATTCAGGCGCAAGAACAGGCCTTTTCTGAAAAGACAACAAAAAAGAAGCAGTCCTCATCGACAAAAGACGGTTCGGAGCCTGAGACAAAGAAGCTCAGCTATGAAGAGCGGAAGGAACTCAGCCGAATTACAGACAAGATCGAGAAGGCACAGAACAAGGTAGCGCAATTAAAACGAGAATATGAAGCCCCTGACATTACGAGTGATCCGGAACGCCTTCTCGGCCTCTCCCGCAAAATAAGTGATGCGGAAGAGGCCGTCGATCAGCTCTATCAACGCTGGGAAACGCTTGATCTTAGAAGCTGAATTTACTTCGCTGCTGAAACTTTTTGATCTTTTTCTGGCCGTTCCATTCTTCCCGTGTGGTCTGGACATTGATCAATTTGAGATCCACTTGATAGGAGGTGACGCGCTTGCCATCCAGTTGGTCCACCATGGAGTTGATCGTGCCTGAGAGCGCAAAGTTTGCCCCCTGTTCTTCACCCATCTCCATACGACTCTTTTCTGAGGCACTCATGTCCTGTTCTTTCAATTCCCGGCGTGTGTCTTCACGCTCCGCACCGCTGACGATAAAACCGGCGAGACCACTACGCATAACCGCTCGTTTGATATCGTTGATAAATGTATCAACGGCAATATGCTCGTGGGACTTGTTTCTAACACGCTGGACGACAATAGTCGGTTCTTTACCGGGGTGTTCCTTATTAAAACGTCGTAACCACGGAAACCCCATCATGTCTTCGATCATCTCAGTGGCCACTAGGCGGGAATCTTCGTCATTCCATTTATCTGTCAATGCAATCTCTTTATCCGCCTCAACCCTGCTGACCTGGACGCCCGCGCAGCCCGATGCAAGCAAGGTTAAAAAAACAAGCATTCCCGTGGTCTTGAACATCTTAGCGATACTGACTGATTTCATTCTCTTCTCCTATTCCAATTAAGTGACTCATTTTTCCTTCTGAATGTCTCGCCAAAAGGTCAAAACAAGGCTTCGAGCAAGGCCTTTCCCAGTTGCCCTGAGAGTTTTGCGATGGAACGTGAACGGGCCTCCTCCGGGTCAACGGAGGTGCCTTTCGCTTTTGCCTGTAATGCACGCACGACGCGCCCGGCTTCATCTTTGATCCAGATGTCTCCCTCGGTAATTGCAAAATGTGTCCCCCCGCGAGAAACCGTGTTCACATGAAGATTATAGACAATCTGAATATCGCCCTGGCCGCTTTCTGAAATCTGAAGCCCTCTTTTTGTGAGTTGCGCAATCAATCCCGTCTGTAGTGAACGCGCAGCCCTATCTTCTGCTTTTACCGAGATTTTGAGCTGGGCAATACGCTGATATATTTGGCTGAGCAAGTCTCGAATCTCCGGGCTAAGCAAGGGCGCTGTTTTTTTACTCGGCTCAAGCGCATTATAGCGGGCTTGCAGACCTGCGCGCTGCTCGGATAAAACCAGGGCAGGAGAAACCACCCGTAAAGTGCTCATGCCTCCGGGAGGGGTCTGCGCCAACTTCTGGGCATAGTCCGCTAACTGTTCGTCAAGTGACGCAATCTGCTGTCCCAGGGACTGCAACTCTTTCATTACATCTAAACGCACCATCACCGTGACACGCTTTCCCTTGTCGTCTTTGTAGCTGTCGACGCCCGTCACCTGTGAAAGCTTAAACTCCGGCACCCTGCTTTTAACGCTTTGACGTAACTTTTCCGTCAACTGCGTCGACTCGTTTCGTGTGACTTCTTCAATTTCCTGCTCGACTTCACCACTCACTTGCACTTCAACCTGTTTCACTAACTCAACTCGCGCCATATCTTTTGCACGGCTTAAAGCGCTGGCATCATTACCACCGAATATTTCTGCAGCACCGACACCATAGAGAAAGCCACGCTCCACAGGGGTATTGAGTATCCAATCAGGTTGGAGTTCATCCCCAGCCCTTTTTACTGTACCGGGGGCCTTAGACATGCAGCCCGTCACAACAAGGGCCATGAGTAATACAAGAAATACTCTGCTTCCCCACAGCGGCGAAATAAAGAAAGATAAGTTTTCGTTTAATCTCAACACATTTTACCTCTTGTGACTAAAGTGAAGGGTGAGTCCTGCACCCGAATATAAAACCTTTCCTACTTCATCGTGGGCAATAAAGCGGCCTCCGCAACTTTTTGAGTGGGGGCCAAACGATGCAGCACTCTTTCCCTCAGAACAACAAGCCCACCCTTTTTTACATCGATTTCCCGGGTGATGTTATGGTAGACGCCCCCTTGAACTTTTGGAGTCAACAATTTAACACGATGCAAGCCCGGTTCGAGGGGAATGCGTTGCACGGCAATATCATAGGGCAAAGTCAGCCAGTTACGCGTCTCGGCCTGACTCGTCACTGCCGCCGTCAATTGACAGGCTTTTACGAAAAGCTCATTACCCAACCATTCACAGGCAATACTTTTTGTCAGCTCTCGAGCCAGAGCCATCTTCAAATCTTTGTCAGCACCTAAGAGTTGTTCTTGCAGCGCCAACTGTGCGAGCGACTCTGCTTTAATCATCGTCCCATGTTTTTTGCCATCCAGCCAAAGTTCGGTTTCTGAAAAGTCGGCAGGATGGGGACTGTAAAAGGGAACAGTGACGCGTACGCCCAGTCCCGCAGCAGCTTTGGTCAGCTTGGTTTCTTCTGCCAACTTCCAGACTGCAGCAATCGACACTCGCTTAGACCTCAGTCCGTCCAGAGAGCCATAAAGTCCACGGGTCTGATAGTTGGAGAGTAGCCCCAGCAGACCTCGATCGGAATACATAGCGTAAAACCACGAAGCCTGATCGTTTTTTTCTTGTGGCGTGCCGGTCAAAACGGGGCGAAGTACCAGCTCTTTAGTTGAGGTATCCAGCGTCATCTGAATATTCATTTCCTGACGTTCGGGAATCATGCCGGTATGCGTAATGACCACCAACTGAGAACTGTCACGCGTAAAGGCTTTGAGTTGCTCACGCATCGTAGGCGAAAGTTTTTTTTCTGCCAAAGCGGGCCAATCATTTTCAAAGCCGCCCGCTCGCTTCATCATGCGAATGGTGTCAAACCACGCTTGCTCAGTAATATCACTTTTCAGTTGATACTGCTTGGCGTAGCCTTTTTCGTATAGTTTTGCGGCTAGCTGATAGGCGACACGGGCATCATCAAACTCCCCATTGCCTTCATAGCTCAGGCCGCTCATATAGCGGATGTAGGCATCCTCACGATAGACCAACCAATCTTTGTCCAGCGTCCTGCCCTGCAAGGTGTCTAAAATTTTCAATAATTGAACGAACAGACTTCCTTTTTTGTCCTCTAAGTCCTGATAGTTCCCCTGCTCATTTCGCAAGGCGGTTAACATGATATCGACCTTGCGCGATTCGATGCGGGCCCCTTCAAGATATTCCTGCCGTCGGGCCGGATGAGCAGCCGCTAACAAGGTATAGTTCAAGGTTTTGTAGTAATGAATGAAAGCCCGCTCAAAGAGCGTGCCGCGGTAGGCCCCCATCCTGGGGCTTGTTAAGGCAACTTTCATTACGTCACTGACGTGCGTTGTCTCTAAGTTCTCTCCAATATCGCTCGCAAGGGTCAAAGCCTGATTACTGGCTTCATAGTTCCCACTCAGATGGTCAATCAGACCTAGTTCCATATGATAGAGTAATCGGTCCTTGCCGTCGGCATTCAGCTGACCTTTGATTGAGGTTCTTGCGCCTTCGTAGTCTCCCGTCGAAAGACTTTGGCTCACAGTGATCGTACCTTTTCCATATGTGGCACAACCCGAAAGCGTAGCGATCAAAAATACAAGGCCCAGTAAAGAGAAACGGCTCATCTTTTCAACACGATTCAACACACTCATCCTCCTTGATTTAAAGTGTTGCTTACACAACTTAGCTCTCGGTCCGGATTGAACGGCATTTCGCTCGTTCGATGGGGCCTAAAATTATGTTCTCATAGCTCACTCTTGCCACGTCCCCCTTTTTTATTGCGTAGCTGTCGGATAGGCCCATCCCATTACTGAGATGAGCCCTCCTAAGGTAGGGTCGAGGGCTGGCGCGGTACCCAAAGAGTCCGTTTCCAGCCCCCGCCTCATCAAACCCAGCATGTGGATTTCCCACACTAGGCTTTCTCTGTT
>JAJDBU010000062.1 GCA_029261195.1 Nitrospirota bacterium | reverse complement strand
TCCGAACGGAGATTTATGCACAGGCCTATTGTCGAATATCAAGCTACCTCCAAACGATGGCGAACAAAGGATATAATCCGCTTATTGCCATTCAAATCGCTCTCGCTGCTGAATGAGACTTGCAGGGGTGAGTAGTTACCTTTCAATAAGGTTAGATACTCAGATTAAGATGCCCTTTCAAGTTGACTCGAAAGCTGGACCTCAACCTGTTTGTACTCGTCGCCCATCTTGTGAGCGAGTTCCGATATATTGTCGGTATCTTCAACTGTCCCTCTATATTCCAGTGCCTTGCAGATGTCCGAAAGTACCGTTGCGTCTAAAAGGCCGCTGCTGGACTTCAGGGTATGGGCATTTAGCCTGAGGGCTGCACAGTCGCATTGGGCGACGGCCTCCTGAATTTTTTTGATGAGTCCCGGTGCATCATCCAGATAGAGATTGATAAATTCATGCAGAATGTCGGGTCCCCCTTCTTCCTGTAGCATCTTCAGGCTATTCAGTACGGCCTGATCTATTGATGGTTTTTGTTCAGGTTTTTGTCCCGGTTCAGGCTCAGGTTTCAGAGAAGACTTCATCGGAGGGATGGCCGGAATACTAATCGGCTCACTGACTGCTCCGGGCAGGTCGATTTCGGGGAGGTCAGGGACTTCCTCTTCCAGATCAACTTCCTCCGGCAGTACAAGCCATTTCTCCAGAATGTCTCGTAATTCCTCGGCTTTAAACGGTTTGCTCAGGTAGTCGTTCATGCCGGCTTCCAGACATCGCTCACGCCCGCCTTCGACAAGGTCGGCGGTCAAAGCTGGCCCGGCCCTGCCGACAGTTGATGTTCTGCTGGCGAATCTGTTCCGTCGCCTCAAAGCCATCCATGACAGGCATTTGGCAATCCATTAACACAAGGTCATAACACGACTGCACCAGAGCCTTGAGCGCCTCTTTGCCGTTGTTTGCGATCATAACCCGGCAGCCCATTTTCTTCAGGAAGGTTTTTCCCACCACCTGATTCACCTTGTTGTCTTCAACCAGCAGGATATCTGCATCAAACTGTTTTTGTTCCGGCGGGCCTTCATCCTTGCTTTGGCTCGTAATGACAGAGGATGGCGCAAACAGGTTTATCAGACCATTATAAAGCTGAGACTGTCGTACCAGCCTCGCCAGGAAAAGGCTGCAGAATAGCTTGGATTTTAAGTTCACGGTTGGGCCTCCCTGGAGACATTAGATCTATCTCATAAAATGTGCCACAGAAGCGGGAATCCGTCAAAATATGATTTGTTAAGGAAGCCATGATTCAGCCCCGGTCCGATGCTGAGATGGCGACAGAATTTCATTTAACAAAAACCAGGCTTCATCCCTTACAATCGCTCAGCCTTGATCTTAAAGGTAAATAGACTGTAATCTGTGCCGAGAATGAAGACTAACGACACACCTCAATAAAGGAGTTCCGCCTATGACTGAGAATGATCCGATCGGATCAACGCGCCGCCGATTTCTCTCGGAGATTCCAGTAGGGCCTGCCGCGCTAGAGACCCTTCCTCTACTCGCTGCAAGGGGCCGCATATTAGCTGCCGATCTTGTGGCGGCAATTGATGATCCGCCGTATTGCCGTGCCATTGTGGAAGGCTATGTCGTCTGCGTGTCTGACCTGTCCACCGTCTCCTCCTCACCTCTTGAATTGGAAATTGCCGGAGAGATTGCAGTCGGCCAGGGAGATGCATCCGGGCTTGAGCGGGGAAAGGCCGTGTCGGTCACAACCGGTAGTTATATTCCCGCGGGTGATTATGCCGTGTTACGGGCCTGGGACGTTGAAAAAAAAGAGGGACGGATCGTCATTCGCAAGGGAGCTAAAAAAGACGACAATATCGAGATCCGGGGAGAAATCAGAACAGCGGGATCTCCTTTAATTCAAAAGGGACAAGAGATCAACTCTGAAGATATTTTTCTGGCGGCAAGTCAGGGCATCACCGAGTTGAGTGTCTCATGCAGACCGCGAGTCGCCCTTTTTTCCTCCGGGAATGAAGTGATTGCTCCGACAGCCCCTGCCAGCCTGGGTGCGATTTGGGATTGCAACCAGTACGGGCTTTCCAGTTTGATAGAAGAGGCTGGCGGCATCCCTGAGTTTAAAGGGATTATGAAGGATGACTTTGAATTTTTTAAAACGCAATTAAAAGAGGCCTTGGATACGGCCGACATGGTCGTGATTTCCGGGGGAACCGTGGCTGAAAACAGGGACTTTACTGCAGACCTGATTGATGCCGTCGGACCGCCGGGCGCCTTGGTGAAGGGGATTCCGATGCGCTCTGGAAAACCGATTGTACTGGGTTTGTCCGGTAAAAAACCAATTGTTTGTGTGGCGGGTCATCCTCCGGAGGCAGCACGTGGATTTACGCTTTTCGGGCGGCCCGCGATTGCCCGTTTAATGGGAGAAGGAGTTTAATTTATGATGTCATGGAATGAAATGATGCTGGCGGCCAAGCAGGAAATTACGCTGCTTCAAGTTGGAGATGTTAAAGAAAAAGTGGGGAACGATGAAGACTTTGCCCTGATTGATTGCAGAGAGAAAGATGAAGTGGACAAAGGGCGACTCCCAAAATCGATTTTTATTCCTCGGGGCGTGCTCGAAATGACGATGGAACGTCATTTCCCGGAGCGGGATAAGAGCATCATCCTCTATTGCGCCGGTGGCGGTCGAAGCGCCATGGCTGCCCAAAGCCTCAAGAAAATGGGTTACACCAATGTCGCCTCAATGGAGGGCGGCTTTGGTGCCTGGAAGCAATTCGGCTTGCCGGTAGAAAGCTGAAATTTTCATACGAGTATTGATGATGAACAAATATGAACGACATATCTTTATCTGTACCAACCGGCGGGACGAGGATAATAAAAAAGGCTGCTGTGCCCGAAACGGTGCATCGGAAATACGGGATGCCTTTAAAGAGGCCGTCTCCAAACGGGGCTTAAAAGGGAAAGTGCGTGCGAACCAATCAGGCTGCCTTGATGCCTGCTCCTTCGGAACCGCTGTCGTTGTCTATCCGGAGGGCATTTGGTACAGCGTTCCACGCCCGGAAGACGCAGTTGAAATAGTTGAAAAACACCTGATTAAGGGAGAGATTGTTGAACACCTGCTGATCCCGAGATCATGGGCCAAACCATGAGGGAAAAATGATAGCATCAACAAATTTGATCGAAATTGATGCTATCGACCACAAGCCTCGAGAAATAAGACCGCGTCACTTAAGTATCGCCTTTGAAAGCCTCGGCTGCCGACTGAACCATTCAGAAAGCGCTTCTCTTGAAGGCGGCTTTGATCCGACGGAATTCCGGGTGGTCGGTGCGGGTCAGGGAGCCGACATCGTTGTCGTCAATACCTGCTTTGTCACAACACAGGCCGAATCAAAATGTCGAGGCCTGATTCGTCGTATCTTAAAAAAGTCTCCGAATACCTTTATCGTTGTCACCGGATGTTACGCCCAGGCCGATGTCGATGCCTTACAAAAACTTGGCGGCATTGATCTCATCGTGGGAACTGAAGGGAAGATGGCGCTCCCTGAGCTTCTGCGTGAAGCCTTTGAGCAAGAGGTAAGTTTTATCCAGGGTCTTCCCCAAAAATGTCCGCTGCCGATCGTCTTTCATTCATCCAGGATCAGCCGGGAGGACTTTACGATACCCGCTCTGCCGGTACGCGAGACGCTTACGCGTCCCAACGTCAAGATCCAGGATGGTTGTGATTTTTTCTGCACCTTCTGCATTATTCCGCATACCCGGGGGCGCTCGCGGAGCCGTCGCTTTGACGATGTTCTGAGAGAGGCCTCTGCCTGGGCTGCACGAGGCCATCTTGAAATTGTGCTGACCGGGGTCAATCTCGGCGAATATGATTCCGATGGACATGACCTGTGCGACTTGATTGAAGCGATTGAACAGGTGGATGGCTTGAAACGGATTCGCCTTTCGTCCATCGAACCGACCACGATTCCGGAAAAGTTGCTCGATCTGATGGCCAGTTCAAAGAAGCTCTGTGCCTACCTTCACATTCCGATGCAAAGCGGTTCTGATCGCATTCTTTCTGACATGGATCGCAGGTACACCAGGGAGGAATATCGTGAACTTGCCCAGTCTGCAATCAAAAAAATTCCGAATCTCTGCCTTGGAAGCGACGTCATGGTCGGTTTTCCCGGAGAGGATGAGGCCGCATTTCAGGAGACTTATTCATTGATTGAGTCCCTGCCCTTTTCCTACCTCCATGTCTTTCCATACTCAAGACGAGAGGGAACGCGAGTCACACGCACAGACCTGCGAGCGGTTGACCCCCTCACCATCAAGGCGCGATCGGCCCAACTTTGTTCGCTTTCCAATGAAAGACGACAGGCCTTTTTGAGCCGGGCTGTCGGAGAGAAAGTCGATGTCCTCTTTGAAAATCTGAACGATGAGGGTATTTTTTCAGGGTTCACGGAAAACTATCTTCGAGTTGGCATCAATACCGACAACAATCTATCCGGCCAAATCCACCCTGTCCGCATTGAGGGCGTCAAAAAGGGTTTTGCCATCGGGTCATTGATGATATGAATATCTTTCTTGAAACATACGGTTGTCAGATGAACGTGGCCGATTCAGAACTCGTCCGTGCCATTCTGGTGAAATCGGGACACAATCTGGCGAAGTCTGTAGATGACGCAGAAGTCATCCTGATCAATGCCTGTGCCATTCGTGAAAATGCCTATCGTAAAATCTATGGGCGGCTGGATGCTTTTCGCCCGCTTCAACGGAAGATGAAACAGGATCAGCGACCCTTTATTGTCGGCATCCTCGGTTGCATGGCGCAGAACATGAAAGCCACCCTCTTCCGACATCCCGTCGTCAATCTGATTGTCGGCCCGGACAACTACCGTGCGCTTCCGAGCTTAATCAATAAAGCGGCTTTACCACAACAAGGCAAACGCAAGCCTCTCGAAATTGAAGCGAATCTCAGCGAAGAAGAGACCTACAGCGGCATCACCCCCGCGCGCTTTGACGGCGTCAACGCCTGGGTCACCGTGATGCGGGGCTGTGACAATTTCTGTACTTTCTGCGTTGTCCCCTATACACGGGGCCGCGAGCGCAGCCGCTCAAAAGAAGAGATCATCGAAGAAGTTCATGACCTTGCCAGGCAAGGCTTTAAACAAGTCACCCTCCTGGGCCAGAATGTCAATTCATACCGGACAGATGGCGCGGCCTTCGCAGACCTCCTGCTTGCAGCGGCTGAAGTACAAGGGATTGAGCGCGTCCGCTTTACCTCGCCTCACCCGAAGGATTTTCCGGAACCTCTGCTTGAGGCCATCGCTTCTCATCCCAAGATCTGCAAACACATCCACCTTCCGCTCCAATCGGGCAGTGACCGGATTCTGAAATTGATGGACCGTACCTACACCCAGGACGAGTTTATCCGCCTGGTTGAAAAAATCAGAGCCGTCATTCCAGGGGTTTCACTGACAACGGACCTGATCACGGGTTTTCCAAGCGAAACAGATCTTGATCATCAGGAAACGATTGCAGCCATGGAGGCTGCTCGTTTTAACAGTGCCTACATCTTTAAATATTCTGAGCGCAAAGGCACCATCGCTGCCCGAAAGTATTCAGACGATGTTTCACCGGAAGTGAAGACAAAGCGCATCGTGCAGCTTTTTGACCTGCAACACGAGATTGCTCTGGAGCTTAACCGGGAGAAGATCGGTCAAACCATGACTGTGCTCATTGAGGGAGAGTCCGACAAACGGCCCGGCATTCAAATCGGAAAAACAGACGGAAATATGACCGTCATGTTCTCTGAAACCGGTCTAGCGCCTGGAGAAATGATCCAGATTGAAATGACGGAAGCATCGCCTTCGGTACTGACGGGCCGAAATTTAGACCTGACCGTCCTTTCCTTTTAAAACCTCGGGAGACGCCGTCCAAACGACACTTAAAAAAAGCGGCTCAATACAACGAGGCAGCCTTTCGCTCTCTTACACGCTTGTTCGCCCGCAATCGCCCAAAGCAACTCTGATTATCATTCACGGTATCAGTGAACACAAAGGACGCTATTTACGTCTTCAAGAGGATCTAGGCAAGTCAGGTTATTGTAGTTATGCCTACGATCAACGGGGTTTTGGTCTCTCCGGCGGCAAAAGGACCGACATTGCCGACTACCGGCACTATCTCTACGATCTGAAGGCGGTACTCACTAAAATTCGGGCAGAAGCGCCAGACAACAAAATAATGCTTATTGGGCATAGCCTGGGCGGGGCAATTGCTGCGACGTTTTGTATCGATTATCCGGATGCGGTTGATGCCTTAGTCCTTTCTTCTCCCGCTTTTGATGTTCCTCCCTTACCTCTTCCCCTCGAAGCGCTTGCAAAGCTTCTCAAGTTATTGATGCCGACAGCGCTAATCCGCTACCCCGACATTCGCGAAAAAAGAAGCCGGGATCCCTCGGTTGATCTTGCTGTCAGATCCGATCCTCTCATTGTCAAAAAAGCGACTCCGAGGTTTTATATCGAATTTCGCAAGATGAACCAGCATTTCAGGAAAAATGTTGAGCAGATCATCTTGCCGACATTAATTCTACAAGGCGGCGCAGATGAGATTGTTCGACCGGAAGGGGCACAAGATTTATATGACCGCTTAACTCATCCCCAAAAAAAACTGATTACCTATAAAGGCTATTATCACGAGGTTTTCAATGAAATCGGACGTGAAAAGGTTGTGTCCGATTTAGTTGCGTGGCTGGATGGGGTTTTCAGCACTGATGTGTTATTCGCTTGACAATAATCTGAGCAGCTCATAAAATCCCCCAGTTGGGAATTTTGAAGCTCAAAGTCCCTTCTGGACGTCACCTATTTTTTGTCAATATTTACGGTAACCCGGAAAACATAAAAAGGAGAAAAACCATGAGGAAACTGGTAATGCTGACTGTCTTGGGTCTATCACTGACCTTTTCTTCCAATGGATTTGCCGCTGGCTATGGTGCAGCGGGATGTGGTTTAGGGTCTCTTGTCTTTGGAGATGAGGCAGGCATCATTCAAATCTTTGCTGCAACTACGAATGGTACGTCTGGTAGTCAAACGTTTGGCATCACATCCGGTACTTCAAATTGCGATTCGAGCGGACTGATCCTTTCGGAAAAAGAAGACGATCTCTTTGTCGCAAACAACTTCGAGAACCTCGAAAAAGAAATGGCCGTAGGGGAAGGGGAAAATTTGGAAACATTGGCTGGCCTACTTGGCTGTCCGTCTGAAAAAAGTCCCGTTTTCGCCTCGTATGCTCAGAAAAACTACTCGGTGATCTTTGCAAGCACACAAACGACACCGAATGAAATGCTTCAGGTCGTGAGAACCGGGGTGTCAACGCATCCTGAACTTGCGGGCGCCTGCGTCCAATAGTTTCGATATACTTTTACATCGGGGGATGCAATCGTTTCCAGCATAGAAGCTGTGACGGTTCATCCCCTTTTTTCTGTTAATTGCAATCGAACCATTTTACAGCATCAATTTGACACAACACTTACAAATGCCCTTTCTCCGATTTAGAAAGTACGCTCTTCTTCACGACTATTTCCCCGCCGCTTTTATCCTCTTTATTTTTTTTATGATTCACGCACCGATTTACGCAGCAGGTTCACAGGGAGATTATGCTCAGACCTTAATCGAGCAGGCCAAGAAAAAAGGGCTGGCGGAAACAAGGGTATGGCATCTCCTTCTACACTATAAAAAAGACCTGTTCGGCAATGTCGAGGGACAAGAAGACGGTCCTGACTTTTATAACGCGCCAGAGGGAAAAACGAATCCGGAAGCTGAACTTGCAGAGACCTTGAAAAGTTTTTTTTTGCCTTCCGAAGATCTAAAGGGTGATGAAGAGCACCCTCAGTGTAATTTTCCGGCACGATACAAGTGGCTGAAACACGAACTCTCTATCGATTCGCAACAACTTCCAGAGCAACACTGTCCACGCCTCGAAGACTGGCTCAAGAGTCTGAACCCAAAATCCATTACCCTCGTTTTTTCGGCCTTTTACATGAATAACCCCGCATCCATGTTTGGACATACTTTGTTACGGATCGATACAAAGCGAGAGGGTCCCACACAAAAACTGCTCAATTACGGTGTCAACTATGCCGCCACGCTCGACACCGACAATTCCTTCTTATATGTTTTCAAGGGACTCTTTGGTCTTTTTAAAGGCGAATTCTCACTCTTTCCCTATTACACAAAAGTTCAAACTTACAGCAATATGGAGAGCCGTGACCTTTGGGAATATGAACTGAACTTTACCGATGACCAGATGGATACTTTTTTGCGCCATCTCTGGGAATTAGGCGGGAATTATTTCGACTACTATTATTTCCAGGAAAACTGTTCATATCACATCCTTTCCCTCTTGGAAGTTGCCGACCCCGATCTTTATTTGACCGATCAGTTTTGGTTCCATGTGATCCCTTCTGATACCGTGAAAGCCTTCACAGATTATGAAGATATCGTCTCTAATAAAATCTATCGACCTTCTCTTCTGAGTCAAATGAACCACAAGAGACGACAATTTTCTAAACAACAGGAAGAAATTTTCAGACAAATTGTAGCTGAGCCAACATCCATCGAAGACGTAGCATTTCAAGCGCTCAAAGTCCCTGAAAAAGCGCTCGTATTAGATGCTTTTTTGGACTACGCACAGTATCAAAACATGAAAAGCAAAAAGAAAAATGACGAAAGTATTGCAGTCAATAACCGTCCACATCTATTGGCACGCAGTAAACTTCGGTATAAACGAAATGATTCAAGGCCCACCGAATTTTCAACTCGCCCGGAACTCGGGCACGGCAGTGATCGCTTGAAAATCGGCTTCGGTCAACACGAGGGGGAAGCGTTTGAGGAATTCTCCATTCGCCCCGCCTATCATGATCTGCTTGCAAAAGATATTGGCTTTGGTAAAGGTTCCCAAATTTTATTTCTCGACATCACGGCTCGGCATTACAATGATCTTAACCAAACAAAGCTTGAGCGACTTGACCTGATCAGCATTGTATCGCTCACACCCTATGACCCCTTATTCAAAAAAAAATCATGGCATTTCAGTATAGGTGTGGACACCATTAAAGATTTCAACTGCAATTTCTGCAACAGCTTCAAAACCAGCTACGGCATCGGCTTCAATCATAAATCAGATTTCTTTTCAAATTTTACTGCATACATATTTGCAGACCTGGAGTTAGAACTCACGCGCCAACTGGAGAGTGACTACCGCACCGGAGGGGGCGGTACCATTGGACTCTTCTACGATCCATGGGAGGATTGGCGGATTCAATTGCTTGGGAAATACATCGATTTTCCCCTGGGTCATGAATCGCGTTATGCCACCTTTTCACTGAACCAACGCTATGCCTTCGCTCAGGATTTTGAATTACGCCTCGAAGTCAGCCGAATTAAAAAGAGCGATGAGGGACTTTTTTCGCTGAACTTCTATTTTTGATAATCCCTTGAAAAATTTTCCTACTTTTCACCTCTCCTATTTTTTGCTGATCTTCTTTTTATCTTCATGTGTACACAAGGTCCCTTCCAGAGAGGTTCAACTACAAAACCACAGTCTCACAAGCTATAACTTTTCAGACGAAAAACTTAAGGTCATCGAGCATACTTTTGAACAGTTAAGGTTGCTTAAGCCCACCTCCTTAAAGATCCGCAAAAAAACCTATACCCGCCTGAGCCGATTTAAAGACCTTTTTGGTTTTCCTTTTAGCGGAAATTTATTATCAAAGTGGGTTATTGCAAGAACTCATTCTATTTCTTACGGGAATACCTGGACGGTCGCCATCAACCAAAACAAAGGTCAATTTGTGATCGGCGATCAATTTTTTGATGGATTGAGTGACTTGGAACGGCTGTATCTATTGGTACACGAAGCACGACATAGCGATGGCAATGGCTACAAACACGTCAAATGTCCAATAGACTTCCCATTGATTTCTTCTGCCCAACCCAAATTGGACTTAACTACAACCTTCGCCTGTGATGACACAACAGACGGGGCATATGCCTACCATTCGGCATTTTTGTTTGAGCTGTATGCCTTTGGCCTCTTCGATCAAAAGGAAGTTGGCCTGCTCTACAACAGCTCGATTTCCCGCATCCTAAAATAAGCCATCTCTATCACTGCTGTCCTGACCAGGTTACAGTCTTCCTTACCGCAAGATAAACAGACTTCAAAGCCGAATCATCATGCGGAAATATATTTCGATTTCTAATGGCTTTTCCGATCACGCTGTTGACCCGACACAAAGCTTAGAATCAAGCCTTTGACTCAGGCTGGTAGGCTGCCATGATATTGGAGCGTGTGATCAGACCAATCAAACGTTTCGGCTGTCCGACTTCGACAACGGCAACCCGGTCCGTATGACTCTCCTGCATCTGTTTTACAACATCAACGAGGATATCTTCGGGGTGAACCAGGGGAATATCGGTTCGCATAATCTGAGCGATTAAGACCTTTTCCGTATCCAGTTTGTCGAGAACTGCTTTGTGAATCTCGACATAGGTCACCATACCTGCAAGTTCTCCCTGGGCATTCACAACGGGAAAGCCGACATGATGACTCTTTTCGATAAATTGCATCAGTTTATTGACTGTCATGTTCTCCCAGACGATCTCGACATTTTTCACCATCACCTCTGAGGCAGTGACAGTCATGACCGGATCATGGACATCTCCACCGTCCACCTTAAGCCCTTTTTTTAACAGGACCCTGGCATAAATTCCGATTTCACCCATTTGTTTGGCCATCAACATCGTCACAGTCACCGAAAACATCAGGGGAAGGATAATACGGTAGTCCTGCGTAATCTCAAACATCATGACGGTGGCGGTTACCGGCGCATTGGCAACGACTGAAAATATCAGACCCATGCCGACAAGGGCATAGGCTCCAGCCGGTGCGATGTCCGGGAAAATGGTGTGGGCAAACTGTCCGAACAGACTGCCCATCATCGCCCCGATAAAAAGGGAAGGCATAAGGTCTCCACCGGAACCCCCTGAGCCAAGGGTGATTGATGTAGCGACCATTTTCCCGACGACCATCAGAGAAAGGGCGATAAATCCCCAATGGACAGGATTGCCGTCTGTCGATAAAATATCGGCGATTTCATGATGACCAGATCCCAGAATTGTCGGAATAAGAAGTCCCATGAGTCCTACTGTAAAACCACCGACCATAGGCTTGAGTGGTGTTGGAATCTTTTTTAGTTGCTGAAATAGCGACTCAACCCATAAAACAATTTTAGAAAAAACAGATGCAAGAGGTGCAGCAAGAAGCCCAAGGATCAGATAAAGGACCAGTTCGGCAGGATGCTCAATGCCAAAGGGTTGGGTCGGTAAAAAAGTGTTATCTCCAAGTAGAATGTGTGAAGTCACTGAAGCAATGACCGAGGAGAACACAACCATTGAAAAGGCCTGTGTCTTAAAGTCTTTAAGTAGTACTTCCATCGCAAAGAAGACGCCACCGATCGGGGCATTAAAGACGGCGGCAAGCCCTCCGGCGGCTCCGGCGGCCGCCAAGGTTTTAAGGTGATTGGGTGCGACCTGAAACCATTGTCCAATAGATGAACCCACCGATGCGCCAATCTGAATAATCGGTCCTTCGGTCCCAGCTGAACCACCAGTCCCAATTGTAAGGGCGCTTGCAATCGAGGTTAAAACGGCAACGCGAGGCCGGACACGACCACCGCGTTTCCTAAGTGTATAAATCACTTCCGGAACACCGCGTCCTTCTGCATTCCGATCAAAGTAATAGAGCAAGAGTCCGACAAGGAGCCCCCCTGCAGCCGGCAAAAATGCGCGATACCCATACTCGACCATCAAGTTTTTAGAAAAAGAGGTATCACAGCAAAGTTGATGGATCCCATCAATCATGTGTTTAAAGAAAAAAGCACTAATTCCAGATACCAAACCAACGAGAACCGCCAGAATGGCCAGAGTTCGATCTTCTGAAAGCGTGATTAGATTGAAAAGGGCAAATCCGTATCGGCGAGACAAAATGAGTTTGCGTTTAGAGCGTGAAGACATTTTTTTGGGGTTCGTTCCTATGTTGAAATAATAAGCTGGTCATTTCGCTTAAAAAATTTTTGAGGCCGCAGTTTTCCCTGGCGGTTTTCCTTGATGGAAAGTAAGTCCCATCTCATTGACTTGAGCTAGAGATTAACAAGATAGAATATGACTCTTCAATCAGAATCCCGAATCCAGGATCAATGCGAATCAGTAAGGACTTTGCATGTTTTTTTTGAGGGGAAAATATCTTTTAAATATCGATCCATCGTTTTCTTTTACATATGGAACGTCCCATGCGTAATCTTTATACTCAAAAGATCAGTCTGGCTGTTCAGTTTGAAACCCCTATAATCAGGAGGGTGCGATGTCTTCGAAGTCAGGGATTTCTTCTTTCATAAATTTTTTTATTTTTTTGAGGAGAGCTGCTTCAACCTGACGAACCCGTTCTTTTGAAATACCGTACTTTACTGCAAAGTCGTCAAGGGTCTTCGGTTTTTCCGCCAGAATACGTGCTGAAAGAATGTCGGCTTCCCTTACTTTCAGAGTCTTTGCGAAGGCCTTTAATTTCTGCTGAAACAAGGCCTGAAGTTGTTTCCGTTCCAGGCTCTCGTCTGCTCCTTCCTGCCCGGAAGGAATAAGCGCACCGATGGAGGTGTCGGAGTCGGGACCAACCGGTTCTTCAAAAGAGACTTCACTAGAGGAAAGCCGTTGCGTCATCTCCACAACCTCCTTCTCTTTCACGTTCAGTTGATCCGCCAGTAATTTGGGCGTAACCAGTATGCCTTTTTTCTCAAGAGCCTCGCGCTCCTTGGAAAGTCGAAAAAAGAGTTTACGCTGTGCCTCAGTCGTTCCGATGCGTACCAGACGCCAATTCTGTAAGATATGTTTCAGAATGTATGCTCTGATCCACCAGGCGGCGTAGGTTGCAACACGAGCTTTTTTATAAGGGTCATATTTTTTCACTGCGTGCATCAGGCCCACGTTACCTTCCTGAATCAGGTCCATAATATTGAAGGGGAGACGTTTGTACTCCATTGCAATTGAAACCGCCAGGCGGAGATGGGAGAGTATCAACTGGGTAACCGCATCAAGGTCGCCTGATTCTTTAAAACGCTTCACCAGACGAAGTTCTTCTTCCTTTGTCAGAAAAGGATACTGTCTAATTTCTGCAAGGTAACGATGAAGCGGGTCGTAAATTGAGACCGCATGCTCGTCTATTTTTGGAGGAAGTTCAGGATCGATTTTCTTTTCATCCATAAGCGGAAAAGTATAACAGAAACATTTTTTGGAAATAAGAGGAGATTAATGGTGCCTCAAATTCGCTAAACGGACCAGGAAAAGTTCAATAAAACATCATGCTATGACGCACGGATCTTCGAAAAATTCCAAGATATTTTCAAACACTCCAAGACTCCGCAAAGAGTACAAACAGAAATAAAATTCTTCAAAAGTATTCATACTCTCACGGAACGTCGCGAAATAAGATAAACTTATCTATATTGATCACTTGGAAAATAGATAGGAGGTCTCCGTGAAGGTGATTGCTCAAATAACTTTACTCATTGTACTAAGCCTTTCATCCCCCATAGTTTATGCGGAAGAAGAATACCAGATGCAGATTGCTGTGAGTCAAAGTCATGTGGAAGTTGGCAATGATTTTGAAATTGATGAACGTCTCGTCACTGCAAGTCATTATTTTTCGCCCGTCACTACTTCTGGGCATCCTCTGGCCGAGGCTGCTTTTTTTGTACGCATCGGACAAATCCGACTGCTTGCCGGTCCGGGTGAGATCAAAGACGGACCTTTAGAGGCAGATCGGTTCTCCTACGGGGCGCTTGCACGATTTGCAAAACCACTCCAGCCCCTCACTGCGCATATCTCTTTTTCGACAACAGATACTGAGTTCAATTTCCCTATAATCGGCGGCTTTTCTAATGAGCGTTATGGATTCATGGTCGGGTACTTTTTATTAGACGATTTCCTTATAAGCCTCGAACACAACCGTTCAGAGACAAAACGATCGCTTGTTGATTTTGAAAGCGGGACATTTAAAGATCAATCCTATGCGACCCATATAAAATGGGTCGAAAAACTAGAAAACAAAAGGGCGCTTAACCTTGAAGCTTCACTTGCACTGAATTATTTTGATGATCCGAGTGAAGAGGGAAAGAATCGGATTGTGCGTTTATCCGGAGATTTTTATCTAAACAGGAGCCTCAGCATAGGGGGCGGGGCGATGCTCAATAGGGGAAATGAAGCGTTCAAAGAAGGCGAAACCTATTTTGCTAATATTCTGGCTTTCTTGAAACCCTATTTTTCCATTAGCTTATTTTATGAGGGTTTTTTTTCACGCAATACAGGTGAAGACGATAGGATATCTTACGGGACAACCTTTTCTACACGTTTTTGAGGAAGCGCTCATTAAGTCCGGGCTGCTCTTCACTCCTCCGTTTCCGGAACACCCTCTACGTGAGCCGGTATGGCCTGCGGGTTCTCCGATTTCTCAGACACTTCTCTCTTCACTGGGAGTCTTTTAATACGCCTTGCCGTTGTAATAAAACCGGAGTGGGCCACCATGCGTAAACTCGGACGGACGCTTCGGCCATCAACATTCCAGGGACGGAGCAGGGTTTCAAAGGTTTCAATCCACTCAAAACATCTCTCCTGCTGCAAAGCAAGGACGACCTTTTCAATCTGAGGCACGGTGGGCAAAAAACATAAAAAGATGCCACCTGTCCGTAACTTCTGCGCGGCATGGGGAACAACGCGGTGAGGCTCGGGGAGGTCGAGGACAATACGATCGACATTGTCTTCTTTGATGCCCTCGTAAATATCTTCCCGATGGAGCTTAAGCCGATCGCCTAAGGGTGAGGGTTTCCCATAGCTTTCGATGTTTTTAATCGCCCTGTTGGCAAAATCTTCCCTGATTTCGTAAGAGATAACGCGGCCCTTTTCCCCGACGGCGTTTAAAAGCGGAAGAGTCAATGCCCCAGAGCCGATACCTGCTTCAATGACAGTCGCACCGGGGTAGACATCGGCCCACATCGGAATCAGCGAAAGGTCTTTCGCGTAGAGCACTTGAGCGCCTCTCGGCATGTTGCGGGTATATTCTGCCAAGGTGGGTTTAAGAACAAAAAAACGGGTGCCGCGAGACAGGGCTATTTCGCTTCCGTCTTCCTTTCCAATGATCTCGTCATGCGCAATTTTTTCGCCGCTAAATTGAAAAATTGCCCCCTCTTGAAGTAATAATCGGTAGATCTTTCCCTTTTTATTGACAAGATGAATTTCTTCTCCAGAAACAAAATAAGCTGTCATGACATCACTTTCGTTTTCACACGTGCAACGAGCCGGCAGTAACCACAGGTTTCATCTTGACAGGGCTGGCCGCATTCGCCGCAGGTGTTCGGATTCTCTTCAATTCGGGAAGGGAAGAGCTGGGCCTTTTCTTTCAGAAAGCCCAGATAGAAGGCCAGTTTTCGACCGGGTGAAGCGATTTCAAGTTTGTTGAGCGCTTCTTTGTAAACGAACATTTTTGCGCCTTTCGATTTTGGACATTCTTCAAGAATATAGTCAATACGGTTGAGGATCGCATAGGCTGCCATTTCACGTTCTGGAAGACGGTAAAGCGGTTTGACTTTTCTGGCCCATTTGCCGCCGTTATCAGAAAGGGTCGGACTCTGTTTTTCGAGATAGGGTCTCTGCCAGTTCAGAAGATTACCGAAAAGCCTGGAGGCCTCATCATCTAGATTATGTCCGGTCGCCACGACGGAAAACCCCTTTTCCATCGCAATACGGTTAAAGTGGTGGCGTTTCATTGTGCCGCAGGCGGAACAGGGCGGGCGAGCACTTTCTTTCGCAATTTCGACAATACCCAGTCCATAGGTCTTTCGATAATTCTGGACGATCAATTCCAGGCCTCTCCCCTTCGCAAAGGTTTCGGTTCGTTCCTGAGAGAGTTCGGAATAGCTGCCAATACCAAGATTAAGATAAAGCCCTACCGTCTGATAACCCAGTTTATTTAGAATGTGCCAAAGTGCGAGAGAGTCCTTTCCCCCGGAAACAGCCACAAGAATGGCTTCGTCTTTTTTAAACATCTTATTTGCTGAAATCGCCTTTAAGACCTGATTATGGAGATAGTCTTCAAAACAGTCTCGACAGAAGGCGGTGTTATGCCGGGGAAGCTTGATGACAGCAGGTATTTGGCAACGGCGGCATTTCATCTGCGACCGCCCGAAATGACTGATCGGATTTCAATCTCGCCATCATCCGGCACCACAGCATCATCGGGCAGGAGTTCATCGCCGGAAATCACAAGATGGGCCTCACGAGAAAGATCAAGTTTAGCAAGAATGGCAAAGACAGGTTTCGGGCCTTTCAATTCGATTTCTTTGGATGGGTTATACATTTTGATCAACATGCCAGATTCTCTTTTACAGACTTCGTATGAAAATGTGAGGTGATTTTTGCACGAAGCTTAAGTCAAATCAACCAATAAAAATCAGTTGGGCGCAGAAAGGACGTGCAAGTAATTGATGTGCATAGTGAATTGAAAAACTGGGGAGTCACCTTATTGGTGATGAGCAAGTTTTTCAATTTGCTTCGGAGGAGGAAGGCGGGTAAAACGGCAACTCAGTTTTCGCCCCTTTCTTGCTGCCGAAGGGTTTCAATCAGCCTTGAGACTTTTTGACGAATCAAATCCCGGACTTCTACAAACTGCGACATAGGCATCGCCTTCGGGTCCGGGATGGCCCAATCCTCCCGTTGTAAGGCATTGATGTCAGGGCAGCAGACCTCATCGCAGCCCATCGTGATGGCGAAATCAAATTGAGATGAAGGAAGGGCATCGAAACCCTTTGAGCAATGCATCGCCATGTCATAAGCAAGTGCATTCATTGAAACAATCGCTTTTTCATTCACCTTGCCGGAGGGTTTGGAACCGCAGCTATAGGCCTCACAGACATCCAATCCAATAATTTTGGCAAACGCTTCCGCCATCTGACTTCTACAGGAATTTTCAATGCAGACAAATAAGACTGTTTTCAACTTTTTAGTACCGGCTGTTTTGTGAAAAGCGCTATCCATAATTAAGAAGGACTCTCCTGTTTTGCAGTTTTTAAGAAACCCACAATCCATTGTGCAATCTGCCAGTGGTCGGTTTTCTCTTCCAATGATTTAAGCGCATGATCTACGCGGGAAGAGCCAATGACTTTTCGTCGACCTTTAATGAGCTGTCGCAGATAACTAACCTGAAATTCCGGGTGGCCTTGAAAGGTTAAGATATGATTGCCCATCTGAAAACTTGCATTGGGGCAGAACGCATTTCCTGCGATGCGTTCCGCATGCAGCGGAAGCCGCGTAACTTGATCCTGGTGACTCACTAAAATAGTGTACTTTTTTTCCGTTTTGCCCATCCACGGCTTAGACTGATACAGCTTACGTGAAGCCCTTCCGACGCCCCAGCCTTTTGGGCTGTTCTCGACTAAGCCTCCCAAAGCCTGTGCGATAAGTTGGTGGCCGAAACAAATGCCAATCAACTTTTTTTGATGCGTATGCAGCTTCACCACATAATTTTCAAGCGCTTTGATCCAAGTCTTGTTTTCATAAGGGCTGGACTTGCTTCCCGTGATGAGGTAGGCATCACAATCATCTATATTTTCGGGATATTCAAGTTGTATGACCTTATAGCTTTCAAAAACAAGTTGATCATCCACGCTGGACAACAATTTTTGAAACATCTCGCTGTAGCTGCCATATTTTTCCCGGAGAGATTTTTCAAGCCGGTCGCTTTCCAGAATACCGAGTTTCAAAGTCCGGATCCGCTTACTGCATTTTCAAAAATTACCGCATAGTCTTCGGCGCTGAAGGCAATGGCATTGCCTTCAGCAGCCGGGTCTTCCTTCGCCATTTGTCCGATACGTCTGCGCTCTGTGGCTGAGATACCGATGTCTTGGAGGGTAAGCGGGATTTTAAGTTGCATGCTAAGTGATCTGAGCCAATCATAAAAAACTTCAAATGATGCTTCACCTAGTCCGATGTAAAGCGCTATTTTTTTGCATTTTTCATTAATTTCCACACGGTTTCTTTTTAAGACATAGGGTAGAAGGATGGCGTTGAGCAGTCCGTGATGTTTGTCAAAAAGCGCACCAAGTGGATGGGCTAGGGCATGCACGGCGCCCAGACCTTTTTGAAAAGCGACGGCACCCATTAAAGACGCAGACATCATGTAGGCTCGTGCCGATAAATCCCGACCATCTTTAAATGCCCTGAGTAAATTTTCCTTAACCAAACGCATCCCTTCCAGAGCAATGCCATCGGCCATAGGGTGAAAACCGGGGGCACAGTAGGCTTCCAGCAGATGAACGAAGGCATCCAAACCCGTGGCGGCAGTGAGGTGGGACGGCAGGCTGCAAGTCAAAGCGGGGTCAGCAATGACGATATCCGGCAGCATTTGTGGATGAAAGATGATCTTTTTGATTTGGCAGCTTGTATCCAGAATCACGGAGGCACGACCCACTTCTGAACCGGTTCCCGCTGTCGTTGGAATGGCGATCGTGGGTGCGATGCCATCGGCCTTCACACGCAGCCAGTTGTCTCCCACATCTTCAAAATCCCAAATCGGTCGCTCTTGTCCTGCCATTAAAGCGATGGCTTTTCCGGCATCCAGCGCGCTACCGCCTCCCATCGCGATGACGCCGTCACATCCGGCCTCATGATAGCTTTTCAGGCCTTCGTCAATGTTTTCACCCCTGGGGTTCGACTTTACTTCTGAGAATAAGCGACATTCAAGTCCGGCTGCCGCATTCGCTTTGAGGGCTTTTTGGATAAAATCCTGTGTGGCCAATCCAGCATCTGTGACCAATAGAGGCCGGAAGATCTTGAGTTTTTTACATGTTTCAGGCAAGAGAGAAATCCGACCGGCTCCAAAACGGACGGAGGTGGGATAGTTCCAATCCCCCTTGAGTTCATTTTCTGTAATCGTCATTATGTGTGCTTCAAATAAAATGATTTCGGCCGTGTGAGCTGGGCATATCCAAGTTCTGAAAGGACACAGCCTCGTCCGGATTGTTTGACGCCCACCCAAGCCAGGGCGGGATCAAGATAGTCGCAACGGTTCATGAAAACAGTGCCGGCCTGTAGTGCATCACCCAGTGCCACTGCTCGCCCCACATCCTCTGTCCAAATAGATGCTGTCAGTCCATAGGGACTATCGTTCATCAAAGCCAAGGCTTCATCGTCGCCGGCAACTTTCATAATGCCGACGACGGGACCAAAACTCTCTTCTCGCATGACCGTCATTTGATGATCAACATGAATCAAGACCTGCGGGGCCATATAGGGCGATCCGTTTTTATTCGCCTTAAAATATCCGGTATCAATACAGGGGGTCGCACCCGCTCTGACGGCCTCCGAAATCTGCCTGCGAACTCGTTCCGCCGCTTCCGTACTAACCAGAGGACCGAGCGTGGTCAACGGATCAAGCGGGTTTCCCAAGCGATATTGTTTGACTTGTGCCACAAAGGCTTCAACGAATTCATCAAAAAAAGAAGCGGCGACGTAGATGCGCTCCACGGCACAACAGGACTGCCCGGAGTTGAAATAGGCCCCCTCAACAAGTTGTGCGACGCTTGCTTCCAATGCCGCGTCCGCACGGACATAAGCAGGGTCTTTCCCACCCAATTCAAGTGCAAGTCCCTTTAATAAACCCGCAGCACTCTGTTCGATGAGCTGCCCTGTCGTCACCGATCCAGTGAAGGAGGTAAAGGCAATTTCAGGGCTTTTGATGACGCCTGCGCTGTCTTCATGGGAAAGATGCAGTGTTTGAAATACGCCTTCCGGTAATCCGGAGGCATCAAAGGCTTCTTGGAGGCGTTCCGCACATAAGAGGGTTTGCGGAGAATGTTTCAGGATGACGGCGTTGCCTGCCATCAGGGCGGGGATAATGCTGTTGATCGCCGTCAGATAGGGGTAATTCCAGGGAGCGATCACAAAAATCGCCCCTAAAGCTGTACGACGGATCAAGCGTGTAAGTCCCGGTTTTTCCTGAAGGCTGACATCCGCGAGGGCTTTTTGTGCGATATCAATCATGTAGCGCCCGCGCTCTTCCAAACCGCTGATTTCTCCAGGGGTATCCCGAATGGGTCGACCCATTTGCCAAGTCAATTCTTCAGAAAAAACATGACGATGTGCCATCATATATTCAATAGCGCCTAAACAAAAACCCTTGCGTTCTTTAAGCGATGTTGTCAGCCAAAGCCTTTGCGCTTTGACCCCTGCACTTAAGGCGAAGGTAATTTCCTGTGAGTTGGCGAAGCCGCGCTCTGCAAAAATTCGCCCGTCAACCGGAGAAATAATTTGTGTCTTTTCCATCTTTAATGACGCATTCTAGCAATCTCCCCCTTAGTTTAAGGGGGATTAAGGGGGATTTTTTTGATTTTCCAGTCAGACTAAGAGCAAATCCCCCTGCCCCCCTTAAGCTAAGGGGGGAGATTATTACCTCTTTATCAAATAATTTCAAAATAACGCTCCAACTCCCACTGAGAAATGTGCTTTCTGAATTCGCGTTCTTCCCATTCTCGGCTGGCAGCGAAGTGGTCCACAAAGGGATCACCAAAAAAACTTCTTGCCGCATCGGAAGATTTTAGACGCTGGGCCGCCTCCCAAAGTGTGGCGGGCAGGTGAAGATGTTTCGGGATTATTTGGTCATAGGCATTGCCGTAAACCATTGCCTCGATTTCCGCCTTGTTTTCAATCCCCCAAAGCCCTGATGCAATGGCGGCGGATAAAATAATGTAGGGATTGGCATCTGCTGCGGCGATACGGTATTCCAGACGTTGAGAGTGTGGATGACCGGGAATGATGCGGATGGCGCAGGTGCGGTTATCGATCCCCACACTCGCCTCGGTAGGAGCCCAGAAACCGGGTATAAGACGGCGGTATGAATTGATTGTGGGCGCAATCATCGCCATTAATTCCGGCATAAGTTTTTGTTGACCGCCGATAAAATGACGCATTGTTTGGCTCATGCCGCCTTCCTGGTCTTCCTCAAAAAAGAGAGCTTCGCCTGTAGGATTTTTTAGTGAGAGATGGATGTGTCCGCTCTGACCAGGATAATCAGGAGACCACTTTGCCATAAAGGTCGCCATTTTGCCCTGTTTTTGAAGCGCTACTTTGGCGAAGGTTTTAAAGAGGGCCGCTTTATCCGCTGAAGCCAGGGCCCGATCATAAGTGATGGCGGCCTCCAGAACGCCCGGACCCGTTTCTTCGTGCAGTCCCTCTAAGGGGAAATCCATCGCCTCCGCTAGCGCGAGTAAGCTTTGATAAGTGTCGGATTCGGCGCTGTTGCGTATAAGGGAATAGCCGAATTCGGCTGGGGTCATGGTAAGGAGATTTTGGTATTGTTTTTCACGGACACTCTGAGGAGTTTCGTTAAAGACAAAAAACTCATATTCAAAACCGCAAAAGGCCTCAAGCCCCAGTGACCTCGCTTTTTCGAGGACACGCTGAAGGGTGGCACGAGGACAGATGGCCGCACCGCCTTCTGAGAATTCCGCCAAAAATAGGAGCATGTTGTCTTCAAACGGAAGCTCGCGGCAGCTCTCCGGAATAATCCGAACCGTGGCATCGGGATAACCTGTGTGCCATCCGGTATACTTCACATTGTCATAGAGTTGGTCTTTGACATCCCAGCCTAAGGCAACATCGCAAAAGCCAAAACCTGAGTCGAGGGCAGAACAGAATTTCTCACGCGACATATACTTGCCCCGCATGACCCCGTCAACATCAAACAAACCGATTTTTACATGTTTCAGCTTGCGTTCTTCAACAATCTTGCGGGCCTGAGCGCTGCTTGAGACATCCCGTGTTCGCATGATTTATACTCCGAGGCAATGCTGGTAAGTCTACCTTTTCGTACAAGGGTTGTACAGGGGAGAAAAATCAGAGTCTGCCAGCCACCTTCGGCATAACTGAATGTGTCTAGACTTGACCCTTATTCGGTTTTGTATTATTTGAGGCGCTCACTGCTGTTGTTCCAACGATCAATATCGTCTTGAAACGCGTTAAAAGAGTGATGAACCAGACTGAAAAACTGAACTTTATGCCTTGCCAAAAATAGGCGCTTCCGGTAGTGTGCTGGACTTCATATACAATAAATCAATTTGGAGGTATTAATGAAAATGTTGTTCTCGGTAACCTGGCTAATGATTTTTTTGTTCCTTATGCCTTTTACAGTCGCAAACGTCGGGGCAGAACCGACACGTCAATTTTTTCTGGAAAAAACTGACGTCACAGAACCCAACACCTTGTCAATTGATGTGTATAATACAACTTTTCAAAATACTTTCTTCAATAACGCTCAAAATAGAAACATAGTGGAAATCAGAGCTCATTTATTAAGAGGAGAACTCATGGTGAGTCCCTCTTTCATAGGCTACAAACGCGGAGTCAAACCAAACCTTGCCGCCTTCGGAAAGGTTTTTCTAGATAGTGACACGGACAACACCTCATCTTTTCGTGGTGGCGCTGCCTATGACATGAAAATCAACGAAGAATTTTCCTTGGGACTAAACGGCGAAGGGATGTTCGATACCGATTCCAATATAGGCGTTATCGGTTCGGTCGGAGGGTATTTCGAACTTCCTAAAACAGAGGGATTCGGTGCAAAAAAATTGCAAATTGGCTTGGAGGTCAGCATATCTTTAGATGAAGATGATACTGATGCCGGTGTACTCATTGGGCTGCGCTGGATTCCCATTCCTCTGGCAACCATTGATTTTATATTTTTTAATGATGCCGGTGGTAACAATGCCCCGGACTCGTCTATACAAACCCCGGCAGGTGTCCGCGCGAATCTAAGCTTTTAAAACCCGTTTTAAACCTAAATTCTACAACTCACCCGCTATTTAGGGCTTGCTGAAAAAGTCAGGCCCGCTTACCCCTCAGAAGGAGCACAGCGATTTCGTGAGAAAAATTTCTCACGTTTTTCTGATCTGATCCTTCACTCATGTCACTCGGAAGCACATAAGCGGCATCTTTTGTC
>JAJDBU010000061.1 GCA_029261195.1 Nitrospirota bacterium | reverse complement strand
CATTCTGTCTGGCATCGCTCAGACGGTAAAAGTGGCCCATTTCCGTTTAAGCCACAGCAGAATGTTTTTTGTTGTGGCTTACCCCAGAGAAAAACAGGAGATGGTTTTTGATGCACATAATCGAGCCTTTCGCTTTTTTGGAGGCACCTGCAAACGAGGGATATACGATAATCTCAAAGCAGTTGTGGATCGGATACTTCGAGGTAAAGAGCGCCGATTTAATAACCGCTTTCTTGAGATGTGCAGTCATTATCTTGTTGAGCCGGTCGCTTGTACACCCGCTTCCGGATGGGAAAAAGGGCAAGTTGAGAAGCAGGTAAAAAATATAAGGGAATGGCTTTTTAGCCCTCGTCCTCGATTTGCGAGTTTTGATGAGCTAAACGCCTGGCTTGCAGACCAGTGCACGAAAATAGGCCAAAAGCGAAGGCATCCGGAAGATAAAGAGCGAACGATCTGGGAAGTATTCCAGCAGGAAAAAAGCAGCCTCATTCCAGTCACCACATCCTTCCAAGGTCATATCGACACAGAGTGCCGGGTCTCCAGCACCAGCCTGGTTCGATATGACCGCAATCACTATAGCGTAGACAGTAAGGTTGCCGGGGCCACAGCAACGATACGAGCCAGTGCAGATCGAATCAAAGTCATCAGCAAGGGAGAAGTCATAGCTGACCACCCCAGGCAATTTGGTCGCAATAAAGTGGCCTACGATCCCTGGCATTATCTTGATGTACTCAGCCGTAAACCTGGCGCACTAAGAAACGGGGCGCCCTTTCAAAAATGGGTTTTACCGGCAAACCTTTGCCGGGTCAGATCCTACCTTGCTGGTCGGCCGGGAGGAGACAGAGAGTTTGTCGATATCCTTTGCGCAGCCCGAAAACATGGCTTGGCACTGGCTGAGAAGATCTGTTCAAAAGCAGTTGCCGATGGAACAATCCGTGGAGAAATCATCCTCAATATGATTGCCAGAGATCTTGATCCGCCTCCAATCGATTCCGCTTCTGTTCCGACTTCCCTTAGGCTGATGATCGAACCGATTGCGGATTGCTCACGCTATGATGCGTTGCGAGAGGAGGTGCTGCATGGAACGTCATAAGCTCATTGATACGCTTCGGAAATTAAGATTACATGGCATGGTCGCAGTCTTCGACGAAGTCGTCACCCAAGGCATTCGACGCAACAATACAATCCAGGAGATTTTACTGTTGCTCTGTCAGGCAGAAGATGCTGAGCGCAGAGCTCGCTCAATAAGCTATCAGCTGAGCATTGCCAAGTTCCCTGTGCATAAGGATATTGACACCTTCTCCTTCAAAGAAGCGCATGTGAATGAGGGGCTAATCAAGGCGCTCTATTTGGGAGATTTTTTGGAAAAGGCACACAACTTAATCTTCATCGGGGGTACAGGCACAGGGAAGACACATCTTTCGACAGCCATTGCGATCCAATGTATCCGACTTGGGAAGAAAGGCCGGTTCTTTAGCGTCGTAGACCTGGTTAATAAACTAGAACAAGAAAAGCTCGCGGGAAGAAGTGGATCACTCACAAGACGTCTTGCCAATATGGATTTTGTCGTACTTGATGAACTGGGCTACCTACCTTTTTCCCAAGCAGGTGGGGCTCTTCTGTTTCATTTGATCAGTACGCTTTATGAGAGAACCTCTCTGATCGTAACGACAAACCTCAACTTCGGTGAATGGTCTCAAGTCTTTGGTGATGCGAAAATGACCACAGCATTGCTGGACCGATTGACTCACCACTGCAACATTATTGAAACGGGAAACGAAAGCTGGAGACTCAAAAAAAGGAAGTAATTTTTATAATTTTAGGGGGTCAAAATTGGACGCTGAAAGGGGTCAGAATTGGGCGCTGATTGACAACTTGGATCAGGGTGATGTGAACGCGTCTCGGCCTGATGACTTGTCAGAAACTTCCAGTTCAACACAGTGGCTTCTTCCTGGTTCCCTCTGGCCCCCAACATTTACACAGCCTAATCAAGTTTTGTGTAAACCCCTTCGACCTGACATTCGGTCCGGCCAATATGTAAAGTGCCAAAACCTGTTCCACTCAAAGACAAGACTGCTCTTTTTCTTTCAGAAATGTTGAGACATTGCTTTGTTCTGACATAGGACTTTGTACTTGAAATCGCATACCAGTTCTCTCGCTCGTACTGGATCACCACAGAATAACTGCCGACTCCTCCGGCGCTCAGTTTATACGCTGCCACTACATCACAGCTTGACTTCGACTCACGAAAGACGATTTTCTTAGAGCTGTCGTTCATTTTCAAAAAAGCGTCTTGGCTATGCTCCGGATCATCACAATTGTGCGTTTGCAGTAAGATTGATTTTCCTTCCAGCTTGTAGAGTTCACTGGCAATTTTTATGACCTTTATTTCAATCTCTTCTGCCTGGGCGAGGGGAGAAAAAAAAGCGGCAAGGATTAAAAGGCCGGACAGAAATTTGACGTTCATTGTCACTGACTCAATCTCCCCGAAAGTGAAGTGGTCTTTTCAGCCTGAAATCATAAGCAATTTTTTGGCGCGGGACAGTGCCTTTATTTCCAATTCTCTTTTGGAAGCATCCGACCTGCTTTCACAAGGCTCTTCATGAACAATCTGAAAGGGGCCGCGCCCCCTGGTAAATCGTGCGCCTCGACCCGCCCCATGTTCTGTTATCCGTCGTTTCAGATCCGTTGTGATGCCTGTGTAAAGTCTTCCGTCAGCGCATTCCAGGATATAAACTGTCCAGCCCATGCTTTGATGCCTTGACCCTTGAGAAGAAAAAACTGCTCTCTCTGCCTCACCTTAAAGACCGCTTAATGTAAATGCAACTATGCGAGTTCGCCTCTCTCGTGATATCGTGCCACCTGAATTTTTAAACCTAAACCCTGAAATGCCTTCCAGCTTATTACAAAAGAAAAAAGATGATGTCGAAAATTGATCTGGGCGGCCTTGTTTATTCCTCTGAACATGGGAAGATGTGCCCTCTGTGTGCGAAAGCGGTTGCGGCCTGTGTCTGTCGTCCGAACGATCCCGAACCGACAGGAGACGGCATCGTCAGGGTTCGCCGGGAAACGAAAGGGAGGAAGGGAAAAGGCGTGACGGTGATCACCGGCATTCCGCTTGAGGTTTCGGATTTAAACCCATTTGCTAAAACCCTCAAGAAAAAATGTGGGTCAGGGGGTACCGTGAAAAACGGGGTTGTTGAAATTCAGGGCGATCACCGGGAACTTTTGATGACTTTGCTCAAAAAAGAAGGATGGAAGGTGAAGGCTTCTGGTGGGTGAGCAAGCGTGATTCGCACCGTCCTCCATCTCATGTTTCACTTTATTGCCCCGGTTCTTCCCGCAAAGCAGTTCTACAGTGAGCGATGGCTTACCGCCTGGTTTGTGATGGTCGCGACAATGTTAGTCGATTTAGACCATTTTCTGGTGGAGCCCATCTATGCCCCGAACCGATGCAGCATCGGCTTTCATCCTCTTCATTCCTATTGGGCTGTGTCAATTTACGTTCTGATTGCAGGCTTTAAAAAGACACGCCTTGTTGCGATCGGCCTCATCATCCACATACAACTCGACGGGCTGGATTGTCTCTGGATGGCCTGGGGAGGAGCCGTTTAAAGCTGATATCACACCGACTCTCTAGACAATATTCGCCAATAAAAGAGTGTGTTCATTTATCGATTTCTCTTGCCTCAGGTTTTTAGGGAAGCTCTCATTATAAGGGCGGTTTCCTGGAAGATCTTATATAATCGATGATTTTATTTTTAGGGAGGGTGTTGATGAAATCTTCGCAGGAGAGCCAGCCTTTGCGGGCAATGCCTATTCCGTCTTTGAGCTTGCTGAGTGTCTCAAGTTGGTGTGCATCCGGATTGAGGCTGAGACGCACACCTGCTTCCTTGGCAAGTTTGCAGTAGCGCCAGTCGAGGTCGAGACGACGGGGATTTGCATTCAGTTCAATAGCGACATCATAACGTCGGGCAGCCTCTATGATGTCAGGGATATTTAATGCATAGGCCTCTCGTGACAGCAGGAGGCGACCGGTCGGATGACCGAGGATGGTGACGGATGGATGAGAGAGGGCGCTGACGACGCGGCGAGTCATTTCTTGTTCGGACATCTTGAAGTAGGAGTGTACCGATGCAATGACAAAGTCAAATGAGGAAAGGGTGCTGTCATCGTAATCGAGATCGCCATTGGCCAGAATGTCCGACTCAATCCCCTTTAAAATGAGGATTTCCTGAAATTCTTCTTGCAGCAGATCGATTTCTTCATGTTGTTTTTTAATACGATCTTCTTTTAAGCCATTGGCATAAAAGGCCGACTGACTGTGGTCTGAAATACCGATATATTCAAAACCGCTGTCTCGGGCAGCTTCAACAAGTTGCCGAAGCGAGGCTTGGCCGTCACTGTAGTTTGAGTGAACATGGAAGATCCCTCGGATATCTTTTTCTTCTACTAACCGGGGTAGAGCGTGGGCCGCTGCCGCTGTAATTTCTCCCCGGCCTTCCCGCAACTCAGGAGAAATAAAGTCGAGGCCAAGCATTGAAAAGAGCTCCCTTTCCTCCTGGCAGGGGAGCAGGTGGTCGTCCAAAAAAAGACCGTAAGTACTTATTTTTATGCCGTATTGCGCCGCTCGCTCAGAGAGTTGATTTAAGAAGGTATCGCTCCCTGTCAGTTGCAGGAGAAGAAGCGGGAACGCATCGTCCGGGACGATGTTTAAGCTGAGGGCAATGCCACCGGTTAATGTGCAGTTGTAGGTGTTTCTATGATGTTCCTGCGATGTTGTCTGACTCGCTTTCGGAACAAGAGGGGTGTCCATCTCTGCAATGTCGGAAAATGCGCTGATGAGCGCTTCGGGTGAATCGCTACTGGCAATCAGGTCAATTTGACTGACAATTTCGTTCCTTCGTCGTAAGGCCCCCGCAAAACTTGCACGCTTGACCTCTCTTCTGAGAAGCAGTTTTGCCAGAATCTCTTCCCCGAGAATCCTGGCGGTATCGGAACGATAGAACGTCATCCCCAATTATGGCTGGAGTTTTTTGTTTTTACTTCGGCGAATCATCCTTGTGATCAGGCTGTATAGGAGATATGAGCCAAGGAGGGTTCCTGTGAGGAAATAGAAGTTTCCGATGATATGTGAATAGTTTTCGGCCAGATAAAAAAAGCCGGACAGGACAACACTACATGCAAAAACGAGTAGCCAGAGGCTAATCAATGGATTCATTCAAAGCTCCTTAAAAAAGACCGATCCTTAAGGTGAGAAGTCGGTCTCATCTTTCTTTGACGTTGAGGCAATGGCAGACCGCTGTTCGATCTGTCCGGCATCGGCAAAACTAAAATAGCTATCTGCTCCGATAATAACATGGTCTAAAACCGGAATGCCCATGATATCTCCGGCATCCACCAGTCGTTTGGTGATCATCTGATCTTCCCGGCTGGGTGAAGGGTCGCCACTGGGGTGATTGTGCAAAAATATAACCGATGCGGCTGATTCTCGAACTGCCGGGCTGAAGACCTCTCTTGGGTGAACGACAGTCGAGGTCAAACTGCCTTCAGAAATGGTGACATCCCGAATCACTTTGTTCTTTTGGTCAAGCAGAATGATGATAAAGCATTCTTTCTTCGCGCCTCTCAGGCGCGAAGAAAAATGTGCAAAGACGTGTCGGCTTTTATGCAGCTTCAGGCCTTCCGATAGCGGGGAGGAGAGAAACCTTCTGCCGAGTTCAAGTGAGGCCTTTAGCTGGGCCGCCTTGGCCGGTCCTATCCCCCGGACAGAACAAAGTTCTGTGATACTGACATCCACCAGGCGAGAAAGCGGATGAAATTTTTTCAAAAGATGCATCGCAAGTTGCAGGGCATTTTCCTGATCACTTCCGGTTCTGAGAAGGATAGCCAAAAGCTGTGCGTCGGAAAGTCTCTCCGAGCCTTCTTTCAGTAAGCGTTCTCTAGGCCGCTCGTCTGTTGGCCAGTCTTTGATGTTTGGCATGATTGAATATCCGGAAAGTGGAGTTTTATATCGGGGCATTTACAAAATAATGTCGGTGAGGAGTGACAAATTTTGCCTTCCATGTCAAAAGAATGACCATTGCATCAATGAAACGATACACAAATCCTTATAATAACAATGTGATATGAAATTAGTTTCAAACGGCACTCTCCTTGCATATAATTAAGTTCTGTCATCAACGAATGAGGAGGATACAAAAATGGAATGTCCTAAATGTTGTGGATTAATGTATATGGAACGGCTGACAGATTTTTTTGTAATTTTCAATGTCTGGAAATGTATCAACTGCGGTGCGCTCATGGACAAGACGATCATTGAAAATCATCAGAAAAGTCTTGATGCTTTAGAGACCGTTGGCAGTGCCTCGGGGTAGGTCAGCTACTTGCATGAAAATTCGAAGGACATGGGCTTTTTCTTGCCCGTATTGACGACACGAATACCCTCAAGTTGCAGTGTGACTTGATTGCAGTGATCCGTTTTAAGCTTTTTAAAAAAAAGAATCCCTTTTCTCATCTGCCCTGCTTTTAAGGCCCCGCCGGTCAAGCGGGCGGCCTTGATGCGCTTTAATTCCCGCACCATCTTCTTTTCCGATATCGGGACGAAGACAAAGCGGGAAGGATCATCCCCTTCGCGATAATACTTCTCTGCAGCCGCCTCATCTAATGCCTGAAGTTTTTCATCTTCTTCAATTAAGAGATAGGATTCGAGCGGATTAAATGAGATCTCTCGCAAGGTATTGTTTGTCAAGGCAAGCTCAAAGGCAGAAAAGTAAGCGGAGAGATCGACACCCCACTGTTTCTCATCCTCTGAAGCAAAACCTTCCGTGGTAATTGCTTTGATCATCACATTAATCACTTCTTCCGTGCTGGCGCTCGGGCCTCTGGCGGCGGGTTTCAGGACGGGAGAGAAGGAAGTACAGCCGACGAGGGGGAAAAACAGGGTCAGCAATACGCTTAAAATATGAACACGATGACGATATTTCATTGGGCTTGATTATAGGTAAGATGTAATTTAAAGTCAAAATGGAGCGGTTAATACAAAAGATAGACCGACAAGGATCGCTTGATATAACACTTGAGGAATCTCTTGGCGAATCAAGGACATTGCATTCGGATTGCCGGAGGTGAAGTGCGAGGGCGGAAAATCTTTGTTCCTCCGGGACTGATGCTGCGTCCGACATCATCCAAGGTCAGAAGCGCTCTTTTTGATATCTTGTCGCATCAAATCATCGGAGCGTCTTTTCTAGATCTTTATGCAGGCACGGGGGCCATTGGCATTGAGGCGATCAGCCGTGGGGCGAGTATGGCCTGCTTTGTTGAGCAGGATAACTTACATCTCAAGAACCTGGAAAATAATCTTGAACTCTGCCGATTAAGAGACAAAAGTGAGATCATTTCAGGAAGCGCCTCAGCTTTTTTAAAACGGGTAAAACAAACCTTTGACATCGTTTTCATTGATCCACCCTATGCCGGCCTGGAAATTGAAAAAATATTGATAAGCCTCAAACAGGGTGATATGATGTCGCCTGGTGGCAGACTGATATTTGAACATCAGTACAAACAGATCTTACCGAAAGAGATAAAGGGAATTTATTTAGAAAAGCAGTATCGGTACGGAGACACCGTACTTTCTTTTTATGGAAAGTCCTGAACAAACCCACACTGCAATCTACCCTGGAACCTTTGACCCGCCCACAAATGGACACATTGATATTATCGAGCGGGCACTTCGCCTTTTTCAGAATGTTATTGTCGCCGTCTCTCCAAATCGGCGTAAGGCACCTCTTTTCAGCCTCGACGAACGCTTGGCAATGATTCGGGATGCGACCAAGGAAATGCCAAATTTGAATGTTGAATCTTTTGACGGTCTTCTGGTGTCTTATGTTCGTAAAAAAAAAGCCATTGCGATTATCAGAGGGATCCGTGCTGTTTCCGACTTTGAATACGAATTTCAGATGGCACTGATGAATCGAAAACTCGATTTGAATGTTGAGACCCTCTTCCTGATGCCCAGTCAGGACTATTGTTATCTCTCATCCAGCCTGATTAAAGAAGTTTCAGCATTGGGAGGGGATGTCTCCGACCTTGTACCGAAGACTGTCTCTCGAAAGTTAGACCAGATGCAGGAGGTGAATACGGAATGAAACTGGCGAAGCGAATAAACCGAATAAAGCCTTCTCCGACAATGGCTGTTGCAGCAAGGGCGAAGGTCTTGAAGGCTCAAGGAAGCGATATCTCCTTTTTCGGCCTTGGGGAGCCCGGCTTCCGATCTCCGGATGTCGCCTCAGAGGCGGGCATAGAGGCCATCCGTTCAGGAGACACGAGGTATACGGCTGCTTCCGGGACGGATGAGCTGAAAGAAGCCATCGTCCAAAAATTGGAACGGGAGAACCATCTTAGTTACAGCAAAAAAGAGATCATCGCCTCCTGCGGAGCAAAACATACGCTCTACAACATTGCACAAGTGCTATTTGAAGCGGGAGATGAGGTCATTATTCCGGCCCCTTACTGGGTCTCATATCCCGACCAGATTCTATTGGCCGATGCCGAACCCGTCATTATTGAGACAAAAGAAGAGAACGGATTTCTGCTCACCCCCGACCAACTGAGAGCAGCCATCACGCCCCGGACAAAAGGCATCATCCTGAATTCTCCATCAAACCCCACAGGTGCGGTCTATTCGGCAGCACATTATGAAGCCCTTGCCGACCTTCTCCTTAAAACGCCTCTTATAATCATCTCGGATGAGGTTTATGAAAAGTTTCTTTATGGCGATGCCGTCCACCACAGTATCGCCGCATTGATTCCGGAATTAAAAGAAAAAACGATTGTCGTCAACGCCGTTTCAAAGACCTATGCCATGACGGGTTGGCGCATCGGTTATGCTGCCGGACCGGAAGAGGTGATTCAGGCGATGTCCAAGGTGCAGGGCCAGAGTACCTCGAATCCCGCTTCCATCTCACAGAAGGCCGCAGCAGCCGCACTTTCAAAGGGCGAACCTTTTGTTAAAGAGATGGTTGCAGCCTTCGGCTCAAGAAGAGCCTTGATGCTTGAACAACTCACTCAAATGGATGGAGTGAGTTGTGTCGCGTCGGCCGGTAGTTTTTACCTCTTTCCGAATGTAAAAGGGCTACTGAAGAAAAGTTATCGGGGCCGACGCATTGAAAGTTCGACCCGTTTAGCGACCTTCCTTTTAGAAGAAGGCGGTGTTGCGACCATTCCGGGAGAGGCCTTTGGTGTAAGCGGATATCTCAGGATTTCTTATGCCGCTTCTGAAGAGGTCCTATCGCATGGCCTGATGAAAATAGCGCAGGCAATTTCAAAATTAAAATGAATGGATTTCAGGGAGAAGTACTTTGCCGATATACGAATACGAATGTGAGTCATGTAACAAACGAACTGAGCAACTGCAAAAAATTTCCGACCCGCCCTTAGCGGAATGTCCTGATTGCGGGGGCAGTATTCGAAAACTGATTTCATCCGCCGGTCTCCATTTTAAAGGCAGCGGATGGTATGTGACCGACTACGCAAAAAAGAAGGGGAACGGGGAGAGTTCAACAAAGAGTGAGTCAAAGAGTACGCCGAGTACACCAAAGACCACTCCAAAAAAAGAAAGCACTTCCAAGCCTGCAAAATCGAAAGATTGAAGTTCACATCAGGCTATAAGCCCCTGGGGTAATTGGCCCTCCCTCCTATGCTATCAATAAAAACTCTCCGAGAAAATCTTAGCGACGTACAAGACAGACTTGCACTGCGTAACTCAGAGATCTCTTTTGATCAATGGCTTGCCCGCGATAAGCGGCAGCGGGTACTCAAGCAGAAGGTCGAAGCTCTAAAATTCAAAAAAAATCAAAGCTCAAAGGAAATTCCAAGACTCAAACGGGCTAAAGAACCCATTGATGCCCTCCTTAAGGAGATGAAGGTTGTCTCGGAAGAAATCTCGGTTGATGAAGCAGAGCTTAAAATAATCGAAGCGGAAAACAAAGACTTTCTGCTCACCATACCGAACCTTCCTCATTCTACTGTAGCTGTCGGAAAGAGCGAAGTAGACAACCAGGAAGTTCGGCGATGGGGTCAAGCGCCCGAGTTTTCTTTTGAAGTCCAAAATCACTGGGTACTCGGAGAATCCCTCGGTATTCTTGATTTTGAGCGCGGTGCAAAAATCAGCGGGGCGAGGTTTGTGCTTTATCGGGGTTTAGGCGCACGCCTCGAACGGGCGCTTATCAATTTCATGCTCGACCTGCACACCGACAAGCATCATTACCGGGAAATACTCCCCCCTTTTATTGTCAACAGGGCCAGCATGACCGGCACCGGACAGCTTCCGAAATTTGAGGAGGATCTCTTTCGCCTCAAAGACAGCGATGACTTCTTGATTCCAACGGGTGAGGTGCCGCTGACTAATATCCATGCAGACGAAATTCTGTCTGAGTCGGATTTTCCCATTTCCTATACAGCCTGCACCCCCTGTTTCAGACGAGAAGCCGGTTCATACGGGCAGGACACACGCGGTCTGATCCGCCAGCACCAGTTCAACAAAGTCGAACTGGTGCAATTTTCGAGGGCCGAGCAGTCATACGCGTTACTGGAGAAGCTCTTAAAGGACGCAGAAGCCGTCCTTCAAAAACTGGGACTCCATTACCGTGTCGTCTCCCTCTGTACGGGAGATCTCGGTTTCTCCGCTGCCAAAACCTACGACATTGAAGTCTGGATTCCAGCCCAGAACAAGTATCGGGAGATCTCTTCCTGCAGCAATTTTGAAGACTTTCAGGCCAGGCGAGCCAAAATACGTTATCGCACGACGGACGGTAAGATCCGACACCCTCATACCCTGAACGGCTCGGCCCTGGCAGTCGGTCGGACCGTAGTTGCGATCCTCGAAAATTACCAGCAGGAAGACGGTAGCATCGTCATCCCCGAAGTACTAAGACCCTACATGGGGGGGATTGCGCAGATCGGATAAAGTATCTATAAAGAGATCAACATGGGAGAGGTGGCTGAGCGGTCGAAAGCGGCGGTCTTGAAAACCGTTGAACTGAAAGGTTCCCAGGGTTCGAATCCCTGCCTCTCCGCCATTTTGATCTTATTTGTATTTTTGAGTCTCTTTGCCTTACAGGGCTGTGATTTCTTTCCAGATCCGCAAAGGCGAGTCGTCTCCATCCGACTTGAATCAGCAAACTTAGGCGATGCCGCTTTTTCTCCTAATCCGGTTAGAGTCCCCATAGGCGGGCGAGTTGTTTGGCGTAACGACGACAAACAACCGCATTCCATTGTTGGTGACGCGAAAAAGGGCCTCTGCGCTTTTCGGTCAGACGAAATGGGCTCGGGAAAAAGCTTCAGCAAATTATTTTTCAAACCAGTCACCTGCAACTATTACTGTGGTATCCACTTCAAGGCGATGCGCGGAAAAATCATTGTTGAATAAGTATGTTCAAGGATCGATTTCATCCAGCTTTTTTCTCGTTTCTGCAAGACCTGCTTCCCGTTTCATTTTCAAATATTGAAGATGCTGCCTCAAAAAAGTGATGTCGGCGGGCAGGTCGATATCGTACCAAAAGGGGAGTAGGTGATAGGGGCGTTTTGAGGCATTTAAGCGCTTCAGGGTTTCGCTTAAGACTGTCTCAGTTCCCCAGTCCATCCGGCTAAATAGCTCTGGCTGCGGAGCTTTTGTCGCGATCAGATAATAGCCCCCGTCAAGGCTTGGTCCCACTACGACTGAGTTGTCAGCCAGTCTTTCAAAGGCCTTATTGATATAAGGTGCGGGTAGTGTCGGGGAATCACAGCCGATAATCACGACTTTTTCAAAACCTTCCGCGAAGGCCCTCTGAAAGGCCCTCTTCATCCGCTCCCCTAAGTCCTCTCCCTCCTGACGAATCAATCGAATCCCTTCTTCCCGTTCACAACGCTGAAAAAAGGCATGTTGGGTGTCGGGGGCGCAGGCGATGATGCGGGCGCTTTTTACATCTCTGCTCATTTTCAGGATGTCGAGCAGGAAGGCTTCTTGCAGGCTTGCGGCTGTCTCCTGAGAGAGAAAGGGGATGAGACGGGTTTTAACTCGACCGGGTTCAGGTCCTTTCGCGAAAATGATGAGTAGGTTTTTCATGAGTGGTAAGCGAGGCGGAATTATGGACTTTTTAGTAAGATTGGGTCAAGCGATAAGCATAAGTGAAGGTTTTGTGGACAGTTTTCCTGCTTTGTTGACGTGAAAATGTTGACAAAGCGCGATGCCCTTCTTATGATGCCCAGACTGATTTTGATAATACTTCTCAAGTAAGAACAGGTAAAAAAGGATTGAAGAGCAATCAGTCATTTCATAGGATCTCACGTGATTATGGGATACTGTCAAATGACTTATAAGTGCATTGCCAGATAAAAGGGGAGTCGATGGAAAAGGAAGAAGAACTCTTAAAAAGCCATATTACCAAACATCACCTGAAAGCCACTAAGGAGCGAAGTGCAATCTTGAAGGCCTTTCTCGATTCGGAGCGACATGTTTCAGCGGAGGCCTTGTACCGGCAAATGAAGGATGAGGGTTCGACAATCGGTCTTGCGACGGTTTATCGCACCTTGAACTTGTTTTGCTCCAGCGGCTTGGCCGAACAGCGCCGGTTTGGCGACGGTCAAGCCCGCTACGAACTGACCTACAATGTGGATCATCATGACCACCTCATCTGTAAGGAGTGTGACCTCATTATCGAATTTGAGAATGACGAGATTGAGGCCCTTCAAAAAAAGGTTGCGAAGGAGAACAATTTTAAGGTCTCCAGTCACAGACTGGAATTATATGGTGTTTGCTCCGAGTGTTTGAAGGAAAAATCAACTTAAATTAGAGGAGAGATGTGATAATGAAGGTCCAATTGAGGCCCACTGGAACACCGGCAAGACGGTTCACTGTTGCCTGGAATGAGATGCACATTCCCTTGTTTACGGCGATTTTATTTTTTTCGATGTTAAGCACTGTCCCGGCGGCTGAGAACGTGCTTTCCCTCAGAGGCGCGAAACTTGAAATCGGAGGAGAGATGGAACTTGAAATGATTGACTCCGAACGCGACGGTCGGATCATGACCGACTCGGCAGGAGATCCGATCGGTGGCACGAACAACTCGTTTCCAAGAATGGCGCTGGATAAGATCGTCATCACGTCAAAAGTCAGGCTCGCTTCCGACATCCTTTTTAAGGCCGACATCGAATTCGGCCCTGATAAACCGGTGAAGCTTGATGAAGCCTGGATTAAAATTTCGGATCTCCCCTTGAATTCATGGCTTACCTTCGGACAGGCAGATCCCTTTATCCATGTGAGCAGAAAGACTGAATCCTATCCGATCTTAGGCTACGCCTTTTGGCAGGATGAAGACCTAGGCGTTTTTGCGGGGGGAAAACAAGGGCCGGTTTATTGGCGATTTTCCGTAAGCAATGGAAGACGGCTGAAAGATCGTCAGGCAAGCGAAGACGCCGTATTCCCGATCACGACGGATGATGACGACAATGTAGAAAACAACGGCGATAAGCAGATCGGCATTGGTCTCGGTCTGAATCATAGCTTTAAAGCAGGCCACGGCATCGATGTTCTGCCCTTCTGGTACACTGCCGAACTGAGTCCTAAGGATGTGGCCTATTTAAATAAAATCACAAACTACAGTGGCGGTAGCGATGATACGCAGACTCGCTACGGCATCAACCTTGACTATGTACTCGGCGGTTTTTCATTTTTTGCCCAATACATGGGAGCTGAAGACGGTGGCATGGATCGGGACGGCTGGTATGTGCAGCCTTCCTTCAAACAGAAGCTGGGAATGCCCCGATTGAGGTCTCTTGAGTTTCTTATCCGTTATGAAGAATACAATGTTGATCTTGTTCCTGCGCCGACGGATTCACGAACCTGGGATCGCCAGGCTTTGACCTTTGCAGTGGCTTCTGAAATTGTCAGCGGTTTTAAGGTGAAAACAGAGTATTACATCAATGACGAAGACACCGGCGGCTCAGACGTGGCTAACAATGAATTCCTGATGCAGTTGGAAGTCAAATTTTGATAGAAAGTAGAAAAGAGCATTGCTTTCGATAAAAGGCATCGTTCCCCGCCTAAGGGCTGGGGGTTGGGGCCTGGCGGCTTTTGCCCTTGCGGCCCTTGTTTTTGTTCCTCTTGCCGTTGTGCTGTCCTCCCTTTTTACCGTAAACGATGAAGTCTGGAATCACCTCGTCGAAACCACCCTGAGTCGTGTTTTATTCAACACCCTCTTTTTAACTGTGGGCGTCGGATTCGGAACGGCCTTTCTCGGGGTGAGCCTTGCGTGGTTGACCGCCGCCTGTGACTTTCCGGGGCGAAAGGTTTTTGATTGGGCGCTGATGCTGCCGATGGCAATTCCGGCTTATGTCACGGCCTTTGTGGCGATTGGCCTTTTGGATTTTACCGGACCGGTTCGCACGATACTCAGGGAGTGGCTTGGGCCGGAATATGGCTTCCCGGAAATTCGGTCGAGGGGCGGGGTCATTCTGGTCATGACGCTAACCCTCTACCCTTATGTCTACCTTCTGGCACGGAACGCCTTTTTAACGCAGGGACGGCGGGCTTTGGAGGTCGCGCAGTCCCTAGGTGAAAGTCGATGGAGCGGCTTTTTCCGGGTGACACTCCCGATGGCGCGACCCTGGATCATCGGCGGAGTCACACTGGTCCTCATGGAGACCCTGGCCGATTTCGGTACGGTTTCGATCTTTAATTATGACACCTTTGCAACAGCAATCTATAAGGCATGGTTCGGGCTTTTTTCAATTTCAGCGGCATCGCAACTCGCCTCTCTTCTCGTCCTTTTTGTGTTTGTTTTTTTAGTGATGGAACAGTATGCCACTTATCGGACACGTTATACCCGGGCCGAGCGGAGCGGGGCTTCCGGTGACCGAGTGGCTTTATCACCCCTAACTAAATGGCTGGCTTTTACATTTTCCTTGTTGATTCTTTCGGCGGCCTTCCTGCTTCCGCTGGCACAATTGCTCTTTTGGAGTTGGCATGTTTTACTCTCCGATCTGGACAGCCGCTATTTTGACCTACTCGGTCATTCTCTATTTTTAGGCTCGCTTGCGGCCATTATTACGGTCGGTGCGGTCTTGATTCTTGTTTATGCCAATCGCCTGTATAACACCTTTCCAGTCCGCGTCATGGTTCGCATTTCCACCTTAGGTTATGCCTTGCCAGGCTCAGTACTGGCTGTTGGCATCTTTATTCCACTCGCCTGGTTCGATGAACAGTTGATTGCTTTTTTTGATGTCGATCTCTTTTTGCAGGGGACACTGCTTGCGATGTTTTGTGCCTATCTGGTTCGATTTCTGGCCGTTGCTCATCATCCGATTCAGAGCGCGATACAGCGCATTTCATCCAACATCGATGAATCGGCGAAAAACCTCGGGTGCAACGGCTGGGCCATGCTCCGGAAAATTCACCTGCCGATCATGCGCGGAGGCCTGATGACAGCGCTTGTGCTTGTTTTTGTCGATGTGATGAAGGAAATGCCGATTACACTCATGACCCGGCCCTTTGGCTGGGACACTCTGTCGATTCGTATTTTTGAGATGACTTCCGAAGGGGAGTGGGAAAGAGCGGCCTTACCCGCAGTCGCCCTGGTTTTGGCTGGACTGATTCCAGTGATACTACTGACAAGAGAGCGAGTGATTTAGATAAAAATCATGACAGTCATCGAACTAGACAAAGTTTCTCTTACCTATCCCAATTCAGCCACTTCAGCTGTTTCCGATATATCATTTCAAATCAAAAAAGGAGAGGTCCTCGCCTTGCTCGGACCGAGTGGAAGCGGCAAGACAACCCTTCTGCGCCTGATCGCAGGCTTTGAACATCCGGATGAGGGACTGGTCTTGCTTGAGGGACGAAATGTTTGCCAATCGGGGGATTGTGTACCTCCTGAAAAACGCGGCATCGGCATGGTCTTTCAGGACTATGCCCTCTTCCCTCATTTGAGTGTGTCACAAAATATTGCCTTTGGATTAAAAAAAATGTCGCGGTCAGATCGTTTAAAGAAAGTGAATGAGATCATTGAGATGGTCGGTCTGACGCCTTTTCGGGAACGTTATCCCCATGAACTTTCAGGAGGCCAGCAACAGCGGGTCGCGCTGGCCCGTGCGCTCGCACCCGATCCGATTGTCGTGCTTTTAGATGAGCCCTTCAGCAACCTGGACCCCGATATGCGCACAGAGATGCGTCGGGAGGTATCGGCGATTTTGAAAAATACGGGGAGTACAGCGGTACTGGTGACACATGATCACGAAGAGGCCTTTTGCATGGCAGATCAAATCGTACTGTTGAATCAGGGCCGCCTGGAGCAGTACGGTTCACCTGAAGCGATTTATCACACCCCCCTTACCCCCTTTGTCGCCGATTTTGTCGGTCAGGCCGATTTTATCCCCGGTCTGGTTCAGGGCAAGGTCATTGAGACGGTGATCGGTGATTTGCAGAATAAGACCGGTTTTGCAAGTGGCACAGAGGTGATGGTGATGATTCGTCCTGACGATATTGACCTACTTCCGAGAGAAACGGGCAAAACGACCATCCTGGCCCGCCAATTCAGAGGGTCGGAAAACCTCTACACCCTTCAGCTTCCCACCGGAGAGATCGTCCACAGCAGCCAACACTCTCTGACGGTCATTCCTGAGCAGACAAAAGTCAACATTCGTTTAAAAATGACCCACACCGTTGTTTTTGAGAAATCGGAAGTGAAGTCATAAATCGAACAAAAAACTGAGGAAGCCCTTTAGGCCGCATTAAGCCAATCCATATAAAGTGCGATCCCTTCTTCAACTGTTTTAAAGGGACTTGCATACCCAACACTGCGAAGCAGGCTGATATCGGCCTCGGTAAAACTCTGATAACAACCACGTAGTTTATCCGGGAAGGGAATGTATTTAATGTCTCCGCGGCGGTGCCAGGCGATGACGGCTTTTGCAACATCGTTAAAGGTTTGGCTTCGTCCTGTTCCGAGATTAAAGATTCCGGAGACTTCCGGATGTTCCAGGAACCAGAGGTTGGCGCTGACCACGTCACCGACATAAATAAAGTCCCGTCGCTGTTCTCCATTACCATAACCCCCGCTGCCTTCAAAGAGTTTTATTTCAGAGCCCTCATGAATCTGTTGATTGAAATGAAAAGCGACACTTGCCATGGACGCCTTGTGCGCCTCGCGCGGTCCATAAACATTGAAATAGCGGAAACCCGTGATTTGGCTTTTGGCCTTCGGAAGAAGACGTCGAACATGCTGATCGAAGAGGAATTTAGAGTAGCCGTAAACATTTAAAGGGGCTTCATGTTTGCGATCTTCAACAAAAGTGTTTCCACCACCATAGGTCGCCGCAGAGGAGGCATAGATCAAGGGAATCTCTCTTTCCAGGGCATACTGGAGCAGGGCCTTTGAATAATCATAGTTGTTTTGAAGCATGTAGCGGCCGTCCCATTCGGTCGTGGAGGAACAAGCCCCTTGATGAAAGATGGCCTCAATCGATTCGGCGAATGTTTCGTTTGACTTGATACGTGCCAGAAAATCTGTTTTGTCGATAAAATCAAGCATATCTAGGTCGACAAGGTTTCTGAATTTGACGCCGTTTTTTAGATTGTCGACCACCAAAAGATCGCGACGACCGATCTTATTCAGCCCTTGAACGATATTGCTGCCAATGAATCCGGCGCCACCTGTAATAATGATCATGTGATCAGCCTTTCTTAATTATTTTTTCTAACCCGCAGCTTCCACAAAACCGCAGGCCTTTTGACGACAGAGGACTTTTGTCCCCTTATTTTTGTCATATTTTTCAACAAGGAAGGGGTCTTTACAGTTTGGGCAGGGACGGTCGACAGGTCGATCCCAGAGTGCAAATTTGCAATCCGGATAGCGACTGCATGAATAGAAGGTCTTGCCTTTACGACTGCGTTTCTCGGTGAGATCCCCTCCGCAGTTCTCTTCGGGGCAGGCAACGCCGATGCTGATGGGTTCGGTGTGCTGACATTCCGGATAGCCGGAACAGGCGAGAAAACGACCAAAGCGGCCTTTTTTCATCACCAGTTTTTTTCCGCACTGTTTACAATCGATATCGGTCTCGGTCTCTTTTGCGACGACCTTGATTTCTCCCTCTGTTTCAACAAATTCCTTAGTATTTTTGCACTCTGGATAGCCTGAGCAGGCTAGGAAACGACCGAAGCGCCCCCACTTGATCATCAGCTTTTGCCCGCATTTCTCGCAGTCAATGTCGGTGGGTTGCTCCTCCCGTTTGATGTCCCGCATTTCGGTCTGAGCTTTTTCAAAGTTTTTGCTGAAGGGTTCATAGAAGGTTCGGATGACCTCAACCCAGTCCTGTGTCCCCTCTTCAACCGCATCCAGGGACTCCTCCATCTGGGCAGTAAATTCGACGTTGACCACTTTTGAAAAATGGTCTACCAGAAGATCATTGACGGTATTACCCAGGTCGGTCGGGTAGAAACGGGCCTCTCTTTTTTCAATATATTCCCGATCCTGAATTGTGGAGATGATCGCGGCATAGGTACTCGGACGGCCGATGCCTTTATCCTCCAGGTCATGGATCAACAAGGCCTCGTTGTAACGCGGCGGGGGCTGGGTAAAATGCTGTTTCGGGTCGAGGTTCTCAAGTTTCAGTCGGTCACCCACGGTAAGCAGCGGCAGGGTTGCTTCGCCTTCCCGCTCCTCCGTACGGTCATTGTTTGCCTTCTCATGACTCTCGGTATAAACAATGGTAAAGCCTTTAAATCGAACGATGCTGCCGGTTGTCCTTAAAGTTAAGTCTGCTGCAGAGATATCAATGCGGGTTACATCCAGAATGGCAGGACGCATCTGGCTGGCGACAAAGCGATTCCAGATGAGTTGGTAGAGCAAAAACTGGTCGTTTGTGAGGTCTGTCCGAAGGAGGATCGGCTCCCGTTCGATGCCTGTCGGGCGGATGGCCTCATGCCCCTCTTGTGAACCCTTCTTGCTTTTATAAACATTGGGAGATTCCGGCACATAGTCCGCGCCATATTTTTCTTTGATCCATGCCAAAGAACTCCCTTGAAAATCGGGAGAGATCCGAACGGAATCGGTACGCATATAGGTGATGAGACCCACCGAACCCTCTGTCCCCACATTCACCCCTTCGTAGAGTTGCTGGGCCAGCATCATTGTTTTTTTCGGGGTGAAATGGAGTTTTCTGGCGGCTTCCTGCTGTAGGCGACTGGTAATAAAAGGAGGCGTCGGATTCCGCTTTCTCGCCTTTTTCTCTACTTTTGCTACGACATAATTGGCACTTTGAAGGGTCTCTGTCAGTTCCTGAGCCTCTGCCTCATTTTGAATCTTGAGTGTCTCTTCGCCTTTTTGAATCAGACGCGCTTTAAATGGGGGTGGATTTTTCCCGCTCAGATTTGCATCGACGGTCCAATACTCCACAGGCACAAAGGCGAGGACTTCTTTTTCTCGTTCGCAGATGATGCGGACGGCGACGGACTGCACGCGCCCCGCAGAAAGACCGCGACGCACCTTGTCCCAAAGCAGTGGGCTGATCTTGTAACCCACGATGCGATCCAGCACACGGCGCGCTTGTTGGGCATTCACCACGTTCATGTCGATTTCCGTCGGCGATGCCACAGCCTCCTGGACCGCCTTTTTGGTGATCTCGTTAAAACGGACCCGATATACCTTGTCATTCAAGGGTTTCAATTCTTCGGCAATATGCCAGGCGATGGCCTCCCCTTCCCGGTCGGGATCGGGGGCGAGAAAAACCTGGTCGGCTTGTTTCGCCGCCTTCTTGATGGCCGTCAAGACTTTACTTTTCCCCTTGACCACAATATATTCCGGTTTAAAGGCCGCCTCGATATCCACCCCGAAACGAGATTTAGGCAAGTCCTTCAGGTGGCCGATTGAAGCCATCATTTTATATTTTCGCCCGAGGTATTTAAGAATGGTCTTTGCCTTTGCAGGCGACTCGACCACCACCAGGGATTTCCCCTTCATACTCGCCGATTTTTTAGGGGGCGCTTTTTTTGCCGGTGTTTTTTTTGCGGATGACTTCTTCTCTGCCGTCTTTTTTGTCACGACTGCTTTTTCAACCAAACCCATATCTCCTACGATTCACTTAAGTAATAATTAGACCTTAACATAATATTGTCCCGGCATCTGACGGACCAATCCTTTTAATTCGAGACAAAGCAGAAGACCGGATATTACAGGCGCGGCCCTTTGGCTCTCTTGTATCAAGGCATCAATATGTTTCGGCTCAAAGGCCAGGCTGCTATAAAGATGCGCTTCCTCTTCTTCAAGTTCCGGAGGTGGCGATGAGGGTGTCGCTGAAGTTCTCTTCAACTGCGGTAGGATCTCTTCAAGAATGTCCTCCGTTTTTTCGACCAGCTTTGCCCCCGAGGCGATCAGTTGATGCGGACCGACGCTCGTTTCTGAAAGCACCGGGCCGGGCAAAGCAAAGACTTCTCTGCCTTGCTCAAGGGCTAAGCGGGCAGTGATCAGCGAGCCGCTCTTCAGATTAGCCTCCACAACGAGACAACCCAAAGACAGTCCGCTGATAATCCGGTTTCGTTTCGGGAAATTGTGTGCCTCCGGGGGAGCGCCGATTTTAAACTCCGAAAAAATCGTTCCTTTTTCAATGATTTCATCATAAAGTTTTTTGTTCTCGCGCGGATAAATCTGATCGATGCCGCAACCCAGTACAGCGATGGTGTCGCCTCCTCCCGATAGGGCTGCTCGGTGGGCAATAGAATCGATGCCACGGGCAAAACCGCTCACAATGGTACAGCCCTGTTCCACAAGCCCCCGAGAGAGGCGTTCTGTCATGGTTTTTCCGTAGGCCGTCGTTTTCCGGGAACCGATGATGGCAATGGGATAGGGCGCAGAGGACTCTCCCCAGACGCCCTTGACGTAAAGAAAAGGAGGCGGATCATAAATGGCTGAGAGCAGGGGAGGGTAGGCGGGATCACTCAGGGTAAGCAGGGTGGCACCGACTTTCGTGATGCGATCCAGCTCGCGATCGACCGGATCAAAGGCCTTGAAGGAGACAATCTCCTTCGCGACTTTCTCTGACAGCCCTTCGATATCCCGGAGCCTTTTTTCGCCCGCTTCAAAAACGGCATCCGGTGCCTTGAAGGCCTCAATCAGCCGTTTATAGAGGACGTTTCCAACACCGGGAACCTGTTTTAATGCCAGCCAGTTGCGGTATTGTTCCATTGCCTACCCGAAAATGGGGCTTATTATACAGAAGAAGGTCGGGCAGTCAAGGAGAAACGGCAGCAGGTTTTTGCGATTATCGATGCGAATGTGATCCGTTTTCACCCGACCCTTCCCTCGGATTGCTCAGAAGAGTGTCCCTTCAAGGGGCAATTTGTAAATCAATTTGGAAGGGCAAATGGTTTTCCAGGGTACACACTTTATTGTCGCAGGCCCGGAAGATAAGCGTTCCGGTGATCTGATGGTTACCGGAGCCTAGGGATCCGGTAATTGTGAAAGGTCGGCTGAATTCGGCGATGGTCTGATGAATGGCAATGACTTTGTCCAAAGCCTCGTCAAAAATGATTCTGGGTTCGGACTCTGTCCACTCGCCTTTGAAAATAAACTTTTGTTCTTCGATTGTAATTCGAGTCGCCAGAGAAGTGTTTTCAGAGTGAGGATTCATGGCATAAATATGCCAGCCTTCATCTAAATTAACGATAAGTCTGAGGACAAACCTTTGACCCGCCCTGACCGGATAGGGATCGACAATAGCTGAAATACTGACATGGATGTTTTTATTTTGGTAGCGATTGAACTTTGAGAAGGAATCAAGCGCAAGGGCGTGATTGGTAATCAAAAGAAAGCAGGACAAGAGGAAAAAGCTCGCCCATTTTAAAGAAGGTTTGGCTAAGCTCACTGATTCGACTTGGCATCGGGGTTCAAGATGGAAAGATATTTTTCGATGGAGCGAACAAATTGTTCCTCGGGCACAGCGCCGGAAAACAGGTCGCCGGAAATCACTCTGGTCTCGGGGTTGTAGATGCCCAATATGAAGCTTGGTGTGCTTTGAACACCGATTTCGCTTCCTTCCAGGATGTCGTTTTTCACCCGTTCCCTATATTTCCCTCCGTTCCAGCATTGCGTAAATTCGTCCAGATTTTTCACACCAGCCTGTTCGACCAATTCCATGACGCGGTTCAAGTCCGACGCGATAGAGGACTGGGTGAAAAAAAGGGAATGCAAGTGCCAAAATCGCTCCTGATCTCCGGCGCACTCGACCGCCTCGGCCAGAAATTTGGCCTCCTTGTGAAAGGGAAGCGGAAAATGACGGTAGCCGAATTGTACTTGCCGGCCATACCGCTCGCGTAGCTTGCCGAGGGTGGTTTGCACTCGTTTACAAAACGGGCACTGAAAATCCGAAAACTCAAGGAGAAACACTCGGCGAAGATGGCCGTCATTGAAGCGTAATCGGGCCGTATTCACCGGAGCGTCGATATGGAAATCGCTCGGTGGGGACAGGTAAACTTTAACCCATCCCTTTTGAACTGCTCTCTTATATTGTGTTTCGATATAAGCTTCTTCCAGCGCACCTTCAAGGTAGTTACGGACTTCATTTTTTATTTTTTCCAGACTGCCTAATTTCTGAACTTCCGGGGTATTTTCATAAAAATTAATGACATCCTGATTGCTCACTTGCGGGGCCTTGTCCGCGCCCAGTTCCGGATGTTTCTTTGCCAGAGATTCAAGAATTTTTCTTTTCAGAGCCAAACCCTGCATCTCGTGGAGCTGAAGCATCAGTTCCTGCATTTTGGGCGTTTTCAGATCGTTCATCAGTATCAACTGACCATCGACCGTCGCCACGACGGGGTTATTGTTGTATTGTTGGGATTCAGATAAGTCTGCAGAAAAGGCTTGGACGATGGCCATGTAGAAGATCAAAAAACTCAATGTCAGGAGTCCAAGGGACTTAATTAACTTTATTTTCATTAAAACACCTCATTAAGGCTCCATTCAGGGCTTAAATTTCTTCGGGTTGTATTTCACGCTGCTTACGCTTGGGATTATTAATTTTACTGAAAACACTTTTTAATGCGTAAAAAAAACCAGAGGTCTGTAATCTAAAAAAATTCTTTTCGGAGGTTAAATCATTACCGACAGAAACTCTCCCGATCCGAAAAGGCTTGTAGTTCGCGTCGTTTAATGATTCGGCTGTCGAAAAAGAGCAGATATAACCTTTTTCGATTAAGTATTGTTCATGGCTTTCGTTGAAATCTAAATCCGGAATACCATTCGGATAACAAAAGGTTGCGACTTCACAGTTCAGCATCTCGGATAAACGCTCTTTTGGGGCCGCAATTTCTTCGTGCCACTCTTCTTTATCGAGTTCACTGATAATGCGGTGCGTCGCTGTATGGACGCCAAAATGAATGAGTTTGGAGGCGTGCATTTCCTTCACTTGTTCCCAAGTTAAGAGATTAAAGTTTTCCTGCATGGGATCTTCAGTCGAAGAACTTTTACTTTTTAGTTTTGAAATGAGATGAAGACGCTCCTTCAAGGTCTTTCTTTTTAATTTATTTGAAAGCAGGGGATATAATTCGGCAAGATCATTCGGGAGATTGGAAAAAGAAAACAAGTCTTCAATCGATTCAAGGTCAACATGGTTTTCCAAGGCCGCCTTAAGGCTTAAAAAAAGTTCATCAAACCATAAGTGTTGATCCGTACCAATATAATCTGTGGTTAAATAAATAACCGCCGGGAGATTAAATTCCTTCAACAAGGGAAAAGCAACTTTATAATTATTCATAAAACCATCATCGAAGGTTAACAAAACAGACCTTTCGGGTAGTTTTTTCTTTTCTCTTAGAGATACGACTAAATCATCGACAGAAATAACCTGATAATGTCGTTTAATAAAACTGAGTTGCTCCCTAAACAAATGAACCGGAAGCTGAGTGAATAAAGGCGGGCAGCGCTCGGGCAAGCACACGCCATGATAGGTCAAAACCAGTAATTTTTTCTTGTTCAAGCTCCGAAAGATAGAATCAATCCACAAAGTACAAAGTGCTTTCGCAGCATATTTTTTAATGAGGTTTTTCATTGTCTGAAATTGTGGTGTATTAAAAAAAAATACACTTGAATGCACATGGTTTTTGTTAAAAGGGCATTGTCGTTTTTATCTTTGCTTCAAGATCATTTATTACATCGTCTAAATCTTCAACATTAAGGACTTCGATGATCAATGTATTTGAGTGATGAGCCAGCCAGTTTGTCACTTCGATTAAATGTGCATCGGACCGTTTTAAAAAATTTAAAATCACATCTTCATTTGAATTTTTAAGCCGTTTGGTCAGGCCTTTTGGACGTTCTTTCATCCTGTTGTAACATACTGCAAAGTCCGCTTTCACATTAATGATGACATCCGGCAATGGGATATGTTGTAAATAGGCATGCAGAGGCAGGTTATTTTCTTCTCGCTTTCGTAAATGAGAAATAAACATAAAAGATTTCTGTACCAGGCCTTCTTCAAAAAAAACGGCTGTATTTGAATCAATTTCACCCTGGGTCATCTCATAAAGTGAGCCGGTCTCAATGAATGCAGTCAGGACATTGCTTCTGTCAGTCGCATCCAATTGATCATAGGCCCTTGATGAAAGAAATGCGTTGAGGCCCTTCCCGTATTTCGCGAGGAAGCGATTCTGTGCTTCAAATTGCATGAGTGTCCGATTGAATAATTTATCAACTACTTTATATCCGAGACTCAGAGGGAGAAGGTTAATCATCCAACGATAGATTTTGTCGGTTTTTTCTTTTGAAACCAGAAAAAAAGCGTCCTCTATTTTTAAAAACTGATTGGCGTCTACTTTTTGTAATCGTTCAATCAGGGCATCTCGAATCGTACTTTTTCCAGAGCCTGGAACCCCAACAAATTCAACGTGGAACAAAGTTTTTACCTTCTATAAGTTCTTAAAAAAAACATGGAGAAACTCAGATTCATTCGATTACATGAATCCACTATTAATGTTCAATATACGATTTGTAGTTTTCCAGATACTGCCCGAGAACGATTAATCGCCATAATGTTTTTTCCCTTGTCCCGTCAAAACCACCCTTTATTTGGGGGAAACAAGCGTGCAGGCGTTTGTAATCAAGAAAGTGATAGATCAAACTTTTTTCATCAAGGAGGATTTTAAAGATATCTCCCCGTTTTGAATTTTTAAACCAATGACTTAAAGGATTTCCAAAGCCCTGCTTCTTCCGGTGGACAAAGCCCTTATCGAAATCATCTTCTAATATTCGCTTCAGCAATGACTTTGTTTTTCCGTCCCTCTCTTTCATCTCTTGAGGAATAGAAAAAGCCTTTTCCGCCAAGAGATGATCCAGCAAGGGAGAACGCGCCTCAACGCTGTAGTACATTGAAAAGCGATCTAGTTTGTATAACATTCTGCCCGGTAAGATGGTATTCACATCAAAGTATTGCAAGGCTGTTGCCGGTTGAAGCTTCAATTTTTTTATTTTCGATCGAATCTCTTCAAAAAAACCAATTTCAAGTGAGGGCGGATTTTCATTCTTCATCAACTCAAGGAGGTCGGATTCCGTACTAAATATGAGACCTGCCGTCAGAATATCTCCTTGAATCAATTGGAGTAGTTTTCTTATTTTTCTATTTCTAATGCGTAGAACCCATAATAAAGAAAGAAGAATCTCAGGGAAAAAGAGTATTTTCAGGTATTTGAATTTTTTGTGTCGCTGAGGAAGGCTTGAATAATAGGTATAGCCGGAAAACATTTCATCTCCACCATCTCCGGTTAAAATGACTTTATAGGTTTTGCTGGCGACTTTAAATAAATCAAATAAGGCAATTGATGATCCGCCATCAAAGGGTTCATCAAAAACTTTGACAACATTTTCTATATTTTCAACATGAGACAAGTCGATATAGGACACATTAAGGTTTTGCTCATATCTTGATGCAACCTTCTCCATGTATTTTTTTTCGCTTTTATCCTCTTGAGGAAAATCAGCACCAAAGATATCGAACTTCTTTTTCCCGATTTCTTTTATTTTTTTTACAACTAAAGTTGAATCAATCCCTCCTGAAATAAATGCCCCGACCGGAACATCCGACCTGAGGCGCAAAGCGGCCGACTCCGTGATCAGTTTTTCAACATCCTCTTTATAGTCTTCGAATGTCTCCGTTTCATTTCCCTCAGAAAAAGACACATCCCAATACCGCTCAATTTGAATTAATTTCTCTTTTAGGTCAACCAGAGCATAAGAAGCCGGAGGGAGTTTTTTAATGCCTTCAAAAATAGAAATGGGGTGTGGGATATAACCGAAGGCCATGTAATATCTTAAGCCTTCTAAATCAATTTTTCTTTTTGAATTTGAAAACTGAATCAATGGGTTTAACTCGGATGAAAATGAAAATTTTTCATCCGAAAACTCATAATAGAGCGGTTTTTGCCCGATTCTATCCCGAGCTAAAAATACCGTTTGATTCACTCTGTCAAAAATCGCAAAAGCAAACATCCCTCTGATTCGACAGAGGCAGTCCGTTCCCCATTCAGAATAGGCGTTTAATAGCACCTCAGTATCGGAATGATCTGTGTGAAAACGAACGCCCAGGGCCGTTAATTCTTTTTTGAGTTCTATATAATTGTAGATCTCTCCATTAAAAATAATGGAATACCTTTTATCGCTTGTTTCCATTGGCTGAAAAGCATTTTCACTTAAGTCCAAAATACTTAATCGACGATGACCACTAAAATAATTGAATTGAGGATTAAGGTCTTTACTGTTTTTCAGCATGTCCTGATTATGGTAGAGCTGGTACTTTCCCTCTTTATAGTTTCCAAATTCAAAACCAAAACCATCCGGTCCCCGGCGTTCCAATAAATTTAATTTATTGACGCAACGATCAATTTCAATCTCACCGCAAAACAAATATTCACCAAAGATGCCACACATAAAAAAGCTCCTACCGAATTCCGCTTCCCCAATCACTAGAATATTTTCGCAGAAAAATCACCTTCAAGCCTTGATTTAAGACCATTTGAACTGCAAAAGCCAATACGACTCCATAAAGACCAAGCAGTTTTGTAGATAGAAATATGGTGATTAAGTATGCCGTATTTGTAAACAAAACAATAAAAAAACTAAGCCTTGCAAAACCTGCGGCAATAAACAAGGAATTAATCGGCACCAAAGCAAAGCTGATCCCAACTATAATTAACAAGATATAAAGCACATTCAGTTCAGGAAGATATTCTGCCCCAAAGAAGGTTCCCACCAGAAATTCAGATGAAATAAACAACGAAAGCATGACCACAAAACTAACGCAGGACAATAGAGAAATCGCCTTTTTAGTCACATAAGATGTTTTTGACAAATCTTTTTTCCCTAAAAGTTTTGTAAATTCAGGAAAGATTGCTTGATTAATGGGTTCCCCTAAACGGTTAATCAAACTCGCCACTTCCTTATAAACTTTGTAAACGCCCACTGTTTTCATTGATAAAATAGAACTGATCACGATCATATCCAGGCGTTGCACCGGGATTCTAATGATCGATCTTAAATTGGTCCACCAAATAAATTTGATTTGTTCTTGGTCGAATTTGAGAGGGGTTTTCCACCATCCACGCCCATAGGAGCGATTGAGTAAGACTGTGCTAAAGGTAATTAAGGATATATTTTGGAGGATATCGATCAGTAAAAAAATATAGATATAAATCTCATATCTGTTAGTTGTTGCCATCGCAATTAGAATGAGAATCAGTTTTAAAAATGACATCGACACTTGAATTTTTGCCAGGGAAGAAAATTGATCGAATAACCTGGGAATTCCGATGGTCAGGGTTGTAATATTAAAGAGGATCGAGATGCTGTAGATAGAGATAACAGGCAAAAAATATTCTTCCCAACCAAAAAAAGAGCCCACAGGATAGACGAATAACAATGCAAAAAAAGCTGCAAGCACTGCACTGACGGCATCCAAAAACACATTGGTTTTAATGACATTGGTCATTCCCTGTTTTCCGGTCTGAGCAGAACCGAACTTAATCATCGACTCCCAGGTCTGAATATTGAAAATATCATTTAAAATCATGGAATAAGATTGTGCTAATACAAATATTGCCAATGTCTCCGGACCAATGATATTGGCCATAATCGTAAACGAAATAACACTCAATACAGACGCAGTTGAGTGACCAAAAAAAATGATGCCGGAGTTTTTGATGATTTTTTTTAATAAGCGATCTTGTAATATTTTTTTCATTATTAAACGGGCTGTTCTATCTGGTCAGGAAAAAATGGCACTTTTCCTGGGATCCTTGTCGTGTAATGGGAATTGAGTGGAAAACGCATAGGAACTGCGATCATGTAAATTATGGTTTAATGTGTTAAATGTCTTCGTCGTTAGCCTCATGCTCTTGATTGAGCTGTTTGAAATGACGGATTCCAGACTTCCCTTAGGGGCATTAAAAGCGCTTGAAGTCCGACGCTGTAGAATCCTTTAGATGTGTGTTTCTAGTGGGCTCTTTATTGATTCGTAGTTCTGGCACATTGAGCAAAGGCCTGAGAGCCAAGTTATACTGTTCGCTTTTATGAAACACTAGGGCTGTCCTACATTGTAGATGTTGTTTAATCAAAATCGTGAGTGGTTAATATTATTACGCTCTAATTTGTGTCCACATTGCGACTTAAGCCACTATTCAGATTCTACGGCAATCCATGAACATTATGACCAATAAAGTTAAATGGGCAACTCACTACATAACCTCTAGGTGAAAATTACATGGTAATGAACATGCCAGCCTTACAGAATGGGAAAAAGCTAGTACTATTTCATTAATAACTGAAATTCTCGCCGTTTTTCAAGTTGATTCGCCTCATCGGCATGCATATTGCTTTAATTCGGAATCAGGAAAATGATTACTAAGCCAAACTATGGGCCATTAAACCTGAGCTGCCTATAAATTTGAGATAATAATACATTGTATTTGAAGGGAAATACACAATGAATCAAATCAAAAATTATGTTCTTGGAATATTCATTCTGTTTCTTGTTTACCCAAATGCCGCACATGCTGTTCCAGCCTTTCCCGGGGCCGAAGGCTTCGGTGCAAAGTCGGTTGGCGGAAGAGGGGGGCAAGTCATCAAAGTGACCAATCTAAATGACAGTGGTCCGGGCAGTTTTAGAGCAGCTGCGACGGCCTCAGGTCCTAGGATTGTTGTGTTTAATGTTTCTGGAATAATTCGTTTAACATCAATTCTTAAGATTAATAATCCTTTCATTACAATAGCTGGAGAAACATCACCTGGTGGTATATTGGTCACAGGTAGACCGACTCGATTCAATACTCACGATGTTATTTCTAGGCATATGCGTTGGAGAGTTGGAGCAGGAAACGCTAGTGGTAAGGAATTAGACTCTCAAGACGCTGTGCAGATCTGGGGGAAGTGGGTTGATCAGTTTAACGATGGATATAACCTTATCTTTGACCATAACTCATTTAGCTGGGGAGTTGATGAGAATGTTGAAGTTGCTTATGCGCCTCGGGACATAACATTTCAATGGTCTGTTTTTTCAGAAGGGCTATTGGATGCAGGACACAGTGAAAAAAACCACGGCATGGGTATGCTTATCTGGGGAAAACACGCAAAAGAGATGACTGTATCTCTGCATCACAATTATTTTGCTCATAACAGAGAGAGAAACCCAGAGATAAATGGAAATGATAGTCTATTTTTAGATAGTGTAAATAACGTTGTGTATCAATGGTTTGGAGGACTCACCTCGTCAGCTTCGGGTGGAGTGAAGGCTAATTTTATGAATAACTATGCCCGCCAAGGACCAGTATCCAATGGCTATTCCTTTGAAGTAACCTATCGTCCTCCTGGAGGCACAGTTGGGAGTGATTCAAATCCAATCCCTCGGTTTTACGTGCATGGCAACATCGGATCATCGAGGTTGAGTCAATCTGAACCACAGTGGAATATTGGAGAGTTTTGGCAGAACATACGATTATCTACCCTGTACAGAAAAGATACGAGGTGGTCAACGCTTCCATGGTCAAATACCAAAGAAGTTCCGCCAGTAACTAATAAAGTAATGTCAGAATCTGTCGCAAGCTGTATACTTACAGCGGTAGGTGCAATGGCACCAGTTCGGGATAGTGTTGACGTGCGAGTAGTAAACAATTTCCATAACAGAACGGGTGGCTTCAAAGGTAACGTTTCTTCTTCCGATTATCCAACCTTCCAAAACCTAACACCACCAACAGATACCGACAACGATGGAATGCCGGACACATGGGAGACTGCGCAAGGACTGGATAGTAATAATCCACTGGACGGAAATCAAGATAAAGACAATAACGGGTACACAGATATAGAAGACTACTTACATCACCTGTCTGCAATCAGCTACACACATGACACTGTTTGTATGCCTGTTCCGCCAGTTCCAGACACACAAGCACCAAATGCACCCACTGGATTAATAATTTCACCATAGACGAAGTTCGCCGGAGAAACCCCGTCCTTTGGGCGGGGTTAGAGTCTTTTGGCTTTTCTGAAATGGTTTACGGTAATCGATGCTCTAAGGCTTGTTCTGCGGGTTGCAGAAAAGAAAAGCCGAGCTTGATGCAGAACCCTTATTAACCCTCCAGTCGACAATTCATCACCAGTTGATCCTTCCTTATTCTTGATCTTCAACCGTATTAAAGGCTAAACTCTGTCTCTAAGGCCATGAGTTTTCCTGCCTCGGCCAATACTCGTCGAACAAGGAGTTCAGATGACAGATCAAGATGACAAAGAAAGCATCCTCTCAAAATTTTCCAATCAGGATCCCTCATCCGGTGGATATGGCGAAGAGGAAGATCCGGAATTAGCCCTCCCAACTAAACCCACAAGCAGTGCCGCCGTAAAGACGAAAAAGAAAAAAAAGAATAAGGCCGCGAAGAAAGCCCGGAAGCAGAACCGGAGGTAGCAGGTTTTTTTGAATGGAGAACTCCTTCAAAATGTTTCCCTGTTTTTGACTCCGACTTCAATAAAAAAATGTCGCAAAGCGTTCAACTCATCCCTTTCAGCAATTTAATCCTTGCTTTCATTCCCGCCTTGATCGTTGTTGCCATTTTTTATCGCTGGTCTTTGGATTTTCGTGATGCCTTTTATGCGATTTCCAGAATGCTCGCCCAGCTTCTTCTGGTCGGTTACTTCTTAAGCCTGATCTTTAAATCAGATCAGGCCTTGATTGTTTTACTCGTATTACTGGTGATGGTCAGCACTTCCAGCTGGATTGCGCTTCGCACCATCAAGGCGAAGCGAAAACACCTCTTTCTTAAGGCCTTGAGCGCGATTGTTGTGGCCGGGGGGCTGACCCTCGTATTGATTTCTCAGGGCGTACTCGGTCTCCGTCCCTGGTACGCACCGCGTATTTTGATCCCTCTGGCCGGGATGATTTTTGCTCAGGCGATGAACAGCATCTCGCTTGCTGCAGAAAGAATGGAGGCAGAAACGGCACGCCATGTTACTTACGAGAAAGCCCGTGGCATTGCGCTCCGGGCCTCACTGATTCCGATTACCAATTCTTTATTCGCCGTCGGTCTGGTCTCATTGCCGGGGATGATGACGGGGCAGATCCTCTCCGGGGTTTCTCCTTTAATTGCAGTACGCTACCAGATTATGGTGATGTGCATGGTCTTCGGTGCCTCCGGCATCGCATCCGCTTTTTTCTTGAAATTGATCAAACCTCGTGAGATTGATGTGGTGATAAGGGCTAACAAATGATATTAGCGGGTGACATCGGAGGCACACACACACGACTGGCACTCTTTGGAGATGAGCCAGATGCAGGACTAATTCGGGAAGAGACACTTCTTTCAAAAAGCCATGAAAGCTTGATTGGAGCGGTCAAGTGGTTTTTGAAGGGAGAAACCCCTCAAATCGATGCGGCCTGTTTTGGTGTGGCAGGACCGGTCAATGCGGGGCGATGCCGGATGACAAATCTCCCCTGGACGATCGATGCGATGGAATTGAATCAAAAACTGAGCATCCCTTCTGTCACCCTGCTGAATGATTTGGAGGCGACCGCTTTCGGGACATTGGCTCTAAAAGAAGATGATTTTTTCACCCTTAATACCGGTCGGATCAATCCGCATGGAAACCGGGTGGTGATTGCTGCGGGAACCGGGCTTGGCGAAGCGATTCTCTTTTGGGACGGAGTGCAACATCGACCTTTTCCCTCTGAGGGCGGACATTGCGACTTCGCGCCCAGAAATTCGGTCGAGATCGGCCTGTTGAGTTATTTGTTAAAACGGTACCCGCGGGTCAGTTATGAGCGAGTGCTTTCCGGATCGGGTCTTCTGAACGTCTTCCGGTTTTTAGAGGAAAGCGAACAGAGCGGAGACGTGTATCCGGTTTCCGAACGATTGAAGAAAGAAGACCCGGGCAGTGTGATTTCCGAGCTTGCGCTCGCTCATCAGTCGGAGCGATGTATCAAAGCCCTTGATCTTTTTGTTTCGATCTATGGTGCTGAAGCTGGAAATCTCGCCTTAAAAACACTGGCGACAGGTGGCGTTTATGTCGGCGGCGGGATCGCCCCGAAGATATTGGAAAAGCTGAAAGACGGAACCTTTATAAAGGCCTTTCTTGCCAAGGGCAGATATGCTTCATTCTTGAAAGCTATTCCGGTTAAAGTCATCCTGAACGACAAGACTGCGCTACTCGGCGCTGCATATAAGGCAGGGCGGCACAAAGTAAAATATAAACCTGAAAGCGATTAATCCAGCCACGGCACCGTGGCTAAAGAATACTGATGATACCTGTCATTGACATATTCGCGGGCCCCGGGGGACTTGGGGAAGGCTTCTCCAGCCTGCGCACTCCGGCACACGGCATTCCTTTTCGTGTCTGTCTTTCTATTGAGAAAGACAGACACGCGTGGGAAACCCTTCGGCTTAGATCCTTTTTCCGGGAGTTTCCTGATGGAGAAGTACCTGATGACTACTACGAGCACTTGAGAGGGGAGTTGTCACGTGAGGATCTGTATCATTCCTTCCCTGGAGAATCAGCCAACGCAGATGCCATTGCCAAAAATGTTGAGCTTGGGAGCAAAGAATGGCCGGAGGCAAATGTCAGATCCCTGATAGAGAATGTTCTTGGAAGACGAAAGAACTTTGTTCTGGTCGGAGGGCCTCCATGCCAGGCTTACTCGGTTGTCGGCAGGTCAAGAAACAAAGGAAATTCGGGATACACCCCGGAAACTGACCAACGCAGCACTTTGTATACAGAGTATCTCCAGATACTTGCAGATCATCAACCCTGTGTGTTTGTCATGGAGAACGTCAAAGGTTTGCTCTCTGCCAGGCTCCACAACAAAGACCTCTTCGAGAGACTGCTGGAGGATCTTACATCCCCCGTATCGGCTATAGGCCGGTCAGCAGGAACCCTTGGATACAGGCTTTATTCTCTCGTGGAACCGGACGCGTGCCAGACCGGAGAGAAGAAGAATTTTTTAGTGGAAGCCGAGCGGTACGGGATTCCACAAGCCAGACACCGCGTCATTATTCTTGGCATCCGAGAAGACATCACCCGGGCCGTGCCGAAACAACTTTCTCCGGTAGACGACGAAGTCTCTCTGGGTCGCGTGATTGACGATCTTCCGCATCTCAGGAGTGGTCTTTCAAGAAAGACAGATTCAAGAGAAAACTGGGTTTCTGTGCTCACTTCAATGAAAAATGAGAGGTGGTTTCTCAATGGAGGCCTTGAAGACAAGGGAATTCGTCCATTCATGATCAATATTTTGTCGAACCTTAATGCACAAAACAGGGATAGAGGGGCTGAATTTATAGGGACCACAGAGACGAAGGTTCAGTGGAACAGTCATTGGTTTCATGATCCGCGTATCGGGGGAGTATGCAACCATGTGACAAAATCTCACATGGAGAAGGATCTCCATCGGTATGTCTTCGCAGCCAGCTATGCCAAAGTACACGGTTTCTCCCCGAAACTACGGCACTTCCCCTCTGCCCTTTTACCCAAACACAGAAATGTTTCCCGCTCAATGAAGCACAACAATTTTGCAGACCGATTTCGTGTTCAGGTAGCCGACAGAACATCGACGACAATCACCTGTCACGCTCAGTAAAGATGGTCATTATTTCATTCATCCTGACCCCACTCAGGCCAGAAGTCTGACCGTTCGTGAGGCCGCACGGATACAAACTTTCCCTGACAATTACTATTTCTGTGGCCCTCGGACCGAGCAATACAAACAAGTCGGAAATGCAGTCCCCCCTTCTTGAAAGGCACTTAGATATTATGAAGCAGGCAAAAATTACCAGGTGAGCCTTGGTTGATACATTGCCTCAAGAGATACGTAGTTGGGGCATGTCCCGCATCCGGGAGAAGGATACGGGACCGGAAATGCTTCTACGGTCGATGCTGAATAGGACCGGATACCGTTTTCGCCTCCACGACAAAAAACTTCCTGGTAAACCGATATTGTATTTCTAAAATATCACACCGTAATTTTCGTGAACGGATGCTATTTGGAAAAGGTATAAAGGTTGTCCAAAGGCAAGCACACCGAAAACTAGATCCGATTTTTGGTAAACCAAACTCAAGGGCACTTATAGAGCGTGATAAACGAAAGGCGGCCGAACTGGCTTATCTGGGCTACCAGCATACAGATCTTCTCGCACAATAATAATTTTGAAGGCAATAGAATCAGAAATTTAACTTTGAAACCTATGCTCCTGATGCCAATTTAAATATTCTACATTGGGAGCGAATCGAAAAGGTAAGTGCAGTTTTTCGTTCTCAAATCGGGAGAACATATCAGCAATAACTTGGCCCCCGGCTGATTTAAGTTTAGGGCTTATCAAAATTCTATGATCTTGATCTACGGTCATTAACCCTCTATCGAAAGCTTTATCGTGCAATGCGCAAAGAGATATCCCATTTGAAGGGTCGGCTCTACTTTCAACTTTTTCTGCCCACGGGACAATATGAGATGCAATGAGGAGATCTTTTATACTGAGTTCGCAAATAGCACATTTGAAATGATAACTTGAAACAACAGCCGATCGAAAAAATTGTTGCACCGTCCTTGTTTTGACTTCCGAAACCTTTTCTGTCTCTCCAAATTTTCTGTAATCGGGTACAAAAGACTCTGGCCTTTCATCGACATCATCATTACCTGTCGTAGTCATGAGCTGGGTGCAAGCTCGTCCAGATTCAAGGATGATAACCTCTGGATTAGCAAGGAAGTTCTCGATTATTTCAGTATCGGCCTTACTCACCCTTTTTAAGCCTTTCCCCATCATGGACGGATCAAGGCTTGCAAAATTACAGAGCTTCATTGCCAAAGCACTTGGTGTCCTGTTTAAGAAAGAAGCGATCTCTATTATCCGTGGATGGAGTGCATGAAACTGGCCAAATTCTAATTCGCAATAAATTTTCAGAGCAACAAGTAATTCTTGTCGGTTCCATTTTCGTCTCTCTGGCATTTAGATGTGACCCTTGGTGATTGTTAATTGATTGAAATAATTTAGCATGTCGCGATTCATTTTTAAAGAACGCCAAGGAAGTACATCCATCTCAGCATTCCCAGAAACAACCTCAGAAAACAAACCCAGGAACGTATTGATGAAGGATTTGTCGGGCGGTCAAGCGATCCGGATGGCCGGGCACTGATCGGTGTTGGTATCGGAGGACAATATCCACATCCTGCAACACTTACGAACATCCACGATGATTTCAACAAAAATACAGCTCGCCAGAGTGGCTGGAAACTGAACGATTTCAGCAAACCCATCATTCTGGTTATCAAGAAGAATGTCAGGACGCTGGATTCTCTCCATAAATGGTTGAAGGAGCTTAATGCCCAGGGAGATGGTCAGATTACCGATGTGCCAATGCTCCTGATTGATGACGAGGCAGACAACGCATCTATCAACACAAACAAGCCCGATTTAGACCCTACCCGCACAAATGCCATGATCCGGAAAATTCTGGGTCTCTTCGCAAAATCCTGCTATGTCGGATACACAGCGACACCATTTGCCAATATTTTCATCAATCCTGAGTCTTACGATGATCAGGTACGAGAAGAGCTCTTCCCGAGAGATTTTATATACTGTCTTGATGCACCAACCACCTATTTCGGGCCGGAGAAGGTTTTTCTTGATGAGGAGACAAGTGGAGCAATCCTTGAGGAAATTACCGATGCCGAGAACTACATCCCGTTTTCACTGAAGAAAGATTCCTTCATAGATGAGTTGCCCCCGTCACTTTACAGAGCAATAAATCAATTTATTATTGCCAGGGCGATACGCAATCTGCGGGGTCACCGTAACAAGCACTGCTCCATGATGGTGAACGTGTCATATCTTGTGGCAATTCAGAATATGGTTCGTGGTTTTATCAGTGTCTATGAAAAAAAGTTGCGGGTGGCTGTCAAATCAAACTACGCCATGCCTGAACATGTTTCAGGGCGAGATTATTATATGGCCGCACTGAAGAAAACATTCCTGGAGGGTTATTCGAACTGTGGATTTGACTGGCATGAGGTTAAGGCCGCACTTTTCAGTGCCTTTGATAATCTGCGTATATTTGTTGTGAACAGCAAATCTGATGAGGCTCTGGATTACAGGAAATACGAAAAAGACGGAGATGCCCTTACGGCCATTGCGGTAGGCGGGTACAGTTTATCGCGTGGTCTGACGATAGAAGGCCTTTGCGTCAGCTATATGTATCGGAATACCCGGATGTACGACACCCTGATGCAGATGGGAAGGTGGTTCGGGTATCGGCCCGGTTTCGAAGATTTATGCAGAGTACATCTCTCCCCTGATTCCATTAACTGGTACTCGCATATTGCCGAAGCCTCCGAGGGGCTTCGGCAGCAGATAAAACGTATGCGCCGCGACCAGCTGAGTCCCAGGCAATTCGGTCTTTATGTTAAAGCGCATCCGGATCGCTTGCTCATTACCGCCGCTAACAAAATGCGGAGTGGTGAAGAAATCACCGTCAAACAGAACTTCAATGGAGACCTCATTGAGAGTCATACACTGCCTACAGAGAAAGCTATAAATATTGAAAACGAAGAACTCATTGCCGAATACTGGAAAAAGGGATTCGGAAAGGGGGCGGAAGCTCTCGTTTCGACTCGCAAAGGTTGGATAGTTCAGGATGTGGATACCGAAGTCATCAAAGCGTTCCTGACGAGGTTCCGATCTCATCCATGGTTCTCTTGGAAAAAAGCTGCTGCCATCGACTACCTTGACAGGCTCTCCGAGGACCACCCTAAAGGTGATGTCCTGTTAATCTCCATGAAGGGGAATGGTGAAGACGCAGCCCGGTATCGGCTTGGCACTCAGGGAAGAGCCAGCGCTAGGCGGGTCGAGGATGCTTGGCGGGCCAGCAAGGATCGCGTCGCAAGTAGAGGGGATGAAAAACTGGGACTGTCTAATACACAACGACAACGCGCACTTGAAATGGCGAAAGAGGAGAAGTTGTCCGATCACCATTTCCGTAGAGTACGCAACAAGCCTCTACTTATGCTGCATGCGCTTGATCTGGGAGAGGGGAATGCTCGGCAGAGCCGTGTTCCCGCATTTGGGATCAGCTTTCCGTACGGCAACTATGACAAAGAGATCACCGTAGTTGTGAACAAGGTATGGCTTGACGGGATGTATGGTTCATCATTAGATGCTCCAGACGAGGATGAGGGCTATGACGAGTAAGCAGTCACCCTGGGACAAAATAAAGACGCCCGGTTCCGATTACAATGTTCGGAGTGTTGCTGCGGCTACATCAATTCCTTTGTACTGGGGAAAAGATGCAGAAGGGCGTTGTCTTTTTATTCTGGAACTGGATGGTGATCACTCCGGGCAATTTCAAAAACATCGTATTTCTGTTCATGGTCTGAAAATTGATCTGAGACTTCTGGGAACAATCCAGAAGCAAGGCCTGGTGATCAGCGTGGAAAACCTTGTCGATACGGATATATTCCTTGGTTTATGCGAAACGCTTGTGTCGTCTCTGAAAGACGTAAAGGATTCAACAACCGGCCTCAGTGTTGCTGTGGCCCATCTTAAACGATGGAAAGCATTCATGGCTGGTAAAAATAAAAGGCTCCTCTCTGCGGAAGAGGTTCGTGGCTTGTTTGCGGAATTATCTTTTCTTCAATCGCTCTTTCCCACGCACCTTAGTGAGAAATCAGCAATTGAGTCCTGGTGCGGTGCAGAGGGTGCCCATCAGGATTTCATCTTCGCCAACACCTCAGTAGAGGTCAAATCGCTTTCCGGCAGGGAACGCAGTGCAGTTCGGATTTCGTCGGAGGACCAGTTGGAAGGGCTATCCGACAATCTCTACCTGATGATCTACCGCCTGAGCGAAATTCCTGAGTCTGACCGTGCCATTTCCCTGAATGAGCTCGCCCGACAGATTGAGCGGGATATAACGGACTCTGACGCGATTGAAGAATTTCCCCGTAAACTTGCCGCATATGGTTACGTCGAAATGCGGGACTATGATGAACCAAAGTTTCTGATTTCAAGCCAGCGGACTTTCAGGGTGATGGATGATTTCCCACGACTGATTCGGTCCGGTCTTCCGGACGGGATCGTTCAGGTGGGTTATGAAATCAAACTGGAAAAATTGGAGCCGTTCGAATGCGATGTCTCATTGATTTGGAGGTAAAAGCATGGAGCAGACAACAGAAGCTTTTTTTCATGATTTTCGACAGGGACTTATGGCGGGGGCTGAAGCGAACAATAGCTTTCAGCTCTCCGAATTTATGGATGCCGTTACAAATGAATTGATAGAAACCGGTTTTATTGAAGGCTTTGAGCATTGCTATTTTCGTCCCCCTCGCGGTATGCGAGTGGACGGTTACTGGTTCAATGACGAGCAGGAAAGCCTTGATCTTTTTGTCTCTGATTTCGATTGCAGAGCGGAACTCGCCTCACTGACACGAACAGAAGTCGAAGCGACATTCAAACGTGTTGTCAACTTTTTCACCGCCAGCATAGACAACATGCTTTATCTTGATCTTGAGGACACCTCTCCTGAATACGACCTTTCACGTCAGATCTATGACCGAAGGGCAGGGAACCTGATTCGTAAAATCAATTTTTTCCTGATTTCAGAACGAGGACTGAGTGAGCGATTACAGACAATTGAAGAAAATAATGTCTGCGGCATCCCTGCGACTTATCAGATATGGGATATATCCAGACTCCAGAGACAACGTAGTTCTCACGGACACAAAGAGGTATTGGACCTGAATTTTCATGAAATACTCGGGAGAGGCCTTTCGTGCCTGTCAGCTCATCTTGGTTCTGATGCCCATCAGTCTTACCTGGTTGTCATGCCGGCCGAAGGTCTCTCTGACCTGTACGAAAAATATGGTGCACGCTTGCTGGAGCAGAATGTCAGGTGTTTTCTTCAGGCCCGAAGCAAGGTGAATAAAGGAATCAGAAGTACCATCCTGAATGAACCCGATATGTTCTTCGCGTACAACAATGGCATTACGGCCACTGCACAAGAGGTCGAGACGGAAATGACCGAAAAAGGTCAGGAAATCATCCGAATAAAAGACCTTCAAATCGTAAACGGGGGTCAAACAACAGCCTCACTCTTTCATACAAGGCGAAAGGATAAAGCCTCACTCAAAAAAATATTTGTGCCGATGAAGCTGTCTGTTATCGACAGTGAGGCAGGCGAAACGATTGTTCCTCGCATATCCGAGTACGCAAACACACAGAATCGTGTGAACGCAGCGGACTTTTTTTCCAATCATCCCTTCCATATTCGCATGGAAAATTTTTCAAGAAGGATCTGGGCTCCGCCACAGCAGGGTGCACAACGGGAAACCCTTTGGTTTTATGAGCGTGCCAGAGGCCAGTATGGTGATGCACAGTCCAAAATGACTCCGGCTGAACGACGCCGTTTTAAGGCAGAAAAGCCCAAACCTCAGATGTTCACGAAAACTGATCTTGCGAAGTTTGAGAATGTCTGGGATGATCATCCCCGTTGGGTCAATCTTGGCGCACAGAAAAATTTTGCCCGATATGCAGGTCGGATTGGCAAGGAATGGGCGAAATCCCCTGACAGTTTCAATGAGCTTTACTATAAGCGGATGATCTCACGTGCCATTATATTCCGGAAGACAGAGAGGCTGGTTCCAAAACAACCCTGGTACAACGGGGGCTATCGGGCCAACATTGTTTCTTACGCAATTGCGTCAATAAACGAATGCTGCAGACGGCGCAGGCAATCGATAAATCACAAAATGATATGGGATACCCAATCCCTCTCCTCGGCCCTATCGGACTCATTGGCTATCGCCGCAAAATTTGTGAATGATGACATTATTTACCCTCCACAGGGTATTTCCAATATTTCCGAATGGGCAAAGAAAGAGGGCTGCTGGCTAAGGATACAAGGGCGAATGGTTGATTTGGAAAGACTACTTCCTGATGAGTTTCGGGATGAACTGGTTACGGTGGAAGACCGAATTGTCGAAGAAAAATCAGCAAAAAAAACCCAAAAGATTGACGATGGTATTGAGGCTCAGAAACTGATTTTTAAAATCCCCATAGAAAAATGGACTCTGGTACTCAAGGAGGGCACAAAAAAGAACATGCTGAGTGCCAAAGAAATTGGAATTCTTAAAGTTGCCGAACAAATTCCGAATAAAATCCCGTCAGACAAACAGTGTCTGGTTTTGGTGGATGTTCTTCAGAAAGCAAAACTTGAGGGGATTTTCCAATAAACATGGCCCCTCGTCATATCAAGTGGAATTTAAGATGAAACATCAATTGCAGGAATACAAGCTACTATACGCATAAAACTACAGGATGAACTTGCCTTCTTCCGAAGCGATGATATCCGAGACACGAAATCGCCGACGCACTTCTTCGACGGTAGAATGAAAATCGGAAAATACCGACTTGCTCATCCAGTGTTCAGTTGGATTTTTGGGTTCCGGATTCGCCTCGGAGACAATATAGCCCCCTGATACTTTTTCAATCAATACCTTTTCAGTCATAAAAAACCTCCTGTTTTACTCTAAGCTGTTCTTCTAAATATAAACAAGATTTATAGGGAATCAAGCCCTTGCTTTCGGAAATCGAGTTTTGCCTGTCACTTTTTTGCCGTCACCTTTCGTATAGCAGCCCCTACAACCGTGATAATTTTTTCCAACTCATCCAGGGTAATGGAGAGAGGCGGCACGATGGCAATGACGTTTCCGAGGGGACGAAGCAGAACCCCTCGTGATTTGGCCTCCTGGCAGACCGCGCCTCCGACTCGCATCTCTAAAGGGTAGCTAAGTTTCGTCTTTTTGTCTGCGACCAGTTCGATTGCGATCATGAGGCCGACCTGACGGATGTCTCCAACATGCTTCCATCGCCGCCAGGACATAAGACTCTTTTTGACGTAGATGATCTTTTCTTTAAGCTTTTCGAGCGTTTTTTCCTTTTTAAAGACCTTCAGATTGGCGATTGCCGCCGCGCAGCCGAGCGGATTCCCCGTGTAGCTGTGTCCATGGAAAAAAGTCTTAAATTCAGCATAGTCTCCCAGGAAGGCATCATATATCTTCTGTCGTGTCAGGGTCGCTGCCAGGGGAAGATAACCCCCGGTGAGTCCTTTTGAAATGGCCATCAGGTCCGGCACAAGGCCTTCATGTTCAGAGGCAAACATCTTTCCCGTCCGTCCAAATCCTGTGGCGACCTCATCCACGATCATCAAAATTTCATATTTTGTACAAAGTGCCCGAATTTTGCGCAGGTAGCCGGGGGGTGCGCATAACATCCCTGCCGCCGCCTGAATGAGGGGTTCGATAATGAGGCCGGCAAGCCGCCGATGATGTTTTTTCAGTACCTTCTCTGCCTCGTCAACACAGGCCAGTTTACAGGAGGGATAGTTGAGTCCTATGGGGCAGCGGTAGCAGGTGGGCGAGGAAATGTTGATCGTGTCAAAAAGGAGGGGACCATAAGCTGCGTGGAAGAGGTCGATGCCGCCTACGCTGACCGAACCGATGGTGTCCCCGTGGTAGGCGTTTGAAAAAGAGACGAATTTCTTTTTTCTCTTGTACTCTCCACCGAGGTGCTGCCAGTAGGAAAAAGCGATTTTCAGCGCGATTTCAACCGCAGTGGATCCATTATCGGAGTAGAACACCTTTGTCAGTTTTTCCGCCTCTCCCGATTCCTTATGCTTTACATCCCCTTTCGGTGCAATTTGAATCAGTTGCTCTGCCAGTTCGATTGCGGGGAGATTTGTCAGACCGAGCAGGGTTGAATGGGCGATACGATCAAGCTGCTTCTTCATGGCCTGATTGATGCTCTTGTGCCGGTGGCCGTGAATATTGACCCAGATGGATGAGGTGGCGTCGAGATAGCGATTTCCCTCAATGTCGCAGAGCGTCGCGCCTTCGCCCGAAACAATGATGGTGGGTTTTTCATCTTCCCACTCCTTCATTTGAGTGAAAGGGTGCCAGATCAGCGACTGCCCCTTTTCATACCAAAGGTCGATTTCGTCATGAGTTGGGAACATTTTTTTCAATAATCTCCATTCTTTACAAGATAAAAAAAACCGTAGTATAATCGCGACAGTTTTTTTTTAAAAGGGAGTTTGTATCAATTGAGACGCGATCCGAGCGGAATGAGACGCCTTGTCTTTTCCGCTTTTTTATTGTTTGTCGGGGTGATCGTCGGGGTTGTCCTTGTTACGGAGTTTGATTCGGTTCCGAATGGTCGAGCCACAGGCGGAGTTGTCGAGCAAGAGACGGCAATATTAGCGCCCCCTGTCACAAGCGATCCAGTTGTCCCAAGGGTTGATCAAACCTTTGTCGCCGTCTCAAAAGCAGTCACCCCTGCTGTGGTGAATATTGCAGCAACTCGCAATGGCGGAAAAGGGGAAGAGTCCCGTTTTCCATTTCAAGATCCGCTTTTTAAGCGTTTTTTCGGGGACGATCTCTTTCGCTCTCCCGATAAACCGGAAAAAAGAAAATCCGAAGGTTTAGGCTCCGGGGTCATTATTGACCCGAATGGCCTGATTGTCACAAATTATCATGTCATCGAAAATGCCGACGAAATCGTTGTGCTTCTGGCTGACAAACGAGAATTTCCGGGAGAGATCGTCGGGACCGATTCGAAGAGCGATCTTGCCCTGATCCGAATCAAGGCCGACAATCTTCCAACCATCCCCTGGGGTGATTCCTCAAAGCTCCAGGTCGGAGAGTATGTCCTTGCGATTGGCAGTCCCTTCGGTTTTACACAGACCGTGACAATGGGCATTGTTTCGGCGATTGGGCGTGCAGATATCGGACTGACAAACTACGAAGACTTTATTCAGACTGATGCAGCCATCAATCCCGGAAATTCGGGTGGCGCAATGGTCAATGTTCAGGGGGAATTGGTCGGCATCAATACGGCCATCTTTACCCGGAGCGGTGGTTATATGGGCATTGGCTTCGCGATTCCGAGCAACATGGTCCATTCAGTCGTCGGCAGCCTGGCAGAAAAAGGAGAAGTCGTTCGCGGTTGGCTGGGGGTTGCGATTCAGGAAGTGACGGCCTCCCTGGCTCAGGGCTTTGGTCTGGAAGAGGCAAAAGGCGTCTTGATCAGCGAAGTCATGTCCGGCAGCCCTGCGGAGAAGGCCGGTTTCAATCGGGGAGATGTCATTGTCGCATTTGGTAATGAGGCGATTACGGACACAAAACAACTTCGAAATGTTGTTGCCGATACCGCGGTCGGAGAGCAGATCCCCGTTCGCATCATCCGTAATAAAAAAGAGCTTACTCTTGAGGTCATGATAGAGGCGCAACCGAAAGATCTCTTCGTGAGAAGGCAGAGCGACAGTAGTAGGGAGGAGCGTAGCAGCACCCTGCTCAGCGGGATTGAAGTCAGAAACCTGAGCGAAACCTTAATCCGTCAATTTAATTTGGATGAAAAGGCCCAAGGTGTGGTGGTCATTGCAGTCGAGCCGGAAAGCCTCGCCGGGGAAGCAGGGATCCAAGAGGGTGATCTCATTATGGAGGTCAACCGAATCCTTGTTCATAACATTGCTGACTACGAAACAAGCCTTTCTAAGTCAGAAAAGAGTGAAGCGATTCTTTTGCTCGTTGGTCGTAAAAATCGAACCCTGTTCTTAACGGTAACGCCACAATGACCAGGGTTTTCTCAGATTTACCAAATACTTTTACATCTTATTCATATCGGTCGATATTAGGCTTGCACTCTCAGTATCGACTTCATTCTTATCACGATTTTAAAGGGGTATTATTATGAAACCTGTTGTTTTTATTAATTTTATATTTGTTGTCATCAGCGCCTTTGTCGCTTCTGCAATCTCTACGAGCCTGCAGAGCGGCACACCTCTGTTCGGGGCAGGGCTAGGTCTGCTCGCCGGAGGCGCATTAGTCGCCCTCTCCCTCTCCTTGAAAAAGAAGGCGGCCAAGAGGCTTGGCTGGGGAGCCCTGGGTTTTGCTATCGGTGTACTTACAGCCGGACTGATCAATGCGATGACCTCACCCTTCATTCTTTTTAATCCGGCTGCGACCCTGATCTGGACGGGCATTGTCTTCCTCTTTTTCCCTTACATGGGCATGACGATCGCTTTAAAGTGGCAGGAAAGTTTGCACGAGCCTGCTGAAGAGAAGCAGAATGTTGCGTCATCTGAGAGTTTGAAAATATTGGATACGAGTGTGATTATTGATGGTAGGATTTCCGACCTTTGTGAAACCGGTTTTCTGGAGGGGGTTTTTCTGACTCCGCAATTTATTTTGCATGAACTTCAACATATTGCGGATTCTTCTGATTCGATGAAACGGGCCAGAGGTCGGCGCGGGCTTGATGTCCTTCACAAGCTCCAGGAAATGCCGGGTTTTGAGGTGCGTATTGTCGATACAGACTATCCTGAAATACGAGAGGTCGATTCCAAGATCGTAGCCCTGGCAAAGGATGTTTCCGCAAAAGTCATCACAAACGATTTGAATCTGAACAAGGTGGCCGAGCTTCAGGGTGTACAGGTCTTGAACATCAATCAGCTTTGCAACGCACTGAAACCGGTCGTGCTTCCCGGTGAAGTCATGCGGGTCTTTGTGCTGAAAGAAGGAAAGGAGTTCGCACAGGGGATCGCATACCTTGATGACGGTACAATGATTGTCATTGATGAAGCGAGAAAATCGATTGGGAAAAATGTGGCGATTACCGTAACCAGTGTGCTTCAGACCCCGGCCGGACGGATGATCTTCAGCCGGATCAAGGAAGAACCCACTCGTGAAGCGGTACGGGCAGTGAGGGGGACTTAGTTGGTCTATGTCATCATTCCGGCGGCCGGTCATGGGGAGCGCTTCGGTGGGAAGAATAAAAAACAGTTTTTAATGCTGGCCGACAAGCCGGTCTTCATCCACACCCTCCTGGCTTTCCAGGAATCGGCCTGTATTGATGAAATTATCTTCGTTGTTCCGGAGGAAGACCTCCCGTCGACGAAGGCTCTGATTAGAGACTATGGGCTTCCAAAACTAAAATATGTGATTGCCGGAGGCAGATCCCGACAGGAGTCGGTCGCTGCCGGAATGCTGCTCCTGAAAGAAAAAGGCCAGGATGATGATATCGTCCTGGTTCATGACGGTGTCCGTCCCCTGGTTACAAACACCCTTATCGGAGCCGTGGTCGAGGGAGTCAGAACATTTGGAGCGGTTGTTGCGGCCCGCCCTGTGACAGATTCTCTGAAAGAGGTTACGGATGGCGCGGTGATTCAGAAGAGCCTGGCACGCGAGCGAATATGGGCAATGCAGACCCCTCAGGGTTTTTATCTGTCGGTACTGGTAGAGGCCTGTCGGAAGGGGGCGGAGGATCATTTTTATGCGACCGACGAGGCCATGCTGGTTGAGCGGCTCGGCGTTCCGATTCTCTGTATTGAAGGGCCGTCGGAGAATATCAAAATCACCACTGCCTCCGACTTAAAAATGGCCGAATTCCTCCTGAAAAATCAAAATGACAGCGAATCTGTCCGAGCTGAGAGGGCATGAGTATTCGCGTGGGTATCGGCTACGATGTCCATCCACTTGTCTTAGGCCGCAGGTGTGTGCTTGGAGGCGTCGAAATCCCGTATGAAAAGGGCCTTGCGGGCTACTCCGATGCAGACGTGCTTCTTCACGCTATTTCAGATGCCTTGCTCGGCGCGGCAGGTGCAGGAGATCTTGGCCGTCATTTCAAAGTCGGCGATCCACGCTGGAACGGGGTTTCAAGTTTGACGATTCTAAAAGAGGTGGTCTTGATCCTGAAAAGAAAGGGTTATCGCGTACTCAATTGTGACAGTGTCATCATCGCAGAGTCCCCGCTTATCGCCCCCTTTGTTGGCGAAATGCTCAAAAACATCAGCAGCCACCTGGGCATCGAACCGGAAGAGGTCAATGTCAAAGGTACGACCAATGAAAAGATGGGCTTTATCGGGAGAGGAGAAGGCATTGCCGCTCAAGCGGTCTGCCTCATTTCAAAATGACGATTCATCTCGCCCATCTAAGACTCGATTACTGCGTTGCTGTGGTACTCGAATCCTCAGGTATAGGCACATACCTTCCGGTTCTGCGTTCCTCCCGCCTTGTACTCAAGCCTTATCTAGGCAAGCTGAATCGCCATTTTTAAAAATAAATAAATCATTCATGTTCCGGACGATTAAACAAGACATTCAGGCCGTACGCGAGAGAGACCCCGCAGCAAAGGGTCTCATTGAGATCCTGCTCAGCTATGCCGGTTTACACGCCATCCTCCTGCACCGCATTGCCCATCTGTTCTGGAAAATGAAAGTCCCGGTTCTGCCCCGCCTTATCTCCCATGTTGCTCGATTTTTAACCGGCATCGAAATCCACCCCGCAGCAGTCATAGGGAAGGGCTTTTTTATTGATCACGGCATGGGTGTCGTCATTGGAGAGACGACGGAGATTGGAGCCTATGTTACGCTCTATCAGGGGGTCACACTCGGCGGCACAGGAAATGAGCAGGGGAAACGACATCCTACGCTCGGAAACCATGTGATTGTCGGGGCAGGCGCAAAGATCCTGGGTGCTATTGTTGTTGGGGATCATGTTCGCATCGGTGCCAATTCCGTCGTCCTCAAATCGATCCCTGCGCATAACACCGTTGTGGGCATTCCGGGAAAAATCATCCACCGCAAGGATGACGAAGGGGATCTCGACCATACGAATCTGCCCGATCCGATTTCGGCCCGTTTCAAAATTCTTGAACTCAAAATCATGGAACTGGGTCGAAAACTCAATAAAACCAGTGAGCACATTTCGCCTGAGACAAAGGATGATGATTGATTTGTGATGCCGGGACAAAGGCCCGCTTTACGAGGCCGCTTGTCCGATGGTACCGCACCGCCGGTCGTGACCTGCCCTGGCGCAATCGTCCAGAGCCCTATGCGGTTTACATTTCAGAGATCATGCTGCAACAGACTCAAGTCAGCACGGTCATTCCCTACTTCCACCGTTTCCTTTCCGCATATCCGACCATAGGGGATCTCGCCGCAGCGCCCCTTGAAAAGGTCTTGAAACAATGGCAAGGCCTTGGATATTACGCCCGTGCGCGCCATCTTCATCGGGCAGCCTGTCAAATTGTGGAACAATATGGGGGCGCCTTCCCCTCAGACCTGAAGGCCTTGATGAGCCTTCCCGGTATCGGTCGTTCGACTGCCGGTGCGATCCTGACCATTGCCTTGGGACAACGCCATCCCATCCTCGACGGAAATGTCCGGCGGGTCCTCTGCCGTTTTTTTGCAATCAAGGAAGACCCTCGTGAAAAGAAAGTGGAGGCCATGTTATGGGACTTGTCTTCCGCATTGCTGCCGAAACGGCTACCCGGTTTTTATTTGCAGGCGATCATGGATCTCGGGGCGACAATCTGTAAACCGAAACAACCGATATGTGGCGATTGCCCTGTAACACGGGCTTGTGGCGCAAGACGTGCGGGATTGCAGGCTGATATCCCCCTGAAAAAACCAACGAAAATGATCCCGCATTTTGATTATGTCGCCGGGGTGATTCTTTCCGGAGATGCCGTTTTGATCAGAAGAAGACCTTTGAAAGGGCTGCTCGCCGGTTTATGGGAATTTCCGGGGGACCGGGTTGCTGAGATATTCGGGGAATTGTCCGCTGATGAAAGCCCTGAAGCGGCCTTACATACTTATTTTAAAAATGAATTGGGTTTGGAGCTTACGACAGCCGGGCAGTGGATGACGATCAAACATGTTTTTACGCACTTCAAAATGACCCTCCATGTTTTTATCTGCCGGATCGATGCTCAGCTGGGATACGAAGCCCCGTTTAGGTGGGCAAAAATGAAAACACTTGACCAACATCCTTTTTCTTCCTCCCATCACAGAATTGTATTGAGGCTCGATACGCTGGATCGTGGCGGTTCTGCTACCCTGAGTGCCTCATGAGTGTCTTGACAAGAGCCCAGGCGGATTCTACGATTGAGACAGAGACCGTAAGCCACTGAGTAAGCACGCTCATGATGAGTCAATTGAAATTTAGATCCGGTAAGACCCCTTCAATAAAAAGTTTAATCAAGCAGGTTCAGGCCTATACCCCTCAGTCCGATGTCGCCCTTTTGAGCAAGGCCTATGACTTCGCAGACAAGGCGCATAAGGGGCAGGAACGCAAGTCGGGAGAGCCTTATTTTCAGCATCCGGCAGAGGTGGCCGGCATTCTCACCCAGCTTAAACTTGACCTCCCTTCAATTGTGGCAGGGCTGCTTCATGATGTCGTGGAAGATACCCAATTTACCTCTCAGGATCTCCGTCGGGAATTTGGAGAAGTCGTAGCATCCCTAGTCGCGGGTGTCACCAAAATCGGGAAAATCTCCTTTAAAAATAATCAGGAGAAACAAGCTGAAAATTTCAGAAAAATGATCGTATCGATGTCGGCGGATATTAGGGTTTTGCTGATTAAACTGGCGGATCGTCTTCATAACATGCGCACCCTGGATGCGCTTTCTGAGGAGCAGCGGGATCGCATCGCGACAGAAACACTGGAAATTTACGCGCCTCTTGCCAATCGCCTCGGTATTGGCTGGATCAAATCCGAACTCGAAGATCTCTGCCTGCGTGCCCTCAAACCCGAAATTTACAAAGACATCGTTAAAAACGTCAAGGCGGGGCGAGGGGAGAGGAAAAAATATATCGAATCCGTGGTTTCGAGCGTAAAGAAGGTTTTGGCCGAAAACAGTTTTGAATGTACGGTCTCCGGACGCTCAAAACATCTCTTCGGAATTTATTCAAAAATGGAACGTCGGGGCATTCCACTTGAAGAAGTTTACGACCTGATGGGCATTCGGATTCTCACCGACACCAAGATGGACTGTTATGCCCTGCTTGGACTCATTCATTCGCTCTGGCGGCCGGTGCCGGGGCGCTTCAAGGATTACATCGCCATCCCGAAATCGAATCGCTATCAGTCTTTGCATACAACAGTCATGGGTCCGGGAGGGAAGCATGTCGAGTTTCAGATCCGGACCGAAGAGATGCACCTCATCGGCGAAGAGGGCATCGCATCCCACTGGGTTTACAAAGACAGTGGACAGATCAACGCAAAGGACGAGCAGGTTTTTGCCTGGTTACGTCAACTGCTCGAATGGCAGAGAGATTTACCCGATACCCGCCAGTTTATGACTTCCGTGAAAACCGATCTCTTTTCCGATGTTGTGTTTGTCTTCAGCCCCAAGGGAGATCTCAAGGAACTGGTTCAGGGATCGACGCCGGTTGATTTTGCCTATGCGGTCCATACGGAAGTGGGAAATCACTGCCTCGGGGCAAAGGTGAACGGATACATCAGCCCTTTGAGTCGGCCCTTGCGGAGCGGGGATACGGTTGAAATCCTGACTTCTCCATCGCATAAACCCAGCAGAGACTGGCTTAAATTTGTCAAAACCTCCAAAGCAAAAGCGAAGATCAAACATCTGATCGGCCTGGAAGAGCGGAAGCAAAGCCTGGAAATCGGAAAAAAAATGCTGGAATCAGAATGCCGGAAGGCAAAATTAAGACCTTCTGAGGTGATGAACTCGAAAGAGATCCTTGAGTCGGTTGCAGCTCAGGGCATTCATTCTTTTGAAGACCTGATCGCCGCCATTGGTTATGGCACGATCTCTGTGCAGCATGTCATCCGCCCCTTCCTTCCAAAAACAGATCTGAAGGAAGGCATTACCGACCGCATCATTAACAAAGCCGGTTTTGGAAAAAGTGCGGTCAAGGTTTCGGGTCTGAACGACATTCTGATTCATCTTTCAAAATGTTGCAATCCGGTACCCGGAGAGCAAATTATCGGTTTTATCACGCGGGGGCGAGGACTTTCGGTGCATACCATAGACTGTCCCAATATCGACCAGTTGGACTACAGCAGAGAACGTCTTGTCGCTGTTGAATGGGATAAGGAAGCGAATCCGAAGCACTCGATTCTGCTCTCGGTACTGACTCTTGACCGGCCGGGGCTGCTGGCTTCCGTCTCAGCCGCGATTGCAGAAACAGGCGCGAATATCAGTCACGCAGAGATTAAAACAACAGAGGATCACAAGGGGAACCTCCATATTGTCGTCGATATCGTCAACATCAAACATCTCGAGAAAGTGATCAAAAAAATCGAAGGGCTCAAGGGCGTTCTGCAAGCCAGAAGAATCAGGGGGAATTAAAATCGTTTCCCGGCTGACAGTCGGCTCTCCCATGAGATATAATCCCCCTTCTTAAATTCAGACTTAATTGGAGGCAATCAATATGTCAGATTCTTCCGGGCTCCCGCAACGGATTGCTCGCTTAAAGGAATTGTCCTACAACTTATGGTGGAGCTGGCATCCGGACGCCAGAAAACTGTTTGAGGCCGTTGACCGCCCACTCTGGAAAAGCACGCATCACAACCCTGTCGCCATGCTGAAGGACATCTCCCCCCGGCGTTTCAAGGAGCTTTCAGAGGATCCAAGCTTTCTCCGTAGCTATGATGGTGTTTTCAAAAAATTTGATCACGAAATGGGAACATCGGAGACCTGGCTTCAAAAAACCCATCCCGACCTCGCCGAAAAGACGATCGCCTATTTTTCTGCTGAATTCGGACTTCATAATTCCCTTCCGATCTACTCCGGTGGCTTAGGTCTGCTTGCAGGAGAACATTGCAAGGAGGCGGGGGAGTTAGGGCTTCCGCTCGTCGGCATCGGTTTTTTATATCAACAAGGTTATTTCCATCAAAAAATACAATCGAACGGATGGCAGGATGCAAGCTATCGGCCTCTCGAGATCAGCCGTGTGGCGATCGAACCGGCCACATTTGCGAAGACAGGTGAAGACTTGATTTCAGTTCCGGTCGGATCACGAACCGTCTATGCCGCTGTCTGGCAGGTTCGGCTCGGTCGTGTACAGCTCTATCTTATGGACACCGATGTTGAGGAGAATGCCCCCTGGGACCGGGAACTCTCAGCCCGCCTCTACGCGGGTGACGAGGAACTCAGAATACGGCAGGAGATCGTCCTGGGGATTGGCGGGGTTCGCCTTCTTCGAGCCTTAGGTATCTCTCCTTCGGTCTGGCACTGCAATGAAGGTCATACCGCCTTTCAAATGCTGGAGCGGATCAGAGAGCATGTCGCTGCGGGACAGGCATTTGATGAAGCAGCGGAAGCGGTCAGAAAAACGACCATTTTTACGACACATACACCGGTACCGGCAGGGCATGACGCCTTTGCGTCCGCTCTGATCGAAAAATATTTTTTGAACTACTGGCCACTACTTGGTATCGATCAGTCCCGTTTCTGGGCCTTAGGATGCCACCAGGAAAGCTGGGGGGAATCTTTCAATATGACCGTGCTCGCCCTCAACCTTTCAAAGGGCCTGAATGGCGTGAGCCGCCTGCACGGCCAGGTGAGTCGCCAGATGTGGAATCACCTTTGGCCCGATAAAAAAGAAGAAGAGGTTCCGATCATTTCGATCACGAACGGTATCCACGTGCCCACATGGATTGCCCCTGAAATCAACATCCTTTACCGGAAACATATTGCACCCGATTGGGTCAATCGACAGGATGATCCGCTGCTCTGGCAGCTGGTGAAGGATATTCCGGACAAAGACATTTGGGAAATGCGTCAGAAACTGAAGCAGAAACTGCTTGCATTCATTCGAGATCGGGCACGGAAGGCCTGGGTCGAAGATCAAGCCGAGGCATCACAACTGCTCGCCTCCGGCACCCTGCTTGACCCGGAAACTCTGACCATCGGTTACGCACGTCGTTTTGCCGGTTATAAACGGGCAACCCTCATTTTCCACGACCTGGAACGACTTAAATCCATCCTGAAAAATAACAGACGCCCGGTGCAAATTATCTTTGCCGGAAAGGCTCATCCGGCTGATGATATCGGAAAACGACTTTTGCAGGAGATCTATAATCTCGCAAGAGATCCCGGTATGGCCGGTCATATTGCATTTGTCGAAAACTACGACATGCACGTCGCCCATTTTCTGGTACAGGGGGTTGATGTCTGGTTGAATTGCCCTCGACCTCCTCTCGAAGCAAGTGGCACAAGCGGCATGAAGGCGTCCTTAAACGGTGTGCCGCAACTCAGCGTCCTGGATGGCTGGTGGCCGGAGGCCTATAACGGTTTGAACGGTTGGACATTCGGACGGGAGGGCGGAGAAAACAATGACGGTGCCGACGCTGAAGACCTTTACCGGGTACTCGAACACGAGGTTGCGCCGCTATATTATCGACAGGACACTGACGGGGTGCCGCGCGGCTGGATAGAGGTGGTTAAAGAAACGATTCGCTCCGTTGCGCCGCAATTTTCAATGCGGCGGGTTGTGAAAGAATATACTGAAAGGCTTTACGCCCCTGCGATAAACGGGAAAAAGATAGGGAAGGGCTGACAACCGAAGGCCAACTTTAGGTCATTCCGGCAATTTTTAGCGGGAATCCACTTACCTTACTTACTGGATTCCCGCTAGGAACATGCGAGAATGACGATTACCATCTAATAGACAGTATTCGTGACGATGCCAAATCTAAAAGAAACCCTGCTTCACAAAGAAGTGGTTTTCAAGGGCAACTATCTGCTAACGGAGAAACAAACCGTAAGGCTTCCAGATGGATCGGAGGCGAATCGGGAGGTTGTTTGTCCTCCTGATGCTGCCGCCGTCCTTCCGATCGATGATGCGGGCCGGGTCTATCTCGTTCGTCAGTACCGTACAGCGATTGACCAACTGACTCTGGAAATTCCTGCCGGTATCCTTGATCCGGGTGAAAAGCCGATTGAGACGGCTGGTCGGGAATGTGCCGAAGAGGTCGGGCTAAGGCCGCAGCGCCTTGATTTTCTCTTTAGGTATTACCATGCCGTCGGTTTTTCGACCGGTCAGATCGCTGTTTTCCTCGGTCGTGATCTCACACCACAAAGCGACTACCACCTTGATGCAGGCGAGTTTATCGAAGTTGTTGAGCTTCCCTTTAGGGAGGCTTATCAAAAAGCGATTTCAGGCGAAATCGTTGATAGCAAAACCCTGCTTGCCCTGCTCTGGTATCAACAAGAAAACAGGGCTTGAGTTTTTGTCTGTTCAATCACCATATGAACTCAAAATCATTAACTGAGCCAGATTTCCATTTGCATTTGGTATGGCAGGAGTTTTACTCATCTCTATAAAATCGGTTGAGCGAGGCCTTCGGGTCGATATCCGGAGGGGGCGGGTTTGTTGTTCGTCTTTTTTTGAGTTTTTCGACGAGGGTGGTGCGATTCATTTTCAGTAACTGGGCTGCTTGATTTTTGACCCCCTTCGCTTTTGCCAGGGCTTGATCAAGGATCTGATTTTCAAAGGATGAGATGATCTCTGAAAAAATGATGCCTTCTTCCGGGAGTTCAAATTGAAAGGGAAAGGAACGTCGGCGGGACTGGACCAGTTTTTCAGGAATGTCCTCCGCAGTAATCGGACCGTCTTCCCATTTTAAAACAACCATGCGTTCAATCAGGTTTTCAAGTTCTCGGATATTACCCGGCCAATAATATTTGAGGAGGATCTTGACTGCATCATCCGTTAGACCGGGAATTTCTTTGCTCTGTTTTTTGTTGAACTTCTTCAAAAAATGATCAACCAACAAAGGGATGTCTCCTTTTCGTTTTCTCAGAGGAGGAATGTTGATTGGAATGACGTTGAGACGGTAGTAGAGGTCGCTTCGAAATCGTTTTTCGACAATGGCTTCTTCGAGATCCTGGTTGGTCGCAGCAAGGATGCGCACGTCGGTATGGATGGACCGGACACCCCCGACCCGCTCAAAGGTTTGTTCCTGTAAAACACGAAGCAGTTTAACCTGGAGCGCAATTGGCATCTCGCCGATTTCATCTAGCAGAAGGGTCCCCCCGTGGGCCAACTCAAAACGCCCGGTTCTGGATGAAGTCGCCCCGGTAAAGGCCCCTTTTTCATGACCGAAGAGTTCACTCTCCAGAAGGCTTTCAGGGATTGCGCCGCAATTAATCGGGACAAAGGGTTTGTTCCGACGTCCGCTGTTAAAATGGATGGTTTTGGCGACGACCTCTTTTCCTGTGCCACTTTCCCCCTGGATCAGAATGGTGCTGTCGCTATCTGAAACCCGTTCTATATATTCATAGACCTTGTTCATTGAAGGAGACGAACCGACCATGTTTTCAAAGCGGTACTTGTCGCGGACCATCTTCTGGAGGGAAAGGTTTTCGTTTTTCAGGTGTTTAAATTCCAGGGCGTGTTTAACCAGGTTTAAGACGACATCGACTTGAAAGGGTTTTCCGATGAAGTCGAAGGCCCCCGCCCTCATTGCCGTGACTGAGAGTTCAATCGTTGCATCGGCGGTCAGGACAATGCAGCAGGCATCGGAGTCAATCTCTTGTATCTTTTCCATGACCTCTATCCCTCCCATGCCGGGAAGACGCAGGTTAATCATGAAGAGGTGGAAGGACTTTGATTTTGCCAGATTGATTGCTATTGGCCCGTCTGAGGCGGACTCCGTTTCATAATCGGTCTTTTCAAGCAGTGCGACAAGAGCATCCCGAACTTTTTTATCCTCTTCAACAACCATGATTCGTTTTTTCATCATCTGAGCTGTTTCCCATCTTTTTTTGAATCGCCAAAGATATGACAGAGTACTTGCTTGACAAAGAGAGCCTTACCTTCCGCCCATGTAGGAGTCATTCATCTCTGATCGACGTAAATGATTGATTAAAGTACTGAAAAATCGGCTTAAATCGCTTTCTTAGCATTTACTCATTAACGGTCTATTTGAAATAGCTTATCTACTAATCTTCAGTGTGTCAAGTTTTTGTCGCACTCATGGAGGGCTTTAATGTTGAGTTTAAAACATGCCGGGAAATAACTGATCGGACCCACTGTGGGGGACTTTGGCACCTAAACAGCGTCGAATTGCTCAGGAAAAAGTGCTCGACATCGATCAGCAAGATTGAGCGGAGAGATTTCCAGACCTGCAACGGTATTGAGCATTTTATCGTGAAGTCTCCCTTGCACATGAAGCGACCTGAATACACGGTCTCTTGCCCAAACCACGGGGGAAAAGCCACTGTTCCAGAGCCAAGCCATCTCATGACCGATTTTCTGAAGGGAATCGACATCTCTACGGCGTGCTGTTTCGTAGCCACCCAGTGCCTCCTTAGAGAAGATCCCTTGCTTGAAACAGTCTTCAATCGCCTTTGCTAAAGCAAGGGCATCTTCCATTGCCGAGTTCCTTCCCTGTGCCACGTGAGGGTTCATCGCATGAGCCGCATCGCCCAGGAGCGCACCACCGTTAACCACCCAGGAATTGCTGATCACACGGAAACACCGCATGTAAGAGCACTGTTCCCACGAGGAAATTGCTTCCAGGGGCTCTGTAAATAAGGCATTGACCTCTGAATTCAAAGACAAAATTTCTCTCTTAAGGTGGTCAATGCTTTTATCATGAGTCCTTTGGAGGCGGTCAGTCGGAACAAGATAGAATAGGTAGATCCGATTTTTTGACACCGGGAAAGCACCAAAGATCATTTCTTTGCCCAGGTAATAACGAACATCCCTCTGAAATCCAGGAGGACGGTCAACGACCATCGTCACATAACCATCTGCATAAGCGTAAAGTTGGTGTTTGATCTGAAAGGCATCCCGAACGCGGGATCTGAGGCCATCAGCACCGACAACCACTGGGGCGTGAAATGAAACCGTTTGTCCGCAAACATCAGCCGAAAGGCCAATCACTTGCTGCCCTTCCCGAATCACATCCCTGAAGGAGGTATCCCAGTAGGTTTCAATATGAGGTTCCGCCTTGAGTTTTTCCAGCAACAGTTGCTGCAAGATCTCGGGAAGAAGGATCAAGGCATAGTTGTAAGGCGGTAGCAGCCTGGTGTAATCGATTGTGCAAAGGTGTTCCCCGGCGCCCTGATAAAAACGAACCCGATCACAGCGGTGAACTCCAGCCCTTAAAAGCCCGGAGAGGATGCCGATCCGGTTAAGGATTTTGAGTCCATTAGGTTGTAGGATTTCACCTCGCGGGGCTGGCATCGGAGGATCCTGGCGATCCAGTATTGAAACACGAAAGCCCTTCCTTGCAAGCACAAGGGCGAGGACCATTCCACCCGCTCCGCCACCGACGATAAGCAGATCCGATTTTTTTACAGGCATTCCGGCATTTTCTCAATTAAGGGCTCACTCTACTGTAGGTCTCGTAGCAGGTCAAGAGAATGATTACGAATCATTTGCCCCTCGTATAGGAGGGCTCGTATAGGGGGGCTTGCCATGCTAAGATGCTTTGTTTACAATTCCCCGTGAGTCTTCTTCTGCCAGATATTTTTGCAGTACAGCCCTATATTCGTCAAGAATTGTAATGACTTCGAGATGAGGTGAAAATAAATCAATACAAGCAATCCTTTCATCGTGAAACCACACAGCGGGCCGTTAAAAGCCCGATTAGTAATATTGGCCGCACTTCTCACGCCTACGCTTTTCCTCTATAATTCTGTCTTAGTCGAAATGGCCGCTCAGTGGTGGGACAACCCTGATTATTCCCATGGAATGCTTGTTCCCCTGGTCAGCCTCTTTTACATTTGGGAAAAGAGGGCGCAGTTCATACGACTCTCCATGTCACCTGACTATCGAGGACTTCTTATTCTCTTCGCCGGGCTGGGGATTTTAACCCTTGGCAATGCGGGTTCGGAATATTTCTTGATGCGGATCTCTCTGATCATCACGATTGCAGGCCTCATTGTGACCCTTTTTGGCGCTGATGCCCTTTTAACGCTCAGTTTTCCAATCGGCTTTCTCATCTTCATGATTCCACTGCCAGCGATCATTTTTAATGCTGTCGCGTTTCCACTCCAGCTCTTTGCGGCACAAACGGCTGCGTTCTGTCTTAAAGCAGTCCAAATTCCGGTGCTGCGTGAAGGCAATTTGATTTATCTCGCCTCCTCTATTATGGATGTGACAGAAGCCTGTAGCGGCATCCGCTCCCTCATGTCGCTCATGGCCCTTGGGACACTTTTTGCTTACATTACCCAAGGAACTACCTGGAAGAGGGGATTGATGGTGCTTGCTACCATTCCAATTGCAATTCTGGCGAATGCCTTTCGGGTAACCGGAACGGGTCTGCTTGCACAATTTGTCGGAGAAGAGGCTGCTCAGGGTTTTTACCACACCTTTACAGGCTGGCTTGTTTTTATCTTTGCTTTTGTGATGCTTCTTTTTGTTGGCTTTATCTTTTCAATTTTTCCGAACAGGAAAAATCAAGTGAAAGTAAAGGCGGCAGGGATAAAAACAGACCATCAATCCTTAATAGTCAAAAACCGCCCGCTTTGGGTTCCGCTCGTACTTTCCAGCATTCTTCTTGGCAGCGGCCTCTTTGTGAATAAATCACTACTCCATCACGAATCCGACCTTCCTCTTATTCAAGAATTTTCAAAACTTCCCTTGCAAATCGAACACTGGAAGGGAGAGGATCTACCGTTTGAGAAAAAAACGGTTCAAGTCCTCGGAGTGACAGATTATGTCAATAGACGCTACCTGTTTAAAGATGAGCGATCCGGTACTCAGAGGCCGGTCTGGCTCTATGCCGGTTATTATGCCAGTCAGAGGAAGGGCGCAACTTACCACTCTCCAAAAAACTGCCTCCCTGGAAGCGGCTGGGAAATCATTCATATCGAAGACCTCAGTCTAGCAATGTTTGCCTCGCTTGGAACAAAACAAGACTATGTGGTAAATAAAGTCGTTATTCAGAAAGGTCTTGAGCGACAACTCATTCTCTATTGGTATCAGGATCGGGGGCGTATTATTACAAGCGAATATTGGGCGAAGGTCTACCTCGTTTGGGATTCAATCACAATAGGGAGAACAGATGGTGCGCTTGTGCGTGTTTCAATTCCAATTGCGAAGAACGAATCGATTGAAGATGCGCTTGCTCTCGGCATTGAATACATCAAAATAGTTTCTCCAATCCTGGTGGAATACCTGCCGGGATCTGAAAAACCACAGGAAAAAGTAAGGAAAGCCTAAGCGAACCCATGCCATATCAAGAAATTTCCCCTATTATAAGTGTGTTTTTTTGCCTGGTCCTGGCTGTTTTTGTCGCTTCAAGAGGGCTTAAGCACGTAGCCAACCTTGGTTTTACGCTCGGCATGATCGGTCTGGCCCTCAAAGAAGCCAGTTCCGCAATGATCGCCGGTTCTCCTGAGGGCAACATCCTTGCGTGGGAACAAGCCTTTCTTTTTGGTCAGGCCTTTATGGGGGGCGGGTGGGTACTCTTCTCTACCACTCTCGCCCGTGCAAATGCTTCTGAGTTTTTTAGAAAATGGCGGTCATTGCTTGGCGTCTATTACATTGCCTTATTCGCATCCTTGTGGACACCACTCTTCACAATGGGCACAAGCATTGCCTCAACGACTCAAACACTGCAAGTCGGAAAACAAGGAGGGTCCTTTTTCCTTATCCATCTCCTCTTGATGGTTTTTGCTCTCATGAATTTAGAACAGACCTTTCGTGCCTCCTCAGGTACTCCCCGTTATAGAATTAAGTACATATTCCTGGGGACGGGTACAATTTTCGTTCTGGAAATCTATCGAGCCGGGCAGGTTCTTCTCTTTTCAGCGATTGATCGTAGTTTATTGCCCTTCTACTCCGCCATACTCATCTTCGCCTATGCTTTGATTTTGTTCGCAGTTGTCCGGCACCGTCTTTTGAACGTTGATATCTTTGTCTCACGCTACGTCGTCTACAAGTCGGTTTCTCTCCTTGCCGTTGGGGCCTACCTTTCATTTGTCGGCATCATGGTGATCGGGGTGCAGAACTTTGGTGATGGGAAATATGCCCACTTGATTCCACTTGTCGTCTTTGCAGCGCTCTTGGGTATGGGGATTCTTCTTCTGTCCGAGGGTTTAAGACGGAAAGTGCAAACCTTTATCAATGTCAATTTTTTTAGAAATAAATATGATTACCGAGTCAATTGGCAGGAGTTTACGGGTACCGTAGGGACAAAGCTTAGTTTGACGGAACTCCTTCCCTCCCTGGTTTCCTGGGTCTCAGAAACAATCGGAAGCGATGACGCAGCCGTTTGGCTCTTAGACCAGGAGAGAGACCGATATTATCTGGCAAGCCGTCGGAGTTTTTCTTCGGCTCCTGCGACATGGTCTGACAAAGGCCCGCTCGCTACGGCGATAAAGGATCGGGCCGCTCCTTTGGAATTATTCAAATCAAAAGGTCTATACGAAGCTATTAGCCAAGAATCTCCGGAGTTTTTTGATTCTCACCCTGATACGGCATGGATACCAATGATCCTGGATCAAAAAATGGTGGGCATCCTTGCCCTTGGCCGCAAGATTACAAATGATCGATATGATTACCATGATCTGGATCTATTAATGACGATTTCGGATCAGGCCGCCGGACAGATCGATCGTGTCCAGGTCATTGAAGAATTGGCTGTTGTCAGAGAACTCAAGGCCATTCACACGCTGTCCTCTTTTTTCCTTCACGACCTGAAGAACTACACTTCGACCCTTTCTCTCTTGGCCCAGAACGTTAAGTTTCATGGTGAAAACCCAGAATTTCAGCGAGATGCGTTTAAAACCATTGAAGCAACTGTCGACAAGATGAAGCAACTGATCAGGCACATCACTGTGGTCGCAAATGGACTGGTTCTCTCCAGATCAGAGGTCGACATCAGTCAATTGCTGGAACTGACCCTTTCCGGACTCAAGGGAGCACTCGGCCTAAAGGGACAGATCTACTCAATGCTGGGGGATCTGCCCCAGGTTTCCGCCGACCCTGAGCAGATTGCCAATGTTTTTCGAAACCTGATTATCAATGCCTGCAATGCGGTTGACGGTGAAGGCAATGTCAACATTGAAACCAGGGCGGATAATGAGCGTATTTATATCTCTATTCGCGATGATGGTTGCGGCATGTCAGAAGAGTTTATTTCGACTAAACTCTTCAAACCCCTCAGGACAACTAAAACCGCAGGCTGGGGCATCGGTTTATTTCAGTGCCAGCAGATCATGAAAGCGCATGGAGGAAAGATTGGCGTTAAAAGTGTCGAGGGAGAAGGAAGTACCTTTACGGTTGAGTTGCCTCTTGCGAATCAATAGGCGGCGTTTATCGTTTACGCATTGTCAATGTGAGAAATAAAAAGGTCGCTGGATCGCAGCAATCATTCATTTCTTACTGGCCGTGAGCTTTATCCTTGAATTCCCAGGGGGGAGTCGGACTCTCCTCTTTCCAGAGACCGATCTTCATTTTACGGGCGATTTTTTCTAAATCACCATAGCTGGCATCATCAGAACTCTTCCCGTGCCACCAGGCAAAACCGGCCTTGACTAACTCACGGTTAATATTGAAACCGGCATCCATTAATGTCACCTCGGCACTGACCCTGCCGGCGCTGTTGACTGTATTCACATCAACACGGACAGGTCCTGAGTGGGCCATCATTGCCGTAAATTCCATGGCCTCTCTCCCGTAAGCTTGTCCTCGTTCGGGACAATCAATAAAGGAAAGCCGAACATTTATCAGTTTTCCCTTATATAAAACCTTGATCGTATCGCCTTCGAGAACTTCAACCACAGTTCCCGTAAATGAATCGGGTAGCGAAAAAGCTGTCGAGGGGGTGAAGAGAAAAAAAAGAAAAGAAAGAAAAAATAGTCTGAAAGAAGTCTTCAAAGTAAAGCACCTATCAAGTTTTTAAAAGCGGCGCATGGTAGCATAAGACTCACAGTATTTCCAGTTCCCGACAACGAAAAGCGGAGTCGGATTGTCGACTTTTTTCAGCTACAGTCCATATATCAGTCAAGCATCTGGCTCAAACCAGTCCAAGTGCCAAACCATTTATTTCCGGCCTGGTCAAACGCGATCGAAAAAACATTGTTGTCGAGCAAACCGTCTGAGGTGGTATAGGTCGTCCATATTGCGCCATCGAAGCGTGTCACACCCTTGTCTGTTCCCGCCCAGAGGTTCCCTTCCGAGTCAATTTCAAGTGCATGCACAAAATTTCCACCGATTGTGCCGGTTCCCGCGATATAAGTCGTCCAATTTTGACCGTCAAACCTAGAAAGTCCCGCTCCCCAGGTACCAATCCACTTCACATTATTTTTATCAATAGCGATATCCAGGACATAATTAGGGTTCCCGATTTGATTCCCCTTTTTATGTTGCCGGTGATGTCCCGGGTTATATTCGTCTTCCCTTGAGGTACTTCCTGTTTTTGCGCCGAGACCGTCTCTGTGCGTATAAGCTTCCCAGGTAAGACCATCAAAGCTGTTAAGACCCCCCTCGGTTCCGAACCAGAAAAGTCCGCTTTGATCTTTAGCAATGGCATAGACCCATTTGTCAAGCAGGCCGCTTTCTTCCGTATAGGTCGTAAATGATTTTCCATCGAAGCGGCTAAGCCCTTTCCATGTGGCAATCCAGGTCATACCGTCGTCGTCAAAAAAAACATCATAGACCCAGAGGTCCCCGAGACCTTTGCCGAAAGGGTAGATTGTCCATGATGGCCCGTAGTCGGTTTTTCCACCACCATATGGGGTAAAAACTTCCCATTTTTTCCCATCGAAGCGGGAAAGACCACCCCCGTAGGTGCCAATCCATTTTACGCCATTGTTATCAATGGCAATCTTATAGATGCCTTTTGCGAGAAGCCCGGCAGTGGAGCGGGTTGTGTAGATCCGGTATTGATCCGGGGTTGTTGTGTCGTAGCGAATGATGCCGTTTGCCAGCCCAAGCCATAGAAAATTTCCTTCAAAAGCAAGGGTTTTGACATTAGCCCCGGTTTCAAAATTAATAAATCTTGGAGGAGTACTTGTTTTGTACTCAGAAGTCCGTGCTGATCTGGAAACAGCGCATCCAGACAGATAACACATTAATAATATGAGGGGGAAAATGGAAGTTCTCAATTGACAAACCTAGGTTTTAATAGTATTCTACAGGCCGCAATTCTGCTATTCAAGCAGTATACGGGCGGGTAGCTCAGTTGGGAGAGCGTCGGCTTTACACGCCGAGGGTCGCAGGTTCGAGCCCTGTCCCGCCTACAGTTGGTGGAGCGGAGGTAGTACATAAGTTAGTATGCGGGGTCGTAGTTCAGTTGGTTAGAACGCCGGCCTGTCACGCCGGAGGTCGCGAGTTCGACTCTCGTCGGCCCCGCCATTTTAGTTAGTAGTAAACTGTATTCCATCCTTATGTTCGAGGAATATTTTACGGGGAGAACCCTAATTATATGGAATCTGTAGCTGATTCTTCTGTTATTGACGCATTTTTAGCAGCTGGCATTATTGCAAAGCTTGTCTTAAGCGTCCTTATCCTGGGTTCAATTTCCTCCTGGGCTATCATCCTCTACAAATCCTTGACTTTTCGTCGTGTTAGTACAGAAAACCGTCGTTTTTTAATCCTCTTTTCCAAGGCTGAAGACTTAGAAGATATACAGCTCAAGTCCCTAAAGCGAAACAGTGGCCCCTTGGCCCTTATTTTGCGAACGGCCCTAGGAAAGATCGATACTTTTTTTTCTGCCAACCGTGCCGGTCCATCGGTGAAAGAGGTCGATGCCATGCGGCTATCAGCAATAGAAAGAACCTTGCAAGGAGCAGTTCAAGACGAGATGACGCATCAGGAACGCTACCTTCATCTTCTGGCGACAATCGGAAACATTGCCCCCTTTATTGGTCTCCTCGGGACTGTCTGGGGAATTATGGGTGCCTTTCAAGAGATTGGACGGCAAGGCTCCGCAAATATCGCAGTGGTTGCCCCAGGGGTAGCGGAAGCGCTGGTTAATACAGCTGCCGGTCTCTTTGTCGCGATTCCTGCCGCCGTCGCTTATAACCTATTTGTACACAAAATCAAAAACATGCACATTCAACTTGAGGTCTTTTCCTCGGAAGTCGTTACCTTAGTCGAAGAGAAGATGATTCAAGTTTCCGCAGGGAACAGGTTAGGGTGAAAACTTCAGCAAATCACCGTGAAATGATGTCAGAAATCAACATTATTCCGCTAGTTGATGTGATGTTGGTACTTCTAATTGTCTTCATGATCACTGCACCTCTCCTCTATAGAGGAATGGATATTAAACTCCCGAAGGCCTCGACAAATAGTATTAAAGCAACGGAAAGAACGGTACTGACGGTCGAAAAAAACCAAACGGTACATCTAGGTAAAGAGGAAATTGGTTTGGCTCGTCTGGAAGAACGACTTTTATTGTTAAAAGGCGCTTCTCCTGATGTTTCACTCTACCTACGTGCCGACCGGGATGTTCCTTACGGGACGGTAGTCCATGTCATGGATCTTATTAAACGTGCAGGTATTGTTAAACTCGGCATCGTCACAGAACCGCTTTCCATAAAACAACTTCAATGATTATTCGATTTACCTCCAGTGAGTGCCTTCACCCTACCTGCTTAAACCGTCATCAATCGAAATAGTGAGCCAATTCGTCAATGTTTTATCTAATAGAATGCCAAGACAGGCATTTCGTTCTAAAAGAAAGATCGAAACCTCCTTTAGAGCGATCTACATGCCTGATAGTCGCTTTAGGAGAGGTTTGACTCGGGAGGAATCTTAAGTGACCGTAAGGCAATCAGAGTGGAGGCCAAAAATCGGCATCCTCGCTAGGCGCCGACCTGATGGGCTTTCAAAAACAATGGCGGTATCCGTCGTTCTGCACTTTTTATTTTTTTCCTTAGTGATATTGAGTCAAGTCTTGTCAAAACTGAATAAGCCCGACTACCAGAGTTTTCAGGTCAATCTCGTTCCATCCGGAGTGGGCGTAGCCTCCCCAGAAAAGGTTGTGCAAAAAAGGGTAGCCAAGGCATCAAAAAATAAGCCTTCCCAAACCAGTAAAACCCCAAAGACCGACAAACCGCTCAATTCATCAAAAAAGGCTCCTCCTGGCCTTCAAGTAAAAGCTAAAATTGCTCCGACTAATGCACCCCCCCTTGTCCAGCCGAAGGCTTCAAAGGAGAAGACCCCTATAAAAGCTCCTACAGCTGTTCAGGATGACCCTGATCGTTTGGAGGAGTGGTGGAAAAAGCAAAGTCAGACAATGAAAGTAACTGAGAAAAAACCATCTGAAAAACAAAACAAGGTCGTCTCACCCAAGAGAAGAACAGCAAAGATTGACATTATCAGAAAATCAATTGTTGTCCCCCCTGTTGTCCTAAATTCGAAGCTCAATACGAAAAAAAACAATCCGAACACGATTAATCCTGCATCACCCTCACTGCCAAGGGGGCATAAGGCAGATGTAGAGTCGCCTGAGACCAAGGCTCTCCCTCCAGAGACTTCACCCTCGGTCACTGAGAGAATGGGTGACGAGCTTCCCGGCCCAGAAGCGCCAGATGAAACGGCTTCACTCGGTTCGAGAGGTGGAGACGGGGGTATCGGATCAAGCGGTGGTGCATCGACAGGAAACGTCAACTTTGCTTTTCCCGGCTATTTACAGCGAATCGATACTAAAATTCGATGGCAATGGGCACCCCCTCCGATTAGACCTCAAAAAGATAGCCTCGTGGTTCGCTTTGATATCAACAAAAATGGCAGTATTGATAAAATGTCTGTTGTCGTTAAAGAGAGTTCAGGGAATACTTTTTTCGATCAAGCCGCCCTGCGTGCCGTCTACGCTGCACATCCCTTTCCAGCCCTTCCAGATGCCTATGCCGATCAAATCCTGACGGTATATATGCACTTTATCGTTCAGGAGGCATCATAAGAACATGCTGAAACTGGTTTCATTAATCCTCCTTCTGATTGTGTCAATTGGAAATACGAGCGTTTATTCCGCCGAGGTTTTTCTGGAGATGAAGCGCAAAGGCTTTCGAAAGATCCCCTTAATGATTCTGCCTTTTCAGGAGGGTTCCGGAAAGAACGAGGCAGCGTCAATCGCTGAAAATGTCCTTCGAGCAGACCTTGAGCGTTCCCTTGTTTTTGAGTTGATTGAAACGAGTGACATCGGTTTCATTCCAACATCCGAGGGAGCCCCGGATGCTCAAGCTTTAGCTAAGGCATCCAAAGCAGGGGTTCAAGGATTAGTATGGGCGAAGTTAATCGTCAATGAAAAAGAGTGGGTACTGGAAAGTTACGCCTACGAAACTTCGAACAGGGAAGAGGTCATCAGTATACGAATCTCCGGGAAAAAACGATTGATTCGGAATATGGCCCATCGTTTTTCTGATATCCTGACATTACATTTTACAGGAGAAAAAGGGATTGCTCAGACTAAAATTGCCTATATCTCTGATCTGTCGGGTAATAAAGAAATTTATGTCATGGATTATGACGGTGCTAATAAGATGCGAGTCACAAGAGATCACAGCATCGTACTTTCTCCCAGATGGTCCCCTTCCGGCAAGAAATTAGTCTACACTTCCTACCGCTCGGGTAATCCTAATATCTATGTGCTTGATATGAAAACCGGGAAAAAAAAGATGATCGCCTCGTTTTCCGGCCTGAATTATTCACCTGCATGGTCCCCCGTTGAAGATCGAATTGCCTTCGCTACCACCAAGGATGGCAACTCCGAGATCTATTCAATCAAATCAAATGGAAGTGATCTCAAAAGATTAAGTTTTAATAAGTCAGACGATCTCTCCCCCACTTGGTCACCGACAGGAAATAAAATTGCGTTTACATCGGATCGGGGCGGAAAACCTCAAATTTATATCATGGATGCGGATGGTGCCAATGTGAACCGGTTGACTTTTGGTGGAGATTATAATACATCTCCAGTTTGGTCACCCAAAGGGGAATGGATCGCCTATGCTTGCCGGAACAAAGAGCGACGATTGAAGGTTTGTGCCGATCGTGCGGACGGCACACAATCTATTGTTGTCACTGAAAGTGGCCCATGGGATGACGAAGCCCCGTCATGGGGCCAGAACGGGAGGGAACTCATCTTTACCTCAAATCGATTTGGAAAGAGTCAAATTTTCTCCATCCATTTAGATGGAAGCCATTTGCGACGCTTGACGACATCTAATCCATCCAATAATATTAGCCCCGCATGGTCGCCGCGCTAGTCGCTAGTGTTGATATGGAATAAAATCAATGATAAAGCTTAAAAAATGAAGCATCGAAGTCAGAATTTAAAGCAGATCCGGGTTTTCTATAACCGGGTCATCATATAAGTCATCAAAGGGAGAAGATACATGTTTAAATTTTTTTACTGTTCTAAGTCAATTACCGCTCCGATTGTCATCATGATCGCCGCATTATTTGTGGTTGGGTGTTCAAAAAAAATTGCTCCAGTGGGCGGGTCGACAGGCCTATCCAACGAAGGAAGATCCTCCGTCCCTTCACAAACACCGACGGACAGGACAACATCAAATAAACAGTCTCCTCAAAAAGACAGTGGCGATATCCAAGCTTCAAATGAGGGTATGACAGACGAAAAACTAGCAAAAAGAATACCGATTGAAGACAGAACTCTAGATGAAAATGGCAGGTCACAAGGGGAATCTTCACGCAAACAAGGCTCAGAGAATCAATCGCCCCGCCATGACTCACAAAGACGTCATGATGATGCATCTGGTTCACAAACACTAAAAAATAGAGGAAGTGCTTTCAGTAATGGTGGACCTGTTTTCATAGACAATGTATATTTTGACTATGATCAGGCACTGGTTCGAAATGATGCGAAAGAAGCGCTGGAAGAGAATTCACGTTGGTTAGCGCTCAATTCGGACATCAGGATCCAAATTGAAGGGCACGGGGACGAGCGTGGAACAAATGATTACAATCTGGCACTTGGTGAACGTCGGGCAAGATCGATCATGCGTTACATGATCAACCTTGGTATTGACAAATCCCGGTTCTCATTTATCAGCTATGGAGAGGAAAGAAGCGTCTGTGGCGAGCAAAAAGAATCCTGCTACCAGAAGAATCGACGTGTTCATTTCTTCGTTAAGAAATAGGGGGTGCCCATGCTCCATCTTACTTTCGAGAGTAGGGTTTTCTTAAACCTGGTGAAGGAACTATGCAGTTTGTAGCCCTATTATTGCTCCTAGGAATGACATTGCTTGGCGGGTGCGGATATTCTATGTCCAGGGTTGAAGAGGCTCCGGATGCTCCTGACCCGGTTACCTTACTCGGACGGGACTTGAGACAATTCAAGGCACAGCACCGTGTGTCAATCTTCGACCTCCAAAATGAGCAAAAGGTCTTGCTTGAGAGAACAAAAACTGATATCGACAAGAGACTGGCTGATCTTCATGCACAAATCCAGCGAGATCTAGGAGCGCTTGAGAACAAAAAGGAGGCAGCGCTTTTATCTCTAAGGCGGCAGGATGCAGATTTCGGAGAGAAAATTGCGGAAATAGAAATCCAGCTTCGATTGATGGGAGGCAGTATTGAAGAGGAAATAAACCGTTACAGGGATGCCTCCGAACAGACGCAGGACAATGCACTGAGAGAACTGGGAAATATCAAGCGGCTCATGGCGAGTGAAGCAAAAGAAAAGAAAGCGTCGCTTAAAATCCTGCAAGGTCAAATCACTGAGGGAAAGCATCAACGAGAAGCCCTAAAAAAAGCAGTTGATGAGGTACTTCTCGTGCAGGTAAAAGCGGAGGAGCAAGGGCGGAAAACACTTCAGGCCGAGATTAATCAGATTAAATCCTCGAACATAAAGGCGACCGCGTCATCAAATGACCAGATTAATGCCTTGAATCAAGTTTCCACCCAAGTCGACCAGTTGATTGAAAAGGTACTTCCTGCCGTAAATCGGCTTGGGGAACGACTCGACAAGCAGGAGGAACAAATCAGCGCCCTTATCCGAGAGATGAATATTGAGGATCTAAATCGAAAATTAGCCGCACTGACAGATACAATTGAGGTCCAGCGACAGTCTCTCGACATGTTGGGAAATACCCTAAGCTCTGAGATCGATAAACAAAAACGACTTCTTCAACAAGCGGGGGACCGTTTGAAAGCGCTTGAGCCGAAGTAGTCGAATCAGGTCACTTCCTCTCCTGCTAGTGTCCAAGCATTTGGATGTCGGGTGTCATTTACAAATGAGCGCTAAATTTTAAAAAACCTCTTGGCTTAGCCTCCAACTTTGGAATTTCCTTGAAATCGGTATGGCATTAAAGGGGCAGTACATCATGAGAAATACGTCAATATTTTTTTTTATAGTGAGTTTAACCTTATTTAGTCTTCAAGTAGGCTGCAGAAGCAGGGTTTCACCCATTTCAGGCTCAGTCGAAATGGAACGAGAAAATGAGAGTAGAGTGCAGCCCGGCGAGAATCTCCCCAATGACACCCGTAGGCAGGCAGGTAGGGGAGCGGCGGGTGAGAGTGAAGGCCTTCTAGAGGAGGACCTCGGGGAAGAAAAAATTGGAGCAAGAGCCAGGGCAAGAGGAGACAAAGAGAATGTTTCCTCACATCCCACACCTTCGATCAACCTTCAGGATATTTTCTTCGAATATAATATGTCCGTGTTAAAAGGGACAGCGGAAAAGTCACTTCGCGCCAATGCCAAATACCTGCTACGTCACCGGAAAACCCGAGTACAGATATCCGGTCATACGGATGGCCGGGGAAGTAACGACTATAATCTTGCGTTGGGTGAGCGACGGGCGCGAACGGTTAAACAATTCCTGGAAGCCTACGGGATTTCGCCAAAACGAATTGAGATCATCAGTTATGGTGAAGAAAAACCCTTTTGCTCCGGAGAAGGTGAACCCTGCTGGGAGCAAAACAGACGAGTTCATTTTTCAGTAAAAAGCAAGTGATGAAAACCCCCCTCAGAAAAGAGATGCCGATTATGCGATTGCTCGGCATCTTCCTCCTGTTTGTCACCGTGGGTTGCGCCAACCAGGCAACCGTCGTTGAACTTGAAGACTATACAGAGAAACTTAAAATCCATCAAAGAGATCTTCAACAACGTATTGAATTCCTGGAAGGGCAGTCCGATACCCCCTCGGTCCATGTAAAAACTCAGCAGGACTTTACGGCCGCTCTGGTTGCTCAGCTCAGTGATATTGAAGCCCTAGTACGAGAATTTACAGGGCGGGTAGATAAAACGGAACATCAAGTGTCTACCCTGAACAATAAGGTCGACAGTGAGTCATTTCGAACAAAGACTTTACTGGACCGACTTGCCAAGCTTGAAAAAAAACTTGCCGCTCTTAAAAAAGCCGATTCGAGCGTGGATGAGATAAAAAAAGAGAACCCCCCGAACCCTCCACGCCCTCTTGGCTTAAGAAAAGAAAACAGTCCAACCGGATCAACAGGTCTTTCACCCACCGAAGCCTACAATCTTGCCTACAATGACTATCTCAAAGGAAACTATCACTTTGCGATCTCCGCCTTCGATGCATTTATCAAACAATATCCAGAATCAATTTTAATTCCTCAGGCGTATTATTGGAAGGGCGAAATCTTCTATAGTGAAAAATCCTATTGGAAAGCGATCGCGGCATTTAAATATGTCATACAGCATTATCCGAAAAGTGAAAAAATCTCGAAGGCTTTACTCAAAACAGGATTTGCTTTTTTTGAACTCAAGCGCCCTGAAAAAGCTAAAAGTTTTTTAGAAAAAATCCTTGAACAATTTCCGCATTCCAATGAGTCGTCTTTGGCTGAAGATAAACTCGCAAGTTTCAACTAGCAGGCTTCAAAAGGCCGAGGATCTGTGAGCGCATGAGTTCTGCCCTTCCTCAAAAAAACAATAAAATTTAATATGGGAAAGATTAGGGTTCTTTCTGAACATCTTTCAAACAAAATCGCCGCAGGAGAAGTGGTTGAACGTCCTGCTTCTGTCGTCAAAGAACTGGTAGAAAATGCAATTGATGCCAAGAGCAGCCGTATATTCGTCTCAATACTGGAGGGAGGCACTGAACTCATACAGGTTGTCGATAACGGTGAGGGCATGTCTCAGGATGAAGCCTTACTCGCCTTCAGACGACACGCTACGAGTAAAATCTCAAACGAAGAAGATCTTGCTGCAATTCGTACCCTCGGTTTTCGAGGGGAAGCCCTTCCGAGCATTGCCTCAATCGCACAAATCAGGCTACGGACACTGACCGCGAATGCAAGGGAAGGATGCGAAATCAAAATTTTGGGAGGCGAAATTCTGGAGGTAAAATCAGTCGGCACTCCCTGCGGATCATCCTTTGAGATTAGGAATCTCTTCTACAACGTTCCGGCTCGAAAAAAATTTCTTAAAACCCGGCAGACTGAATTGAGTCATATCAGTCGTCTCCTTTCCGACCTTGCCCTCTCTCATGAGACCATACATTTCCGATTGACACACGGTGGTCGCACCTTGCTTGATGTTCCCGCTTGTCCTTCCTTAAAGGAACGCGTCTTTCAATTATTCGGAGACAAGGTGCTCTCTCAGAGCTTGGAGACCGCCAATGAAACGCCCACATTGAATGGCCTTTCTCTCCGGGCCTTCCTGTCACGCCCTCCCCTTAAAAAGAATTTCAGAAAGGAGCAGCGCATTTTTGTCAACAAGCGACCGGTCAAAAGTGCCCTCTTAAGCCATGCCATCTACGATGCCTATGGAACCGCTCTGATGAAGGGAGAGGCTCCTTTTTTTGTCCTGTTTCTTACGGTTAACCCGAGCGAGGTCGATGTCAATGTCCATCCGACAAAAAGTGAGGTCCGCTTTCGTGATACTCGTGCCGTACATCAGGCGGTACGAAACATCATTCGAGAGGCAATCTCCTTGGAGCAGGATCGCTTTCTTGAAAAAGAACCCTTTCACAGGTCTCCCTTAAGGACTCCAAAAGAGTTTGCTTCAGGGGAAAAAGAAGGGGCAAAACAGAAAGATTTCAGTCATGAAGACAGTCATGAGTGGCCCGGTTGGCCGAACCTGCAAAAGAATGAGTCAACAAGAACCAAGGTCAGCGAAACAACTGGAAGCTACATCGCAGAAACAGGATCTTTCTTCAAGACGGCAGGTGCGGAACAAAGGCCTGACTTAGGCACCGAACTTCCAGTGATTCGCCCGCTTGGACAGGTCTATGGCACCTTCCTCTTAGCAGAGATTGACGGCGTTCTGGTGATGGTCGATCAACATACGGCGCACGAGCGGATTTTGTACGAGGAGTTGCTTGAAGCCTGGGAAAAAAGCGTGAAAGTCACCGAGGATGCCACAGAAACTCAGGAAGATGGCCTGGAGATCCAACCTTTCTTGATTCCCCAACAAATCGATCTTCCACTTGCTAAAGGGACGGTGCTGAAAGATCACCTCCCTACCCTGAAAAATATTGGTTGCAAGATCGAGCCATTTGGCGAAACCAACTTCATTGTTCGTGAGATGCCCGCACTACTCGTCGGCATGCACCTTGAATCCTTCCTGCATGAGTTGTGCGATGATCTAGCGGAATTCGGTCTGAGCGCAAAGGCAGACTTACCCTTCCGAACGATTATTGCGTCTATGGCCTGTCACGCTGCGGTTCGCGCCAATCAAAAGATGAGTCTGCCGGAGATCGACGCCCTTCTTAAAAATTACTTTCAACGAAACACCCCTCTTACCTGTCCACATGGACGCCCAATCGTTCAGACCTATCCCATGTCAGATTTAGAAAAACTCTTCAGACGAAAATGAAGTTTTCCCTGAACTCCGTAAAAAATTCCGGGATGGAAAGAGACAATTTCAGCGAACATCCCGCCTCCAAAACACCCTGGCTTGTCATTGTCGGCCCCACGGCCGTCGGAAAAAGTGCAGTCGCAGAGCATCTGGCTTGCCAACTCAAAACCGACATTGTCATCGCCGACTCCAGACAAATTTATAAAGGCATGGAGATTGGAACCGGGAAACCGGACTGCGAAGCGCGTCTGCGGGTTGCCCGTCACCTCATTGATTTCGTTCAGCCCGAGCAATCCTTTTCGGTGGGAGCCTATAAAAAACAGGCCGAGGCTGTCATTGCCAAGATCGAAAGGGAAGGAAAAACTGTTCTCATCGAAGGGGGCACCGGTCTCTATATCAAAGCCCTTCTTTACGGACTTTGGGAAGGTCCTCCAGCCGATTGGGGACTAAGAGAACATCTCAAACAGCGGGAGAATGAAGAGGGAGAAGGGACTCTGCATCGAATTTTGAGTGAGACAGACCCTGAGGCGAGTCAAAAAATTCACATGAGGGATCTACCTAAAATCATCCGTGCTCTGGAGGTCCATGCCCTGTGCGGTCACCCTCTCTCCGAAGTCCATGCAGCCCACCGTGCCGCCGGACGTCATCGACATCCAAGTCGACTCATTGGTCTGAACAGAGACAGGGAAGACCTTTATCGCCGGATCGACAAGCGTGTTGAGATCTATATTGCCTCAGGCTTGGTAGAGGAAGTGTCAAGCCTGCTTGAGGCCGGACTGACGCCTAAGCACCAATCGATGCGTGCCTTAGGATACCGTCAGATCGTCCCCGCAATCATGGGAAAATGCTCATTGGATGAATCGATCGATATCCTGAAACGGGAAACCCGACGATTTGCAAAGCGACAATTGACCTGGTTTCGAGCTGATCAAAACATTGAATGGATCGACCTTGAGCCGGGAGAGAAGACCGATGAAATTGTCGAACGGATCCGGCCATTCGATCCGACAAGGGGCGATCCGACAAGGTGCTTGAAGAAATATGGGAGTATGTTATAATCCGTAGCGTTTATTCAGTAAAAGGGAAATAGCATGACAAGTGATGTCAATACCCATCAAGCGAAGATCGGCATCATCGGCGGCAGCGGCCTTTATGACATGGAAGGCCTGGAAGAGACACGAGAAGTAAGCGTCTCCACACCCTTCGGATCGCCTTCCGGGGCTTTTCTCCTGGGACAGGTTTCAGGCATTTCGGTTGCCTTTTTGGCCCGTCACGGCAAAGATCACCACTTACTCCCCTCCGAAATCAACTACCGCGCAAATCTATTCGCAATGAAGAAACTGGGCGTCGAACGCATTCTTTCCGTCAGCGCTGTCGGCAGCATGAAAAAGGAAATTGTCCCGACACATATTGTCATTCCCGACCAATTCTACGACCTGACGAAGGGACGACGGAGTACTTTTTTTGGAGATGGCATTGTCGCCCACGTCAGCCTTGCCGATCCGATTTGTCCTGAACTTACCGAAACACTTGTAAAGACAGGTGAAGCCTTGGGAGCCACGATGCATCGTGGCGGCACCTATCTCTGCATGGAGGGGCCTCAGTTCTCAACTCGCGCCGAATCAGATATCCATCGTGGATGGGGCATTGATGTCATCGGGATGACTAATGCGACCGAGGCAAAGTTAGCGCGGGAAGCTGAGATTTGTTATGTCACCATCGCTCTCTCAACCGACTATGACTGCTGGTATGTGGAGGAAGGCCATGTCACGGCGGAGATGGTCTTAAAAACATTGCGAGAAAATGTTGCCTTTTCAAAAAAGCTACTTCAGGCCGCTCTCCGGGAGATCGGGACAGGAAAGCTCGGAGCAGCACGAACGTGTTACTGCGCCAATGCCCTGAAAAACGCCATCATCACCCCTCCTCAAGCCATATCACCGACGATGAAAGAAAAACTTGCCCCGATTGTAGGGAAATATCTGAAATGAAAAATCTGTCTATTGTCATCCTCCTCTTACTTTCGGGCTGTGTGGATCATTTCACTGTTCCTTCAAAAAAAGCGCTTCAGCATCCCTTTCCGCAGCTCAGGCAAAGTGTGGAAACCCGGCATGCCGTTTCGGATTTTTCGGTCGAACAGCTGGAGAACGAGGGGATTGGCATCATCGGAATTTTAAAGGGAGGTCCGGAAACCCAACGCCAAAACGCCGCCTTTGAACTGTTTCAGGGGCTCCGGTCTTTTTTCCCGAAGGCCCGTGTCGTTCCCAGAAAAGAACTCATCCGGCGGATCTGGGCCGCCGAAAAACTAACTGTTTATAAAGCTTTTTTAAGAGACTATGAAACCAGGAATTTCATGGATGCCGGAAAACTTAAGGATTGGGGTGAGTTTAGCGGAGTCCGCTATCTTTTTATCGGGCAGGTCACAACAAACGATAAACATACCGCCACTCGAATAATGGCTTTGTCCGAAGATGCTGTCGGTGGAAAAATTTCCGCCTCATCCTCCGGGCCTGCTCATATACCTTACGATGTCGAAAAGAAGGTCTCAATTCGGGGAGAGGTTTGGGACAGCCGGTGCGGTACGGCCATCTGGATCGGAACAAGCCGGGCCTATGCCAAGGAGAAGGTCGAGCGAGAACGGGTCAGAGTCGAAGATATTTTTACAATGGCAACCCGAGAGCTGATCGCAGCATTCGATTCGGCAATAAAAACAAGTTCAGGCCTAGCAAAGTCCACAAGCTGTTAATCCACATAAAGGAGAACAATGAGTTTATTAGTTGTCGGATCAGTTGCTTTTGATTCGGTCAAAACCCCCTTCGGTCAGGTCGATGAGGTCTTGGGCGGGTCTGCCACCTATTTTTCGACTGCGGCAAGCTACTTTACCGATGTCAGTTTAGTGGCCGTGATCGGGGAGGATTTCCCCGAGACACACGTCGAGTTTTTATCAAGTCGAGGAATTGATCTTGAGGGCTTAAGCCGAGTACCGGGGCGAACCTTTCGGTGGCGCGGTGAATACAGCTATCAATTGAACGAAGCCAAGACCCTTGAAACCCAACTCAATGTCTTCCAGGAATTCAGCCCGACACTCCCCGCCTCGTATCAGGATGCCGAGTTCGTCTTTCTCGCCAATATCGATCCCGATCTGCAACGTGATGTCCTGAGTCAGGTCAAATCGCCAAAACTGGTTGCCTGTGACACGATGAATTTCTGGATCGAAGGAAAACGGGATGCCCTGATCGAAACCCTTAAAGCGGTCGATATTCTGATCATCAACGATGGAGAGGCGCGAGAATTGGCGCAGGAAGTCAACCTGGTCAAAGTTGCAAAAAAAATTATTACCCTCGGACCAAAGACCCTCGTCATCAAACAAGGAGAATATGGGGCCCTGATGTTCACTCAACACAGTATCTTTGCAGCCCCCGCCTATCCCCTGGAAGAAGTCTTTGATCCGACAGGAGCGGGGGACTCTTTTGCGGGCGGCTTTATGGGATATCTTTCCAAGTGCGGCGCAGTGAATGACACTAACATTCGCCAGGCAGTCATTTACGGCAGTACAATGGCCTCAATCAATGTACAAGCCTTCAGCCTGGATCAGATGCGTAACCTGACACAAAAAGACATTGAAAACCGCTATCAGGCATTTAAGGCACTTACCTTCTTTGACCACTATTAGTAAATTGAACGCTCTGTTGAAGGTCTCAACCCAGATGATAAAGTGGAAAATTCCACTGCTTCTGGCCTGTCTGCTTGTTTTATCCGCTTGCGGACTTCGGGAGGCCAGGATCAAACGGGAAAAAAATTCCTCCGCCCACTACCAGTATGGTATTGCCTATCTCTCAGACAAGCCGCCGGAAGTCTTAAGAGCGCACATCGAATTCCAGAAAGCGATCGAGCTTGACAATAATCATCTGAAGGCCCATTACGCCCTGGGACATGTTCGTTTCATCCTTAAAAAGTATCAAGAGGCAATGGCTTCGTTTGAGCGTGCCCTTTCGATTGACCCCGCCTATTCCGAAGCCCATAATTATATGGGCAAAATATATGCCTTGCGGGGAGAGTTTGACGAGGCCATTGCGTCATATGAGGCAGCCCTGAGGAATCAGAAATATGAAACACCAGAGGCGCCCTATTGGAATCTTGCCTTGGTTTTTATGCGACAGAAAAGGTACAAATATGCCATTCAGGCACTCAATAATGCACTGATCGTGAAACCCGCCATCCCATCGGTTCATAACCTTCTCGGGAAGGTCTATTCTATAATGGGAGAAAATCAAAAAGCGATCAATGCTTACCAGACCGCGGTTCAACTCACTCCCAATAACATCAACGCCCATTATGGACTTGCCTGCGCCTACCAAAGGGAAGGGGATCTTACACACTCCGAGACGGAGTTTAATCTGGTTCTCACCCTTTCTCCCGATCTAAAAGAAAGAGAAGATTTTAGGGCATGTTTGATTTCAGATAATTAAGGGCTTATAAAGCACGTACAATGGACGATTTAGGGAAATATCTTAAGGCGGAGCGAAAGAAACAGAAGGTCTCGATCGATGAAATCGCGTCTCACACGAAGATTCCCATCCGCTTTATTCAGGCAATCGAAGCCAATCAATTTAATCAGATACCGAACGCTGTTTCCGCAAAGGGTTTTATAAGGAGCTATGCCCGATTTTTAGATCTTGATTCAACTACTATATCTGAGGCTTTTGATGAGAAGCTCCACCCTATGACAAAGGGGGCTTCATCCCGAGAAAAACAGGATGAAATCCTTTCTTATCTTCAGGTCAAACGTCCTTCCCGTCTTCCTTTTCCCCGTCGTGTCATACTTTTGGTCGGAGGAGTGGTTCTTCTTCTCCTCATTTTTGTCGGTTTATTGCCTGAAAGAAAAAGTTCCCTAAAAAAAACGTCTCCGCCGCCCCTTCTTGAAAATCAGATCACAACAGGGGAGGATGAACTTGCAGAGGGAGAAGTATTTGTTGAGGAGATACCGACAATTAAGATGTTACCGACAGTGAAAAAACAAAGTGCGCCTCCCCAAGAAGAAGTCAGCATGCAAGAGAAGGCAGAAAGCAAAACTGAAGAGATCATGAACGTAGCAGAAGTCAGTCCTGAAAAAAAAGAGGGCGCAGTTTCTCCAGAAAAAAATGGATCATTTCTAGATTCTTCACAAGAAGAACACACAATGAATCTACTTTATGTCGAAGCCATTGAGCCAACATGGGTTCAGGTCCAAATTGACGGGGATGGAATACGTGAAGCCCTGCTTCAAGCGAATGACAGCATCCGCTGGAAGGCGAAAGAAAAGTTCTTGTTAAAAGTCGGAAATGCTGGAGGTGTCAAAGTCCACCTTAACGGAAAAGAACTTTCGCCTTTAGGTCCGAGTGGAGAGGTTGTTGAGAAAGAGATTATCGGTATAACAGCAAAAGCCGAATAAATAAAAAATCACAAAGAAGGTAAGCCGGCGTAGCTCAGTGGTAGAGCAGCTGATTCGTAATCAGCAGGTCGATGGTTCAATCCCATTCGCCGGCTCCAATAAAATCAACGACTTACGAGCTTAATTTAAATTCATTAAATCTTGTGAGTCACCATTAAGTCACCACGAGAACCAAACTCAAACCATTAATATTTTAAATCTTGGCTCTTTTTCAGGGAATGTCGAACCCATTGGAAATGGCATCAGGCTATTTGGTCCACATGGTGCTGAAGGGGACAAATTCGCTCTAAGAAATGTGTCCCCTATTTTCAGACCACATCAAAGCAGTTCAAATCTTGGCAGGTATCACATCAGGCAAGACAAATACTTTGAATGTGAGAAAGGAAGCAACTCTGTAAGAAAATCATCCCTCCAGTAAGATTTCAACCGTCCTACCCTAAAGATCGTCCCTTTCAGAAAATCCCATTTCCGTAAACTCAAGCAAAGAAATTTTGGCAACAGGATCTAATGTACTGTGGCCCCCGGGTCTGCTTCATCATCTTCAATTTGTTCACTCGCGGTATCGTGAAGTAATGTAAAATATTCTATTTCAAACCACTCCTTGAAAAGCTTGAGACTTCTATTTTTGGGCCACAGATCTTCATCGGTATACCAGCTATCTAATTCTGACTCAAACAGCTCTTCGTAGTTTAATTTTAGCCATTTATCAATATGCTCTTGGGACTCTGCATCCTCTTCTCTGATTAAATATACCGTATTATCTTTGTTTACCGACTCCATCGATATCCCTGGATCGTCAACTACTGGATCTGATGAATTAATCCATTCGACGGCTGGCTTCTTATATTTGAGTATTAAAGCGGCTCGATTAATCATTAATTTCTACTTTCTTAACCCTAGTATTGAGCTAACCCGCGAGCCAACGACGCAGCCCGAAGGCCGCAAAGTAATATCGAGTCGGGTTGAGCGATTGGTTGAACGAAGCCGCTAGCGCGGAGAAAAGACATCCCAGCGCCGCCTATTCTAAAATGTAACCTCAGACCTTCAAGGAGAGGGTTCATCCAACTATGAGGTTATACGAACATGAAACCATCATCTGTATTTAATTTCAAGAAGAATTACGATAGCCATCTCAAACACCTTCGCATGAAAGGACTTCAGCCTAAAACAGTTTCGGCTTATTCCCGTGCTATTCGACGGATCGGAGCCTATTTTGATCATCAGATTGTCGATCTCTCTGAAGCGCAGTTGCTTGATTATTTCTCAAATCTACTTGAGACGCATTCCTGGAGCACGGTCAAGCTCGACCTTCACGGGCTCAAGTTTTTTTATGCCCATG
>JAJDBU010000007.1 GCA_029261195.1 Nitrospirota bacterium | reverse complement strand
AGTTGCGCTCAGGCCACTTACAGTGATGCCGGAGAGAAGCGGCGAAGTCGTGTCCGGGACATTAAGCGTCACAAAGGTCATGTCGCCGGAGCTCGCAAGATTGCCTGCGGCGTCACGGCTTAAAACCCGGAAGTGATAGGTCGTGTTAGCGCTAAGGTTGATTAAATTGATGTGATGCGAAGTGCCGAGGTTTGTGACCAAAGCGCTTGTTGATCCATAGGCGCTTGTTGTCCCGTATTCAAGCTGTGCATCAGAGGCTTCATTGGTTGTCCATGAGATGACTGCTTTTGTCTGTGTCAATCCGCCCGCCAAAATTCCGGAGATAGAAGGGGATGTCGTATCTACAGGCTCAGTAGTCGTAAATTGGTTTATAGGGGAGATAGAAAGATTGCCCGCAGCATCTCGGCTCCGGACACGATAAAAATATGTACGCCCGGATATCAGACCCAGGAGGGTTTGTTGATGGCTTGTTGTCCGAAAAGCATTGAGCAGTGAAAAGCTCCCCAGAGAGGACGTTTCGCCATATTCAATTTGAGTGTCGGCGGCTTCGTTGGTTGCCCAGGAGATCTCAGCACTACTATTGCTAATATTCCCCGTATTGATGGTCGAAATAACAGGTGGAGTTGTGTCCGCTGTTGTCGAAACAAGCTTGCTCACTTCATTTGAAAATCCACTTTCATTTCCCCAGACGTCTACTGCCGTCACCGCAAAAAAGTAAGTCCCTCCCGAAAGCCCGGAGAAGATATGGCTTGTCGTATTGCCAACCTTGATCGGAGGGCTGTAACTTCCAGCCGCCGTTCCCCAATAAACATTGTAGCCCGAAAGGTCGGGTTCGATATTCGCGTTCCACGATAAATTGGCTGTCCCGGCAATGGCATCGGAAGGACGGTTAATAAAAAAAATAGACATAAATAATAGTGCAAAGCGTATAATATTATTCTGGCTGATGTGTTTGATGGCATGCCCCCCTATAATGATCTAATATGGAATTCCTTTGGCGGCTCGGCGGGCATGACCTCGTAGGCTTTAGCCCCGTTGCTCTGCTTCCCTAGCTTTCGCCAGGTTTGCTCTGAGCAAAGGATTGTTGCTGTATGTCAGCTTTAGCTGGTTTTACAACGAATTCTCATCTCGATATTAGCAATGTTTGTACCATTTATTTTTCCCTCTGAAGGGGCTGCGTAGGAGGGGTCTAGCAAAAATAACGATTCAAATGGCTCGAAAAAAAATGGAAGGTGTCCGCTTGAAGCGACAGCGAAGGAATGTAGCGTAAGACTTCACTGAAAAAATACAGTTTTTTTCTGTCTCTTGTCAGAGACGGTATTTGCCTTAGACCTTAGCCGGGAGATCGGAACAGGGAGGGGTCCAGTTTATGACGGTTTAAGAGTTTATAAAAGTCGGTTCGGTTTCGCTTTGCAAGATCGGCCGCGCGGCTGACATTACCCAGGGTCATTTGTAAGAGTTCAATAAGGTAATCCCGCTCAAACCGTTCTCTTGCCCCAGTAAACGATAAGATTTCTTCGGGCTCGTTTCTGATCGCTTTACTGACAAGCATGGCTGGAATAATTGGCGTTGTGGAGAGAGTAACCGCCTGCTCGACAACATTTAATAATTGTCGCACATTACCCGGCCAGGGCGCGCGGAGCAGGACTTCCATCGCCTCTGGTGAAAACCCGGTGACGGCCCGCCCTGTTTTTTCCAGTAGTTTGGAAAGAAAATGTCGAGTCAAGAGCGGAATGTCTTCACGGCGCTTTGAGAGGGGAGGGACTTCAAGGGTCAGAACAATCAGGCGGTAATAGAGATCCTCTCGAAAACGTTCGGCAGCAATTTCTTCCTCAAGGTTACGGTGGGAAGCTGAAATAATCCGGACATCAATGGGGATCGGCCGAGTCGATCCGAGGGGTCGGATCTCTTTCTCTTGCAAGGCCCGAAGTAACTTCGGCTGAATCGCGACCGGCATATCCCCGATTTCATCTAAAAGGAGGGTGCCGCCGTTCGCTGCCTGAAACAGACCTTCCCTGTTTTGTGTGGCACCCGTAAAGGCGCCTTTACGGTAGCCGAATAATTCCGATTCAAGGAGCGCTTCCGGGATAGCGCTGCAATTAACCTCGACAAAGGGCTTATTTCGTCGGGAACTTGCGTTATGGATGGCACGGGCGAGAACCTCCTTGCCTGTGCCCGTTTCTCCGTGGATAAAAACAGAGGCGTCTCCGGCAGCAATGAGTTGCACTTGCGTGAGCAGTTCATCCATCATCACACTTTTAGAGATGATTTTTTTTCGCCATGCAGTAGACTCATCCTTTACAATTTTTTCGGGTGTATATCCACTGAGTTGAAGCGCTTTTTCGATGTGCTCCAGCAGGACTTTCGTATCAAAAGGTTTACTTAAGAAACTAAAAACGCCCTCCTTGATTGCCGTGACAGCTTCTGGAATGGTGCCGTGGGCTGTCAGAATAATGATCGGCATTGTAGGATGTCGTCGATAGATCTCCTTGGACAAAGCCATGCCGTCCATCTCACCCATTTGCAAGTCAGTGATGACCAACTGCGGATGAAACATCGCAAGGTCGGCAAGGGCCTGTTCTCCGCTTTCGGCTGTCGCCACCTCGTAGCCTGAAGCATTTAGGCGGAGACTCAGCAGACCCAAGAGGTCTGTGTCGTCATCGACCAGGAATATTCTCTGTTTCGGATGTATCATCTAATTGGCTTCCATCTCTTGCTGTGCCGACTTCATAGTATTGATGCTCGACGGAGTAATGCAAGTCCTGCGTTCTTTAGCGTTTGTCGCCCTGTTTAAGTTCTTGCTTGATGCCCTTGCTTCACTGACTACCCGGAGAACCGGAATCCTCTCCTATTATAATGTTTTTTTCGATTATTTTTAGGCCATCAATCATTTTTTGCAATTTTTCCCTTTGTGCATTTTCGCTCTTCAGTTCACCGGAAAGGAGCTTGACGCGATCTTCGAGTTTCTTTAACTTTCGAATAAGCGTTTCGCCTTGAAGTTTTTCTCTTTCGAGATTTTGCAGCATTTTTTTTTCTAAACCTTGATAGACCTCATCTTTCTTTTTAAATTGGCGAATGGAGGCCGATAAAAACAGTGAAAAATCCCTCAGGGTCGGATCAACTGGAACGGGACTCTCCAGATTTTCGGTGAGCAGTTTAAGGGCAAGATCATAATCCTGGGAATTACTGAGAGACAGGCTTAAAAGCATCGCCAATCTAAGTCGATGAATGGGATCATGAAATTTAGCAAGCGTTTTTTTTGTCCGCTCACGCTCCACTTCCAAGGTATCAGATGAAAGGGAGTCCAGGAAACGAAAATAGCCCAGCAGCATGACGATTTCTGAATGACCCGAGAACTCACTTTTATTGTTGGCTGTGGCCTTCCCGGAGAAGATACTTCTTATCTTCCCGTTAGGCTGGCAAGCGGTCAATAGTAATCCGCTAATGAGTACGAGGACCAAATTTTTATAGAGTTGCTTCACGTGTTTTCTCGGAACCGATTGGGTCGGAAGGCGGAAACGATTGAATCGGAAGGGTGACTCGAAAGTGTCCCCCATCCTCTCGATCAATGATTTCAATGATGCCATGATGGGCCGCAACATACTCTTTGACAAGGCTAAGACCGATTCCCGTCCCCTCTACATTTTTTTCTATAGAATGTCTCCCTTGATAAAAAGGGTCGAAAACCCTCATTTTTTCCTCTGGATAGATTCCAGGACCGGAATCGATGACATCCAACACCATCTTGTCTCCTTTTTTGCCCAGGAGGATCTTGATTTTTCCGTTCTGAGGCGTAAATTTAACGGCATTTGAAACAAGGTTGTCAACAACCACAACTAATTTATCTTCGTCTCCCCAAATCGCTTGATCCTCAAGGGCAAGTTCGAGATTTATCCCTCTTGCCCTCATCCCCAACTGGTGATCAGTCGCCACATTTCTGACAACCTGATACAGACTAAGCTTTTCTAATGATAGTGCCGAATGTCTCTCCAGTACAACGCTGAAATTGAGCAGATCTTCAATCATTTTTTGCAATTGAATGTTTTTTTCGTTGAGTATCCGGACAATCTTTTGTTGCTCACGGTTGAGTCCTCCGGAGACCTCATCAATTAAAAGTTCCACCCCCGCCCTCATCGCAGTCAAGGGCGTTTTCAATTCGTGAGAGACGTGCCTTAAAAACTGGCTTTTCTGTTGTTCCAATTCCATGAGTCGGGTTCGAAGCCAATCCAGTCTTTTTCCAAGATATTCAAGATCTTTAGGGCCGGAAATCAATATTTCAGAAGAAAAGGAGCCATCTCCCAGCTTCCGGATGGATTGGTCGATCTGTCGAATCGGCCGTGTAATCAGAATCGTAAAAACAATGCCCAGGATGATTGTAATCGGAATGACCGCCATTGCCTGCCAAACAAGGTTTCGTTGTGTTTCTTCCGCTTTAAACTGCATCCGCTCGATCTCACGATCAATCAGGCGTCGATTCTCTGAGAGGATCGATTGAGACAGCTCGGACAGCGTTGCAAACGCGGTTGCCGCGTTGACTTCCATCGCATTATTCCGGTGGGCGGTTTGGAAAGCCATAAACAGGGTCTGCTCTTTTTCCACTAAAGTCCGTAATTGGTGTTGCTGTGTTATCCCCATTTGTAACTTAGAGAGATCGGCCACTGTATCTAAAAGCGTTTGATGGGTCATTTCATACAACTGAAAAAAGCTGTCATCCTCCAGAATCTGAAACTGCAGGGCGCTCCGCTCCATCGCTTTTAGATGCTCCGTCAACATGAGACTTCCCCTTGTCGCTTCTACAGCCTGAACAAGGGCTTGCTGGTTTTGATCGACAATCCGGTCGACACGAATCACTGCATAAATCAAGGAAAAAATCAGTGGGAGGGCAACCATCGAAAACCCGATTAAGATAAGGGTTAGAACAGATTTTGGGCGATATAAGGTCATGAAGGGGGCGATATTTATTCCGAGCAGGCCGAGGAATTTTAAATGGGACTAATAGCATAGAAAGTTGCCTTTTTTCAATGATATTGGAAGAAATATGTCTGAGGGAGCGTTCTCTATGGATGTGGAGGTCTAAATAGGAGGGAGCAACTGATTTTGAATGAAATATCTGATACCCTGCTGGCATGTGGTCGGATGTCCTGCTTTTATCGGACACGGTAGTGTTCACTTTATACCCTCATACAGTCGAGAACCTCGTCTTAGGACTTCATGCGATGATCACAGAAGAGTGCTTCCGATGGTAAGATAATAGGGTCAAAATGTTATTGTCGCTGTCCATGCTTTTTGAAGGAGAGAAACATGTTGAAAAAACAAACAAATTTAGTGGTACTTTTCATCACCGTCCTCGCACTCTCTGTTTATGTCACTCCTGTTCGGGCAGATGGTCTTTCCGAAGAAGACTTACTACCGATGAGAGGTGTAATTGACGCCCCTCCACCACCTCTATTACAAGCGGCGCCCCTTACTCCGACTCCAGTGGAGGAAATCTTGTCAGACGAGGACATCTCTCAGCCGACCGAAGCAGATCCCTGGACTTTTATCTCCAAGGGGATGATCCTTCTCAAACCTCATGCCGATGGTGAAATTGCGGCATCTGAAGATCCGAAGCAGTTGTTGGGACTGCACGACATTGTCTACCTTCGCTCAAACCAGGAGCCCTTTTCTCCTGGGGAGGAACTGGTTGTCTATAGGATCAGTCGGCCGGTGTTTCATCCGACAACCGCATCCTTCCTGGGCGACCTTGTACAGATATTAGGTGTCGTCAGGATTGAAAACACTGGTAAAGACGTTTCAACGGCTGAAATTGTTCTCTCCAAGGACACAATATCGAGAGAGGACAAGATTGCTTTTATCGACCGTTTTATCCTTCCGCCCACCTCAGAGATTGTTCCCCTCGACGAAGGACGTGAAGCAATGATCGTAGAGACACCGGAAAACCGCGTCAGTCTAGCCCAGCACGACATTGTCTACATTGATCAGGGGCGGGATGAGGGTGTCACTCCTGGAGATCAATTTGTCGTGATTCACGGCGGCGAGCGTCAGGGCGCCTTTTCAGGGCAAGATTCCCTCCGGAAAGGTCTACAACTCCCCTATCGTGAAATCGGAACAATGGTCGTACTGGCCACACAGGAACACACCTCAACGGCAAAAATAACGCGCAGCTTAGAAACCATCACCAAGGGAGATGTCATTCTGTATGTTAATAGAGAATGACAGCAGCGGACTCCGGTTATATTTACACCCTGTCGCTAAAGTGATAACATGCGCGGATTTTTATCCTGAGGAGTGATGTCGTTCCCTTGTCAAAGTTAATTCAGTCGATCCCTCTTTTTCTTCTCATTTTATTCTTGCTCCCTTCGGCCTCTCCTGCGAAAAGTAAAGAGATCCGGATCAAGCTCATTGAGGTCGAGGGCAATCGCAAGATCAATCGCATGACGATTCTCTCCAGGATGACCCTGGAAGAAGGAGACCTCTTTTCTCCCCAACAGATCCAGGCCGACATCAAAGCTCTGTATCAAATGGGCTTTTTTGAGCATGTCTCCGTCAAATCGGAAGGACTTGAAGGGGGGGTCGCCCTCTATTTTATCGTTAAAGAACGGCCTTTTTTAATTGAAGTCCTCTACGAAGGAAACGAGAATATCGATAAGGATCAATTAGACGAGGCCTTGACGATTAAAACACAGAGTTTTCTTGATCCCGAAGCGGTCGGTCGCTCTGTGGAACAGATCAAAACGACCTATGAAGCCGATGCCTATTACAACGCAAGCGTGGTTCCCGTTACACAAATTCTATCGGATAACCGGGCAATCTTAAGCTTCTTGATAGAAGAAGGGGAACAGGCCTATGTCAAAACAATCTCTTTTGAGGGCAATGTTGCTTTTGATGAAAAAACGCTCAAAAAAGCGATGGAAACCTCCAGCTATTTCTGGCTGACATCATGGATCACTGAATCCGGGCGCTATAAAAAAGAACAGCTTGCTTTTGACCAGGAACGCATCAAAGACCTCTACATGAATACCGGGTATTTCGAGGTCGAAATCAGCGAACCCAGGGTCAATTTGAGTGAAGACAAGGAATGGTTTGATATCACGATCCCGATTATTGAAGGTGAAATCTTTTCGATTGCATCGGTCTCCTTTGCCGGCGCTGCACTTTTTGACGACACAGCGCTCTCTGCTTTGACTGCAACAAAGGAGGGAGATACCTTTAATCGCAGTCTGCTACGGAAAGATATTGCGCAAATCGTCGAGCGATATGGCGAAAAGGGCTATATCTACGCCAATGCCGTGCCCGACCTGAAACCGGGGACAGATGGGAACAGCCTTGAACTCACCTTTCACATTGTCGAAGGGGCCTTGGTTAAGGTCAGAGAGATCAACATTTCTGGAAACAATAAAACCCGGGACAAGGTCATCCGAAGAGAGATGCGAGTTAAGGAACAGGAAACGGTCAATACGAAGGCCTTGCGTCGCAGTTTTCAGCGGATTAACAATCTGAATTATTTTGAAGACCTTAATATTGTCCCGACACCGATTGAACCCGGTTGGATCGACCTGGATGTCGAGGTCAAGGAAAAACCGACAGGCACCTTCAGCGTGGGTGGCGGATTCAGTTCCCAGGACAAGTTCGTTGCAACAGCGGACATCACGATGGGGAATTTTTTGGGTAAAGGACAGCTTGTAAAGATCAGGGCGGAAACCGGAAGGCGTCGAAACACCTACTCACTGACCTTTCGTGAGCCTTATCTTTTTGATCAGAACCTGTCCGGAACAGCGAATATTTTTAATGAAATCCGTGACTTCGGTTCCTACGAAGAAAAAAGGTCCGGAAGCGATCTGATTTTAGGCAGGGCCTTCGGGGAATACATCCGGGGAAGTGCCAGTTATACGATTGAGACCCTGGAGGTGACCGACCTTGATCAGATTATCGTCGACGGCAAGACCGTTGTTGACCCGATTGTTCCTATCCTGGTCCGTGAGCAGGAGGCTCTGGGCCGTACTCTGACCAGTTCCATCGGTCTCTCAGTCTCACGGGATACCCGTGATTTTGCCTTCGACCCGAAGGAGGGCGGGCGAGATGCACTCTCTCTTGAATACGCCGGGACCTTCTTAGGGGGGGACAACGCCTACTACAAAGCCGTATTGAATGTAAGCCGATTTTATCCGATCTGGTTAGATCATGTCTTGTCTGCCCGAGGTATTTTGGGTGTTGCGGAAGGAATCGACGGAAAGGCCCTACCGGTAGGGGAACGGTTTTTTGTCGGAGGAATTAATACGGTTAGGGGCTTTCAATTTGGAGAGGCGGGCCCGATTGATCCCCTGGGTGAAATTCTGGGCGGAAATAAAGAAGCCTTTTTAAATATAGAATATCTGATTCCGCTTGTCGCAGAGGCGAATATCAAACTGCTTCTTTTTTATGACTACGGCGCCGGGTTTAATGATAACCAGAATTTCAATCTGGACTTAATGCGAAAAGCCGCAGGTTTCGGGATTCGCTGGATTTCCCCTGTCGGCCCGCTTCGCCTGGAGTGGGGTTATAATCTCGAACCCAGACCGGGTGAGGCAGAGCGACAGATCGAATTTTCGATAGGCTCCCCGTTTTAGTGGAAATGACGAATAAGGAAATGACGAATAAGATTGTAGTGCTGGACACTGAATAAAACAATAAAAAGGAGGAAATGAGAAAGATGAAAAAAATAAGTTTGTATGTCGCGTTACTGGTGTTTGTGCCTTTTATAGCCGCTCCGGTATTTGCTGATGGCTTGAGAATTGCTTTTGTGAACGCGCAGAAGGTACTGGAAACATCACAGGGCGGGAAACAAATTCAGGAAAAAATGGAAGAATTTGTCTCCAGCCGCCAAAAAATTATAGACCTTGAGGAAAAAGAGCTAAAGGATATTGAGGCTGATCTGAGGCAACAGATTGAGTTGCTTTCACCTGAAGCAAAGCGAGCCAGACAGGAAGAGTTTCAACGAAAACTACTCAACTATCAAAAAAAAGCGCGTGATCTCAACAACGAAGTCCAGAGGAAAAAAGTCGAATCCCTCAAGTCCTTCAATCGAAAGATGGAGATTGTGATTAAAGCAATCGCCGAAAAAGAGGCTTATGACTTTGTACTCGATACAGGTCACGAGGGCGGCGTGGTGCTCTTTGCCAAGGAAACATATGACATCACCGCGAAGGTGATTACGGTACTTGATAAGGCGACTGAGAAAAAATAAAAGGCAAGAATGTAAAAAGGACTGTCATGGCTTTACGCCTTGGTGAGATTGCAGAGCGGCTGGGCGGCCGCATCGTCGGAGATGAAGGCCTTCTGATTCAGGGGATCGCTCCGATTGAAACGGCCAAAGCAGGAGAGATCGCCTTTGTCGCTAATGCCAAATACCTTAAAAAGGGGGCTGAGACCGGGGCTTCGGCGATTATCGTCAAAGCAGCTTTGGACGAGGTAAAGAAAAGTTTTCTCGTTATTAATGACCCCTATTATGCCTTCGCACGCCTGCTCACAATCTTCCATCCACCACGAAGTTATCCCCCCGGAGTCAATCCACGCGCATCTGTCGGCAAGGGCGTGAGTCTTGGAGAAGGGACTTTTATCGGCCCGCTTGCCATCCTCGAAGATGGCGTCAAAATCGGTGAGCGTGTTCAGATCCGGGCAGGTGTTTTTGTCGGTGAAGGCAGTGAAATCGGTGATGAAACCATTCTCTATCCTAATGTCACCATTCGGGAAGGCGTCAAAATCGGAAAACGTGTGATCATTCATAGCGGTACCGTCATCGGCAGTGATGGTTTCGGCTTTGCGCCACACAAGGGCAGACACTACAAAATTCCTCAAGTCGGTGGTGTGATCATCGAAGATGATGTGGAGTTCGGGGCCAATTGCGCCGTTGATCGAGCGGTACTGGGACAGACCCTCATTGGTCGAGGCACAAAAATCGACAACCTGGTTCAGATCGGCCACAATGTGACGATTGGAAACGATACGATCCTGGTTTCTCAGGTCGGGATTTCAGGAAGTGTCACAATCGGACACCATGTCACATTAGCCGGGCAGGTCGGTGTCTCCGGCCATCTGAGTATCGGAGACCATGTTATGGTTGGAGGAAAATCGGGCGTGACAAAGGATATCTCTCCTAAGCAGGTCGTCTCGGGATTTCCACCTGTTCCTCATAAAGACTGGCTCAAGAGAGAGGCCGCTGTTCGCCATCTTCCGGAGATAAAAAAACAGCTGAAGATGCTTTCTAAAAAAATAGATCAGCTGGAAATGCAGAGCCTTACTTCAAAAAAAAATCAAGCAAAAGAGGAGTAAAACGTGGCAAAGGAGATTGCAGAAATGGAGATGGACATCCAGGAGATCATGGCCGTCCTGCCTCATCGCTATCCTTTTTTACTGGTGGATCGTGTCCTTGAAATCGATCCGGGAAAAAAGATTGTGGCCTTAAAAAACGTTTCAATGAATGAACCCTTTTTTCAAGGACATTTCCCGCAGCATCCCATCATGCCCGGCGTACTTATTGTTGAGGCCATGGCGCAGGTCGGTGGCATTTTAGCCTATAAGTCTTCCAGTGAAAATGAGGGAAAACTGGTCTTTTTCATGGGCATAGACAAGGCCAAATTCAGGCGGCCTGTCTACCCGGGGGATCAACTTAGGCTTGCGGTCACGGTGTTGCGAGAACGTCCACCCTTCTGGAAACTGAAAGGTATGGCTTATGTAAACGGCCAATTGGTGGCGGAAGCCGAACTCAAAGCAATGCTGGGCGAAGGGGAAAATAAAAGCAGAGGTGAGCGACAATGAGCATCCACCCAACGGCTATTGTCCACAAAAAGGCAGAAATCGGCCCCGATGTTGAGATCGGCCCCTATACCACCATCGGAGAACACGTTAAGATCGGGCGCGGCACAAAAATCATGTCCCATGTCGTGATTGACGGCTGGACCGAGATTGGTGAAAATAACCGCTTTTTCCCTTTTTCATCTATTGGGCTGGAGCCTCAAGACCTGAAATTCAGTGGTGAAAGATCATACCTTAAAATCGGCTCTCATAATGTGATTCGGGAGTACAACACGATTCATCGGGGCACCGCCGCCGAAAACAGTCTCACTGCAATTGGCGACCACAACTTTTTCATGGCCTATGTGCATGTGGCCCACGATTGCGCTGTCGGCAACCGGATCATTCTGGCCAATGCGGCAACCCTGGCCGGTTGTATTACGGTCGGAGATGATGCTGTCCTGGGTGGATTGGTTGGCGTGCATCAGTTTGTTCGCATCGGGGCCTTTGCGATGATCGGCGGCTGTTCCGCCGTCGCCCAGGATGTGCCGCCCTATGTCTCCGTTGCTGGTAACCATGCGAAGCTCTACGGACTAAACCTTGTCGGACTGAAACGACACGGGTTTTCCAAAGAGCAGATTCAAACCTTGAAGCGGGTCTATAAACATCTGTTCCGTTCCGGCCTGACACAAAAAGAGGCGGTGCAGGCGGCTCGTGAAAAGTGGCCCGATGTCCCGGAAGTCGATCATTTTCTGTCTTTCATCGAACAGTCAAAACGGGGCATCTGTCGCTAAGATGTCTATGACAGAACAGAAAAAAATCGGACTGATCGCAGGCAATGGGCAGTTCCCCCATATCTTTGCTGAAAGCGCTCGCCGGATGGGTTTGTCCGTTATCGCGATTGCTCACGAGGGAGAAACAGCGACCACCCTAAGTGATGAAGTTGACGACATACTCTGGATTCGGGTTGGACAGCTCGGAAAAATCATCGCCTTCTTCAAAAAGCGGGGGATCTCTCGTGCCATCATGGCAGGCGGCATCAAAAAAACGAAGATCTTCGAGATGCGCCCGGATCTGAGGGCACTTGCCGTTTTGTCTCGGATTAAGGAAAAGAAGGATGATGTCCTGCTTCGGGCCTTTGCGGACGAGTTGGAAAAGGAAAAGATTCACGTGGAGGATTCAACCCTCTACCTGCCTAAACTCCTGGCGGAAGAAGGAGAATGGACCCGCCCGCTCAAAAAAGAGGAAAAAGCAGATGTGGAATGGGGATGGCGGCTTGCAAAACAGGTTGGCGCCCTCGACATCGGACAGTGTGTTGTGGTTCGCAAAGGGGTCATATTGGCCGTCGAAGCAATAGAAGGGACGGATGCAACCATTCGTCGCGGCGGGGCATTGGGAAGAGAAGGGGCCGTTGTCATCAAAATATGCAAACCCCAGCAGGATCTTCGTTTCGACCTTCCGACCATCGGCCCCGATACGATTCAATCGATGAAGGAAGCCAAAGCATCCGTCCTTGCCGTCGAAGCAGGAAAGACCCTGGTCTTGGAAAAAGCGGTTTTCTTGAAAGAAGCGAGGAAAGCGGGCATTGCCGTTGTGGGTATTAAGGATACTAAGAAATGAACAATAAAAAAATGAAAGTCGCCGTGGTCGGGGTAGGATCGCTCGGGCAACACCATGCCCGTGTTTATTCCGAGCTGGAAGAGGTTGAACTGGTCGCGATTGTCGATACCGATTTAAATCGGGCAAAAGAGATTGCCTCAAAATTTCAATGCGAGGCCTGGGCTGACTTATCGTCCTTATCTGGATTGGTCGATGCGGCAAGCGTCGTTGTACCGACCTCGGTACATCATAGTGTCTCTAAAATCCTGCTTGAACAAGGCATTCATCTTCTTCTCGAAAAACCGATGACAACCACCCTGGCTGAGGCCGATGACCTCATTGCCGTTTCGGAACGCACCGGGGCCATGCTTCAGATAGGACACATCGAACAATTCAATGCAGGCGTCCGCGCCTTAAAAACCCACCTCAAACATCCCCGGTTTATTGAATGTCACCGGATCAACCCCTTTGTTGCCCGAGGCACTGATGTTCATGTCATTCTGGATCTGATGATTCATGACATTGATATTATCCTTTCCCTGGTTCCCTCTGAACTGGCAGAAATCCGGGCCTCCGGCTCAGCCGTGTTGACCTCGAATATTGATATCGCCAATGTCCGCCTGGCCTTTGAAAATGGTTGTGTGGCCAATATCACCGCCAGCCGTGTCTCCAATCTAAAGCTTCGTAAAATCCGCATCTTCCAGCCGAACGGCTATTTCTCCCTTGATTATGCCAAGCAGGAGATGATGATCTATCGACGCTTGGATGAAGGGGGTGACTTTCCGGAGATTAAGATCGACAAGATCATCGCTGAAAAGGAAGAGTCCCTGAAAGCAGAACTGTCCTCCTTTATTCAGAGCATCCGAGCCCAGTCTGCGCCGATGGTTTCCGGCCGGGATGGACGGCGCGCCCTTGAAGTGGCGCTCCAGATTGTCGACCTCATCAAGCAACATGAACAGTCTTTCCCTCAATAACCCGGCCAATCACGCAAAAACCGTCATGATTCTTGCCGGAGAGGCCTCCGGTGATTTGCATGGCGGAGCCTTGGCGTGCGCCCTGCTTCGCAACAATCAGGATCTTCGCCTTGTCGGCTTTGGCGGGGACGATATGCGAGCCGCAGGGGTCGATATCCGTTTTGATGTCAAACAACTCGGCATCGTCGGGTTAATCGAGGTCATTTATCATTTCAGAGTCGTCCTCGCCGCCTACCGCACAGCAGTCAATCTCCTGAAAGAAGGAGTCGATCTGATTGTTCTGATCGACTTTCCCGACTTTAATCTTCGAGTCGCCAAGGCGGCAAAAAAGATGGGGATTCCGGTGATCTTTTATGTCAGCCCCCAGCTCTGGGCCTGGCGACCGGGCCGGATTCATGGCATCGCAAAACGGATTGATCAGATGCTGGTGATCCTTCCCTTTGAAAAAGCCCTTTATGAAGAAGTGAATGTCCCCTGTGAATTTGTCGGCCACCCCTTAATGGATGAACTGGATCGGCTCGGCATCACCCCCAGCTCTGAGTTCAATTCAAATGTCACTGTCTCTGACAATTCCGAAACCATTTCTAGTCATGATCGAAAAAAAACGGAAGCCGCCCGCTCCTACCTCAAGCAGGTGGATCTTGATCCCGAGGCGGTGACCATCGGTCTGCTACCGGGAAGCCGGAAACGTGAGGTGCTCACCCTCTTACCGGACATGCTTCAGGGCGTTGAGTTACTGAAACAATCCTTTCCGAATGTGCAGGTATTGATTCCTGTGGCGCCGACCCTGCCTGCTGACCTGATTACCGAACTCTGTAGAGAGTCATCCTTTCCGATTCGTCGGGTCAAGGGCAATGTCTATCCTGTGCTTCGCGCCGCCGATGTGAGCGTGCTGGCATCGGGCACGGCCACTTTGCAGGGGGCGCTGGCGGGAGAGCCGATCATCATCGCCTACAAAGTCTCGAAGATGACTTACATCATCGGAAAATGTCTGATCAATCTCAAAGTCATTGGACTGGCCAACATTGTTGCGGAGAAACCCTTCATTCCGGAACTCATCCAAAACGAGGTCTCACCTGCCAATATCTGTCGGGAGTTGAGCCGTTTCATCTCAGATGAAACAGCCAGGGACAAAATGAAACAGGGACTCAGAGAAGTTGCGCATCGCCTTGGCAAGGCAGGGGCTTCCGAACGTGCGGCAGCGGTTGTTTTTAAGTGGCTTGACCGGCTCGACAAACAAGAGGACAAAAGTAGTCATGCATCTTTATCGTAGAGTCTTTGCCTACATCAAACCCTATAGTCGGCATCTGATTGGCTCCATCCTTTGTGCGGCCATGGTCAGCGCCATGACAGCAGGCTATGCCTATCTCGTCCGTCCCCTGATGGATGATGTGTTTGTTCGCAAGGACGAGCAAATGCTTATCCTTGTTCCGATCGTCACCGTCGTCGTTGCTTTTTTAAAGGGCGTTTTTACCTACGGACAGGCCTATCTGATGCGCTTTGCCGCAAGTTGGATTATTTCAGACATCCGGAAAGACCTTTACAGACATATGCTCCTGCTTCCGGTCAGCTATCATACCGGACAGCCGACCGGGGAACTGATCTCCCGAATCATTCACGATGTCCAAGTGATGCAGAGCGCGGTCTCCACTGTAGTGAAGGATATTTTCCAGCAATCTCTCACCCTCATCGGCTTGATCGGCGTCATTTTTTACCAGGACTGGCAACTCGCATGGTTGGCGCTCGTGGTCCTGCCCATCATGACCTATCCCATTGTCTTGATCGGATACCGCCTGAAAAAAATCGCACGAAAGGGACAGGAACGGGCAGGCGATTTGACGAATACCCTTCAGGAGACCTTTTCGGGCATCCGCATCGTCAAGGCATTTGGAAAAGAAGGTTTCGAGTCGGAGCGTTTTGCAAAAAAGAACACCGAATATTATAAGACAGTCGTCCGGGCTGTCGCCATCGGAGAGATCACCTCTCCTCTGGTAGAAACGATCTTAAGCATCGCTATTGCCTTAATCCTCTGGTATGGCGGCTCAAGGGTCATTTCCGGCGAAATGACAGTGGGCACATTTTTTTCCTTCATCGCAGGGGCAACGATGATGTATGCCCCCATAAAAAGTTTGAGCCGGGCCAATAATAACCTTCAGCAGGCTCTTGCTTCGGCTGAGCGCGTTTTTGACGTGATCGACATGCAACATGAGCAAGAAGGGGATGTAGGCAAACAGGTCTTGGGCAGGACCAAAGGGAATGTTTCCTTCAAAAATGTTTCTTTTTCCTATGCCGACTCAAAGGAATCCGCACTTTCAGACATCAATATTGAAGCAAAGACAGGAGAGATTATTGCCCTGGTCGGTAGCAGCGGTGCGGGAAAATCGACTCTGATCAACCTGATCCCACGATTTTATGACGTGGCTCAAGGGGAAATAAGGATGGATGGCATTCCGATCAACGACGTCAGCCTTGTTTCGCTACGCCAACAGATTGGCATGGTCAGTCAGGAAATCGTACTCTTTGATGACAATATCCGATGGAACATCGCTTATGGTTCAGAGGATGCGACGGAGGCACAGATCCTCGCAGCGGCGAAGGCGGCCTATGCCGACGATTTCATCAATAAACTGCCAAAGGGTTACGACACCCTCGTTGAAAAGGGCGGGGCGAATCTTTCGGGGGGACAGAGACAGCGCATCGCCATCGCACGGGCGCTGCTCAAAGATCCACCGATTTTAATTCTGGACGAAGCCACTTCTGCCTTGGACACCGAATCCGAGTTTGTGGTGCGCAAGGCCCTGGAAAAGCTAATGAAAAACCGCACAACCTTTGTCATTGCCCATCGTCTCTCAACTATCCAGCAGGCCAGCAGTATCCTCGTGGTTGATCGCGGACGCATTGTGGAGCGGGGGACGCATGAGGAACTTTTGTGCAAAGAAGGCCCCTACAAAAAGGTCTACCAGATGCAGTTTCGGGAGGAGTGAGACCCAGGCTGAGATTGGCCTGACTATTTTGGTTCGGCTTACAGTGTTGTTTTATTTCGTTTTAATGCGTCAATAGAATAGCGCCCCAGGATGGTGACCAGAATACCACCCAGTATAAATAATGCCGAAAGCATTAATCGCAAGCTGATTTCTTCAGCAACAAAAATCACGCCCCCTAAGGCAGCAATGACCGGCACGGAAAGTTGAAGGACTGCGGCCTGCGTGATGGATAGCCCTCGCAACGCGACATACCATAAGGCGTAGCCAATGCCGGAGGTCATGCCCCCGGATAGACTTGCCAGCCATATCCCGTCTAATGAAATTTGTGCATTTTGAAAAGTGAGGGCCAACAAAACAAGCACCAAAGGAATTGTCCGTGAAAAATTGTATGCCGTATCAAAAAGAGGAGACTCTGAACCTCGGCCCTTCAAGGTATAAACGCCCCAGGCGATACCGGCTGAAGCCATCAAAATAAAGCCTAGAATCGAAGGCGCTGTGACACCAGGTAAAACAAGGTAGAGAAAGCCTAAAAATGCCATGATGACACCCGCCCATTCAACGATGTGCAGCCTGTTCCCTGAAAAAAGCGAGAGTAAAATCATGGTGATTTGTACTGATCCAAACAAAATGAGCGCCCCGGTTCCCGTGTCTAATGTGATATAGGCGAATGAAAATGTCAGGGCATAAAGAAATAACATGCAGGCGGAGAACCAGTTGCCTTTACTTTGCGGCAAGTTCTTTTTATTGCGTTTCAACAATAAGATTAGGAAAAGCGCTAAGGCACCAGACAGCAAACGAATGGCCGTAAAGCTGGCCGCATCAATTGCTTTTTCACCCAATGCCATCCGGCACAAGACTGAATTGGCTGCAAAGGCGATCAAAGCAAATAGTGTGGCAATGAATATTTTTGTAAAAGACTGTTTCGCTGTCGTCATATGAAACCCGCATTCATCCTTGAGTCCTACGGCCCCTTGAGATTAGCCGACCGTGTCCCAGCCTACATTATTTAAAGTCCCTTGCTGATAATATTATCTTTAGTAAAAACATCTTATATCTCAAGTGTTTTTACTGAAATGCGATGTCACGCAATATGATTTTTTTAAAAATAAGGAGGTTGACATGAGACAAAATCAAGGCAGTGCCCAGAGCTTATCCGTAGCATTTCCTCGACCTTCATATTCCATGGCTTTCCTCTTTTTTATCGCCTTCTGTTGCTTGTCTTTATGGAGCCTTGAGGCCTCCGCCTCGAATTTGAAAGCGGATATTACCATTGCCAATAATTATCTGTTTCGCGGACTGACTCAAACTCAGGATCAGGCAGTCGTTCAGGGAAATATACAATATCACCACCCAAGTGGCATTTCCGTCGGTTTGAAAATTTCCAACGTGGACTTCCGCCCCGGTGCGGGACCGAAACGCAAAGCGGTCTATACCGATAATGAAAACATCTATTCCATCATTTATCGCAAAAATGTAAGCGCCGTTGGTTTCGAGATCGGGGCAACAAATTATGAATACCCTTCGGGTGGGGGCCCCCGGTTCTCTGAATTTAACGGGGGTATTCTGTATCGCAATTTTCGTCTTGGCCTCAATTATGATGAGGAGCATGAGAACCTTTATTCAGAGATTGCTTATGCGGCGGATATCAACGAAACCCTCTCCTGGCGTGCCCATGCCGGTTATTATGAGTTTAAGGACTCCGCCGCTTTACGAAGAGTCCGTAATTTTAATAATTATGCCGACATGAGTATCGGTATCAGGAAAAAACTTTCCTCCGGGTTTGTATGGGGCCTTGATTTTACCGAGACCTCACTAGATACGAACTACAGTGATGAATACTCGCGCTTCGTAATCTCTCTAAACAAAGCATTTGATCTACTTGATGCCTTACAATGATGCTAAAACATGGGGGGCCTTCTTTTTTTACGGAAAATCCCCTCCGCTTGTTGTCTATGAGGAAAAGCCTTCTTCTTCAACAAAAAGAGGAATAATAAAACGGTGATCGAATGGGGTTTCATAGGGAATGCTTAGCTTGTGATAGACAGAATCGGGGATACCAATGTCAGCCAGATAAAGGCTGCTCGCCCCATAGGACAAGAGACCGTTTTTTGGAAGGGCTAAGGTAAGGGTCCACTTTGGATGAATGACTATGCCGGGGGTGTTGCCAGTCGTCGCATCCAGGCCCGTGGGGATGTCTAAGGAGAGAATCGGAGTATCGGCCTCATTCGCCCATTCGATGAGTTTAAATATCAGACCTGTCGGAGGACCACTCAGGCTGTAGCCGATCAAGGCATCTATAATCAAATCAGGCTTTATTTCTTGAAGTCTTTTTATTTCCACTTCTTTACCGGAAGTCGCTTGAAATGTTTTCTTTTGAGAGGCGCTCATTGGGCTCAAATGCTCCGGGCGAGAGAAGCAAAGCCTGACATCCAAGCCTCTGTTTGCCAAGTGTCGGGCGGCACAGATACCGCCACCGCCATTGCCCCCATGACCGGACAGCACAACAATTTTTTTTCTAGACCCATCTTCACCGAGTTTTTGAATGGCGAGTGCGGCCAAAGATCGACCTGCATTTTCCATCATCTGAAAAATATTCGGACCGCTTTCTTCAATCGCAATCCGATCCACCTCTTGCATTTGCTCAGCTGAAATGGAAGGGACCGTCATCCCTGTGCTTGTTTTAAAGTATTTTTTGCTCAACGATTCAATACTTTCATGAGTCACGCTATGGCATCATTTTTAATAACACGGAAGCGAGGCTTTCGCGTCCTTTAGTCAGAAGAAGAACTAAAGTCCCTCTCATTTCTTCAACATTCCGCCACTGATTTGGGAAGGCAGTAAATCAACTGCATCCTCTAGACCGACCATACCGAGCTTGATACGGGTCATGATATTCCGCGTTGAGACGGGTAGTCGGGTAAATTCCGACAAAGGCAAGTCGATATTTTCGGCGAGTGTCATGGACCCGAAGAGCGCCCCGCCCTGAAAGGCCACGCCCATGCGGCATCGCAGGGTTTTCAGGCTTTTCCCATCGGCCGAAAAAAGATCGATTCCCTGGATGAGTACGGAACCGGCATCCGGTCGTTCCAGACCGATGAGCGTGCGAAGCAAGGTGCTCTTTCCACTTCCGCTTGTCCCGAGAATGACCAGGGTTTCGCCACGGTTCACGTTTAAGTTCAAGCCGTCGAGGACACGACGTTCTCCGTAGGTCTTTATAAGTCCTCGGGCTTCGATCTGTGCTTGCGGTATCGTTTGCCCCATATTGCCTTATCCCTTCAGAAAGAAAATTGTCGTGACAAAAAGATCGGCGGCAATAATGAGTACGATGGAGTGAACGACAGATGCCGTGGTGGACTGCCCAACCTGTTCAGCGCCAACTTCTGTTTTGAGGCCTTGTTGACAGCTGACCAAGGCAATAATAAGAGCAAAGACAAGCGCTTTAACGAGACCCATTGCCAGATCTTCCATTCCCAGAGCATCGAAAGTACTCAGCATATACCCTCTTGCCCCGAGATTTAATACGCCGATGGCAATCATCAAACCGCCGGTAACACCTACAAAATCAGAAAAGAGGACCAAACACGGCAGAGAAATGATGAGGGCCAAGAGTCGTGGAACAACGAGAAAGGAAATCGGATTGACGCCCATGACGGTCAGTGCATCAATCTCTTGTGACACCTTCATCGTTCCGAGTTCTGCAGCAATTGCCGAACCATATCTTCCCGCCACAATAATCGCGGTCAGAAGAGGCGCAAGTTCCCGGATAATCGATGCGGCCACCAGCTTGGGCATCAGGCTGATGGCCCCGACCTCAGCCAGTTGTTGTGCAGATTGAAGCGCCATAATCATGCCGACTAGCAATGCGATCAGGGAGGCAAGTGGTAATGAATCGTATCCGGCCTTCACCATGAGTAAAGTGCTGTGCCTGAACCGGATCGGGTCACCTTGAAAAGGGCCGATGAACAGTCGATTCAAGCTGGTCCCGGCCAATTGCCAGAGGCCTCCGGCCTCTGCAAGAAGTCCTAAACTGTTGCGTCCGACGCCTCGAATCAATGCGCTGATCATAAAGTTCCTGCTACTTTTTTCTCGTCCCTAAGACATCATCCTCTGTTCAATCTCGCCGGGTGTGGCACAGGAAGCCTCAAGCACATCGCGAAGATTCGCCATTCGGAAGAGCCTCAGAACCGATGGACTCGGCTGACAAAGCAGCACCTGAAGGTTCCGCTGCCGACCGGCCAGAAGGCCTTCTATCAATACCGCAAGACCTGCCGTATCAATACGAGCCACTTTTCCCAGGTCTATAATCAGGAACATACCCGGAGACCTTGTGACTTCTCTAAGGATGATCTCTCTGAATTCCGGTGCCTCATGATAGCTAATGATTCCCTGAACCACGATTCTGAAAACGTCGGATCGACCGGGGATGCCCTGAACTTCTGTCTGAAATGCTAATCTCGTCATCAATTGACTCATTTAGAGAAGGGGACACAATTAAAAAAGAGGCAGCCCCTCAGGTCTGCCTCTTTTGAAGCGCTACTTAAACAAGATGTGTTTTGAACTCATCTCTTCCAATCCTGCCAGACGTACTCTGGTTTAATTGTCGATTTGAATTCTCTGGGTGTCGGAAACAGGAAGGTTGCAGCCTCATAGACTCCTGAAGTGGTTCGAACCACGACCATGCCCACTCCGTGGAGAGAGCCGTAGAGCAGACCCGTCACCGGGTCATGTTCGATTGACTTATCATAGATGCTACGAAAAAACTCAGCCCATCCTGTAGCCGCATTCACAATCCCACGTCCCAGTTTCATTCCGGAACCGACGGCATAGGACTGGACATCATCCCCTGTTGAGCTCTGTGAAATTGCGGGCACTGCAAGGCCGATTAAGACAACAGCAGACAGACCGACTAATATCTGAGAAAAAAACTTTTTCATGATATTCCTCCTTCGGTTGAGGTTATGTCCTGACTATCCCACAGAGATCATTCCGGGTGATGTATCCCAACATACATACGTTCATTCGTGTTACAAATGCGCATAAATTTATGTGTTGTACGCATCAAATAGGTTTTGGTCTCTTCGCTTTTTTCCATGTAGCCCATCCTCTACGTCTTCTTTCGTCTCGGCAGATATAGATCAGTGACCGTTCCTGAAAAGACCTCTGCGGCCTGGGCAATGGTTTCCGAAAGCGTGGGATGTGCATGGATGGTCAGAGCAATGTCGAAGGCTTCGCAGCCCATTTCAATGGCCAGAGCCGCTTCAGCAACCAGATCTCCGGCATGAACACCGACTGCACCCATGCCCACGACCCGTTTTGTCTGTGGATCGAAGAGCAGCTTAGTCAGACCTTCTTCCCGATCCAGTCCGAGGGCGCGACCACTTGCCGCCCAGGGAAAAACACCCTTCTCATAGGGGATGTCCTGAGTCTTTGCTTCCTGCTCAGTCAGACCGACCCATGCGATCTCCGGGTCGGTGTAGGCCACGGAAGGGATCACATGGGCTTCAAAGGCAGATTTCAGGCCCGCACAGACTTCGGCAGCCACCTTGCCTTCATGCGATGCCTTGTGGGCCAGCATCGGAGGGCCCACAATATCCCCGATGGCAAAAATATGCTGCACATTCGTCCTTTGCTCCTGATCGACGCGAATAAACCCTCGCTCATCCACCTGAATCCCGGCCGTTTCCGCAGTGAGGGTTTTTCCGTTGGGCGCCCGACCCACAGCAACCAGAACACGATCGTACACGGCGGGCTTCGGTGAATTCGGACCGTCAAAATAGCTTTTCAATCCCTGTTTCTGAATCTGAATTTTCGTCACACGGGTATTGAGCAGAATCTGCTCGTAACGCCCTTTCAGGACTTGATGGAGCGGACGCACCAAATCCCTGTCGGCACCGGGGATCAATTGCTCCGTCATCTCAACAACGCTTACCTTAGAGCCGAGCGCCTGATAGACACAGGCCATTTCCAGTCCGATAATGCCGCCGCCCACCACGAGCAATCGCTTCGGAATATCGGCCAAGGCCAGCGCATCGCTTGCATCCATCATACGGGGATCATCCCAGGGAAAATCGGGTGGTTTTACGGAATGGGAGCCGGCGGCGATAATGCACTGATCAAAGGAGATGGTCTGTTTTCCTGCTTTTCCTTTCACCTGAAGTGAATGGGAGGAGAGAAAGCGACCTGTGCCGGAAACCACCTGCACCCGGCGTTTTTTCGCCAGGCCCGATAAGCCTCGTGTCAACTTTTGAACCACAGACCGTTCGAAGGAACGCAGGCGTTCAAGGTCAATCTTCGGAGGCCCGAAATGAATGCCGTTTCGGGCCATGTCCGCTGCCCCGTTAATGACTTGAGCCGTATGCAACAAGGCTTTAGAGGGAATGCAACCGACGTTCAGGCATACGCCTCCCAATGTCTCATGCCGTTCCACAAGAATAACCTGCTGCCCAAGATCAGCTGCGCGGAATGCTGCCGTATAGCCCCCCGGCCCTGACCCTAAGACCAGGACTTCGGCATGCAAGGTTTTCTCTCCTCCATTTTCTGATTTTGTGTTTTCGTTGTGAAGCATCCTTTTTCTCCGCCCTGATCCTGTGCTGTCAGATCGTAAAATACGCTTGATCCTATAAGACGAAATCTCGAAGTGACTTATTGATCTACGCCTCCGTAGGCAATTCCCGTCAAGTGCTTCATCTCCCGCTTAAAAGTCGTTAAGTCATTCAGGTCGAATTGATTGAGATGATTGTGTCCACAGGCCCTGGCGAGGACCTTCATGAGGTCTGCGGCGGATTCAAAAAATTGTTTTAATCTCAGCGCAGACTGTTCAACGATGAGTCTTTTCCTCAAATGCGGTTTTTGTGTGGCAATACCAACAGGGCAATTGTTGGTATTGCAGGCCCGCATTCCTATGCAGCCGATGGCCTGAAGCGCGGCATTGGAAAGCGCAACCGCATCGGCGCCCAGAGCAAGCGCTTTGGCAAAATCTGCCGGAACCCGCAAGCCCCCGGTCATAATCAAGGTGATATCCGAATGCCCGCTCTGATCCAGGTGTCTTCTGGCGCGGGCGAGGGCGGGGATTGTCGGGATGGAAATATGGTCTCTGAAAATGAGCGGGGCCGCCCCGGTTCCGCCGCCGCGACCATCCAGGATGACGTAGTCTACCCCGACCTCTATGGCGGCATCGATATCTTTTTCGATATGCTGTGCGGACAGTTTATATCCAATGGGGATGCCGCCTGTTTCAGACCTGACTTCATCGGCAAAATCTTTGATCTGAGCCAATTCCGTCCAATCAGGAAAACGCGCCGGAGAAATGGCCGGGCTCCCTTCCGTGAGGCCTCTCACCAACGCGATTTTTCCCCGGACTTTATCCCCCGGCAGGTGTCCGCCGGTGCCTGTTTTTGCCCCTTGTCCGCCTTTAAAATGAAAGGCCTGGCATTGTTTGATTTTCTCCATGGAAAACCCGAAGCGCCCGGAGGCCAGTTCGTAAAAGTACCGGCTGTTTTCAGCCTGCTCCTCCGGCAGCATCCCGCCTTCACCACTGCAAATACCCGTTCCAGCCATTTCGGCACCCATCGCCAGGGCCACCTTGGCTTCTTCAGACAAGGCTCCGAAGCTCATATCCGAGACAAAGAGCGGAATTTCCAGCCTGAGCGGTTTTTTCGCACGAGGTCCAATGAGCACTTCCGATCCGACGGCTTCTTCATCCAGCAAGGGCAGCCGATGGAGTTGCGCGGTAACAAATTGAATGTCATCCCAGGTGGGAAGCTGTGTCCGGGAAACCCCCATTGCACCGGCAGGCCCATGGTGCCCCCATTTCTTAAGTCCATTTTTGGCGAGTTTCTGGATAAAGGGAATATGTGGCTCATCCGCATTTTTCGAGAAATCCTGGTATTGCCCCAAATATTCGGTACGATTGTAAGGCTGAGGGAACTTTCGATTAAAGGCGGCGATTTCATCTTCATCGACAAACACCTTCCCATCCTCAATCCAGGCTTCAAATTTGGGCAGGGCTTCTTTGTGGTCGTATTCACTCACACCGGTATCAAAACGAAAATCCCAACCATGCAGGCCGCAAATCAGATTGTCTCCCTCAATACTGCCGTCGGCCAATAAAGCGCCTTTGTGGAGACAACGGCCATAGAGGACAGAAACCGCATCGTCATATCTCACAACAACCAGGTCAACATTCGCGACCAGGGCGGCGGCGGGCTGCCGGTCTTTCAGGTTTTTCCAGCTTGCAACAGCAATTTTATTCATCTCAATTCTCCCGGGTTCAGCGAAGCTACTTACTCAAAATATGGGCAACAAGCGCTATTACAATAACAACCTTCGGACATCGGATAGGAGTCGGCTCAGGGTCTGTGTAAAGCGGGCCGCAGAGGCGCCGTCAATCACACGATGATCGTAGGATAAAGAAAATGGAAGGATGAGGCGAGGGATAAAGACGCCATCAGAATAAACAGCTTTGATGCTCGCCCTGGAGACGCCGAGGATGGCCACCTCGGGGGCATTGATGATGGGCGTAAACGCGGTGCCGCCGATCCCGCCCAGGCTGGAGATCGTAAAACATCCTCCCTCCATCTCAGCAAGCGTCAGGCGTTTTTTTCTCGCCCGCGCACTAAGGTCCTTGAGTTCTACTGCTAGATCGATCAGGCTTTTTTGATCACAATCCCGGAGAACCGGCACCAGTAGGCCATCCGGCGTATCCACCGCAACGCCTATGTGGAAATAGCTTTTTAAAACCAGAGATTCACCGTCCCCTGAGAGAGAGGCATTGAAGCGAGGATGCGCTTTGAGCGCGGCGACACAGGTCTTGATGAGAAAAACCAGGGGGGTCATTTTGGCACCCCGCGCAGCCGTCGCGCTTTGACTCTCCTTCCGAAAGGCCTCCATGTCGGTGATGTCGGCTTCGTCGTGCTGGGTAACATGGGGAATCATTGACCAATTGCGATGAAGGTTGGCGCCGGATAGTTTCTGGATACGACTGAGGGCTTCAATACGGGTTCCACCAAAGCGGGAAAAATCAATCTTCGGCCAGGGGAGCACTTTGGCGCCGCAGCCTTCCTCTCCTCCCAATTTTTCTTTCATGCGGGCTTTGACCTGGTTTTGAATGTCTTCTTTTAGAATGCGATGAGAAGGGCCGCTCCCTTCTATCTGACTCAGATCAACACCGAGTTCCCGCGAAAAGCGTCTCACCGCCGGAGAGGCGAGAGGAAGATCGGCCGGTTTGAGTAGGGTGGCATCCAAGGGGGCCGGATGTTTTTTAGGCACTTCTTGAACCCGTCCGGGCTTCGGTTGTGGTGATGGGCTTTCGGTAGATTCCTTGTTCGTTTCTGTTGAGACCAGAGGAGGTTCCATCTCTCTGACCGATTCTTTTGCAGAACTTTCTTCTATGGCTTCACCAGCTTCTATCACGAAGATCACATCCCCCCGGGAAATCTTATCTCCCACGGCGACACGGACTTCTCGGATCAAACCTGCTTCGGAAGCGGGAATTTCCATGGCAGCCTTGTCGGTTTCCAGTGTGAGCAAGGTGTCTTCAGCAGCAATTTGATCGCCCGCTTCGACTAAGACCTCTATGACATCCACTTCCTCAAAATCTCCGATATCGGGGACTATTATTTCAATCAAGCGGGCCAAGGGTTTCCTCCTTTAAGTTGTCAGGGGATTGGGTTTATTTGGATCGATCCCATATTTCTTTGCGGCGGCCTTCACTATTTTTGCCGACAGTTTGCCCTGACGCTTCAGGGCAACAATGGCCGTATAGGCGATATGAAAACGATCGACCTCAAAAAAATGACGCAAGCGGCTCCGGGTGTCGCTTCGTCCGAAACCATCGGTACCTAAAACATAATAGTCGTTCGGAACCAATGACCGGATTTGATCGGCAAAGGCTTTGACGTAATCGGTCGCCGCAATAACCGGCCCCGTATGATTTTTGAGGCATTGGGCCACATAACTGATTCTGTCTTTTTTGCCCGGATAACGCAGGTTTGCCCGCTCCACAGCCAGTCCTTCCCGGCGCAATTCGTTAAAGCTGGTGACGCTCCAGACATTAGCCGCAACTCCGAAGTCTTCATCCAGAAGTTCGGCCGCCGCAAGGACTTCATTCAAAATTGTCCCCGATCCCATCAACTGGACTTTTTCGGATTTGGATTGAGTGCCTTCGTCGGCATTTTTGAAGAGATAAAGTCCTTTTATGATCCCGGTTTCTGCATCTAAGGGCAATGCAGGGTGGGTATAGTTTTCGTTCATCAGGGTAATGTAGTAGAAAACATCTTCCTGATCCTGAACCATGCGTTTCAGACCGTTCTGCATAATGACGGCGACTTCGTAGGCAAAGGTCGGATCGTATGAGATGCAGTTCGGGACATTGGCGGCCATTAAATGACTCTGTCCGTCCTGATGTTGCAGACCCTCTCCGTTTAAGGTCGTCCGCCCGGCCGTTCCGCCCAGGAGAAAACCTCGAGCACGCATGTCGCCACCGGCCCAGGCCAGATCTCCAATCCGCTGGAAACCGAACATGGAGTAAAAAATATAACAGGGGATCATCGGAACGCCACAGGTGCTGTAGGCAGTTGCGGCCGACAGCCAGGAAGAAAACGCTCCGGACTCCGTGATGCCTTCCTGCAGGATCTGGCCTTTTTTGTCCTCCCGGTAATACATGACCTGCTCTGAGTCCATGGGTGTGTATTTCTGGCCTTCTGCGGAATAAATGCCCAATTGTCGGAACATGCCTTCCATTCCGAAAGTCCGTGCCTCGTCGGCGACAATGGGTACAATGTGAGGGCCGATTGTCTTGTCACGCAAGATCAGAGATAAGCAGCGGACAAAGGCCATGGTGGTCGAGATCTTACGTGTTGAAGTGATGCCTTTTGTGATGCTTTCAAAGGCCTTGAGTTCCGGGATTTGCAGTGATTCGGACTTATGGCGGCGTTGCGGCAGAAAGCCTCCCAGGGCCTTGCGCCGAGCCTTGAGATAGACCAACTCCGCCGAATCTTCAGGCGGCCGGTAAAAAGGGAGTTTTTCCAGGTCTTCATCGGGAATGGGGACATTAAAACGATCCCGGAAGTCGCGGATGGCATCAATCCCCATTTTCTTTTGTTGATGCGTGATATTCTGGCCTTCGCCCGCCTCGCCCATGCCATAGCCTTTGACGGTCTTGGCTAAGATGACGGTAGGCTGGCCCTGATGCCTCATTGCTTCGGCATAGGCCGCATAAACCTTGGTCGGATCATGTCCGCCCCGGTTCAAACGCCAGATATCACGGTCGGAAAGGTGGGCGACCCGTGCCTTCAGTTCCGGGTATTTCCCGAAAAAATGCTCGCGGGTGTAAGCCCCGCCGTGAGCCTTGCAGTTTTGGTATTCCCCGTCGCAGGCCTCCTCCATTCGTTGGCGCAATAGGCCATCGTGGTCAGTCGCCAAGAGCGGGTCCCAATAGGAACCCCAGATGACCTTGATCACATTCCAGCCTGCCCCCCGAAAGACGCCTTCCAATTCCTGAATAATCTTGCCATTTCCTCTCACCGGCCCGTCGAGCCGCTGTAGATTGCAATTGACGACAAAGATCAGGTTGTCGAGTTTTTCCCGACCGGCGAGTGAAATCGCGCCCAGGGATTCGGGTTCATCACTTTCTCCATCTCCCATGAAGGCCCAGACTTTTCGATGAGAGCTGTCTGTCAGACCCCGATGATGCAGGTAGGAGAGAAAGCGTGCCTGATAAATGGCCATCATCGGGCCCAAACCCATCGACACCGTGGGCATTTGCCAGAAGTCCGGCATCAGCCAGGGATGAGGATAGGAACTCAAGCCATTTCCGTCTACATCCTGTCGGAAATGTAGAAGCTGTTCTTCGCTGATGCGTCCTTCCAGAAAGGCGCGGGCATAGATACCGGGGGCGCAGTGTCCCTGGAAATAAATCAAGTCCCCGCCGCCGGGATGATCCGGGCCGCGAAAGAAATGATTGAAGCCGACGTCGTAGAGTGTGGCGGCGGAAGCAAAGCTGGCGATGTGTCCGCCCAGATCTCCTTCCTTTTGATTGGCTTTGACCACTGTGGCCATGGCGTTCCAGCGAATCATGGCGCGGATACGGGATTCCATTTCCTGATCTCCCGGACTGGGCGACTGAAGATGAACGGGGATGGTGTTGATATATGATGTGCTTGCCTTGTAAGGCAGGTTGCCGCCGGAACGGCGTGCCTGATCCACCAGCTTTTCAAGGAGAAAATGGGCCCGATCAGGCCCATGGTGCTGAATCACCGACGTCAAGGCATCCAGCCATTCTTGCGTTTCCTGGGGGTCTAGGTCTAAATTAGGTGGGGAGTCGGATTCGTCCATATCGTATCCTTCATTAATTTGTCATTCGCAGCTTGCAAGGCTCTTCACCGCCCGGGCGACTACACCGTGGACATCTTGATCCAGTGGATCAGGCACCAATTGTCCTTCCGGGGCCTTTTCGTGAATCACCTCTGCAGCTTTAATGAGCATCTTATCCGTAAAACAGCTCACACCCGCTTCCAGAATACCCTTAAACAAACCTGGGAACCCAAGCACATTGTTCACGCTCTTTCAGTCTGCAGCAAAACAAGCGCCCCGCTCAAGGGCACATTCCGGTTCAATTTCAGGTTCAGGATTCGTCAAGGCTAGAATGAGGCGTCCGGGTCTGACCATTTCAGGCTTGATCAACCCCTTGACTCCTGTCGTGCCCACGATGACATCAGCTTCCTTCATCAGTGCCGACAGATTTTCGGCACGATGCCCGCCATAATTTTAAAGCATTTGGAGCGCCGTTTCATTTAAATCTGTTCCAATCATTTTCTTAAGGCCATAAGCAATCAGAAGTCTTGAAATCCCAATCCCAGAATGGCGGTGTCATCTGTTACGATGGCGACTCTTTTTTTAATAGAGGTGCACTTCATCGCCAGTGCAGGGTTTTTCTGAATAGCCAAACAGACCCTGGCCACACCGGGGGTGTAAATATCTTGGAGTTCCTCAAGAGAGCTGATCTGAGACCGGGACACTGTCTCTATTTTCCCTCCAAGATGCCTTGTAAATACACGATCTGATTTTCCCGGAATTTTAATATAATCCAGTGCTTCAATCTCAGAAAAAATATTCGCCAGTTTTCCTTCCTCATTCACATTTTTCATTTCAATACGGAATAATATGCAGGAGTCAAACCGAATAAAAGTGGTGTAAACTACATTTTGCCAGTTTAAATTTGCTTGATGCATCAAGGACTTGTGGGGACTTCTGTGTTCCAACTGATTTTTATAGGTTTATCTGTAGGTCAGTCATTTTTGCTCTTATAACAAGTAAACCTGTAGTCCTTAGATTTTGAAAAAAGGCTAGAAACATCCTAAGACATGACTTAAAATGACGTACTTTTCAGATTTCTCAAATAAGAGGCAATCAAATGTTCACACTTTGTTCGATCCATTCACGATGTCTATCGATCTTATCCAGCGTTTTGATGATTTTCATTGCTTGGAGCCCTGCCATGGCAGTCGAAGATGCATTAGATGACGGTAGGGGTAGAATTCGTGCTGACTGTGCGATCTCCTATGAGGTCATTGCCGCAGAGACATCACCTGATCATCCACCTGCCGATTTTCAAGAAGTTTGGCTTCCAAAAGGGAAGCTCTTCCGACCGCTTTTGGCCGACATGAAACAGCCTCGCTTTTATGGTAGTGTCCGGCGTGTCCGTTTTAGGCGGCGAGGATTTGCGGATGAACGACGGGGGGAGTCCTTTTCCGTGGGACTCGTCGGTTTTGGGACAGAATTTGGCATATGGGCCTTGCGGCGGCCGAATGGATGTGATGGTTTCCAGCTGGACCTCTCTACAGGAGTGCTCTCTCAATTTAATTTATCGACATCATCCAAGGATCTGATCAACACGGATTTTATTGTCGGACCGTCACTCACTTTTCGCAGTGGACACTTTTCCAGCCGATGGCGCTTGTTTCACCAAAGCAGCCATCTCGGAGATGAGTTCCTTCTTAACAATCTGGACGTCGACCGCCTCGAACTCTCGTTCGAGGCGGTCGATCTGCTACTTTCGGTCGAGAAGCAGAGCTGGCGCCTTTACGCTGGCGGGGGTTACTTGCTTCATACAACACCAAGCCTGGAGAGAGGGATGCTGAAATGGGGCTTTGAACTTTACGGGCTTAACTGGCGTCGACAAAAGGGAACTGTGCGGTGGATGCCGATTTTCGGGGCTAATTTCAACGCATTGGAAGAGCAGAACTGGCAAACCACAACCAGCATCAAGGGAGGTGTTGAGATCGCAAATCTCCCGGAGACTCGCCTGATTCGATTTTTGGTCGTTTACCTGAGGGGATTTATGCCCTTCGGACAATTTTTTAACACATCGACGATAGAGAACTACGGTTTCGAATTCCAACTCGTTCCTTAACTGTAAGAAAGATTACATCGTTGAATCAATGACTTCCTATAGAATGATTATTCTAGGGGGAAGCATTCGATGTTTGGGTTAAATCTTCTTGAACTTTTTTTTAAGAGCGATTCCGCCAGAAACCTGAGGGAATCAAATATCGCAATATTAAACCTGCTTGCCAATGTGATCGAAAGTAGAGATCCCTTTACAGCGGGACATACCTGGCGTGTTGCCAAATATGTGACCGCCATGGCTCGACATCTTGGCTGGTCTTCCGAGCGGAGGGCCTCCCTTCAAATCGGGAGCTATCTTCATGACCTTGGAAAAATATCGATTGAGGACAGCATCTTAAAAAAGTCGGGCAAATTGACGGCTGAGGAATATGAGCAGATCAAGGCACACCCGGCCGAGGGGAGAAGACTGCTGCAAGGGATTGAGTTTCTGCGGCCGGCGATGCAAGTCAGCTATTCCCACCATGAGCGCTATGATGGAAGCGGTTATCCGGAAGGGCTAAAAGGGGAGGCCATTCCAGAAGAAGCTCGTCTTATTGCCGTAGCCGATGTGTTCGACTCACTGACAAGTAATCGACCCTATCGGACTCCTCTCAGTCCTGAAAAAGGTCTGTCCTACCTTCAAAAACAAAAGGGGAGTCATTTTGAACCCCAATGGGTGGATCTGTTTACATCTATTTGGGATAAAGGGAAGCTAAAGAAAACCGTCCTCCATAGCGAGGGGCATATCCCGCTCCTTGCCTGTCCTCAGGATGGTCCGACCATTGCGGTGAAAGGGTCGGCCTCTGAAGGAGACGGCATTTTTTGTCCTGTCTGTAAAACCCGTTTTGTTCTCGTCAAAAAAAACCGGCAAGTGCAACTGACTTGAATAACAGAAGCAGGTTATGACTGAGACAAGCAACTCGACACAATAATAAGACAGGTCATCATCTATGGTGATTAGAAAATATTCCGTCCTAAATTTTAAAGTCCTTTGAGAGACCTCTTTTCACTTTCCTAAAATTTCATGACCCCTTTCTCATGAATCAATTGTGCATTTCTACTCCTTTCGGGGTATTGATTCGATCACTAGAAAAGGCTCAGACTGCAATAGAATCGTGTCTGTACTGTGACAGACTTCGATGACTCCTTGGGTTTCAAAATTGGCAATTAAAGAAACTTGCAGTATGTCTCGGGGGTTCAATGCATATTGAATGCGCCATAAAAAACAATCATCGAACTTGGGTAAAACGGGCTGTCTGGGTGACCGGTATTGCCGGTCTGGCAATCACGACACGAATATTACTTGTAGATAGCGCGCTATTTAAAAGACAGATACACGGCATCAGTGTCGATCAGGATTTAACTTCTTTATTGATCCTGGCCGGCATTTACATGCTCCTCCTGAGTATTCCCTTCCTCCCTGGAGTGGAGCTGGGTATCGTGTTGATGTGTGTTGTGGGATCAAAAATGGTAATGATCATCTATCTTTTTACAGTCCTAGGTCTTAGCCTGTCCTTTGCGCTGGGGCGCTGGCTTCCCTCGCAATACCTCCAGTTTATACTGACAAAACTAGGCCTCACGTCGCTAAAAGATCAAGATCCACCCATTAACAACCTGATCAACCGACAAGCTGAGAAAATATTGGGCTTGAGACTCATGCATTATGTGAGAAAGAAGCCATATTTGGTAACAGGGCTCCTCTTAAACCTGCCAGGAAATTTCATTTTAGGAGGTGGTGGTGGCATTGCCATGCTTAGCGGTCTGAATCATCGCATATCCGGAAAGTATTTTCTTATGACCGTTACTTTGGCGACCTTGCCTCTGCCCCTGCTGGTGTTCCTGGGTTATGTTCAGTTAGAAAGGTTTTTATAGTCGAGTGACCCGCCTCCCCCCGTTGACCGAATTTGCAACCTGAATCCCTCCAGTAACTTAAGGTTAGTGCCTATTTCGGTCAAACTTACCAGCTGTTCCGGTCAAGATTACCAGGTAGTCGGAGCGAAGCGACGCTGGGTTTTTGGAACTTACTCCGAAATGTTTTCCTGAGTCAATATGGCTTGTTTTTTCCTCATCGATTCTCCTTTCAAATTTATTTTATAGTCGTTATGAACGAGCCGATCTAGAATCGCATCAGCCATTGTCGGATCACCGATCATTTTGTGCCAATGCTCAATCGGTAACTGGCTGGCAATGATTGTGGAACGGCTGCCATGTCGGTCTTCGACAATCTCTAATAAATCTCTTCTTTGTTCATCGTTTAAAGGAGAAAGCCCCCAGTCGTCCAGAATCAAGAGGTTGCAC
>JAJDBU010000060.1 GCA_029261195.1 Nitrospirota bacterium | reverse complement strand
AGGACAAAAGATGCCGCTTATGTGCTTCCGAGTGACATGAGTGAAGGATCAGATCAGAAAAACGTGAGAAATTTTTCTCACGAAATCGCTGTGCTCCTTCTGAGGGGTAAGCGGGCCTGACTTTTTCAGCAAGCCCTACTTGTTTACCGAGAAAACGCCGATGCGAGACGGTGTCGTAGAGATTATAAAAAAGCGCCCCAACTTAAAAGAGCGACGCTCTGTATCGGAACGCATTATTGGTAAAATAAAAGCCTTTGTTGAAACTTTTATTGACGGGGTAGATTGATTCGGTCAGCTCGCTGATAAGCGATAGCAGAGTCTTTTCCCGGGGAAAAATTACAGCGGATCGAAGGCTTTAAACTGAAGTCCGTCCAGTTTTACACCCTCCGAAATATGCTTTGCCTGAATGAGGATTTTAAAGGTGACGCCCATTCCGGCAGGGTTCATCAACTGCTTCATCGCCAGAAAGTCCTTCCGGTCCGCCTCGGATTCGTGCATTTTTAGCGCCGGCGCTTCCATGCGCTGAGCAATGCCTAAACCCATTAAAAAGTGCCCCTGGTCGGTAAATCCGATCGGATTCAACCCGAAACACTCCCCCCGCCGGGCAATCGATGTAAAATCGACATGGGCCGTCATATCCTGTTCGCCGATGTGTTCATAGGGGCTTTCATTCGTACGATGTTTGTAGTAGCAGAGGAAAGTGCCTCTGGGTCTTCGAGTACTATAAAGCTCCGGCGCTGGATAACCATAGTCAATGGTGATCACAAAACCCTGAGTCATGGCCTGGGCGACGGATGTGATCCAGTCAATGGCAGAGAGGTTAATTTCGAGCTCAAGCCTTTGATCAAATGAAAGCTTGAGGCGATTGAGGTAGTTGTTCAATTCCGGGGTCGAAGGGGCTAAATTGATCTCTGTAAATTCGTCGTTCCGCCAGTCGACATGGATTTCCTGAACGCTGTTTTGATGCACAACAAGCCTGTGTATTGGAAAGGCATCGAGCAACTCGTTAGTGAGCAGGACACCGAAAAACCCTGTGGGAATGTTGTCAGACCAGGAAAGCTGATCAGGGAAAAGAGGGGAAAGTCGGGCCTTCTGTTGTGTAAGGAGCCAAGGACTTTGCTCAACGATGACATAGCGGAGGCGCTTGAAAAGCGAAGGGTTTTCTTTTTGAATCTCTTTGAGTATGTCGTGACAAAGGCTTCCTAAGCCTGCCCCAACCTCGACAATTGTGAATATTTTTTTGTTGTCTTTGCTGTCGAGGATAGCGTTCATCTGCATCAATTGTTTTGCCAATAGCGCCCCGAAAACAGGGTGGACGGTACTGCTGGTATAGAAGTCGCCTTCCCAGCCGATCTTATCTCCCGGAGCGCTGTAGTAGCCCTCCTCCGGATGATAAAGGGCGAGATCCATAAAACGAGCAAAGGGAATCGGCCCGTCTTTTTCGATCTCTTTCTGAATAATTCCTGTGAGCCTTACATTCGACATTTTCTGACCATTTTTCAAGATAAGCTCAAGCCTTGGTGCTTATAGACAATGAATAGATCGATGTCAAATGCCTTCTCAAATTTGCTTCCTTTTCAGACTGAGTATAAAGTGAAAGACTTGAGGAAATGCTTGAAATGGCAATGGAGACGGCACGATGGCAGCGGTATCCGATTTTTCTCCTGATATTCACTCTAAGGATGAAGTGAAAGCTGATCCGACAAACTCCTTCCTCATTACTCCCGACGACCTAAGCCTTCTTGCCAAACTGAAACCCCTGCTTGATCAACACACCGAGACCCTCCTGGAGGCATGCCATCGACATCTTATCAATTTCCTGGCCGATCCTGAAACGGCAGATCGCCTGAGAATGCTCCAACGGTCTTATCTGGAAAAACTGGTCTCGGGAGAGAGCGGTCCGCACCGTATCAACTTACTTCATGAACAAATTGATCTTGCACCGCATTTTGCTATGGAAAGTTACGCGACGATCCTTTCGCAGCTTATTCCTCTGATCTTAGTGAAATTCGATGCCTCACCCTCTGAACGGCAGTCAATACTCTCCGCCTTAATCAAGATGCTTTTCATCGACATGGCCTCGGCGACAGAGGCGTATGCCGAGGAAATTACCGGGAAACAAAGTTTGAGGATTCGTACGCTCAGGGAGCGTCTGAAACGGCAGGGCCTTCGTTTGGAGAATTCAAAAGCACGTTTTCGATCGATTTTTGAAAATGTGTCGATTCCCCTCATTACCTATGAGCATTCTGGAAAGATTATGCGCTGGAACCGCCCTTTTGAGGCCCTGCTGGATCGCTCTGAAGAACACATTAAGGGACGTAATTTTTTTGAAATACTTGCAGAAAGGAACCCGCAGGAGAGGATACAATCGATGGTGGACACCATCTTTAAAGGCGAGGAGCTGACAGAAATTCACTGGAAAATTAAAACAGCCTCCGGTCTATGTCGGAATCTATCTGTCTCAACCTTTCCTGTTTATGCCGCAAACGGCGCAGTGGCTTTCGGCATTGCAATGTTTGTGGATATGACGGAAAAAATCGAAATGAATCAAGCGCTGTTGCACACGGATAAGATGGTTGCGATGGGTACGCTTGCATCGGGCCTGGCGCATGAAATCGGAACGCCGATGAATGTCATCCTGGGCCGTTCGGAATCCCTACTCAGGCAAACAAAAGAAGAAAAAACGGCAAAGGGTTTGATGATCATTATCGAGCAGATTGACCGAATGACTCATCTGATTAATCGCCTGCTTGCCTTTGCCCGAAAAACGCCGATTGAACGGGAGAAGATCGCACTGAACCACTTGATTCATAAAAGCCTTGAAATTGTTGAACAACGCGCTGCCACAAAGGGTATTTCTATTTCACTTGATCTCGACGAAAAGTTGTATCCCGTTTGGGGAGAGGGCGATCAAATTCTTCAGGTTTTGGTGAATCTGCTGATGAACGCGATCGACGCCACCCCTCAGGGCGGAAAAATTTCGATTAAAACGATCTCAATGAGTATGAGGGAGCGATATGCTCGCCGAACAAGTGACGAGGCGAAAAAAAAACAAATGGTTCAGATTTTAGTGAAAGACAACGGCAGAGGCATTGATGCCGCCTACCTCGACAAGATTTTTGATCCTTTTTTTACAACCAAGCCGGTTGGAAAAGGAACGGGTTTAGGGCTTGCCGTGGCAAGCGGCATTATTCGAGATCATGGTGGACAGATTGAGGTGGCAAGTTCCAATCAGGGAAGCACTTTCTGTATCCGTTTACCTGCTGAAAAACCAAAGGGGTAGGATGATTGGCCGCCGAGATCTGTGTTTTATTCGGCGTGCTCAGGGATTGTAAATTAGTTTTCCCGGGGTAAAGTGAAATAAAAGGTACTGCCCTTTTCCAGCTCTGATTCGAGCCAGATTCTCCCGCCGAATCCCTGTACAATTTTTTCGCAAATTGCCAGTCCGACTCCGGCGCCTTCAAATACGCCTTGGGGGTGAAGCCGTTCGAAGGGGTGAAGGATCTGCTTCTGATAACAGGCTTCGATCCCAATCCCGTTGTCTTTGACGGAAAAAAGGTGATAGCCATTTTCCTCTGCGACACGGACTGTAATTTTGGGTGTCACAGAGGTGTTGAACTTGATTGCATTCGATATGAGATTTTTTAAGACCTCTGCAAGATGAAGCGAGTCGGAATAGATCTCGGGCAGGGCTGTGGGGTAGTCAATTTCCGCCTTTTTCTGTTCAATGGAAAACTTTAGATCTGCTTCGACTTGTTTAAGCAGAACGCCAAGATCAATGCTCTCGACCTTTCGGTCTTTTTTTGAAATAGAAACAAGGCTCAAAATGTCCTGGATGAGGGTTTTCATGCGTAGTGCCGATTCTTTGAGAACACGCAGGTATTTTTTCCCTTGTGCATCAAAACCCTCCCCATAATCCTCAAGGAGAAAAGTGGAAAAGGCTTCGATGCCACGAAGCGGTTCTTTTAAGTCGTGAGAAAGCATGCGGGTGAAGTCATTCATTTCTTTTAAATTTTCATTCAGCCGTCTGCCCATATCCAGGGTGTTGACGTAAAAATAGGCTTCGATCGCCAAGGTCATGTCGATACGAAAGATCTTTCTCACGGCCATATCTCTGGCCATCCCCCGGTCTGCTTCGTGTTGATAGGCCTTTGCAATCATTGAAGACAGCAGGCTTTCATAAAAAGAATAGGTGGACATATACCACTTGGGCTCAAGGCCGATGCGGTGGTGAACGATGCCGATTCTAAGACGCCGCTCAAAATAGTCCTTGTCGAACCTGCCCTCAAAAATTTCCATCAGATAATTTTTTTGCGCGTTCATGAGACGGTCAATGGTCGCCTGATCTTTGAGTAGGGTCCGGGTTTCCCTGTAAGAAAGCAGGTGCCGATAAAATCCGGTTACAATCTCATCGGCATGACCTCTTGCGAAGTCCTGCATTTCGGTCAGCAGATCGATGTCATTTTGAGTGAGACCGATAAAGTCTCTCCTCTCTTCAATCTCTTTCATGTCAATTCCGATCTCAAGCATGAGATCGGAATGATTCAATTGTTTCCCTATTGAGGGTTCAAGGGGCAATTGAGGGGGAGGAGGTGTCATTGTACTTCTCCTGATCGTTTGACAGCGTGTCGGCCTCGCAATATAATCCGCTCAGCATAATAGACAAGCCCTGTAAGTTCAACCAAAGGGAGCATCCTATGGGTTCCGGTCCAAACATGGATTCGACTTCAATTCCAATTTTACTTGTCGAAGATAGCCTGAACGATGCCGAAATCATTCAGAAATCCCTACAAAAAAGCGCTTTAAAAAACCCCGTCCATCATGCAAAGGATGGGCAGGAAGCAATCGATTTTTTACGTGGCGATCCCATTCAGCCCGGCATCCTGATCTTAGACATCCATCTGCCAAAGGTCGGCGGAATTGATGTCCTGAAAGTCGCAAAACAAGTCGATCCCCTTGTTGTTGTCATTATGCTAACCGGGCAGAGTTCCCTTGAAACTGCCGTCCAGTCCCTCCGTCACGAGGGGGCCTTTGACTATATTGAAAAGTCGAAAGACGATCTGCCGCAACTCGTCGAAGCTGTCCGCCTTGCTGTTGAAAAAAGAGCGCTTTCACTCAAAACCCTGTGGCCTCTCCAATTGGATGGCGTCAATCGTCTTGTTGATACGGCAAGGGTTGAACGGAGTTTCGGGCTTTCAAAAAGAGAAATCGATGTACTTAAATGTTTATTCGACGGCGGTACTAATGGAGAAATTGCAAAAAAACTCTTCATCAGTGAACTTACGGTCAAGGTTCATCTGAAAAATATCTATGAAAAAATGAAGGTCCACAGCCGAACAACGCTTTTCTCAAAAATCCTATCCAGCTCACTTGCTTAAGAAAAGCTGAGTCAGTATAAACGCAGCTGTATCGATTCCTCTAAGCGATTAAGCGATATGCGATGCGGCGTCTCATAACAACGCGGTCCAAAGTAAAATCGGTCCGGCATCGGTTTAATATCACAACTTTATCGACGATTTCTCCGCATTGAATACATCGGGAAACAGGAATGCCTCCCTCTCTTGTAAAGATCGCTTCTCTTACCATCAGGCCATGACATCTTAGACATTTCATGTGATCCTCCTTGGTTGAGGTCTGTTTTCCATTGTCGAGGAATGAGGCACAAGAAACAATACCCCAAAAGGGGTATTTATAGGAGGTTTGCGTGGGCGAATTGATGGCGGACCATTTCTCAGTAATCCAATATAAACTCAAAAACCCAAAATGAAACGACGACGAAAATGATATCGAAAACAGCGAGTAATTCGATCCAATGCTGATATAAAGAAAGCGGATCTCCGCTCAATGCACCCCGTGTTGCCTCGACTGCCCCGATAAAAATAGGCACCGACAAGGGCAAAAGCAAAATAGGAAACATCACTTCACGTGCCCGGATTTGCACAGTTAAGGCCGAAAAGAGGGTGCCGAGTGCGGAAAGCCCGACCGTTGCGACGATGGAAATCAAAAAAAGCGGGATGAGGTTTTCGCTAATGTTGAGGTTGAAGAAAAGAATAAAAAGCGGGTAGAGCACGATTTCAACCGACATCATAAAAAAGAAGTTTCCCAGGAATTTTCCGAGATAAATCGCTCCCTTCGGAATGGGAAGGGTTTGAAAATATTCCATGCAGTCGTTGTTCACTTCGACAAGAAAGGACTTCCCCAGCCCAATAATCGCGGTAAAGCCGAAAGCGACCCAGATGACCCCCGGCATGATTTCTTTAATGGTGTCGGGATCAAGAGAAAAACTGAAGCTGAAGATGAAAATGACGTTCAGGGCGAAGAAAAACATTGAGGAAATGTTTTCTCTGTTCCGGTACTCGCTGAGTAGATCTTTCCAGATGATCCAACGGATGACTTTAAAAAAGGGCATCTGCTTCAAGCATTTCTTTGACTGTAATTTCGGTTAAGGCCGATCGATTTAAAACACCCACCCTGTGCGCCACTTCGGCCGTTTTTGCACGCTCATGGCTGGTCATCAAGACTGCAGCGCCTTGCTGGGTAAAACCCCGGATGCAATCGTTCATCATGGCGGTGCCCCGTTCATCCAGAGAGGCATAGCCCTCATCTAAGAGTAAGACCTTGGGACGAATAAGCAGCGCCTTGGCGATAGACAGACGTTTTTTCATCCCGGCAGAAAGGTAGCGGCTACGTAAATGAGCGAAACGGCCGATGCCAACCTGATCCAGGGCCTTCTTAATTTCAAGGTCGCTGGGATTCCAACCCCGTATGCCGATGGCAAATTGGATGTTTTCCTTCACACTTAAATCATCATAAAGATAAGAACCGTGGCCGATCAGATAAATGGCTTCCCGTACTTTCACACGGTCCTGTTTCCCGTCCAGTCCCATGATTTCAAAACGCCCGGCAGACGGGCGATGCAAGGTCGCAAAAATGCGTAGCAGCGTCGTCTTTCCCGCGCCGTTTGGACCAAAGAGTGCGTAACACTCTCCCGCATCGATTTTAACCGAAATCTCTTTAAGAACTTGAAAATGCCGGAAGGATTTAGAAAGTGTTATGCCGTGAATTGCAACTGCCATCTAAGGGGAATGTCTTCCAAGTAGAAGTTTGAGTGATCAATAAGTGGCGGATGGTAGCACGCCGTTTAGGAAGGGTCAAGAAAGAGTCTTATCCAATACAAAGCGGGCCTGACCAAAGGCCAAAGGCGCTTTCCCCATGCTGTATTTGGGTGAACAGAACGCCAGTAAGAAGTGGACGATGCGGTCCAAAATTGGTCACTTTCCATCTCTTAATTGGCTATATTTTTTGAAGGAAGGCTGGATAAGGAAGGATCGATTTGCTAATCTCGATCATCTAGAATTGTTGACCAAAGCTCACCTTTTACATTTCCCCACGCGTCATCTCGTCCGCAATCAATTCAGCTTGTTTCAAGACGGTTTCCGTTGCCAGTTTCTGCATGTCCGGCGGATAACCAAACTGCCGCAAAGTTCTTTTGACGATGACCTTTAATTTCGCTTTGACGCTTTCCTTGATCGTCCAATCAATTGAGGCATTGGCTTTTACCTTTTCAAATAAGACTACAGCTAATTCCCTCAGCTTGTCTTTTTCCATGACTTCACGCGCACTGTCGTTATTGGCAATGGCGGTATAAAAGGCATATTCAAAATCAGACAAGCCCATTTCATGAGGTTCTTTGTCCATGCCCTGTATTTCTTTGCCCAATTGAATGAGTTCTTCAATGACCTCAACTGCCGATAAAATTTTGTTGTGATATTTCTTGATGGAATTTTCCAGCATCTCCATCAGGGACTTGCTTTGGACCAGGTTCTTTTTTGTTCGCGTTTTTATTTCGTCATTCAGGAGTTTTTTCAAAACTTCCAGAGCGATGTTTTTATGCTCCATGTTTTTGACTTCCAAAAGAAATTCTTCTGAAAGGATGGAAATGTCCGGTTTTTTGATCCCGGCGGCATCGAAAATATCGATGACCTGCTCACTCACCAGTGCTTTATCAATAACCTGTCTGACCGCTGTTTCAAGTTCTTCGTCTGTTTTACCTGGGCCGATGCTGTCAAATTTAGCCAATCTTGATTTAATCGCCTGAAAAAACGAGACCTCATCTTTAACGTCCATGGCCTGCTCGTGTGGAACAGCAATAGAAAACGCCTGGGACAGGGCGGTGACTTCGTTGATGTACCGTTTTTTCCCCTTGTTCAGTCCCAGAATGTGTTCTTCCGCAGCGAGTATCAGAGAGAGCTTTTCTCTTGTGTCGGCCCCGAAATAGTCTTCATAGGCAAAACCGTGAAACATCTGGGAAACGATTTCCAGTTTCTCCAGCATGAGTTGCACCGCTTTTTCCTGTGCAATGGCGGGGTCTCCCTTCCCTCCGCTGTCCGAATAAAATGATAGGGCTTTTTTAAGGTCTGAGGCGATACCCAGATAATCCACCACAAGCCCGCCGCATTTGTCTTTATAGACACGGTTCACCCGCGCTATGGCCTGCATCAGCCCATGACCTTTCATAGGCTTGTCGATGTAAAGGGTGTGCATGGAAGGGACATCAAAACCAGTCAGCCACATATCCCGGACAATGACCAGCTTGAGTGTATCTTCCGGGTCTTTCATCCTTTCGGCTAAGGCTCTGCGCTGTTCCTTGGTGGTGTGGTGTTTGGAAATTTCAGGGCCGTCAGAGGATGCCGATGTCATCACAACCTTGATGACCCCCTTTTTCAGGTCGTCATCGTGCCATTCCGGCCGGATGTTGATGAACGCTTTATATAAATCGGCGGCAATCCGACGAGACATCGCAACGATCATGGCCTTGCCTTCAAAAACTTCCTGTCGGTGCTCAAAGTGAGCGATCATGTCTTGAGCAATTTGTTTGACCCGGTTTTTACTGCCAATCAGCGCTTCCAGTTTCGTCCACTTGGTCTTTGCCTTTTGTGTTTCGGTCTGTTCACCGGGTTCAAAGGCATCATCAAAATCTGCAATCAGTTTTTTGCCCTCTGCACTTAAAGCGATTTTTGCAAGTCGGCTTTCATAATAAATTCTGACCGTTGCGCCGTCTTTGACTGCTTGTGAAATATCGTAGACATCAACATAGTTGCCAAATACGGCGGGTGTGTTGACATCCGTGCTTTCAATCGGGGTTCCGGTAAATCCAAGGTAGGTGGCATTGGGTAGAGCATCTCGCAAATACTTGGCAAAGCCATACACAATTTTTTTGCCGACGACGTTGCCGGTTTCATCTTTGGCATCAATAGTCTTGGCTTTAAACCCGTACTGGGTACGGTGGGCCTCATCTGCAATGACAATGATGTTGTTTCTCTCCGACAGGGTTTCATACACATTGCCCTCATCCGGTTGGAATTTCTGAATGGTGGTAAAGACCACGCCGCCCGATCCGACTTTGAGCTGTTCCTTCAAATGGTTTCTGTCTTTTGCCTGAACAGGTTCCTGCCGGAGCAGTTGTTTTGAAGCGGCGAAGGTGTCAAATAATTGATCGTCCAGATCGGTTCTGTCGGTAATCACCAGCACTGTCGGGTTATCCATTGCCAGAACAATCTTCCCCGTATAAAAAACCATGGACAGAGATTTCCCGCTTCCCTGCGTATGCCAGACCACACCGCCTTTCCGGTCGCCCACGGGTTGAGCATCTGCCCCGGTCAGACCATAACTTGCGGGGGATTCCGTGACGATTTCCCTATCTAAAATTACGGCGCTTGTTTCGCAAAATCCAGATGCCCGCAAGGTCGATTCTATGGCGAGATTCACCGCATAGTATTGATGATAGGAGGCCATTTTTTTGATGGTTTGAATGGTGATGATGCCGGTGTGATCAGGGCAGACATGCAGGTCTGCCCCTACGGATTTCGATTTCTCAAAGACAATAAAATGACGGATCAGGTCCAGTAGTGTCTTTTTATTCAACATGCCCTTGATCAAGGTTTCCAGTTCCGTAATGCGTTGTTGTAGGGGCGAACCTGTGTGTTCGCCCTTGTCAGGGCAGACACGCAGGTCTGCCCCTACGCCGTCCGCTGTTTTCCAGGCCATGAAGCGGGAGAAGCCTGCGGAGATGGAACCGGCTTTGGCTTCAAGGCCATCGGAAATAATCAGTACTGCGTTTATAGATAGGGCTTGCTGAAAAAGTCAGGCCCGCTTACCCCTCAGAAGGAGCACAGCGATTTCGTGAGAAAAATTTCTCACGTTTTTCTGATCTGATCCTTCACTCATGTCACTCGGAAGCTCATAAGCGGCATCTTTTGTCCTAT
>JAJDBU010000059.1 GCA_029261195.1 Nitrospirota bacterium | reverse complement strand
GGACAAAAGATGCCGCTTATGTGCTTCCGAGTGACATGAGTGAAGGATCAGATCAGAAAAACGTGAGAAATTTTTCTCACGAAATCGCTGTGCTCCTTCTGAGGGGTAAGCGGGCCTGACTTTTTCAGCAAGCCCTACATAAGATCTTTATCGGGCTTGCGTTACTGCCCCGGCAGTGGGAACGATAAAACCCTCTTATGTAATGTAGCAATGCGGAAGAAGTGGCCGATGGCTAGGGCGAAAGGGTGCTTGTCTCAAATAAAGTGCAGAAATCGAGGGTACTCACAGATTGCACCAAAAACCCTGAGTAAAATAGAAACCGGACATTTCGCTAGAACCAACTATTTTTTGATGATGTTGAGCCTTACTGAAGGCCCTCAGACTCACCACTATCGTTTTCCCCCTCAGGGAGGCGGACAAGCGGCAAAGCTTATTTAAGTGAGGTCTTTTTTGATATGGAGGTCTTTGAGTTGTCTTTGATCGACTTCAGAGGGGGCCTCTGTCATCAAACAGGTGCCGCGCTGAGTTTTCGGGAAGGCGATGATCTCCCGGATTGAATCGACGCCGGCAAGGAGGGCGACGATTCGGTCAAAACCAAAGGCGATGCCGCCATGCGGAGGCGCGCCGAAGGACAGGGCTTCAAGCAGGAAGCCGAACTTGCTTTGTGCTTCTTCTTTTGTAATGCCGAGTAATTCAAAGACTTTATTCTGAACTGTTCCTTCATGAATCCGGATACTGCCGCCGCCTAATTCCACCCCGTTTAAAACAAGGTCGTAGGCCTTTGAGCGGACTTTTAGGGGATTAGTTTCTAAGAGTGGCAGGTCGCAGTCTAGGGGGGCCGTAAAAGGATGGTGAATGGCGGTATAGCGCTTTGCCGTTTCATCATATTCAAACAGGGGAAAGTCGGTGACCCAAAGGGGATTAAACTGCTTGTCATCAACCAGATTCAGCCGCTTCCCTAAATTGAGCCTAAGGTCGGCCAGTACACCGTGAACCACCTGCTTTTTATCCGCGATAAAAAGTAGCAGATCTCCCGGTTCGGCCTCGAACCGCTTACTGATTTTATCCAGCACTTCAGGCTTGAAGAATTTGGTGATCGCCGATTCCAAACCCTCGGGCTTCATTTTTATCCAGGCAAGTCCCTTCGCCCCTCGTGTAATCACCTCTTTCGTTAAGGTGTCGATCTCTTTTCGGGAGAGTGAGGCCATGCCTTTAGCATTGATGCCTTTGACTAATCCTCCATTTTCAACAACTGAACGAAAGACCTTAAAATCGGATTCTGCCGCAAGGTCGCAGACATCTTTTAGCTCAAGGGCAAAGCGGGTATCGGGTCGATCCGTGCCGAAGCGCTCAATTGCTTCGGCATAAGACATGCGCGGAATCGGGAGAGCCAGTTCAAGTGATCCGGCTTCTGCAAAGACCTTCGCAATCATCTTTTCCATGATCCCGATGATCTCTTCCTGGTCAACAAAGGCAAGTTCCATGTCGATCTGGGTGAACTCCGGCTGTCGGTCGGCGCGCAAATCTTCATCCCGGAAACAGCGGACAATCTGGTAATAACGGTCAAAACCTGAAATCATCAAAATCTGCTTAAAAAGCTGGGGAGACTGGGGAAGGGCGTAAAAAGTGCCTTGATTCATACGGCTGGGCACAAGAAAATCTCTAGCCCCTTCCGGCGTGCTTTTTGTCAGGTAGGGGGTTTCAATTTCTAAAAAGTTGTGCCGATTCAAAAAATTCCGAACGGCCTGAGACAGTTTGTGACGAAGCACAAAGTGCTTTTGAACCGATGGACGGCGGAGATCCAGATAGCGATATTTGAGGCGAAGCGTGTCGGAGATTTCTTCTCCGTCCTCAATCAAAAAGGGGAGGGGCTTTGATCGATTTAAAATACTGAGATCGCTCACAAGTACTTCCACTTCGCCACTTGCAAGATCTTTATTGAGGGTGCCTTCAGGTCGAATGGATACGAGGCCTGTGACCTTGATCACAAATTCAGATCGCAGACCGTGGGCCTGTTGATGGATTTTCTCAGAGAGTTGCGGATTGAAGACAACCTGAACTAGACCTTCGTGGTCTCGAAGGTCTATAAAGGTGACACCGCCGTGATCACGGCGGCCATCGACCCAACCGGAAAGTGTGACGGTTTTGCCGACATCAGACTTTGAAATTTTTCCGCAAAAGGCATCTCGAAACATGGCGCGGCAAGATAGCACGCAGCTTAAAATATTGTCAATTTGTTTGCGAGAATGATAGTTTGTCCCCAACTAACAAAAACTTATGGAGAACTTGAATGGGATATGAAGTGGATTATTTTCACGCCCGGATCGAATGGGTGGAGGGAGAGAAGGGAACGACCAGTGGTTATGAGTCCTACGACCGGACACATCAGGTAAAGTGCCCTGAAAAAGACGCGATGACACTTTCTGCGGCGCCGCAATATCTTGGCAACATTAATCTACACAATCCGGAAGAGCTATTTACGACATCAATCTCCTCCTGCCAGATGTTGACCTATTTGGCGCTTGCCGCATTCGCTGATATCCGCATCCTGGCCTATACCGACGATGCAGAAGGGATCTTGAAAAAAGAGGGTAACAAGCGCTGGCTGACTCAGGTCATTCTTCGCCCTAAAATTCTGGTCTCGAAACAGCAGGATCGTGAAAAGGCCCTAGCACTGGTTCAAAAGGCCCATGAACAATGTTTTATCGCAAACTCGGTCAAAACAGAGATTGTCAATCAGCCTGAAGTGATTGTGGCTTAGTGAGTGCTTAAATGCTTAACCCTACTCTGTTGTCATTCCGGTAATTTTTAAGCCGGAATCCACCGCATTTCGTCATAGATTCCCGCTAGAATCATGCGGGAATGACATCTGAGTCATACATTGATCAGAATTTATTGCAGGCCTGAAACTATTTCCTCCTCTCCCGACAAGAGACGCGAACAAACCGGATGGTATTTTTACGACTGGGCGAATTCGGCCTTTGCCACGACGGTTGTCACCGTTTTTCTAGGGCCCTACCTGACCATAATTACCCAGGCCGCCGCAGATGCCAATGATCTGGTGAGGCCCCTTGGCCTACCCGTCAAATCGGGTTCATTTTTCCCCTATGTCGTTTCTTTATCGGTGCTGATGCAGGTCATTGTTCTGCCGATCTTAGGCGGTATTGCCGACGACTCCGAACGTAAAAAAGAGATGCTCGGTTTTTTTGCCTATGCCGGCGCTATTGCAACGATGGGCCTCTATTTTCTTAAAGGCGAAGACTACCTCTACGGGGCCATACTCTTCCTCATTGCCAATTTAAGTTTTGGCGCCGCCCTCATTTTTTACAATGCCTTCCTCCCTGAAATTGCCTCTCCTGATGAGCGCAATCGTGTCTCTTCACGCGGCTGGGCGATGGGCTACCTCGGCGGCGGCATCCTCTTAGCTATGAATCTCCTGCTTTTTTCAAAGGCGGAGGCTTTCGGATTGACCACGGCGCACGCTGTTCGCATTAGTCTCGCTTCCGCCGGGCTTTGGTGGGCCCTCTTCACCCTGATTCCACTCAGGAGACTTCAAAACCTCAGGCGAACAAAATCCGATCCTGCCGCTCGTCCCTCCCTTGTTTCCGGTTTTAAACGCTTGGGCCATACGCTTGCTCATATTCGCCAATATCCTCAAACCTGCCGTTTTCTCATCGCCTATCTGCTCTACAATGATGGCATACAGACTGTAATTACGCTTTCCTCTCTGTTCGGGCAGGAGGCCCTTGGCATTCCAATCTCAACCCTCACTGCTATTATTTTGATGGTACAATTTGTCGCCTTCTTCGGTGCGATCCTCTTTGAAAAGATTGCAAGAGGCATCGGGACGAAGCCTGCAATCATCCTCAGCCTGGTGGTCTGGACCCTTACCCTGGTTTATGCCTATGGCTTTCTTACGACGACGAATCAATTTATAGGCTTGGCGGCTGTCATTGCGATTGTCCTTGGCGGGAGCCAGGCCTTAAGCCGTTCGGTTTTTTCTCAGATGATCCCTTCGGGGCAGGAGGCGGCCTATTTCAGCTTTTACGAAATCAGCGAGCGAGGCAGCTCCTGGCTTGGTCCCCTATTTTTCGGACTGGCGCTTCAGTGGACCGGCAGCTACCGCGTCGCCCTGCTTTCACTGATTATCTTCTTTATTCTGGGATTGTTATTGTTTATAAAGGTGGACATTCAAAAGGCGGCCCTTGCCGTCGGTAATCAAGTCTCATAGAAAACGGACCCTACTTGCTCCCCAAACAGTCCCTGCTCAAATCAAAAATGTACTGGATTGCCATCCTCTATTTTTCGGAAGGTTTTCCCTTAGGTGTCTTTTACGACCTCTTTCCCGTTCACTTTCGGCAGCAGGGGATCGCCCTCTGGAAAATCGGCTTCATGAGTCTGCTGGGTCTCGCATGGACTTTGAAGTTTCTCTGGGCGCCCGCAATTGACCACTATCGCCACCATCGGCGTTGGATGTTTATCGTTGATATGCTGATGGCTGCGGTTATGCTTGTCTTTGCCGTCACGACGGGTTTCGGGCCCTGGGTCTGGGTGGCGATTGCCTGTTTCACCCTGCTTTCCGCAACAAATGATATTGCCATTGACGGCTATACCATTGAGATGCTCAACAAAAATGAATACGGCCTCGCCAACGGTCTTCGCATTGGATTTTACCGTGTGGGGATGCTGGCCTCCGGTTTTATTCTGATTTTAAGCGACCAAATCCAATGGTCGGGGGCCTATGTGGTGACGGCGATTCTGCTGGGGATCTGCGGTACGATCTGTCTTCGCGCTCCGAAAGAGCAGGCAGGGAGTGCAAAAAAATCGATTTTATTGCGGGCGGAACTGCAAGGGATCATTCGATCTCCCTTTGCGACAGGTGTTGTCTTATTCTTTCTGCTTGGCTCACTTCGACTCATCGACAATGTAACAAAGTGGTCTGAGGACTGGCCTTATTTTTGGGTGATGTTGAGTACTGCTGCGACCCTCCTGTTTTTTTTAGTGCTTTTCGGTCGCAAAAAATCTAAGACAGGCAATACCTTATCGCTGCCAGCCCTTACGGAAGGTCCGATGTTCGGCACCTTGATCGACATGATCAGACGGCCTCATTTTATCCCTGTCATGCTCTTCATTCTTACTTTTAAGTTGGCTGACAGTTCGATGGGATTTATGATCAAACCCTTCTGGGTCGATGCCGGATTCACGGCCTCTGAAATCGGCTTGGTGTCCGTTAATATCGGCCTCTTACTCTCCATAGCTGGCGGCATTGCAGGGGGATGGTTTACGGATCGTACGGATATTTTCAAGTCTCTCTGGCTCTTGGGTTTTTTTCAGGCCGCATCGAACCTAGGCTACGCACTTGCCGCGTGGGTGATTCCGATGCAGGCCGTCGGCACGGTACTTCCATTTGAACACAAGGCTCTGATCTACGGGGCCAGCGCCCTGGAATCTTTTACAGGAGGACTCGGAACCGCCGCTTTTCTGGCCTTTCTCATGGCCATTGTGAACAAGCAGCATTCGGCAACAGAATATGCCCTGCTTTCCTCCGTTTTTGCCTTGAGCCGATCCTTTGCCGGTTGGGCCGGTGGATTCGGGGCGGATTCCTTGGGCTATGGCCCCTATTTTCTGCTGACCTTTTTTCTAGCCTTCCCGGCCTATCTGCTTCTGCCTTGGGTCAAAAAGGTGCTGAAAAACGCCGAGAAGGGGGATACATTGACTCAAAAACCGGCCTTGGAGTAGCATGACGCACTTTTAAAAATAGTCAGTTGGAGGATGAATAAGTGGAATCAACAATCAATATCGAAGACATGACCTGCGGACATTGTGTCGAGAGTGTGACGAAGGCTTTGGAAGGCTTGCCAGGTGTTTCAGAGGTGACTGTGCTTTTGGAAGAAAAGTGTGCCGAACTGTCTTATGACGAGGCAAAGGTGGGGCTTTCAGAATTAACCAAGGCCGTGGAAGACGCAGGGTTTACGGTCAGCTAAAGGCTGTCTTTCTCAGAATGCGTTATTTCTTGAGCGTTCTGCCGACTTTCTTCTCGACGCTTTCCATCTTAGAACTGAGCCGACCGGTTTTTCCCTTTCGGTAGTCAATCTTCATGACAGTTGAAATCCGATCGCAATCGTCGGACATGCGTTCCCAGCAGGCCTTGACCACCCCCATCACCTCGTCCCAAGATCCTTCAATGACCGTTCCCATCGGATTTAAACGATAGGGCAAGCCGCTTTCATCAATAATGTCGAGGGAACGCGCGACATACTTGCTCACACTTTCCCCTTCGGTCAGGGGTGACATCGAAAATTCGAGCAAGATGGTTGAATCTTTTTCTTCGTCAGTCATCACAAAACCCCTTCCGGATTTTCCTGTTGATAAAAAGGCAGGGCCACAACTTTTGCCTCTGTCCGATTCCCGTCGATCTCAAGCTCAAGCGCTGTTCCTGGAGAAGCCACAGTCGTCCGCAGGTAGGCCATTGCGATGATCCGTCCCAGGTGGGGAGACTCCACCACACTTGTCACGGCGCCGACCGTTTTTTTCTCCTGAAAGATTTTATCTCCCTTGTTTGGTAGCATATCCCCTTCCAGAATAAGTCCTGCGAGCTGCTTGTTGACATGACCATAGGTCTTGATTCGGGCCATCACCTCCTGCCCGGGATAACAGCCTTTTGTATAGCTGATCGTTTCTGTTTGCAGTCCGGCCTCAATGGGAAGAATGTCCTCATCCATGTCGAGACCGTAACGCGGCAGGCCCGCTTCAATGCGAAGGGTCTCCAGTGCATTTTGACCCACGAGGGAGAGGTTCAGGGGGGCTCCTGCCTCTAAGAGCCTGTCCCAGAGGGATTTGATCTCATCGACAGCAACATAGAGCTGGTAGTCATTTTCTCCGGTCATTGAGCGTTTGATGCAGAGTACTGAGGTTTTGCCTATCTGTTTTTGGAAAAATGATTTTTCCGACAAGGTCGGGAGCGGTGCATTGAAACAGGTCTCAAGTAAGGTCTTTGCCTTCGGGCCGGAGACGAGTAGCCTGCCCCAGTCGGGCACTATAATTTCTACTTTAGAACGCATACGGTATCGCATGAGTTGGGTTTTAGTGTTCTCTACATTGTTTGCTTCCACATCAATGAGCAGCGCATCGGTGGCGAGCCCCTCCGACAGGGAAAAGAGATGAAAATTGGAAAGGATCTTTCCTTTTGCTGTGAGTAAACAGGTGGAGATTCCCGTGCTGTCTGTTAGTAGATCAAGGTCGTTGCTTGTGAGGTTTTGCAGAAAGGTGTGTCGATCGTCTCCTGTCAGCAGTAATGTGCCCTGATGAGAGAGATCTGCCAAAGCGACATTTTCCCGGACGGCCCGATATTCTCTTTGTGGGTCTCCGTAGTGTTCCGGAAGCTCCCAGGTGCCGAATACGGCGAATTGGGCTCCCTTATCTTGGTGTCTATTGTGTAAAGGAAGGCGAGTCATATTTGATCTCCCATGAAATGTCAGTCAGTTTACGCCTCAATCTCTTACTCGTAAAGAGGAAGGATTAGAGGGGATTCGCTCGAGATTCCTCAAAGTATTGACCCGGTTCAAAGGCTGCCTTTGGTTGAAGCCACCCCGGATTGTCTCGGATCAATTTGAGTGGCCTGATCCAAAGCACGCCCAAAAGCCTTGAAAATCGTTTCTAGAATGTGGTGTTGGTCTTTGCCGTAGCGCAGGTTGATGTGGAGGTTGATTAGGCATTGATCGACCAGGGAACGGAAAAAATGTTCGATCAATCCGCAGTCAAAATCCTTGATAAGTTTTCGGGCATTTTTGACGTTGTAGACAAGGTAGGGCCGTCCGGATAGATCGACTGTGACCTCTGAAAGGGCTTCATCCAGGGGGATGGTGGCCGTTCCGAAACGACGGATGCCTGCTTTATCGCCCCAGGATTTTCTGAGAACTTCTCCGATGACAATGCCTAAGTCCTCGACGGTGTGATGCTCGTCAATTTCGATATCCCCTTTGGCCGCAATTTCCACATCGAAAAAACCGTGTTTTGAAAAAGCGCTGAGCATGTGGGTGAGGAATGGAAAAGGGGTGTCTATTTTGTAATGCCCGCTTCCATCCAGGTTGATGCTAACGGTAATCTCGGTTTCTTTTGTTTTGCGGGAAACAGTCGCTTTACGCATGGTCTTCAAGCCTGATTTTCACCATGTTGGCGTGTGCGCTTAATCCTTCGACTTCGGCAATGCGGATGAGATGTTCGCCATCGCGCTCCAGGGCTTTCCGGGTGTAGGAAATGACAGAGCTTTTTTTCACGTAATCGTCTACGGACAAGGGTGAAAAAAAGCGAGCCGTGCCGCCGGTCGGAAGCACATGATTTGGTCCGGCGATGTAGTCTCCCAGGGACTGCGGGGTGTCTTCTCCCAGAAAGATCGATCCGGCATGGGTCAGTTTTTTCTCTAATTGGAAGGGTTTTTCTGTAAAGACGGAAAGATGCTCGGGTGCAATGGCATTCGACATTTCTGCGGCGGTGTCCAAATCCGGCACCACAAAGGCAATGCCGTTTTTCTTTAAAGCGGTCTTGGCGATCTTTTTTCGGGGCAAATCTTTGAGCTGCCGGTCCATCTCTTTTACGACGGTTTCGACCAGGTGGGCAGAGGTCGAGAGAAAAATCACGACGGCTTCTTCATCATGTTCGGCCTGCGAAATGAGATCAGAGGCCAGATAAGCCGGATTGGCCAAGTCATCGGCGATGATTAAGAGCTCGCTCGGTCCTGCAATCATATCGATATCGACCATCCCGTAAACAAGACGCTTTGCGGCAGCCACATATTTATTACCCGGCCCTACGATTTTGTCGACTTTTGGAATGGTAAAGGTCCCGTAAGCCAGGGCGCCCACGGCCTGCACGCCGCCGACACGGTAGATTTCATGTACCCCGACCAGGTTCGCTGCAATGAGGATATAGGGATTGTAATGGCCTTCAGGCATGGGTGTCGTCATGACGAGTCGTGGTACACCCGCCACAGACGCCGGAATAGCATTCATTAACACAGAGGAAGGGTAGGCTGCTTTTCCACCCGGAACATAAAGACCGACGGTTTCAATAGGATGAACACGCTGCGCAAGATAAATGCCGTTTTTTTGGCTCGACCAGCTTTCCTGTTTTTGTTGCTTGTGAAATGCGGTAATGCGCTCTGCGGCAAATTTGAGACTGTCGATGACTTTGTCATCGGCTTGCTCATAAGCTGCCTTAATTTCTGCTTCAGTCACACGCAGTTCGGAGGGCTTCAATTTGAGATGATCGAATTGGGCTGTATAGTCAATCACGGCCCGGTCGCCTCGCAAGCGAACATCCTTCACAATACCCTGGACGATTGTGTCCAGTTCGTCATCCCCCAGGCTCAGACGGTTGACCACTTTTTGATAGGCCGATTGAAAGCCTTTATCGCCGAAAGAGTAGGTTTTCATCCGGTTTGCAATGCCTCTTCCTTTAATGCGGCCTTAATCTTCTGGATCATGGTTTGAACGGTCGGATATTTTAGTTTCAGGCTTGCACGGTTGACCACGAGACGGGCGGTGCATTCCACGATTTCATCGACGATTTGCAGGTTGTTCGCTTTCAGGGTCTCTCCCGTCGAGGTGAGATCAACAATTTGATCGGCAAGTCCGACTGAGGGGGCCAACTCAATCGAGCCATAGAGCTTGATGATTTCAATCGGGATGCCCTTTTCCGAATAGTAGCGTTCTGTAATGTTGGTGTATTTTGTGGCGACGCGCAACTTTGAATAGCGCTGACGATTGTTTGACCCGTTTTCTTCAGTGGGTTCAGCCACGATAATCCGGCAGTGCCCGAAGCCCATATCAACGGGTTCGTAAAGATCGCAGAGGTGTTCCAGTAAAAGATCTTTCCCGGCAATGCCCATGTCGGCTGCGCCGTGTTCGACATAGGTTGGCACATCGACGGCCCGAACCAGGAGGATGGTGACCTGATTTTTTTTATCTTCAAAGGTGAGACGTCGGCTTTCCGGTGAAAAATCGTCGGGGGTAATGCCTAATCGCTTGAAGAATGGAATCGTAGTTTCGAGCAATCGGCCCTTTGAAAGGGCGATGACCAGGGGGTGTTTCATGCCTTCACTCTTTTGATTGAGGCACCGACCTTCATGAGTTTTTCCTCAATGGCTTCATAGCCCCGGTCAAGATGGTAGATTCTTGAGATTTCGGTTTCTCCTTTGGCGACAAGGCCTGCAAGGACCAATGAAGCGCTGGCTCTGAGATCCGAGGCCATGACGGGCGCACCCGATAATGACGTTACCCCCTTGATGACCGCATGCCTTCCCTCAAGTCGTATCTGAGCGCCCATTCGCCTGAGCTCGGCAACATGGTTGAAACGGGCTTCAAAGATGGTCTCGGTGATGATCGATTGTCCGTTCGACAGACTCATCAGGGCCATCAATTGCGCCTGCATGTCAGTTGGAAAACCAGGATAAGCGAGGGTTTTGGCGTTGACTGCTTTTATTGTATTGCCAATGATCCGAAGCGTTTCTTTTTCGACTATTACATTTGACCCGGCCGCTCGCAGCTTTTCGATGAGGCTGAGCAGGTGTGCAGGGCGGCATTTTTTAAGAAGCAGGTCGCCCTTCGTAATCGCCGCAGCAACCATGAAGGTGCCGGTTTCGATCCGGTCTGGCATAATCTCGTAGGATGTGCCGCCTAAACTGGGCACCCCGTTGATGATAATCCGTTCGGTGCCTGCGCCCATAATCTGTGCGCCGCAGAGGTTGAGGAAGTTTGCCAGATCGATAATCTCCGGCTCACAGGCGGTATTCTCCAGAATGGTCGTGCCTTCCGCAAGCGTGGCGGCCATCATGAGGTTTTCTGTGCCGGTGACAGTCGGCACCTCAAAATAGATTTCTGCTCCTTTTAGTCGATTCGCCTTGGCGTGGATGATGCCGTGTTTGATTTCAATTTCGGCCCCCATTTTTTTGAGACCGTCCAGGTGGAGCTGTATCGGTCGAGCCCCAATGGCGCAGCCTCCCGGTAGCGAAACATGGGCCTCACCGCAGCGGGCGATCAGGGGGCCTAAGACTAATATGGTCGCGCGCATGGTCTTGACCCAGGAGTAGGGGGCCTCGCAATTTTCAATTTGCTTGACCTGAATTGAGCTGTGGTCGTCTTCCTTTGTAATCTTCGCGCCGATTTTTTCCAGGAGGCGTAAAAAGGTCGTGACGTCGCCCAGCACGGGAACATTTGTCAGACGCTGTGTTTCCGCAGAGAGGAGGGTAGCAGCGATGATGGGCAGCGCGGCATTTTTTGCACCGCTGATGCTCACTTCCCCTTTGAGGGGCGTGCCACCCGTAATGAGCATTTTATCCATCGCAGGCCTGTTGTTTTGTGATGTGGGCGATTCGCTTGATGTCTGCCCAATCGGAAATAAAGTTGACCTTCAGTTGATCGTCTTTTTCAACTTGGGACTGGAGCCAGTCAGCCTGGCCTATTCCGAGTTCCAGCAGCATCGTTCCGCTTTGGCTTAATATCGCCGGGGCTTCGTTCAGGATACGGCGATAGAAGGCTCGTCCTTCGTCGGGAGCGAAGAGGGCGATGTCCGGTTCATATTCACGGATATTTGCTGGCAGGCTGTCCCGATCTTCTTCAGCGATGTAGGGCGGATTGCAGACGATGAGATCGAAGCCCTGGTCTTCTTGGAAATGATTCAAAAAGGGATCCAAAAAATTCCCCTTCACCAGTGAAATCTGCGTCGAACAGGCATGAAGATCCACATTGATCCGGGCAACCTCAAGGGCCTCTGAAGAGCAATCTGAGGCGATCATTTGAGCTTCAGGGAAGCACTTGCCCAATGAGATGGCAAGCGCAGCGCTTCCGGTGCAAAGGTCGAGAATGCGTCGTGGGGCGACTTTGATCTTTTCAGCAGCTTCAACAATCAACTCGGTTTCCGGGCGCGGGATAAAGACGCCGGATCGAACATAAAGGTTCAGCCCGCAGAATGCCACCGACTCTGTAATGTACTGAAGTGGTTCATGTAAACAGCGGCGTTCCAGGTAGCTCCAGTAGCGACGATATTCCTGAGTCGAAAGCGATTGCTTGGGACTGGCATAAAGATCCATCCGTCGGCAGGAGAGGACATCCGCAAGGAGGAGTTCGGCTTCCAGGCGGGGAGAGTCGATTTCACTTAATTTGAGAAAAGCGGCCCCGTCCAGCAGTAGGGAGGACAGCTTTGTTCCTGTTACGGGGTTTAAGGTCATGGCGCCAAGGCTCATACAATCTCTCCCTCAGCGATCAGGCCGTCAATAATGGGGCCGATCTCCCCTTCAAGGATCTTTTCGAGCTGATAGAGAGAGACATTGATTCGGTGATCGGTCACACGGTTTTCCTTGAAATTGTAGGTGCGTATCTTCTCGCTTCGTCCGCCGGTGCCGATTTTGGATCGCCGCGCTTCCGATTGTTCGGCCTCCTGCTTTGCCAGCTCATTTTCGAGAAGGCGTGAGCGCAAAACTCTCATCGCCTGTGCACGGTTTTTAATTTGAGAGCGCTCATCCTGACAGGTGACAACAAGGCCTGAGGGGATGTGGGTAATTCGGACAGCGGAATAAGTGGTGTTGACCCCTTGCCCACCCGGCCCGGAAGAACAGTAGGTATCGATCCGAAGATCCTTTTGTTCGATCTGAATGTCAACTTCCTCGGCTTCAAAGATGGCTGCGACCGTCACGGTTGAGGTGTGAATTCTGCCACTGGCCTCTGTCTTCGGCACACGTTGCACACGGTGCACCCCGCTCTCGTATTGAAGGTGGCGGAAGGCTCCCTTGCCGGAAACCGAGAGAATGATCTCCTTAAACCCGCCAATCCCGGTTTCGTGCGAACTGATCAATTGAATTTTCCAGCCTTTTAGCTCGGCATACTTGGTGTACATGCGAAGCAGGTCGGCTACAAAAAGGGCGGCTTCATCTCCGCCGGTGCCTGCGCGGATCTCTAAAAAGAGGTCTCGATTGTCATAAGGGCTTCCAGGATTTAGGAGAGACAGGAGAGAAGCGTTGAGTGTTTCTTTTTTTTCCCTAAGATCGGTCCATTCCAACTCGGCCATTTCCCTTAATTCAGCATCACTCGCCTCATCCCGGCGGAGTTCGTCTGCTTCGGTGATTTCCTGAGTGATCGCCTGATAGGCCTGATAGAGATCGACCGTCTCTTCATGTTCGGCCCGTTCCTTAGCAATGCGAATCTGTTCTGTTGGATTGGCGAGGACCTTTGGATCTACTAGCTGTGAGGTGAGTGCTTCGAATTTTTGAACGATTTCTTCAAGCTTATCGGTGAAGGAGGTCTCTTTGTCAACAACCATTACCTTACCTTATACATCAAATACTGGGTCTGGGCATTACGGGCTTGAGCACTTACCTGCCGGAAGGCAGGTTGGAGGAAGCAAGACCGGTAACTATTTCTTCCCGAAATCTTTGTATTTTTTGTTGAAGCGCTCAATCCTGCCTTCGGAATCGATGATTTTCTGGGTGCCGGTAAAGAAGGGATGGCAGGCGCCGCAGATCTCAAGGCGAATCGAAGGGGTCGTCGATTTTGCCGCCAGTACTGAACCGCAGGCGCAAGTGACTTCAAGGTCATGAACTTCTGGATGAATTGCCTGTTTCACTGTATAGACTCCTCACACTAAAAAAGGGGGTAAATAAAAAGAGGAATGATAACTCAACTCAGGCTGTACTTCAAGCCTTTATCGGCTCATGCCATCAAGAAATTCTTTGTTTGTTTTGGTGCCCTTGATTTTGTCGATGAGGAATTCCATGGACTCGACCGAGGAGAGCGGGCTCAAAACCTTTCGAAGGACCCACATTCTGTTAAGAAAATCTTTTTCAACAAGCAATTCCTCTTTCCGGGTTCCCGATAGGCTGATGTCGATGGAGGGATAAATCCGGCGATCCGCCAGTTTCCGGTCAAGATGGACCTCCATATTTCCCGTCCCCTTGAACTCTTCAAAAATCACATCATCCATCCGGCTTCCGGTATCGACAAGGGCGGTAGCTATAATGGTCAGGCTCCCTCCGTTTTCTATGTTTCGTGCCGAGCCGAAAAAGCGTTTCGGTCTCTGTAAGGCATTCGCGTCAAGGCCGCCGGACAGTACCTTGCCGCTCGAAGGGATGACTGCATTGAAAGCGCGAGCCAATCGGGTGATCGAATCGAGCAAGATAACAACGTCCTTTTTGTGTTCGACAAGACGTTTCGCTTTTTCGAGGACCATTTCGGCAACCTGCACATGTCTTTGCGCTGGCTCATCGAAAGTGGAGCTGACGACCTCTCCCTTGACCTGTCGTTTCATGTCGGTCACTTCTTCCGGTCGTTCATCAATCAGGAGGACAATGAGTACCATCTCGGGATGATTTTTCATGATGGCCTTTGCAATGGATTGCAGAAGAACCGTTTTACCCGTACGGGGTGAAGCGACAATCAGGCCTCGCTGACCTTTTCCGATGGGCGTGACCATTTCCATGACACGCGTCGAATAATCCTTCCTCGTGTACTCAAGCTTGATTCTTTCTTCCGGATAGAGCGGCGTAAGGTTGTCAAAAAGTATTTTATCCCGCGTGGCCTCAGGGGCTTCGTTATTAATTGTTTCGACCTTCAGCAGAGCAAAATAACGCTCCGTCTCTTTCGGCGGTCGTATTTGGCCTGCAACCGTATCGCCGGTACGGAGACCGAACCTTCGGATCTGCGATGGAGAGACGTAGATGTCGTCCGGCCCTGGAACGTAGTTATAATCTGGAGAGCGGAGAAAGCCAAAACCATCTGAGAGGGTCTCCAATACTCCATCCCCATAAATACTCCCGTTACTATCAGATTGGGCTTGCAGGATGGCAAAAATCAGCTCCTGTTTTCTGAGGTTGCTTGCCCCCTCTACATTTAACTCTTTTGCAACATCGAACAGGTTGGCAATGCTTTTTTCTTTTAATTCAGCAAGGTGCATAATCGCTCCTCCTTTTTTTTGTTAAAGCCTGTTACAGCATTCATTTCTTGAAAAATTTCAAGCATGGGATTTTTGTGAGTGAAACACCCGCAAGGATATTAGAACTCAACACAAAGACATTATCTGAAGTAGGAACGGATCATCCGTTGTGCCGATAAGCCGCTCAAAGGTTATATTCGATTAAGATGGGTAAGACCCGTATTGCCTAATGAGATACTCCGAAATAGATACCGAAAGAACAATGAAAGTGAAGTTGAAGTGCCTCGTTATTATTTAAACCGGATCAACTAGAAGAGATCGGCGTTTTCCCGACGAAGAAAATATCGTATAGATCTATAGAGGAAGTATATTAGAGGAATTTTGAATTGTCAAATTATTTTTACAGGCTGTGGTGAATTGATGAAAGTTGATCTTTCCTGAACTGCCTTCTATAATCGCCTCTTTTTTTGAGAGGGAGTGAAATGCGCCAAAATGGTCGAAAAGAAAGTGCCCTTCGGACACTGGGTATCACACGCAATTATCTGAGAGATGTGGAAGGTGCCGTACTCATTGAAATGGGGCATACGAAAGTCATCTGTACTGCAACCGTGGAGAACCGTGTTCCACCTTTTCTAAGAGACAAAAAGCAGGGCTGGGTGACCGCTGAGTACGCCATGATCCCCCGGTCATCGCGTGAGCGGATTTCCCGTGAATCAACTCGGGGAAAGGTGGGAGGCCGGACACAGGAAATTCAGCGGCTCATCGGTCGCTCCATTCGTTCGGTCATTGATATGAGCGCGCTAGGTGAACGTACTCTCCGAATCGATTGTGATGTGATTCAGGCCGATGGCGGAACACGGACCGCCTCAATCACCGGTGCCTTCATCGCCGTGGTCGATGCCCTTCGCCTCATTCAGAAAAAAGGAAAGATCGCCCAGCTGCCGGTGCGCGATTATCTGGCCGCCGTCAGTGTCGGTAAGGTAGACGGGACTCTGATGCTTGATCTTGATTATCCGGAGGATTCAAGGGCCGAGGTAGACATGAATGTTGTCATGACCGGCCAGGGAAAATATGTTGAGGTCCAGGGAACGGCAGAAGGGGAGCCCTTTCAAAAGGAAGAGCTCGACGGTCTCTTGGCGCTCGCTTCCGACGGTATTCGGGAACTGATTGAGCGGCAGAGGGAAGTCCTCGGCCCACTGAATGGCTCCAGTTAAATGCTCATTCTCCTTGCGACCGAAAATGAACATAAGGCCTGTGAGATCCGTTCTATCATCAAAGAGACGGGAGACATTGAAACTGAATTACAGACTTTGTCCGACTACCCCCACCTGAAATTGCCCCCTGAAACAGGACGCTCCTACCGAGAAAATGCCTTGGAAAAGGCACGCTATGCCGCTAGAGAAACCGGGCATTGGAGCATGGGCGATGACTCGGGACTTGAAGTCGTCGCCCTGGATGGCGCACCGGGTCTTTATTCCGCACGTTACGCGGGTCTATCGGTGAGCGATGAAGATAACAATGGAAAACTGCTTGCGGCATTAAAAGATGTACCCGAGGAAAAGCGAAGCGCACGTTTTATCTGCACGGTCGCGCTTGTCAGTCCGCAAGGTAGAGCTGAAGTATTTGAAGGCTTTTGTGAGGGCCGCATGACTTTGACTCAATCGGGAGAAGAAGGCTTCGGCTACGACTCTATCTTTTTCCTGCCAGCTTATAGAAAAACCTTTGCCGAACTCTCAGCCAGTGAAAAGAATCAGATCAGCCACCGTGGACAAGCGATTAGAGCGGCGATGACTCACATGAAAAACTTGCCGAAAGATCCTGGCTAAGAAGCCAGGATCTTAGTCGCCTTTCCATCAAGACTCACCTGATTTTTATCTTCCCAATATTTTTTGATCCCGTCATCCCCCAAGGCCTCCGCCCATTCAATGAGTTCGTTTCGTTCTCCCTGGTATTCAAAGTAGGGCACGGCCATACCGCATGAATTCTGAACCAGTTCAACCTGCATGTCGATGATTTGTCGGGCGCCGGGCAGTTCAGGGAAAAGCGGGATCAAGTCCTTCCATTCGGAGTCTCTCGGGTGAAGCGCCCTGGCTTTGCCGTAAATCCTGAGAATATTGGGTGAGCCTTCAAAGGCGCAAAACATGATGGTCATTCGGGTGGACTCCAGGAGGTGAGCCGCTGTTTCATTGCCGCTACCGCTGAGGTTCAGCCAGACAATCCGGTTCTTATTGACGATGCGAAAGGTGTCGATGCCCTTGGGTGAAACACTGACTCGTCCATCTGAGGCAGCCGTTCCCACAAAAAAGAGCTTTTGAGCTTGGATGAAGTCTTTTATCTTGTCATTGATTTCTCCGTATTTTTTTCCCAAAACGTCTCCTCATATCGTAACAAAATAAGAAAAAACCAATTGCCGGAATTAAAATATGCCCGACAGGAGATAAACAGGTCAAGCCCTTACAACACTTGACACCTCTCCATCGGCATTACTATTCTTCAGGCACTTTTAATCCTCTCAAAAAGGAGCATCCATGTCGAAGCAGAATCCGACTGAAAAACAGTTTGCCTTGATCCGTGTGCTCATTGCCCTGGCATGGGCTGATGGCGAAATCAGCAACGAAGAGACGAACTTTCTCAAGGATTTCTTTTTTAAATTTGATTTTACCGGTGAAGACTGGGCAAAGATCGAAATGTATCTCGAAGATCCGATTCCCCCTGAAGAAGCGGAAAATCTGGTACAGGATTTTGTCCTTCGTCTGAGTGGCTCGTCGGAGCGAGAAGAGGTCATTGCACTGCTTAAAGGACTGATGGGAGCGGATGGCATTGTGACAGCCGAAGAATCGGCATTCATCCAGCGCTGCACTGAGATCTTTCGGGGGACGGGCCCTGCCTCGGCCCTGCTGGGTCGTCTGAAGGGACTCTTTAGAGAAACGGTCTTAAAGCCTTCGACGGCTTCCAAACGCTCAGCTTCCAATCGGGCAGAAGAGTTGGATGATTTTCTGAATAACCGCATCCTATTCAAAGTGCGCCGGGCACTCGAACGGGAGCAGTTGATTCTGGAAGCCGACCCGGATCAACTGGCCAAAGCGGCACTTTTTGCCGGACTGCTGGCCCATGTGGCGGCGGCAGAAGGCACTGTCTCGGAAGAAGCCCTGGCTGTTTTAGGAGTACATCTGCAAACAATCACGTCCTTCGATGATGAGACCATTGCATTGATTGTATCGGTTGTGAAGGAATCGGCCAGATCTAAGCTTGATCCCTTCCGCTTGACCCGGACCTATTATACCGGACATAGCCTTGCGGAAAGGCGGCATCTCCTGGATTGTCTCTTTGATGTGGCGGGTGCAGGAGGTGAGTTAAGTCATGTCAGTTTAGAGGGCGTGCGCGAAATCGCCTATGGCCTGAAATTTTCAAATCGCGATTTTATCGACGCAAAGCTGGAATATCGCCAGCGATCGAAAAAGGGCTAAAGCATACAGAGGCACAAAGCATATCTTTCTATATTTTACGACGCCTATGGTATACAATCACCGGCTGTTATTCCGGCGATGACTTCAGTGATTCAGGGTGGTGATTGTCTGTGGGCTTAGATCAGTCATCCCGCAATAGAACTCCCCTTATAACTTGATTTTTTTGATATTTTCGGTAGACTGACAAGGGAAAATGATGAAGAAATTTGTTGAGAAAATTGTACAGTTTCGCTACCCCGTTATCTTTTTAATCCTAACGATCACAGGCTTTTTCCTTGTTCAAATCACGAAGATCGAACTGAAATTTGATCCGAAAGCCATTCTGCCGCAGGACCATCCCTACGTACAGTTGAACAATAAAATTGAAGAGACCTTTGGTGGAAGCCGTGTTGTTGTGATTGGCGTCCATAATACCAAGGGAGACATCTTTAACCCGAAGACGCTCAAAAAAATAAAAGACATCACTGATGAAGTCAAACTCATTTCCGGCATCAAAGAAGATAATGTCATCAGCATTGCCGACCGCAAGATTAAATATATCGTCGGTACTGAAGAAGAGATCAATATTACCCAATTGATGCCGGAAGTCCCGACAGACGCCGGAGAGATGTCCTCCCTAAAAGAACGCATTTTTTCAAACAACCTTTTTGTCGGCAGCCTGGTTTCAAACGACGGCAGCGCGGCAGCGATCATTGTTGATTTCGGCGCCAAGATTCCAGAGGTTTCTTATGAAGAAACGGAGGAGGGCGCAAGCGGTGAAACAGCCTCCCCCTCCGAGGCCTCTGATGAACCCCGGAAAAAATGGGACAGTACCGACAAAGGGGATCAAGTAGATCAGGCTGCGCCACCAAAAGAATCCGGCTCTGACGAATGGGGCTCCGGCGATTGGTCGGCGCAAATGCAGGGCAATGCTAACTCGAACTGCGGGGCCTGGCAAAGAAATATTCCCGGGGAGTGGCTGGCGGATAGCTTCATCCATTGCCAGTTGCAGGACATCATCGACAAACATTTAGATGCCGATCATCTTATATATCTTGGCGGCATGCCGATCGTGCTTTCCTTCTTTGAGGCGGATGCCTTCCGGATGCTGGTGGTGCTCTTTCCGATTTCGGTCTTGATTATTGGTATCTTTCACTACATCTCTTTCAAAACCTGGCAGGGTTTGGTGATTCCGCTGCTGACCTCACTTCTGGCGGTTGTCTGGGCGATGGGCATAATGGGACTGACCGGTACGCCGCTTGATCCCTGGAATGCAATGGTACCGATCCTGATATTGGCCATTGCGGCGGGCGATTCCGTTCAAATCCTGAAAAGATATTATGAGGAATATGATCGGCTTGGAGACAAAAATGCGGCCATCATCGAATCGACAAGCAAGGCGGGGCTTGCCATGGTCACTGCCGGCCTGATTGCCTCGGCAAGTTTTGGATCGCTCATCACGTTCAAATTACAAACCTTTCAGGCCTTCGGCCTCTTTACCGCCTTTGGACTCTTAAGTGCACTGGTTTTGGAGTTGACCTTAATCCCTTCCCTGCGTTCGATCTTTCGTGCCTCCAAAAAGAAAACGCAATCGAAGGAAAAGGCACCGGATATTCTGGACCGTTTCCTGGGCGGTCTGGCGGCAAGGATTACCGGACCCGGTCGGAAGTCCATTCTGCTTGGAGGGGGCATTATTTTTGCCATCTCGATTTTTGGGGCATTCCAGGTGGAGGTGAGCAACAGCAATCGATCCCAGTTTTTTGAATCCACCGTGCTTCGACAGGATGAAAAAATCCTTAACGAAAAATTTTCCGGTACTTCTACTTTTTACGTCCTTCTTGAGGCGACAAAGGACGGAGCACTCAAAGAACCCGCAGTCTCTTCTGCGGTGGATCGTCTTCAAAGGCGTTTAGAAGAAATCGAAGCAGTCGGCAAAACCGAGTCCTATGTCGATTATGTGAAGCAGATGAACCAGACCATCAACAAGGGCGACCCAAGCTACCTCCGTGTGCCCGATACGCGTGCCGAGATTGCCCAATACCTTTTTCTCTACTCCATCTCCGGTAATCCGGCTGATTTCGCTCGCCTGATGCGACCACAACAGAATGAAGCCGTCATGTGGATCTTCCTGAAAACAGATGATACGCGGCTGGCGGAAGAGTTGATCGCTGTGGTGGAAGAGGCGAAAACGGGGGAATTTTCAGGGCTTGATGTCAAAATCGGTGTCGCCGGCAGCGCACCTGTTGTCGTGGCGCTGAATGAAGAGATGGTTCGAGGCAAAGCCTGGAATATCATTCAAATCGCAGCTATTACCTTCCTGATGACTGCCTTTGTCCGGCGATCCTTCATCGGGGGCCTCTTTGTCATTATCCCCTTAGGGCTTGCCGTCTTTATTAATTTTGGCGTAATGGGCCTGGCGGGTATTCATCTTGGAATCGGTACAGCGACGATTACCGCAATGGCCGTGGGCATTGGCGCCGGTTACGAAATCTACCTTATCTTTCGTCTACGGGAAGAATTGGCGCGAAGGGACAGTATTGAAGATGCCGTTCGCATCACACTTCAGACCTCCGGAAAGGCGGTTGTTTTTAATGCCCTTGCGGTTTCGATGGGTTATTCCATGCTCTCCTTTAGCGGCTACTACCTCCACATGGAGGGGATACTGGTTCCTTTGGCCATGCTGACGAGTTCTCTGGGCGCTCTTGCGATCCTTCCAAGTCTTGTCACCCTGTTCAAACCGAAATTTATCTTCAGCGAAAGCGACCTCAGTAAATCCGAGTCGTGAGTGGAGACCTTTACGAAGGGTGAGCAGTCTGAATCAAAGTCGAAGCCATCTGCTCATGCCTTGGATCGTTCTACCCATTGCTCTGATTTTTATTGTTATTTCCCCTATTCAGGGCCACGCCAAAGATTCACGGTTGAGTGTGGCCTATACCTTCGGCGTCTATCAACCCTCCCTTAAAACCTTGAACCGGATTTTAGGTGATCCGGGCCGTGCCATTTTACAAGACCCAAACTATCTTCTACCGCGTAATCGCCTGTTGCCAGCTGAAAAGCGCAACATCGTTAGCCCTCCGATAGCAGGAAAAACAAGCTTCGGCTTAGACATTCAATACGAAGCGAACAAACGATTTTCCTTAGTCGCAACGCTCTCGGTCTGGAGCGGTGAATCGAGCCTCAGTGACGAGATTGATCTCTTTCTTCGCCAGGATTTGCCTCCCGATACCTTTCCAAGAAGCGCCACTTACGATTTGAAGATTACTCAACTGTGGCTTGGCTGGAAATACAATCTTATTCGAGATCCGGATTTCGGACGCTTTTATCTGAACATAGGGCTTTTCGGAGTATCGATTGCCGACCTCACAATGGATTCGGTCGTGAAGGTCAATCGCCCGGATATCGATCTCAGTTTCGCTTCAGTGAGTTCCACCGAGGCCCAGGGTATTGCCTTCACCTCTCGATTCGGCTTTGGCGGTGAGTATTATGTGACAAAGTCGATCTCATTTGGAATCGACGCCAACTATATTCTTGCGACAAGCTCTAAAATAAAAGTCAAACGGCATTTTCGTTCCAATTTTTCTACAAACCTGCCTTCCCCGCCCGAGACGACCGACTTACAAAACATCCCACAAGTCCCGCAAGAGGGCGATCAGTTGACGACTGCTGTTGTTTCATCACAAAATGTCACCGATCTTTGCGAGCCCGGAGATGAAAGCGGAGGTTGCGGACGGGGTGCAGGGTCACCGCTTGAGCTTGAGCTGAGCGGGTTCATGGTCACCGGAGTCATCCGTTATTATTTTTGAAGGGGATTAAGCTTGTGACGCAGAAGAGTCTTCAAAACAAAATCATGGACTTAATCGAGTCATCCTGTACTGAAACAGCACATGCCGATGCCATTAAAGAGATTATCATCACCGCCCTAAAGCTCACTGAAAACCATGTCACCGAAAAAGATGTCGCCATTATCCATACCGCCTTAAAGGAGATGCGTTACGGCATGAAGTTTTTTTCTCCTTACAAGGCCGTTCGCAAGATCAGCATCTTCGGTTCTGCCCGCACTGCGCCGACGGAAGCGATCTACGCCTGCACGACTGAATTCGCAAAGCGGATTGCCGACGCCGGTTTCATGGTCATTACCGGTGCGGGCGAGGGCATTATGCGTGCCGCTCAAGAGGGAGCCGGTCGGGAACGCAGCTTCGGCATCAACATCCTCCTTCCCTTTGAACAGTCGGCCAATCAGTTTATTGAGAACGACCCAAAGCTGATGACATTTAAATATTTTTTTACGCGGAAACTATTTTTTATCAAGGAAGCGGATGCCATTGCCCTCTTCCCCGGAGGCTTCGGAACGCATGATGAGGCCTTTGAAGCCTTGACGCTTTTGCAGACCGGAAAGGGAGACCCCATGCCAGTCGTCTTTATCGATGTGCCGGGCGGGACGTACTGGCAATCGTGGCGGCGACATGTCGAAGTCGAATTTATAGAAAGCGGTCTCATTGCACCCGAAGACCTGAGTCTGTTTAAAATCACCGATCAGATTGACGAAGCCATTGAGGAAATCACGACATTCTATCGGAGATATCACTCCACCTATTTTGTCGATGAACAACCCGTGCTCCGCATTAAAGATGTCGTCGATCAAAAGATGCTCAAAGCCTTGAACGCGAATTTTTCAGATATCGTCCTCACAGGGGAAATCGTTGAGACAAGCCTGCACTGTGAAGGTGATGACGAGATAGCCTCGGCCCATCTCTCGCGGATTACCTTTCATTTCGATAAAAGAAGTTTCGGGCGACTCCGCCAAATGATCGACTTTATCAATCACTACGAAGCGTAAAGGACAGATCCCTCTATGATGGACAATATTCGCGTATTTGCACCGGCCTCGGTTGGCAATGTCGGCCCTGGTTTCGATGTGCTGGGCATGGCACTTTCCGGAATGGGGGACACCCTTTCGATCCAACGCTCAAAAAAACCGGGTATTGTGATTACTCAGATCACTGGAGATGCGGGGAAACTCCCCCTTGATCCGAAAGAAAATACTGCTGGAATTGCCGTACAAGCCGTGCTTGACCACCTTAAAATTAAAGAAGGGGTTGCCCTAAGCCTGCATAAAGCAATTCCGGGCAGTGGACTCGGCAGTAGCGCTGCCAGTGCAGTCGCAGGCGCCTACGCGGCAAACCTCCTATTCGGTGAACCCCTATCGAAGATGGAGCTGTTGCCACTTGCGGCAGTGGCCGAATCGAAGGTCAGCGGGGCCCTCTTTTTTGATAACATCGGCCCTTCCATGCTGGGCGGCGTGACCTGGAGCCATCCGGAGACAAAGGCGGTTAAGCCCTTAGGAACAATAGATCAGGCAGTCATTATCCTTGCTACCCCTGATTTCCCTATTCTCACTAAAGAGGCACGACGCCTCCTTCCAGAGTCTGTTCCGATGAGTGATTTTATTTCGAACATGGCCTACGCCTCAATGATCGCCTGGTCGGTGGCAAAAAATGATGTCCGCCAATTTGGACGATCCATTCAAGATCGAATGGCTGAGCCGGCACGCTCGCCCTTAATTAAAGGCTTTGATGAGGTCAAGACCGAGGCCCTTTCAGCCGGAGCCTTGGGCTGTTCCATTTCCGGTGCGGGGGCGACCGTCTTTGCAGTTTCTGATGAGCAAAAGCAGGGGGAAGCAATAGGCGCAGCGATGAAAGCGGCATTTGCACGCTACGACGTCAAGGCGCAGGTGAACATTGTAAGGATGGATTGCGAGGGGGCGCGGCTTGTACAAGATTGACGGGCCTCTAAAAAAACGACTATACAGGTTTTATTCAAGTAAGGAGGATGCGGCATGGAATTAGGAACGACACTGACCCGGTTTTTGATTGAGCAGCAACGGATACACTACAAAGAGGCAACAGGTGATTTCACCGGATTGCTTGCCGATATCGCGACTGCAGCAAAGGTGATTTCCAGGGAGGTCAACAAGGCCGGTCTGATCGATATCCTGGGTTTCCAAGGCAGCAAAAATGTACATGGAGAGGCTGTTCAAAAGCTCGATCTCTTTGCAAATGATGTTTTTGTAAGGACCCTTTCCCACACAGGCCACCTCATCTGCATGGCTTCGGAAGAGATGGATGAGATCTACCAGATTCCAGAAGCCGCAAAAAAAGGGAAATACGTCTTCCTTATGGATCCCCTTGATGGCTCTTCCAACATTGACGTCAACATCAGCATCGGTTCTATTTTTTCAATCTATCGGAGAAAGAGCAGCGGAGAGAAGGCCACTGAAGAAGACATCCTTCAGGCAGGCAGTAATCAGGCCGGGGCCGGTTATGTCATCTACGGCTCAAGCACCATGCTGGTCTACACCACGGGTTATGGCGTCCACGGCTTTACGCTTGACCCGGGTATCGGAGAATTTCTACTCTCCCACGAAGCGATTACCATTCCAAACAAGGGAGGCATTTACAGTATTAACGAGGCCTACACTGATCGCTGGGATCAAGCAATCCGAGACTACGTTGCTCTGGCCAAAGCAGAAAAGAAGACAGCCCGTTACGTCGGCTCCCTGGTCGCCGACTTTCACCGCAACCTACTGAAGGGGGGTATCTTTCTCTATCCCCCGGATACCCAGTATCCACAAGGCAAGCTCAGGCTACTCTACGAAGCCGCTCCTTTGGCCTTCATCGTTGAGCAGGCCAAAGGCCGTGCGTCAACGGGAACAGGCCGCCTGCTGGATGTCGTGCCAGAAAAACTGCACCAGTGTATTCCACTCATCATAGGCAGCGTCGAAGATGTTAAAGCTGCTGAGGCCTGTTTCAAATAAAATATAAGGAGATCAGGTTTGAATAGACAAGATAAACTTTCTGAGCATTTCACTGTAGCCGAATTGATCAGGTCAGAAACAGCAGAAAGGAAAGGCATTGATAATATGCCTCCAGATATCTTGCTGCCTAAATTAAAGCGTCTCTGTGTCGAAATATTAGAACCCATTCGTTTACACTTCGGAAGACCGTTTAGACCTAATAGTGGTTACAGGGGGATCGACTTGAATAGAGAGGTTGGTGGCTCCCGGACATCACAACATTGTAAGGCCGAAGCGCTTGATATAGAGATTTCGGGAATAAGTAATTATGATCTGGCCGTTTGGATAAAAACCAACTTGAAATTTGATCAAGTTATACTAGAATGTTATCGACTCGGAGAGCCAAATTCCGGCTGGGTACATGTGAGTCTAAAAGATCCAGGACAAGAGAATCGTGCAATGGTATTAACCTATAGTCATCGGACATACAGCGAAGGCTTACTTGCTTAAAATCATGGTTTCCCTGAAATTGACCCTGTCATTTGGCCCATGCTATGATCCTTTTCAATCACTTAAAGGAGGCTTGCAACAATGGTTGAGCTAAGCGGCGCGGCAAAAAAACGGATAGAAACGCTGGTAAAAGATCAGGTCGAAAAACATCAGAAAGACATCAAGGGACTTCGTCTCACGACAAGTGGCACCATCCCGAATGTCGAATACGCACTGGCCTTTGTTGAAGAAGACAAAATAGAAGCGGGCGATGTTTCAGTTGAGGCCAATGGCATTCGTTTCTATATGGAATCACGTAATGCCAAGTTTTTAGAGGACATTGAAATCGATTTTGTTGAGAACCTCGAGAAAAGCGGATTCAAGATCGAGAATCCCAAGGTGATCAAACCGGAACCCCTTAGCCCTGAAATCCCGGAAAATGAAGCTGACCTCAGCGATCCCGTCGCGCAGTCTGTTCAAAAAGTGCTTGATAGCGAGATCAACCCTTCTATTGCCTCCCATGGCGGCCATATCACGCTTATCGGGGTCAAAGATCAAGTCGCTTATGTTCGCCTGGGCGGAGGCTGCCAGGGTTGCGGACAGGCGAGTGTCACCTTACAACAGGGTGTCGTTGTTGCAATCAAAAAGGCAGTCCCTGAAATTAGGGATGTGTTGGATGTCACCAATCATGCCGTCGGCAGCAACCCTTATTATGCTTAACAGGCTATCCGGGTAAAATCATCGATTTATTTGTGCGCCGTGTTCGGCTCTTGTTTTCACTGAGATAAATCTTCTCTTGACTTTCCTCTTAAGCTATTGTACTTGTAACGGAAATTAGCTTTCCGTTGATGACATCGGGAAAGTCTGCCTCCCAAGGGCAATTTGTTTACATGAAGAAGATAAATTGTTTAAAGCTGCTATTGATCAAGTAGCTGTTGATCAAGTAGCTGTTGATCAAGTAGAAGAAGGAGCTTTGATGAGAAAAGCCGATCTTGCAGATAAGGTGGTGGAAAATCTGGGGGTATCCAAAAAAGAGTCTATAGATGTGCTGACCATGGTGCTGGATGAAATCAAGGCAACCTTGCAAAAAGGGGAGACCGTTAAAATCGCCGGATTCGGAAACTTTGTCGTACGAGAAAAAAAGGCGAGAAAGGGGAGAAACCCCAAAACGGGAGAAGAAATCGGCATCACTCCCCGTCGCGTCGTGACATTCAGGCCGAGCCAGCTTTTTAAACAGTCTGTCAACGAATAAATGGCGTGCAGGAAAAACTGTTTTACAAAATCAGTGAGGTCAGCCAGCAAACAGGGCTTGAACCCTATGTGATCCGGTTTTGGGAAACCGAGTTTCCGACACTGCATCCGAGAAAAAGCAAAGGGAACCAAAGGACATACACCAAGAGAGAAATTAATCTGATTGTCGAAATCAAACGCTTGCTCTATCAGGAGAGATTAACCATCCCCGGAGCAAGAAAGCGCCTGAAGTCTTCGCCTCGCTTAGAAAATCGTAACGATGTTCATCACACGCTCACTTATGTGAAAAAAGAATTAGAAGAGTTACTCCATTTGTTAAGTTGATTCATGGGGATCATCGGGGCGTGGCGCAGCCTGGTAGCGCACTCGCTTGGGGTGCGAGAGGTCGCTGGTTCAAATCCAGTCGTCCCGACCACCATGCTTTGTGTCCTTCACCACTTTGGTGAAGGACACAAAGCAAAAGACGTTCCGGGGCATTCTTAAAACATCAGACCGCTTCCAGTCCCTTTCTGTTTTCAGCGCTGCAAGTTCCCTTCTATTTCCCCTCCGCATTTTATTAATTATGGTAAACTGCCTGTCGTTTGGAGCAGAACTTTTATTGTGAAAAATTTTGATTTTCGAGAAATTTTAGCGGCCTTTTCCCGGTTTTTCCCTAAAGCTTTACTTGTCTCACTGACAAACTCTTTACGAGGGGTTAAGGTTTTCTCTACTGCAGGGATGTTGCTCTTTTCTCTTATTCTCGACTTTTCCGCCTGGCTACCTTTTCCCTGCAAGGTGCTTGCTATGTTTCTGCAAGCTGGCGTTCTGGTCAAACTGGTCTTTGAGGAAAGATATCTTCAACTGAAATTCAGACGTCTTTCCTGGAAGAAAAAACTGATTCCCATCGCTCTTTTTGCAATTTCCCTACTTTTCTATGTTGAAAAGGGCTTGATTCTGCACGCAATCTGGGAAGGGCTAACCGGCCCAATGGCGAAACCCTATCAAGCCTACAGTATCATTTTTTTCAGTGCTTCCCTCTTGATCTATGTCCTCAGATTCAATGTCGTTGCAGGCCTTTTCAGCCGCATCAGCTTAAAACCGGCTCAAACACTTTTAATGGGTTTTGTTGTATTGATTCTGATTGGCACCTTGCTGCTTTCTCTTCCGCAGATGGTGATCGATCCTTCAAAAATTTCAATCATCGACGCCCTTTTTACCGCCACCTCTGCAAGCACGGTCACAGGCCTGGCGCTAGGGCCAATTTCTGAGTTTTACCGGCCAAGCGGCCTTTGGGTCATTCTTGTTTTGATTCAACTCGGAGGACTTGGCATCATGACCTTCGGTGTCTTGTTCTCCCTCATTTCCCATAAGCGCATCAAGCTCCATGACGAGGTTGCATTGCAAGGGGTGCTCGAAACAGAGTCCATCGGTACGGTGCGGAAAGAGATTGGACTGATCTTGATGATGACATTCAGTATTGAGGTTGTCGGCGCCTTTTTGATGTGGGTCTTTCTTCCCGAAGGCAGCTCATTTTTTACTGCAGTCTTTCATTCGATTTCGGCTTTTTGCAATGCGGGGTTTTCCCTCATCCCGAGCAATCTAGAGGGATATACGGGACACATCGCGATCAATCTCACTATTGTCTTCCTGATTATTCTAGGTGGCGTCGGTTTCCCGGTGCTGAACAACCTGCTTAGTTATCCCATCATCAATAAAGGACGAGCGGCCTGGCGGCTCAGTTTTCACTCTAAAATGGTGCTTTCCATCTCGGCCTCGCTTCTTTTCATCGGAACGATCGGACTTTATCTTCTTGAATACAACAATGCCCTGGCCGGACTCTCGTGGTTTGACAAATGGCTCGCGGCCTTCTTTCATTCCGTCACGGCACGAACGGCCGGTTTTAACACCCTGAATCTCGGCAGCTTCTCAGGCGCAAGCCTCTTTTTGCTGATGCTGCTCATGTGGATCGGGGGTTCACCTGCATCCACTGCAGGGGGAATCAAAACAACGACCTTCGGGGTCATGTTTGCGACCTTGAGGGCGATGCTGCGCCACCGGGAAGAGGTCAGCCTGTTCGAAAGAAGTCTTTCTCCGCTTGCGGTCAAAAAATCCATTTCAATTGCCTTTATCTCTTCAGCGCTGCTTGCCATCTTTCTATTATTGCTGCTTGCAACGGAGGAGGGTAGTTTCAAGGCGCTAATGTTTGAAGCGGTGTCGGCTTTTAATACGGTGGGTCTATCAACGGGAATCACCTCAAGCTTGAGCCCTGTCGGAAAAGTAATCATTACCCTGACTATGTTTGTCGGTAGAATCGGCCCCCTGACACTGGCCTTCAGTCTGGCCGAACGGGTCAGCAAGGGGAAATATACCTATCCTCAGGAACGGGTTATTATTGGTTAGAGATTGGGTTTACACCTTTTTGAAGATAAGCTAATAAGCCCGACATTGCCGTCATTCCGGTAATCTTGTAGCCGGAACCCATCGCATTCAGCAGATAGATTCCCGCTAGGATCATGCGGGAATGACGCTTAAGGTCATAAACCGTGAACTGTGAACCTGTTTCGCATTTTAATAAAGGAGCATTATGAAACGATTTTTGGTGATTGGACTGGGCCGCTTCGGGATGAGTCTCGCTGAGACCCTCTATGCTGAGGGGGCTGAAGTGATTGCCGTCGATGAACGCGCAGATAAAGTTGAAGAAATCAAGGAGCGCGTCAGTCACGCCGTTCAACTTGACGGTATGGACGGAGAGGCCCTCAAGTCGGTCGGAGCGAATGATGTCGATGCGGCCATTATTGCCATTGGTGAAAATTTGGAGGCGAGTGTGGTGACGACCGTCATCTTGCGAGAGTTGGGGCTGAGCGAGATTATTGTTCGAGCCTATACGGAAAGGGAAAAGCGCATTCTGCATCTTGTTGGAGCCAGCCGTGTGATCTTTATTGAACAGGAAATGGGACGGCGGCTCGGGAAGACCTATTCAGGCAATGCCATTCTGGACTATATTGAGCTGACACCGACCCATTCGATTGTGCAATGGGAAGTACCCAAGAACCTTATTGATGTTTCACTCGGTGAATTGAATGTCACAGAAAAATGGGGTTTGAACCTCTTTGCCATCAAAAAAGCGGACGGTGCGTCAAAGAATTTTGCCTGGAGGAAGGAACAGGATCGACTTATATTTAATCCTGATGATGCGTATTGCATAGAAGAAGGGGATGTGCTCATCCTTGTCGGAAAGAACAAGGAGCTTACCCGCTTTACCGATCAGAAGAAGGGCCTTTTCAAAGACTTCGGGAAAAAATGAACGATGCACCAAGCAAAGGCAAAAACTTGTCATCATCAAAATTTCCCCCCATTTGAGACAGTGGAAAAATTTGACTTTTGATTCCTACCGGGCCGACGGCAGCACACAGCTTTTATGGCGGCCAAACCACCGATAGCGGTTCTTGGCAACAAAGGCGTAACAGGCATCACGAAGGGACCGAGGAATGACTGAAAAAAAACGTAAAAAAATCCAGCCCCCGCCAAGCTGTCTGGCGATGCCGAACACCGCATCACTCCGAATCAAGGCGCTAGCGCCTTGAATCAAGACAAAGGTATCCATCTCCAGGGTAAGGCCATATTTTTCCATCAGGCTTTTCCCTGTCTCAGAATGCATCGAGATAAATGTGAGTAGATGTTTGCTGTCCCGCTTCATGAGGAAGGAGACGGTGTGCGTACAAAGCGGACAAAGCGCATCGAATAAGACGATTGCCGTCCCACTAAGCCATTCGGGGGATTGCTTCATTGCGCCTTACTTCCGGACACGGGCGGAGGCCAGGCTTCATATCCGCCGTCCATGCTGTAGCAGAGCCTAAAACCCTTTTCGGCAAAATAGCCCGCTGCCGAGATACTGGAATGTCCGTGATAGCAATAGAGTAAGAGGCCCTGATCCTTGTCTTGATTTTCTATAAAATCGTCGATATTGATCTCTTTGATATGAATCGCGTCGGGCAGATGGCCTTCCGCATAAGACTGTTCATCACGAATATCCAGGATGGTCAGCGTTCCATCTGACATTAATTGCTGCGTTTCTTCCACACTAACCCGATGAATATTCATTTCGTAGACTCCTTTTGGAAACTCTGATTAAGTCTGAATTAAAAAAATCTGTTGCCCTGAGTTCAGCATAGAATACATCGTCATAAGCGCCAGAGAAAGGCCTTGCCGGGTTTTAATGATCGTTTTTCAAACACATGGATGCAGATTCAAACAATATTTGACATGCGATTCAAGCGTTAAAGGACAATATCCTACAGATATGCATAGCCCCCTGCAATATGGTAATGTCTTAAAAGTCTTTGTCATCAACTCATCATTGCGGTCACGCACTCAGCTTCCCTTTTTTGAGTCGATCTGTTTCTGAAGGTTTTTCATCTCTTTTAACAGGGCAAGCCTCGAATATGTTGATACAAGTAAGGGAATTAAAAAATTGAAGAAGATCCGCAGAGCGTCTTGAAGACTAAGCGTATTATTTAAAATGGCATCGCCTTGATTGACGAGGCTGAGTATCGTTCCGACGACCAAAGAAACCTTGATCGATTTTTTACAACAGTCAAAAAGAGATTGTTTCATTTCACTTCATCTCAGAGGCTGAGAAGATGGACTTCATGAAAACTTCACAGAAAACTTCAGGGCTGATAACTTAAAATGGTGCCGCCGTGGCCCACGGCCCAAGCATGTGAGACGTCTGGAAAACTGATATTCCAAAGGTCTTCTTTTGTCGCAGAAATGTTTTGTTGCCATTGTGCTCCGCCATCAGTGGTATTCAGAATTAAGCCCCCCGCGCCAACGATAAAACCGCTTGATGGGTCGGAAAAAGCGAGTCCCCAAAGATCGGCCGCTGTTCCCGAGGTTTTTTCATCCCAGTTTTTTCCACCGTCTAATGTCGAAAAAAGTCTCCCGCCGGGGCCACTGGCCCATCCCTGCTTCAAATTGGCAAAATAGATACCGGAAAGCGGAACAATAATTCTAATCTGACCGATCCAGGTAAGCCCGCCGTCATTGGTGTGGATAATATCGCCCCGCATACTGGTGGCCCAGCCGTTTTGTGCATCCAGAAAAAACAGGCTGGTCCAGTTGGAAGTTGCTTCCGTAGATTCTGCCTCCCATTGCTGCCCGCCATCACTTGTTTTCCGGATATCGGGAAAGGTGCCCAGGACACGGCCTTGTTTCTCGTCTAAAAAATCAAGATCAAGAATGGTTTGAGCGCCTGAGGGTGATCGCTTCAACCAGGTCTGCCCACCATCATTCGTGTGTAGAATAATTTCTTCGGCCCCGGCAGCCCATCCCGTCTTCTCATTAACAAAATCGATGGTAAAGAGATCATGTGTTGTTTCGCTCTCTTGTTTTATCCAGTGGTTCCCGGAATCTTCTGTATAAAGGATCGTTCCTTTTTCTCCCGCGACCCAGCCTTGTCGATGATTGATAAAAACAACACTGCTTAGATTTACAGTTGTTCCGCTTTCCTGAAGGCTCCATGAGGACGCAACTTCCGGTTCGACTTTCACTTCATCCTGCTTCGTGCATGAGAGTACGAGCATTCCTTGCAAAAGCAGGACAGAGAGAAAAAGTAATGTTCGGGGTAAAGCGGGAGCGGGTCTGATCATTTATTTGGACTCAAAACATAGGACACAATCGCTTCAATTTCCTGATCAGTCAGATGGAAATTAGGCATGAAAGTATAGATATCCCAGGCAGAGGGGTCTTTTAGAAATTTTTTGTCCCATTCCGGTTTCAGTTTATCACCTGCATGGGTCAAATTGGGATAGATATCTCTCCCCCCTGTTTTGATGGTATGACAGGCCCGGCAGTCATAGGCCTCTACAAGCCGTTCTCCGGCTTTGATCAGATTTTTTTCCTTAAGGATTTCTTTGCTGTTAACCGGAGTAAGAAAGGTATAGAGATAGGCAATGATATTGAGGATCTCTTCTTCCGACTGCCATTCAAAGGCAGGCATGCCCGTTGCGGGGCGACTGTTGCTGGGATCTTCAAGCCATTGGAATAACCAATCTTTAGAGCGTCTCAATCCCACATTCGTGAGTCGTGGGCCGACATCGCCCCCTTCATCTCCGATGACATGACATTGAAAGCAGTCAAGCTCTTTCGCAAGTTTTTCTCCGGCAACGGGATCTCCGGTGAAATCCATTTGTTCTTCGTCTCCTTCAGCCGAAGCCTGGAAAGGGAACGATGCAATCAAGCCGATGGAGATGAAAATGGATAAGAGCAGAATAAATCCGAAACTGACTTTATCTTTGTATCGCATACTGAACCTCCTTTTTCACTTGTAGGGGAGGGATCGCAAAATATATCCCTCCCCGTATTTCAGAAGATTATTCTCGTTTACATCGCACCCGGAACAGGGCGGGGTACGGTCTTTTCTTTGCCTGGCTCTAGACGTTTTCCTTTGCTAAAGGAGGTGACGTATGCCGCCAGATCAATGGATTGTTGCGTGTTTTTGTTGATGGGTCGTCCTTTAAGGAAAGTCATGATGCACATATTATTCATGCTCTCCAGATCGACTAAGGCCTTCATGGGACCCATGGGTTTTGGAAAATGGGCAGCAGCACCCTTAAGCGTCGGAATATTCACCTTCATGGTCATCCCTTTCCACTTCATTTGAGCCGCGCCACCGACCGTTCCCCCACCCTCATGACAGGTGCCACAGCTTTTTCGACTGGTATTCCCTCCAAGTTTTTCATTGTAAAATAGTTTTTCTCCCCGTTTGATGCCTGCCGACAAGGTGTCCGGTTTCATTGACATCATCATCTTCATCATCATTTTCACCTTGGCGGGCGGCATGAGATAGGAGTCTGCCCCCATATCCATGCTCATTTCCGAGCCACCCGATTCTGCCATCGCGGGCTGTCCACCCATGGATGAACATGCACTGATGCCCAAGAGGGAAACCCCACCGAGCATCATGAAAAGTAATGTTTTCTTCATTGTTCTTTCCTCCTTTGATTGATCACGAAACCTTTGTCAGACATTTTTTTCCGAAAAGGATGCCTGACTCTTTTTAATAAAAATCATTCTTCTGACGCTGGACTTCATTCCTTCTCCAGATAAGGCAATCGGGTTGATCCGATCCTCTTTAGGATAGGGGGCTTAAGGGGGGCGTAATGTAACGAAGCATACAATTGGGATTAAAAAGTTGCCCTTAAATTAAAGTCTTTGTATTTCGAGGTGGATAGGAATGTTCTCCTTCTGGTATTCCAGACTACATTTCGCTCTCTAATAAAAATGGTATTTTATGAACATGATGACTCTTGAGGTCTTTATTTCCCAACGATGTCCGTCTTGTGATGCTGCAATTAAGGTGGCGAAAAAGGCGGTGGAGGCGGTATCAGGCGTTATGCTGATTATCCGGAAATCGGATCAAACAGATCGTGCGAGAGCCCAGTCGCTTGGTATTTTCATCTCCCCGACTTTTGTTTTAGAAGGAAAGATTTGTGAAATAGGCGTGCCGGATCTGGAAAAACTTATCGGGCAGCTAAGAGAAGTTTGTCAGAATATGTAAAAAGAGTCGTTTGGGAAAACCAAAATTCGTGAAAGGAGGAGGCGCTTATGTTACGCAAGGCAAACTCAATTACGGAATTTTTTTTCTTGAGCCTGACCTTGTTTCTTATCCTATCCTTCCCACCCCCATCATTTGCCAATCACATCGACAATAATGCAGGCAGCAAACTGCTTCGCGGCGTTGTCAATATTTCAACGGGCTGGATCGAAATTTTCCAGGGTATCTATGTGATCGGCGTAGAAAAAGGCCTGGTGACAGGGGTTCTGTATGGTCCGATTTTTGGGGTAGGGATGGCCATGGCTCGCACGGGTTCAGGACTATATGAAACAGTGACATTTCCTCTCCCTTTTCCAGCCCGTTACCGACCCACGCTTCAGCCGGAGTTTATTTGGCTCAATTGGTCTTTCTTTGGGGGCTTAGGGCAGTTTGCAGCCCATCAAGGGACAGAAGAGGCCCCTTAGTGTTTTTTTTGGTTTGCAGGGAACAGGAAATGGAATAATGAAATATCTCACTTCAAGCCCTCTTTAATTACAAATACCGCTTCCAGCGTGGCTGCCGCTTTCTGAAAAAAAAGATCAAGAGCATCCCCGCAACAAAACCACCGACGTGGGCGAACCAGGCAATCCCTCCTTTTGCCCCTAAAAAGGCATTTAAAGACTGTGCTACGAACCAGAAGCCGAGTACATAAAAAGCGCGAATCTTGACAATGGGGAAAAAGATGCCGAGCGGGATGACCGTCAAGACTCTCGCCTGTGGAAAAAGTAGGATGTAGGCTCCGAGTACACCCGAAACCGCACCACTTGCCCCGATCATCGGGACCTTTGAATTTGCATCGAATATGGCATGGGAGTAGGCCGCGATGACCCCGCAGATGAGGTAAAAAAAGATGAAGCGGCCATGCCCCATTGCATCTTCAATATTATTGCCGAAGATCCAGAGATAGAGCATGTTCCCGCCCACATGAAAAAAACCGCCGTGGATAAACATTGAGGTAAAAAGGGTGGCGAGAATAGGGACCGAATCCTTGCCGAGTTCAACCCCGTGCATCAACTCGAAAGGGATCGCCCCGAAAGTAAAAAACATAGCTTCCATTCGCGGTCCAAGCGAAAGTTCCTGGAAAAAAACATAGATATTTGCGGCGATTAAGCCAAGCGTCACAAGGGGAAAAGTACGCGTCGGCAGGTCATCTTTGAGTGGTAGCACGAAGATCCTTCAAAGGCAAACAAGAGGAACAGGCAGTATACCTTGCTCATGACAGGGAAGACAATTTCTTTCAGGGGGGAGGAGTCTGTGTCAAAAGGGCGGCAAAAATCAGGACGAGGGCGACAAAAAAAAACTCCACGGTCAACACCCCGTAGAGTTGTTTTTCAAGTCGCTCAAGCGCCGTTGATGTGGAGGCTTCGATTTTTTGCAGACGAGGGAAGAGATAGAATCGACTCACCCCGCCAAGGCCTATGGCAATTGAAACGATAGACAACTTGGTAAAAAGGATCCTTCCATAAGGAATCTCAAAAATATTGTCCGCAGGCTCAAGGTAGATCATGGCCTTAAAGCTGCCGGTCATCACTATCGTGACGACACAAAGAATTGCCCAGATCGAGAAGACCTCGATCAAGCGTGCGAGAAAGGCCGCTCGCTCGGTCGTTTCCAAGTATTCCCGACTCCGACGGGCGGCGTCACGAAGGGGGAGCAAGCCCCCGGCCCAGACCGATACGGCGGTAAAATGCAGCCAATCACCTAAGACGAGATAGATCGCCCCTGAAGCAAAGGCATGACCGCTGAGGCTCCCCGCAAGACAAAGCAGGGTGGACAGCGCAAAGAGAAGAGGGCCTTTCCAAAGGACTCTGGAACGGACGAGGAGCAAGAGAAGAGCAATCACAAATAATTTAGCCACCCAAATCGCTCCAAAGTCGGCTTCGTCCCAGGCAAGCCCGATATCGCCTTCCATCAGAAACACCCGGGAAGCCAGGCTGGCGAGCTGTAGTCCGCCTAAGTAGTAGAGGATACGCTGGTCGGGATAACCCGCCTCCCCGGCCGACATTCGCTTTCGTGTGGTCTTATCCTTTACCGCAGGGATAGCGGGCAAGTAAGTTATTTCCCGAAACGACACGGCTCCGACAAAGAGCACGACCCCGACAATATCAAACCAGCGAAGGAGGGTCAGTAGCAAGAGGGTGGAATTGTTTGTATCCGTCACTCGGATGAATTCCAAAGTTCACACATTCTGCTATCATTTGATGTAGCAGCAAAATTGTCAAACTTTTTTCACGCAAAAAAATACGGCATAGAGATCATTTGATTAGGGGGAGAACACTTGTTACACTGCTCCGATTTTATTCTGTTTAACCCGTCTTCTCCAAAACCCCCCAACCCGATTGGATTTTTGAGGAAGGAATTTTAACCCTTGGTGACCTGTGCGTTGCTGTGATGATGTTCGAGGTATGTAAGTGATTGAACAAGAAGCAAACATAAAAGCAAGAGAAGATATCCGCAATATTGCCATTATCGCCCATGTGGATCATGGCAAGACCACACTGGTGGACAAAATGCTCCAGCAGGGTGGGGCCTTTCACGCCCGTGAAGGGATTGTGGAACGCGTCATGGATTCCAACGAGCTGGAGCGGGAACGGGGCATTACCATTCTGGCAAAAAACACCTCGATTCATTACAAGGAATACAAAATCAATATCGTCGATACTCCCGGACATGCCGATTTCTCCGGCGAGGTTGAACGGACGCTTAAGATGGTCGATGGGGTCTTGCTCCTGGTTGACGCCTTCGAAGGAGCAATGCCTCAGACAAAATTCGTTTTAAAAAAGGCCCTCGACCTTCAACTTAAAACAATCGTCGTGATCAACAAAATTGACCGACCGGGAGCCACTCCGCTTGAAGTGGCCGATCAGATCACCGACCTTTTCCTTGAACTGGATGAGGAAGGCAAACAGCTCGACTTTCCCGTGATATTTGCCTCGGCCAAGCAAGGCACCTGTAAACTCAATCTTGAAGATGCCGATTCCAATCTGGAACCTCTCTTTGAGATGATTCTCGACAGGGTTGGGGCTCCCGTCGGTGATGAAGACGCTCCTTTTCAGATGCTCGTTTCTTCACTCGAATATGACAACTTCATCGGGAGGGTTTCTTTAGGGCGGATCAACCACGGCAAGGTACGTCAGGGAGAAATAGTTGCTTTGGTTCAGAAAGACGGTGGTGTGATCAAATCAAAGATTACCCGTCTCCTCGGTTATGAAGGGCTTAAAAAAATTGATCTGAAAGAGGCCAAGGTGGGTGAGATCGTGGGCATTGCCGGATTTGAAGCGCCACAAATCGGGGAAACCCTTGCGAGTGCCGAAGATCCTCAGGCCCTGCCCTCAATTGAGATTGGGGAGCCGACGATTTCAATGAATTTCATGGTCAACACTTCCCCCTTTGCCGGTTTGGAAGGGGAGTATGTCACCAGTCGTCAAGTCAGAGATCGCCTAATGAAAGAGCTTCGATCCAACGTGGCTTTGCGCGTGGAAGAAACGGATTCGACTGAAGTGTTCAAGGTTTCCGGTCGTGGAGAATTACATCTTTCGATCCTGATTGAAACCATGCGTCGCGAAGGTTATGAGTTTGCCGTCTCCCGCCCGAATGTTATTTTTAAAACCATTGACGGAAAAAAACAAGAGCCAATTGAACACCTGACCATTGATGTCGGGGACACTTATATTGGCCCGGTCATGGAGGCCCTGGGGCGGCGTAAAGGGGAGCTTAAAAATATGGGGACTTCCCACAGTGGCAATACCCGTCTGACCTTTGATGTGCCTTCCCGTGGTCTCATCGGCTATCGCTCCGACTTTTTGACCGCAACCCGTGGCACCGGCCTGATGAACTATGTCTTTTCAGGCTACCTGCCCTTTAAAGGTGAGATCCCCTCCCGAACAAAGGGTGCGCTGATCTCATTGGAAAAAGGGGAATCGGTGACTTTTTCGCTGCATAACATTCAGGAGAGAGGCCAGTTATTCATTGGTTCGGGTGAAAAATTGTACGAAGGCATGGTGATCGGAGCGCATTCCAGAGGCAATGACCTGGTCGTCAATGCCTGCAAAAAGAAACAGTTGTCCAATATGCGTTCCTCCGGTGCTGACGAGGCATTGACCCTGACCCCGCCTAAAAAGATGAGTCTGGAAGAAGCGATTTCTTTTGTGGCGGAGGATGAGCTACTTGAAGTCACGCCGAAATCCATCCGACTTCGGAAAAAACATCTGAATGAAAATGACCGGAAACGGGCGGCGAAAAAAAGTACGAGCTAAAAGGGTTTACAGGGTAGGGACAAAACGTAGAGGCACAAAATTTTGTGCCTCTACCGAACAGGGTGTTCTATTTCCTTGTGGTCGTGTATGGCAGAGGTGTTTCCGTGAGACCAAGTGTGCTGATAGGCAATGACTTTCCAGATTTCCGCCTCGGAAAGTTTCTTTTTCCAAGGGGGCATACGCGTTTTGGCAACCCCTTCCGCAACCCGCCAGAACCAGTAAGCCTCTGAAAAACGGTTGACTCTTTCGGCAATTCTGAAATCAGGCGACCCTCTCTTTTTGGGGCGATCTTTTTTGATGTCAATGCCATGACAGCTTGAACAGCCTTCTTTGGCAATGCGTTTTTTTCGCTTAAACTCGTATTCCAAGACTGTCGTCTCAAAGATCTTCTTTCCCTCTTCAATGATCTTCGCATCCGTCCACCAGCCTTCCGGCATAAGCTTATCGGCGTAGGCCGCAGGAACCGGCTTTAAAGGTTTTTCATTCCCTTCTGCAGAAAAGGCCTTGCCCTGACTCAATATGAGGCTTACTGCAACAATCACCATCACCTGTAAAATCATTTTTTGCGACATCGCTTGCGTCTCCATGGCCTTCATTAAATTGCCATGATGACGAGATCTGTCAAATGTTCCATGCCATCGCAATCGACGAGGACACAGAAAACGTCATAGGTTTCATCCGCCTCGCCCGAGGTAAACTCAATCTGCGTCCGTCTGTTTTGATCGTCAATCCGCCCGCTTTCTATCTCTTTATCAGAGTCAAATAATAGGACAAAGGCGTGTCTTTCCGTAGGTTTTCCCGCGCCCTCAAAGATGAGCTTGATGTTCCGCTCCTTTGGCACCTTAATGAGGTTATTGAGGGAGCGGCCCTCTGCATCGAAAAAGCCCTGGTCGGTGACTCTAATCAGGACTTCAATCGGAGAAGTCCCTGCCGTTAAAAAAGATGGAAATACACTTAAACCCGTGAATAGGACTGCCGTGAACAAAGCAACGATTGACATTCTTGACGCTTTCATTATTGTACCCTCTACTCTGTTTAGATGACTGAAATTTAAAAAGAAAATCAGAACAACTCGCCTCAAAAGAGCGGTCTTCCTTTTTTCGCTCTACACCATAAATATAGTCCTTTTTCCTGAAAAAACAAGGCCGTCATTTGCATAAAACAAATTGATTATTAAAGACTTATTCTCTCACCTTGTTGGGGCCACTGCCTGGAATCGTCGGCCACTCGAAGCGAGAGCGATAGTCCCACCAAGGCATCACTCCCGACATTTTGACTGAAATTAATTTTGAGGTCAATTCCCTAAAGGTGTACATTATGGGAATAGAATAAGCTCAAGTAGAAAACTGATTAAATGATCACTCAGAGGAAAGATGATGCCTTTACATGAACTCGCAGGTCAACCCTGCCCCCGCGAAAAATTGCTTAATGTCCCCCGACTCGTGACTTCCTTTTATGCGAATGAGCCCGACCCCGATAATCCGAATCATCAGGTCGCCTTCGGGACCTCAGGCCATCGCGGGTCTTCTTTAAAGCAGAGTTTCAACGAAGCCCATATTCTGGCCATCTCTCAGGCGATTTGTGAGTACCGCTTGATGGAAGGGATTAAAGGCCCTTTATTTGTCGGGATGGACACCCACGCCTTATCAGAGCCCGCCCTGGTAAGCGCAGTCGAAGTGTTTGCCGCAAACGGCATTACGCTTCGGATTCAATCCGGTTTGGGCTACACCCCGACTCCTGTGATATCGCACGCCATACTCACTTACAACCATGATAAAATAGGCGGGCAGGGAAAAACAGCCGGGTTTGCAGACGGCGTCGTCATTACGCCCTCTCACAACCCTCCGGAAGATGGCGGGTTTAAATATAATCCGCCGCATGGGGGCCCCGCTGATGGAAAGGTGACGACGTGGATTCAAAACCGTGCGAATGAGATCATTCAAAGCGGTCTGAAAGATGTTAAAAGAATCTCTTTTGACAAAGCGCTGAAGTCGGAAACGACACAATATTACGATTTCGTCCGTCCCTATATACTGGATTTAAAAAATGTCGTCGATATGGAACTCATTGCCGGAAGCGATCTCAAAATCGGGGTCGATCCGATGGGCGGATCCGCTGTCGACTTTTGGGCGCCCATCGCCGAGGCCTATTCACTCAATCTGGAAATCGTCAATTCCACTGTTGATCCGACTTTTTCGTTCATGCCTCTGGACAAAGACGGGAAAATTCGCATGGATTGCTCCTCGCCCTATGCAATGGCAAACCTTCTTAAACTCAAAGATCAATTCGATATCGCTTTTGGCAATGATCCCGACAGTGACCGCCACGGGATTGTGACCAAAAGCGCAGGCTTAATGAATCCGAATCATTACCTCGCGGTGGCCATCTCCTATCTTTATCGACATCGGCCCAATTGGAAAGCGGACATTGCGGTCGGTAAAACCCTGGTATCGAGTGCGATGATTGATCGGGTCGTTGCCGATTTAGGGAAGACCCTTGTTGAAGTTCCCGTCGGATTTAAGTGGTTCGTCGAAGGGCTTTTGACCGGTGCACTGGGCTTTGGAGGAGAAGAAAGCGCCGGGGCTTCTTTCCTTCGGAAAAATGGACAGGTTTGGACAACGGACAAGGACGGGATTATCCTGAATCTCCTGTCTGCCGAAATGACCGCAAGAACAGGACGTGATCCGGGCGAACAGTATCAGGCATTAGAAGAACAGTTCGGACGACCTTTTTTTGAAAGAATCGATGCCCCCGCAACGCGGGAGGAGAAAGAGAAATTAAAACGGCTCTCTGTAGATGCGATTCAAGCAAAAACCCTGGCAGGTGAAATGATACAAATGAAGTTAACGCATGCCCCTGGAAATCAGGCCGCTCTGGGCGGTTTAAAGGTTGTCACGGAAAACGGCTGGTTTGCAGCCCGTCCCTCAGGGACGGAAGATGTGTACAAGATCTATGCAGAAAGTTTCCAAAGTCTTGCACATCTCAAAAAAATTCAAGAGGAAGCACAGGACATTGTTCATGCCGCTTTGCGGGATTAATCAGTGGATATCAGTGGCATAAGAAAAGAACATCAACGGGAAGGCCTTCAGAAAACTGATCTTGATCAAAACCCTGTCAGACAGTTTGCAACCTGGTTTACGGAGGCCTGTGATTCAAAGATCGATTATCCGAATGCAATGAGTTTGGCGACGGCATCAAAATCCGGGATGCCGACCCTCAGGACGGTTTTGCTCAAGATTTTCGATGAGCGTGGTTTTGTCTTTTTTACGAATTATGCGAGTGAAAAAGCCCTGCAGATCGAAGAAAATAAACAGGTCGCCCTCCTGTTTCCGTGGTTAAGTCTTGACCGTCAGGTCAAAATACTCGGGACGGCATCGAAAATACCCACAGCGGAATCGCTCAAATACTTCATCTCCCGTCCGAGAGGCAGCCAACTCGGGGCCTGGATCTCTCACCAGAGCAGCGTCATTTCCTCAAGAAAGATTCTGGAGAACCAGTTCAGAACCTTCACGAAACGCTTTTCTGAAGGCTCGATACCGATTCCCGATTTCTGGGGAGGCTATCGGATTGTTCCCGGACTTTTTGAATTCTGGCAAGGACGCCCCGACCGCCTCCATGATCGTTTCGTTTATACGCCACAGCCTGATGATCTATGGCACATCGAACGACTGGCCCCATAATGAAAATGACGACAGACCGATGACAGCAAAAAATGATTTTGAAGAAAATCTCCTTCAGATGCCGCCGAAAGGCCTGGAACTCAATTTCACCTATCATTACTACCTTGGCGGCCGCATATCCACAAAGATTGAATCCTCGACATTCGAGCAGGATGACTTTATCAGGGATCCGCTTGTCGTAAAATCCCTTCCGCCCTTTTGCGGGGATGACATCCTTTCAGCCTTTAAATTATGGGATCAAATCCGCACTGGAAGCGACCCTCTCTCCCATTACCTCCAGCGGCAATTCTCCCCTTCCATGCGACAGCAGCTGAATCAATGTCAGGCCTCCGGAGATTCTGAGAACTTTCTAAAAACGATTTTGAGCAACAAACTGAATCAATTTTTGATCAGCAACCGCTTTCGCTCGGAAAAAGACTACAGCAAGGCCTCAAGTGCGACTTCAATGGATCAACAACAGGAATGGGTCGATCTTATTTCGCTCAATCGAAGCCTTTTAGCACAGACCTATCCCGGTTTATTAAACGAGAAAAATGAAACCGACGAGCAGTACCAAATTCACTTTCGTAATTTAAGAAGCGCTCAAGCCACTGCCTATTTCAGCGACCAGTTTTTAAGTGAAATCATTCTCACCCAATTTCAGATCAGTCTTGAGAGCAAAAGCGCCGCAAACGACGAATTCACAATACCGATTCATGAAGGCACTACACACTTCACAGACTGCCCTTTCGCCCTTTCGGAAAGATATGAGGCCTATGAAGGTATCTCCAGCATTGAAGTGACGATATGGAAATATGGCTTTGTCTCGCTGAATATTCGACTTCAAAACCGGGATAAGATATCTGCTGACCAACTGCTGGGCGCAATTTGCCATCCGGAACTCATCCGTCGTCGAAGCGACACTCACGGGCAAAAAATCGGGGAATTGCTTGTCCATGCAGAATTTTTCAGAAATAAAATTGATCGTGTCATTGTGCATGCCTTGAAAAAACTTGGACTCAGAAGGCTCACTTTTGAGTCTGGTCAATGGGAGACCCTCCCGGAATATGGCCGTGACAAAAGGTTGACCTGCTCCAGACCCTACATTGGGACCATTATTTTCAAGACGGAAACAGCCAAAGACGACTTGTCTGATGGAAAAAAAGAAATGATGGAAAAATATCTCGTTGTGGCTGCGGGGCGAACAACCCCCGCTTTTCTAAACAAGTTTGATCATATCGACCGCTATCTGAGCAAAAGAAACATTTATGGCGCAAGCGGGAGCATTGTTTATATCGCAAGGCGCGGTTGGTGTGTCCTGGATTATGATGAACGCGATAAAATGGCCTTCCGCTTCGGCGTAGTCGAAGCCGTGCATATCGTCATCAACATCATTAATACCGCCGCCAGGGCGCAGCGTTTGTTTACCCGCGCCATTCACAATGAGGGGGCTTTTGTTTTTGAGCAGCTCAACATCAAGGTGAAACAGATGGTGAGCTATCCATCCGCAACCCTGTCCTGGAGGAGTCAGTTTCTTTCCTGGATGAAAAAAGATGAAAGCGGGCATCACAGCATCAAGGAGCTACGTCGGGAACAACTTACATTAAAACTGGAAAAACACGAGGTCGAAGCAGAATTCTCAAAATGGATTGCGGAAGCCACCTCGTTCATGGCGCGCGCCAGGTTGGTTTCCCCCTTTGGCGATTTGACGGAACTTTTAGAAGCGCATCTTCTCGCCAACACCTCCCGCACTGCGGTCCTCCGCTGCAAATATCTCACGGGTTTGGATAATCTAAGATCGATTTCTCAGGAAATGATGAAGAACTACACGGCCTTCCTGCGGACCAGTTCAAACTACCTCAATTTGATTGCGGCTCAGAATACCGAAAGAACGCGAAAATCCACCCAGGTGCGGATGTGGCTGGCCGTGTTCGGTGTACTCGTCGGACTGCTCGGCTGGTTTTTCAGCGGAAGATAGGGCCGCGCGAAATCAAGAATCCCGCGTAATGAGCTAGAGAGAATCAGAAAGACTCAAGTGAGTTCAGGACATTTTTGTCAATAAAAATGTCTAACAGTATTTCTTTGAATCTACGCAGATGGACACCTTTAGACAACATCACAAAATCGCCTCCAGATCGTCCTGGACTTTCAGACTTTAAGTCATTGTTTTTATTCTTATTCTAAGTGTAGATTTTTAATTTCTGATTGGCCTGACTATTGCGGTCTATGTTATGATCGCAAGTCGCAATTCTCCAAATGAAGCGGGAATTATTTTGACGAGTACCACGCTGATGCTGTCCTTGAAGGATTTTGGCCTCAGGGTGAAGCAGGAGGTAGGGGACAGATCGCTTGTAAGTTCATCAACTGAAGGTCGTACTGATGAAGGTCGTACTGAGTTTTCAGGTGTTCACGTCTCAACAAATCATATAAAGAGAGAAAGGATAGCAGCTATGAATCAACGACTGGCTTTCCGTGTCGGGGGAAAAAGCATGACGGAGATGACCGCCTCCCACATGATGAATCGAGAGGTGATCTCCTTTGGTAAAGAGACTTACTGCAATGTGCTGGCAGAGACCATGCTTAAAGGGAGATTTGGCAGTATCCCGATCACCAACCATAAAAAGGAGTTGATCGGGGTTGTGAGTGAATATGACCTCATGGAAGCGCTGAAAGAAGGAATGGATCTGCGCGAGACACTCGCTGTTGAGATCATGGCGAAGCCCGTTATATCGATTACAGAGGAGATGCCGATAGAGGAGGTGATACACCTCCTTCTGTCTAAACACTTTATCCGGGTACCGGTGGTCGATGCCGAAGAGATCTTGATCGGGATTATTTCGCGGAGAGATATTCTGGGATGTTATGCCAAATCAGGCTTCGGGCCGCTCCCTGGCTTTAAACATGATGTTTGAACGACAATAGAAAAAGGAGTTTGACGATGCGACTAACAGATTTTCGCGTGGGTGGAAAAAGCATGGCCGAGGTCAAGGCCTCTCACTTGATGGAAAGAAATGTTGTTTCCGTCGATAAAGAGACTTCCTGCCATGACATCGCGGATACATTGTTCAAAAGGGGCTTTGGGAGCATCCCGGTCATTAACTCGGAAAGGATGCTGATCGGCCTTGTGAGTGAATTCGATATTCTAAATGCCTTGATGAAAGGGAAATATCTGCGTGAGACTCCCGCCTCAGAGGTCATGACGCAGTCAGTGGTCACCATTGAGGAAGAGACGCCGGTCATGGAGGTGATTGACCTTCTCCAGGCGCGACACCTCATCCGCGTACCCGTAGTCGACCCTAAAGGGAAATTGATTGGTATCGTTGCACGTAGAGATATTCTTGACTGTTATGTTGAATCAACCGTCGGCCGGCAATCGGGTTTCTAATCAAACCTGAGTGAGCTGATGTCAGTGTTTCAAGTTTGACCTGTCTCGTCGCCTTTTAAAGGCTGTGTTTGAGATTCGACTCTCAATGAGAGTGATGACTCAAGCTGAAATATGAGACCCTTCCAAGCCGATAGAACATCGCTTTAGTTTTGTGATAGCGTAGGTTGTTTGGCCCGTCTGTTTAGCAGACTGAGCGTTGTGGCCCTCTGCCGCGAAGGCAGCCTAAAGTTAGGATCTGAGAACAAGCATGGAAATGGAATCCATCAAACCCTTTGTCGCAGCATTGATCCCTTTTATCGGGGCCCTGCTGATCCTTGTCACCCGGAAGCATAAAAATCTTCGGGAGGGATGTTCCCTTGTGGCAGGGGTCTTGATGTTTTTTGCTGTGCTGAGCATGATCCCCCCCGTCCTTGAGGGGAAAACCCTTCGTTATACCCTCTTCACGATATGGCCTTCTGTTCCCACGGGCTTCCGGGTGGATGGCCTGGGGCTGCTTTTTGCCCTAGTCTCCTCCTTTACCTGGATCTTGACCACCTTGTACTCTATCGGATATATGCGCGGCCTCAATGAGCATTCACAGACCCGCTTCTATTTCTTTTTTGCAGTGACGCTGTTTGCGACCATGGGGGCGGCTTTTTCCAATAACTGGTTGACGCTCATTTTCTTTTATGAACTGATTACCTTCTTTACCTACCCTCTGGTCGTGCATCATGAAACAAAGGAGGCCTGGCTTGGAGGGAATAAGTACCTCTTATATCTGATGGCGCCCTCGAAGGTTTTCCTGGGAATCGCCATTTTCTTAAGCTACTACCACGCTGGAACACTTGATTTTACGGCAAGCGGCATTTTCCCTGCGGATATGGCATCAAGCACCCTGGTCCTTATTTTTTTCCTTTTCCTCTTCGGCGCGACCAAGACGGCGCTGATGCCTTTTTCTGCCTGGTTACCTGCTTCCATGGTTGCCCCCACACCGGTCAGTGCGCTCCTGCATGCCGTTGCAGTGGTGAATACCGGAGCATTTTGTATTTTGCGCGTTGTCCTCAATACCTTCGGTGTGGACCTGCTGAAGACCCTGAATGTCGGATCAATTGCCAGCACCCTCGCCGGTTTTACGATTATTATGGCATCGATCTATGCCTTGTCGCGGGATAACCTCAAGGAACGGATTGCCTATTCTACGGTGAGTCAGCTTTCCTACATGGTCTTGGGCGCGGTGCTCCTAAGCTCCAGCGGGCTGACCGGCGGTATTTTACACATTGTCAATCATGCGGTTTCTAAAATCACACTCTTCTTCTGTGCGGGTGCAATCTATGTGGCGACGCAAAAGACCAAGGTGTCTCAACTCAATGGCATGGGTCGGCAGATGCCCTGGACGATGGGGGCCTTTGCCATTGCAAGCTTGAGCATGATTGGCGTGCCACCCTCTGCCGGCTTCTTAAGCAAGTGGTATTTGTTGCTGGGTTCAGTTGAGGCCAATCAGGCGCCCATGTTTTTTGTGATGCTCAGCAGTGGTTTATTAAACGCTTTTTATTTTTTACCGATTGTCCATCAGGCTTTTTTTAAGGCGCCTGACAAGAGGCTGTCGCTTGCCCTTGCAGGGGACAAAGATGGCCTTGAGGAAGGCGGAGGGCGAGGCTTGGAGGGGACTGAATTCCCTGTGCCTGAAATCCGAGTGAAGGAGCCCCTGTTTTGTGTGATTCCTTTGTGCGTGACGGCTGCACTTTCTATTCTATTGGGGATTTTCCCGGACCTTTTTCTGGATCTGATTAAACAGGTGACAGGCTGATGAAATTTGAGAATAACGATGATTGAGTGGGTGCAACCCTCCCTGTTCTTCTATCTTGGCGCAGCGCTTCTTCCCCTTGTAAAAGGAAGAAGCCGTTCTGCGCTGCTGCTTTCGATCCCAGCGCTGGGCTTGCTTGCAATCCTTTCCGCTTCGCAGGGAACACATGGTGTCCTTCCTTTTATCGGTCATGACCTGATCTTCGGTCGTGTCGACAAATTAAGCCTAGGATTCGGCGCTGTTTTTATGGTGAGTGCTTTTGCAAGCTTTGTCTTTGCTTTACATGTGAAAGATTGCCGTGAACATATGGCCGCGCTGCTCTACGTCGGCAGTGCAGTGGGTGCGGTCTTTGCGGGCGACCTCTTTACCTTCTTTCTATTCTGGGAAATTGCTTCGTTTTCCTCTGTCTTCTTGATTTGGTTACGGGGGGGAAAAGCGTCTAATGCTGCCGGCATGCGTTATATGCTGGTTCACATTACCGGCGGAATTTTACTGCTTGGCGGGATTACGATGCATGTCGCGAGTGGTGGCGGAATCACATTTGATGCTTTTCCGCAAATGGGATTAGGCCCGATCATGATGCTCATGGGCTTCCTGATTAACGCGGCAGTGCCGCCGGTTCATGCCTGGCTGGCAGATGCCTATCCCGAAGCAACATTGACCGGTGTAATTTTTCTGAGTGTCTTTACAACAAAGACGGCGATTTATGCCTTGATTCGCGGTTTTCCCGGAACGCCCATCCTGATTGTCCTGGGGGCCGTTATGGCGGTTTACGGCGTGATGTATGTGGTCAATGAAAATAATTGTCAACGGGCCTGGTGTTACCATCTGATCAGTCAGAACGGATACATGATTACAGGGATCGGTATCGGCACTGCGCTGGGAATCAACGGCGCGGTCTCCCTCGCGTTCACTAATATTATTTATAAGGCCCTGCTCATGATGGGTATCAGTTCCGTCACCCACATGACGGGAGGGCGAAAGCAAAGCGAGCTGGGAGGGCTTTACAAAAGTATGCCCTGGACCTTTCTTCTGTTCGTGATCGGGGGCTTTTCCATTGCGGGTCTGCCCCCGCTTCTGGGATTTGTGAGCAAGTCGATTGTTGTTTCAGCTGCGGCTGAAGCACATCAGGGCTGGGTGATATTGATGCTTGTCTTTGCCGCCTGCGGGACCTGGCTGACACCCTTGAAACTCATCTATACGATTTTTCTTGGAGAAGCTCGGGGGGAAGGCTGGAAAATTACGGCGAAAGATCCGCCTGCTCACATGTTGTGGGCAATGAGAATTCTTGCATTGATCTGTGTCTCTTTTGGCCTTTTTCCCGGATTGCTCTATGACATGCTGCCCCATCCAATGGACTATCATCCCTACACGATGGGCCACCTCGTTGAAGCCTTTCAGTATCTGGGTTTTACGCTCTTGGCCTTTATGCTGTTCTTGAAGAAGTTGAAGCCGGAAAAGCAGATCAGTCTGGATACGGATTATTTCTACAGAAAAGGAAGCGCTGTATTTATGTGTTTGGTTAAACGCCTTGCGTTTTTAAGGCATGTGACATGAGAAATTCAATTAAAAAATATAATAATTCAGTTGTTTGGGCGGTCTTCCTTTTAATGGCGCTGCTCTTGCTCCCTTCAACAGTGGTCTTTGCGGAGACCGGCTCTGCTGTGCGTTATCGCGATATCGCTGGCATCGGCAGCCGTAATCTGATCTGGATGTTAGCCCAGTTGCACATCTTATTCGGCGCATTCGTGTTGGGTGTGCCCATATTTGTCCTCATTGTCGAAATCATCGGCATTTCAACCGGTGAAAAACGCTATGACCGTCTCGCCAAGGAATTTACCGACCTGATCGTCGCCTGTTTTGCAACGACTGCAACGCTTGGGATGCTTTTTCTTTTTACGCTCCTCGTTTTTTATCCTGAACTCATGAGCGTGATGACAGGCATCTTTAAGCCGGCCTACTACGTCTATCTCGGCCTGTTTATAGGCGAGACAACCTCGATCTACTACTATTGGTCCAAGTGGGAAAAATGGAAGGATCGAAAAGCCCTTCATGTTTTTTGGGGGGTGATGCTCAATCTTTTCGGATTTGCGGTGATGTGTCTTCCGAGTGGTTTTCTCTCCTTCCAGGCAAGCCCCGTGGTCTTGAATCCGGAATTAGGGGAGTGGGAACGGGCCTGGGCCGCCATGAACAACCCGACATGGTGGCCCGTGAATATACACCGAATTGTCGGCAATATTGTTCTGGGAGGCTTTGTCTGCGGTGCTTATGCCGGGGTTGCGTATTTAGGCGCAAAAACACAGGAAGAGCGGGAACATTACGACTGGATGGGCTATACCGGAAATTTTATCGGTGTTTTCGGGATCCTTCCGATGCCTTTCGCGGGCTACTACCTGATGCGCGAAATCTATGAATATAACCAGCAGATGGGGATTATGCTCATGGGAGGCATCCTCTCCTGGCTTTTCATCCTCCAGGCGGTGCTCATCGGCGTGCTTTTCGTCGGGGCAAACTACTATTTCTGGCAGGGGATCGCCTATCGAACTTCCTCCGCCCAAAAGTACAAGATGCCCATTGTCATTATGCTCGTGGTTTTAGTCGGCTCTTTTGCGGTTTGGCTGACGCCTCATTCTCTTGTAGCCAGTGTTGCCGAGGAAAGGGCGATGGGGGGGGCGCACCATCCTCTGCTTGGAGTCTTCGGGGTGATGTCGGCCAAGTTGACGGCTGTGAACCTCATGATTATCACGACCTTCATCTGCTTCATCCTCTATTGGCGTGCAGACAAGGTGGTGACGGTGAAATGGGGGAAGGCGGCGAATATTTTTACGGTTGTTCTGATTAGCGGCGCAGTGGTCTACATCATCTGGCTCGGGGTTTACGGTTATTTCGTTCCCTCTGTCTATCGGGTGAATGTGCTTTCCGTGGCTCAGGTCCTCGCGGTTCTCTTCGTTCTTTGTACGATCACACCGCTGACGGCCCTTTCTCTCAGGTCGGCAAAACTGACACATGAAATGAAGTGGGGCGTGATGCCGAAACGCTCCCAGTATGCGCTGATCGTCAATGCGGTCTTCGTCGTTTTAACCATGTCCATGATGGGCTATGCCCGTTCCGCATCGCGTGTGCACTGGCATATCTATGGGGTCATGGAAGATACCTCTGCTTATGCTTATACGCCGACTTTAGGGGTCGCTTCCGCCCTTTTTGTGATGAGTACGGCGATTTTTTTTCTTTTAGTCGGCATTATTTTTTGGACTTCACACACGATACGCCTCAATCGCTTTTCTACACGCTATTTTTTTATTCCTTCTGTCTTGATGTATCTTGTGGATCTCTTTGGTGAGCATCGGCCTGAGCATCGAAAAGATACTGCAAAGGATGCCGGTCGTCCCCGTTTTGTGATTCTGAAAGTCGTCGGCGTTGTCAGCGTCTTTTTATTCGCCTACGCCTATATCGGCTACCAAGTGCCGCAGAAGATCGGCTTACCTCCCGAAAAGAAGGCCCTGGATCTGACAAAGATTAAAACCAAAGATGATCTGGTTCAAATCGGGCAGGAAATATTCTACAGCAAGGGCCAGTGCGCCTTGTGCCACGCCATCGGTCCGGGCCAAGGTCGTTGTCCGAACCTTTCCGGGGTGGGGGCGCGATTAACCCGTGAGTTTATCCATGAGGCGCTGGTCAAGCCTGCGGCCTATGTCAAACTGGACTTCGATGCTGGAAAGCCGGTTGAGTTTTCAGCACAAATGCCCGTCATCAATAAACCGCCCATCGGGCTTTCAGAGCAGGAACTACTGACGATCATTGCATTCATGCAAAGCAATGGCGGAAAAGTAACGGTGGGGCCGGAAGAACTGAGGGACGGTTTCGTTCCGGTACCGGAATAAAACTCTCTCATTTTCTCTTCAAGCTATAAAAATCGCTATGTACATCAGTATCTTGCATGTCGAAGAAGCGACACGAACTGATTTTTGTAGCTTGAAACATTCATTCCCTCGCCCTAGCTGTCTTTTTTCACAAACATCTATCCATGCAGCCACTGCACCCACAGTCAGTGGCTTCCAGAGTGCCTTACAGCCAAGCATTTTGGCAGTTTCCAATTCAGAATCTGTCCATGTTGATGACATCAGAGCAATATTTTCTACTTTACAGGCCCTTTTTATAATCAATTCTTTTATAGATTCTAATCGTGGAGCTTCAGGCAGATCAACGCTTGTGACAACAAAATCGCCACAAGCACGACCTGAGATACAATCAAGTTGAGTCTGAAAAGTGTCAGGGCAGGCTCCAGGCCTCGAATGAGTGCTTACCTTGTAGCCCCGTTGATCAAACGCTTTCCATAAAATGGCGCGTGTGCCCGCATCTTCGTCAAACACATATACTTTTTTTCGCAAGATTCCATCCAAACTAAAAATAGTTCAATGACGTAATACTACAAAAACATTCGTATTTAGTATTATCTATCAATCTGGTATGACATCTGAAAACCACCCATCACGCGTCGCGTCTCCTCGTCGAGCTTGACGGGTTCATGTATATCTATTTCACCAGAAAAAAAACAACCCCTGAATTGCCATTTAGCATTTTCATCAACCTTTTACAGGCAAATCAAGGGTTGTTTATTGAATGACGAGACCGCATCAAGAAGGATGTTCTTAAGCGATCCTCCTGGAAGATGACATTCACCACGGCATCTCGTTAACATCGGCGTAGAGGTATCCCTGTAAAATATCTGTTCGGGAAACAACGCCTACGACCTTATTGGTATCATCAACCACTGGAACCCGAATAAAGTGATTCTCTTCCAAGACCTTCATCAAATCGTCGGCCGTTGCCCCTTCCTGGACAGAAACCGGTTGCGGGGTCATCACTTCTTGTACGGTCACCTTGTCAAGATCTTTGCCCGCACGAAGAGCCCTTAAGAGATCAAACTCACTCACAATTCCGACAAGCCGCTTCCCTTCATCGACGACAGGCAGACTTCCAAAATGCCCTGTTGTGATGGCCATGGCAGCCATTTCTGCCTTTGTTCCTTGAAAGCAGGTACTCACACTTCCTTGCATAAATTGGTATGCCTCCAGTTTTTCAAAGTCGTGCTTCCCTACAAGATAGTCAACTTGGCGCATAGCTTCCTCCCCATCGTGATTGTTTCTGTTTAGGACTCCTTATCTCTCTCCGGCAATTGCTTAGTCTGCCAGCCCCTGAATAAGCAAATTTAATGCCTAAGCCTCCGACGATTCACCTTAATTTCATACATATATTCAATATGTTACAAGAGGGAACTCATACGAGTGTGGCATATAGCTACAGTGCGTGTAAAAATGGACGCTCATATTTACGTATTCGTTTCCGGGATGTCACATCTTGCGCATATTTTTTCTTAACAAAATTCAGCAATGCTATAAAAGTCAGTCACTTCCGGTTAAGAAATTGCGGTAGCCTTGTCATTTCGAGCAAAGGGAGAAATCTTATGATTTTAGAAGATCAGGGACAGAATCAAACGCAAGATTTCTCCTTCTATTTCGTTCCGGCACCGGAATAAAATCCTCTTTCTCTCCAACTCAATCACTCGCTTAAAGAACAACACAGGAATCTGATTCGCTCTGAGGATATTTCTTCTACAAGTTGTGGAAATTAGCCACACTGAATACGCCATCAATCATTTAAGTAATTGAAAATAAAGCTAAATATATGCACGGCCTACAGACAATTCGGTATCATTTTTGCTCTATTTCGGGGGCAGGGAGGGAGGGCTGTGCGGAATTTAAAATAGGAGGGGCGACTATGAAAAAAGCGGTAGGGGCGATGCCTTATTTACTGATACTGGCTGTGTTTTTGAGCAGCGTTTCCGGGGCGATTGGTGCCACAGGGGATGGGTCGATCCGCGAAGCGTCCCTTACACCCTATGATCACCTGAGTCAAATCATTGAAAAAGAGGCGGTGCTTTTTTCGGAGTACAGTGTTTATCAAAAGGATCTCCGTGTTCAAGCATTCTGGGAGCAGGTGGAGGTATTAAGTCAGAAGCGAGAGGAAATTATACAGAAGATCAGGTTATTAGAAACGAAGAGGGGCGAGGAAATCGACGCAGGTGTTTTGCCATCTTCCACCGATGCCCGTTTTGTCTCTTTAAGTGGTGCAGGCCGCGCCGCGCCGGGGGGGCTTTCCCGCCTGTTGCCCTTTTGGAAAGAGTTTTATTATGCAACGTCGGTGATCTTTTTGTTGGTCAGTTTCGCGATGCTCATCTTTGTCTGCCGAGATAATTTCATTTCTTTCATCATTAACCGATTGACCAGTGAAGCTTCATACCCCTGTTGCGATGCCGACTTGATTAGGAAAAAGGCGAAGTGATGCAGAAGATTGGCACAAATGATAAGGAGGACAAGCAAGCAGGGACTCCGGGTCGAGCCTGGTTGGTGATATCAGAGTTTCCTAAAGGAGAAAGGAGGAAGAAATGGACCTGTTTTTTATTGTGGCGAACATTCTGACACTGGTTTTTATTTTATTGTTTGCGGTGATCGTTAGCATTAAAAAACCGATTACCGTTAAGAAAATTCTTTGCCCTGTTCATAAAGAGGAATACCGTGTCGGTTTTTTCGTAAATATTTTTCGGGATCCAAAAAGGAAAACCGGCTTGGATGCAGAAACATGCAGCCATTTCTCCGGGGGAGAAGGGGTGATCACCTGTGATAAGGACTGCCTTCATATTAAGGAGGCTCAGGAACTTTATGACAGGGAGGCGAAGAAACATCTCGAAAGTTTGTCCAGGGTTTGATTTTCAATCCCTATGCTCAGCAATAGAGGTCGTGATTAGGGAGGTCGATTGAAAAGAGGGCGTACGCAAATTGGTCTCTTGGCAATAGTATTATTATTCTGTGCCACGGCTTTGACCTTATACCCTTTTCAGGTCAGGGCGGTCCCTGCTCAAATTGAAGTCATCATAAAAGTAAACGAAGATGGTTTTTATGACAGAAACGGGAAATCTTTTAATAATCTCATTGAGGTTCCTAAGGGACGATCTGTAAAACTCGTATTTGAACATGTCGGAAAACCGGGGGAAAAACATGCCTTCGTTCTCCTGTTTGATTCTGATGAAGAGATCGAAAGTGGAACGATTTCCGATTTGAATAGACGGACTCACATTGAATTTAATACGGGCGAATCAGGAGAAATATACGACATATTCTGTGTTATCGTCGAGTGTGATGGCATGGAACACCTTACGGACCTCCTCATCAAGGTGGGCTGATTAAGTCATGAAACATCATTTTTTCGATGATTCGGAAAAATATTCCAGGCGGCTGACTGAAACATCGCTGACAAACATCACGCCGGAATGGCGGCCGAAAAGCGGGGCCAAGCCTGCAAGGATGGGTGCCACCTTTTCTTCTGAAACGACTGTCATAATCATCAGGCGGCTTTCCGTCTCATCAAACATGGTATGGGAGGTGTGGAGACCATGATGCCCTTTCCCTGCCAGATTTTTGATGATGGTGTAGCCCGAAATATGGAGGGCATCAAATATTTCAATTACGAAACCCTGATGTTCGCCCGGAACAATCACCCGGACCTCTTTCATCGGGTGAAGCACTAAACTGTTCATATGATTTTTCCTTTACTGTAGAGAGGGCGAACCTATGTGTTGGCCCTCTCATGTCCGATCCAAAACCGGGCAGACACGCAGGTCTGCCCCTACGGTGATTTTTGTACCCGTACCCACTCGCCACTCGGCAGATATTGATAAAAGCAGCCCGCATCCAGGGCGACTAAATTCACCCAACGATTGTGATAATAACGCTGTAAAATTTGATGCCTCGCGATAATCGGGTCAATGCGTGCCCTCGGAGCCTCAATGACAACCAGCAGGCGCATGGGTTCATGATAGGGACGGTTGTCCCTGCTGACACTCTGCCAGGGCAGCCCCGTCCTCAAATCACTGCTTGCCCCGTACATGACCCCGATCCGTCCGGCCACATTATGATAAATCTTGTTTCCGCTTCCGTAGACCTCATTATCGACGATGGAAAAATAGTATCCCATGCTGATCCACTGGGTCACCACCTGGGGGCCGGTCATGATGATTTCGAGCTTTGCGCCTTCCGGATCGGCCTCTGTGTCGTAGGAATGAAGAAAGACTCGACCCGCCAAATCAAGACCTTCCGTCAAATCGCGATGACCGATGATGAATGCCGCATTGCCTGAAAGTCCCCATTCAGGTCTTACCTGGTTCCAGGACTTACTGCGTTTTTGCACATCTTTTGAGGCCTCTTCCGGAGAAAGGTCGGTCTTAAGATTGGACAGGGTGCGACAGCGTTCTGCATTGTTCAGCAGAGCGGCTTTTTTTAGATCGTCTTTGAGTCGGGAAAGCGCTTCATGATGGCTTGAGGGGAGTTCTTCCAAGTCAAAAAGGCTGACTTCATCCGTGGTTGTATCATGCTGAGCGGCGATAAACCAGGTGTCTTCCGGGATGAGCAGTCCTTTTTTGGCGAGTAATTTTCGGATGGCCGGTTTGTTCGCCATCGCCGCTAAAACCCGCGCATTGGGGCCACCGGGATTTCCGCCGCAGGCCCCGCAGTCGAGGGCCGCCTCGAAGGGGTTGTTTTCATTGCTGCTGCCGTGGGCGCAAAGCAGAACAAAAGGGGCGAAATTGTCCGTGAGCCCCATCACCCTAAAGGCCGTTTCGACCGTAAAGGCCTGTTCCTTCACCGTATAACCTGTCCGTGTCACCTGCTCCATTCGGGCCGAAGACCATCCGGGAGTGATCCGATAGCGCTTGCTGAGTTCTTCAACAAAGGCGCTTGCGTCTGCTTTGGATTTAAAGAGGCTCAGGGTCTTCTGATGTGTTTTTTTCCTACCCTCCGCTTGCGACAAACTTCCGCTCAAGGCCCATTCACGCAGGGCTTCAATCCGATTGTGGGGAACATCACTGACCGATCGATTAAGCCATGCTCGAAGGGCCTGACGAATCGTCACACACTGTTCGGAAATGATGATTTCTTCCACCTCCGCCTTACTTGATTTATCCACTGTTAGAGTGGTGGCGATGGGCGGGGCAAAGCGTTTCAGCAGGCGCTTGACCCAGGCTGCATATTGCACGGGCCAGAAGGTTTTCCCGAAAAAGGGAAAGGCGAAAAACCAGCCGATGGATTCGACCATGACATAGGGGGTGATGACGTTTTCTTTCAGGTCGTGAAAAAGGGTGTGTCCCGCATGGAGGAGTTTTGTTCCGGCCAGGTGACGGGAGACGTGTTTTTCTTCAGAGATTCTGGGGATTTCATGGACGACATTCTTGGCTTCCATCACCACGGGGAAGAGGTCGGTGTCGTGGTGGCTGCCAAAGGCGCGATAACGGATGAAGGCCGCAAAAAAACCGGCAAAGCCGTAGGTGTCGTAATGACCGACCTGTTCCAGTTGACGACGGAAGGGTTCCGAACGGACATCAATACAGAAGATGGCCTGGGCCAGGGGACGGCCATTTGAAGATGTCGCATTTCGTTCCGTACTTTTGACGATATTTCGTTGCAATTTTTCGATCAGTGTCCGCCGATAACCCGCCTCAAAAGCCGCCAGCCAATAGGGTCCGTGTCGGGATTCAGGGAAGTCTTCCAGCCAGGCAAGCAGGGTCAAGAGCCTGTCCGTCGGGAGGTCGTGCAGGTGTTCAGCATTGATCTTCAGTTCATAAGCAAGGGCCGTGAGTTGCCAGGCAGCGGAAAGACAGGCAAGGCGGTCTCGATCCGGGCTCTCTTCGTTTTCGTAGTCTGCGGCCAGTTGATCCCAGCCTTTTGTCTGTCGGGAGAGATCGGCATAAAGCAGAAGATCAACCTCCTCTGAAAGCCAGGCGGGCAAGTGGCCTGCAACACCTTCCTTTCTGAAAAAATGTGCTGCGGAGCATTGTTCCATGTAGGTGAGAATCGTCCCATAGGCGTTTTCATCTCCCGGACGGATTTTTTCATCACAAAGCGTTAATACCCATTCCCGCTCATACCACAAACGAACGGCCAGCATCTGAACCAGATCAATCGGATAAGCCTTCTGCCATTCATATTCAGTCTGCCGTGACCGCCACTTGGCAAAGGCCGTCCAGCCGGGAAGCGCGGCAAGATGAAGTGAAAGGTAGGCTTCCCGTGCAGACGATGGAATCCCCAGCAGATCAAGGCTTTCCAGCACAGCAGATTCAGCATGTTCTGAAAGACGGCTGATCTTCTCCCGGATATTGCGGATACCGCTACCCTCACAATACTCTTGTGCGGCGCGTTTCCATGCCGTGTAAAAGCCCTGTTCTCTACCGGGCATTTCCCAGGGGGCCTGTCCCTCATCCAAAAAAGCCCCGCACCAATGGGTCATTTCCTTGTTGATTTTTTCGGAGATCTCCGTCCCGAAACTTTCGTCACACCATCGGGAAAGGCTTTGGTGATGGGCCAGTTTGCCCGAATCCGCTTTTTGCATGGCGGCGATTTGTTCTTCGATTGATGGGGCTTTGATGGTCCCTTTCAGTTTTTCCGACAGTTTTTTCAGGCCGCCTGCGTCTTCTGCAATTTGAAGCAGGATGTCTGCGGCCGCTGTTTTCGGCGGAGCCGTCGGGACAAGAAGGCGGATGCGAAGGACTTCTTTATGGCTCAATTCGCGATTTCCAAGTTGAATGCTTTCATCCTGTACCCGTGTTTTAAGGGCCTGATCGATGTCTTCCAAAAGAATACGCCCGGACCGGTAATAGTCCCGGTAAAATGTATTTGAGAGATAGCCTAAGCCGCCGATCCGCTCACGACCCAGACGGATGGCTTCTTCAAAATCGAGATATTCCAGGGAATGCAGCGGGTTATTGGTGACGAAGGAGGTCATCGGCCAAACGCTTGAATTGATTTCACCGGCGATACGGACGAGCCCCCTCAAGCCCATTCGGGCGGAATCGTCGTAGGCGTTCTTTGTTTTTTTGTTCATCTTTGTTTCAGCCATGTCTATTTTATCCGGGAGTTGGCCTTCTGAACGGAAAGTGTCTGTGCTGAGCCGATAAGGACTTGTGGCGCAATTCCCAGTATCACGATCATCACGACAATTAGAGTTAAAGAAAGGGTTTCGCTTCGGTCCAGGTCGCGGTAGATTCTATCGGGTTTCGGCGGACCCATGAGAATGCGCTGCATGAAAAGGGGAAAATGCCAGGAGGACAGGAGCCAGGCCAGGAGGACAAGCACAAAACCCCATGAAAGTGTGGTTGCCGGAGAGGTCGCCATGGCAAGCAAGGCTGTGAAAGAACCGAAGAGGGGCAGGCCCATGCCTGCTGCAACCAGCAGACTCAATAAGACACCGAAACGAGGCATGACCTGAGCCAGTCCGCCCAATTGATCGAGATTCAGCAGGCCATGACGTTTTTCCAGTAGTTGTACGCTGACAAAGAGTCCCTGCATGATAAGACCGAGGGCGCAGAGGTAAAGCATCGCCGTCGCTGCCTCCATGCCGGGAGAGGCAAGATACCACCAGAGAATCGACCAGAAGCTGAGTGCGGCATAGGCCAATCGATGGCGGATGTTGGTTTGAACCACTGCCCGAATGCCGCCGTAAAGCGCGCCGATCAAGGCAAAAACAGACACGACATTCATGAGTGCAGAGGGTAGGTCGGGGAGGATACCCAAGGCTCCGTGCAGTCCCAGTATCGGCAAAAAGAGCGCAAGAAAATTAGGCGGAATCCCCCGCAGACGACTTGCGCACACGATGGATGCCCCATGCAGCGGACAAGTGGGAAGAAGAATGGCATAGGCTATGAACAATAGAGTAGATGCTGTCGGGGAAGAGACTGCAAAAGAGGCAAAGAGGGCCGCCAGTGCGAATCCATAGAGTCCGATACCCCAAAGTACCGAAAAACGGGACCGGCTTTGTTCTCGAAACAGCAGCACAATCAAGACAATGAAAACCCCACCCAGGGCAAGAAGACTCGCCCCGCCTGGTAGCATCATGAAGCCCAGGCCAAGACACAGAAGGAGTAGGAGAGTGAGCAGCTCTGCCCTGTCCGTCAGATGTCCATCAGCGGCAAGAAGCGTGAACGTGGCCGCAAGGGGAAGCAGGAGGACAAGCGGGGTCATCAATGAAGTCGTCCCTCCGGATAAAAAGACCGAAAGGCCGATGTGCGTTGCGAGGGTGATTCCCAGGGCGACCTTTTTCATTTTATGGAATCCTCGCCAAATAGCGTTTATCAATCACCTGGATGACATGAAGCACTTTTTGATTCAGGCGCTGATAGAGTCCGTCGATATAGAAGCCCTTCATGCAAAACACATAGGTCTTTTCTTCAAGCGCGGACATCCAAGCCGGTTTCTCTCGTCGTTTTCCGTGGGCCTCGGCGTAGAGATTGACCCAGATGAGGACGGTACCTAAGGTCGCAACGATGATGGCAAGGTCGAATAAAAGCGGGTGCAATGCTGCGACCTCAAAATAATAGGCAGCCAGGCCCGGATCGGGATAGAGGAAATGGGTGAAGAGTTCTCCCGCCCAGAGGTAAGTAAATACAATGAGGATCAGCGTCAGCACCATCGCTCCCGCCACCTTCCAGGAGGACACTGCATTGAGACGGTAGAGGCTGAGGATGGCCTGTGACGAGGTGACCCAGGAGAAAAAGAGAAAGATGACGGCCCCATGCGCTCCTGCCCCGACCAGCGGGATATGAAAAAGATCATGGGCGGACAATAAAATAAGCAGGGGAAGCAGGAGGGTCGTAACAAGCCCGGTACTCCAGGTCAGGACGGAGAATGGCGCAGGGGGTATGGCATCGTCTACTCCGTGATGCGGGAATTTTGGCTCCTTCCGGGCCGCGCCGATGGCGCTGGCCGAGCTTAAAAAGAGGGTCGCTTTAAACAAGCCGTGGGCGATGAAGTGGAAGATCGCCAGGGCAAAGGCGCCCAATCCGCACTCCATGATCATGTAGCCCATCTGTGCAATAGTCGAGTAGCCGAGCATCTTTTTGACATCGTTCACAGTGAGCATGATGATCGCCCCAAGGAAGGTCGTGAACGCGCCGACCGCAAAGGCCACGTGGAGGCTGGGAGAGGAAAGCCCGTAGAGGGGGGCTAAGCGATTCAATAAAAATCCGCCGGAATTCACAATACCCGCGTGCATCAGGGCCGAGACCGGAGAGGGGCCATACATGGTATCGGGCAGCCAGACATGGAAGGGGAATTGGACCGACTTGCTCATCGCCCCCACAAAAATCAGCAGGGTGATGGCCGTGACTGCGTCAATGGAGAGCAAGCCTCCCGGAAGAAGAGGAAGTGGAATCGGACCTGCCGCAGCTTTCTCAAAGAGTAGGGGAAAATCGAGGGTCCCGAAAATAAGATAGGCCAGGATGACGCCGCCCAGAAAAAAAACATCTCCGACACGAAGAATAATCAGGGTTTTAAAGGCCGCCTGAGCGCTTGGAAGATGGGTGATGTTGTAGGCCAGCAGCAAGTAAAGCAGCCAGCCCAGTAGCTGCCAGAAGACAAAGAGCATCAGCAGGTTCGGGCTTGCAACCAGGGCCAGCAGCGTAAAGGTAATGAGCGAGAGCAGGGTGTAGAAGCGGGTAAAGCCTTGTTCTTCCTGAAGATAACGTGAGGCAAAAACATGGATGACAATGCTGACCGAAGTCACCAGCACCATCATGACAGCAGCCAGGCGATCGATGAAAAGACCTGCGTGCATGATACCGTTTTCCAGAAAGGACAGGGGATTGATCTGGATGGCCGCACCGACACTCACTTGATAGAGCGCCAGCAGGCTTGTGAAGAAGGCGATAATCTGCGCGGTAAGGCCGACAAGGTAGACACGCTCACCGATTCGCTTTCCCAGGGTTGGAATCAGGAGACCCGCTAGTAGCGGGAGAAGGGGAATCAGAATTGAGAGGGTGGCGACGACGTTTTGAATGAGAGCGGGTCCTTAATTCAAAAGGGTATAAAAAAAGCCAGCATTCCTTTGATCAAAGTTTTGCCGGCCCACCTTCCACTCCGGCCTTCCTCAAATAACAAGAGATCCATAGTGGCTTGTCGATTTTATTTAAAAGTTCGAGTTTATATATTGCGGCGGCTGACTGTCCCACTTCCCTGATTAAATAAGGGATTTCAGAAAGTCATCCGCTGAAGATATTAAACAATGGGCAAAATACTGAGGTCAAGAGGAAAGTGTCGTGTAGCGGGCTTCCAGGTTTTCAGTGAGTGTGAAGATGATTACTCGTTCGCCAGTCTTGGGTCTTGGTGCTGATGTCGGTATGGAGGCTTGTAAACTTCACGGCAACCACCTTTTCAATCACCTCTGCCAGCAGTGTTCTGGCATTTTCAATGAGGTTGGCCCTCACCCTTTTGATTAACTCTCTGCCTTCCGAATTCTTTGACAAATGCTGCTCAGCCGGGGTCAAAACGCCTTTTAGGCGGACGAGAATGATGTCATCCATATATAGGTTTTTATAGGTTTTACATGCCGTCGGACCCCGGCCCATAAAATCTTTTTCAAAGTGAATGAAGGCCTTACTGATTTCAGCCTCCGATTCGCCTTTTGTTTTCCGCATATTACCTCAGGCCTCCCTTTTGGATGATAAGCTATTCCGAGCATCAGACTTTTATACCACAAAGGCCCTCTTTTTTTGAATCGCCAGCTTCATCGGGTCTTAGATCCACAGGTCTTACACGGGTCCTAGATCCACCTTGACATCCAAATCTGCCGTGGATACAATTAAATGAAGCGTTATGGCAGGGATTTCAGGATGTCAGTTTCCACAAAAATAACCTCAAAAAAGGTGGTGCATAGGGATGTTTGAGAAATTTACGGATCGGGGAAGAAAGATCATTATTCTGGCCCGGGAAGAAGCAGAACGGCACCAGAATGATTATTTGGGGACGGAGCATATTGTCTTGGCCATCTTGAGGGAAAGAGATGGTGTTGCGATTGCCGTCGTTAAAAAGATGGGGCTCTCAGTCGAGCAGATTCGGCTTGAAATCGAGCGAAACCTTCCGAGCGGCAGCAACACAATGACCTTTGGTGAGATCCCATTTACCCCGAGGGTTAAAAAGGTCATTGAATATGCTGTCGAAGAAGCAAAGCTGCTCGGGCACAATTATATCGGAAGCGAACATCTCTTACTGGGTGTGCTGAGAGAAGAGGACGGAATCGGTGGAAAAACGGTGCGCAGTCTGGGAGGGAACCTCTTGACGGCCCGACAGTTGACCATCAATCTGCTCAGAAAATCGGCACCGCGTGAACGAGATCGCAAGAGCAGTACACCTGCACTGGATGAGTTCGGTCGTGATCTCACGAAGATGGCGAGTGAAGGGGGCCTTGACCCGGTTATCGGTCGTCAGGATGAAATTGAACGTGTTCTTCAGATCCTAAGCCGCCGAGCGAAGAACAACCCTGTTTTGATCGGAGAATCCGGCGTTGGGAAAACAGCCATCGTAGAAGGCTTAGCCCAGAAGATCGTCGCAATGGATGTTCCTGAAAACCTCTTTAATCGTCGGGTGATTTCCTTGGATCTTGGCTCTCTTGTCGCAGGCACAAAATATCGTGGACAGTTTGAAGAGCGGCTCAAGGTTGTGATGAAGGAGATCCTCACTTCCGGAAATATCATCATCTTTATTGACGAGTTGCACACCCTGGTTGGAGCGGGTGCGGCCGAAGGCAGCATTGATGCTTCGAACATGATGAAACCGGCGCTCTCGCGTGGCGAAATGCAGTGCATCGGCGCAACAACCCTTGATGAATACCGCAAGCACATCGAAAAGGATTCCGCTTTAAAACGGCGATTTCAGGCGATTCATGTCCAGCCTCCCTCCTCGGCTCAAACCGTCCAAATCATTAAAGGCTTGAAAGATCGATATGAGTCCCACCACCGGGTCACCATTACGGATGAGGCGGTTGATGAAGCAGTTCGGCTTTCCAACCGTTATATCTCAGACCGCTTCTTGCCCGATAAAGCGATTGATGTGATTGATGAAGCAGGCTCCAGGGCAAGATTGAAGGCCTATTCTCGACCGGAAGAACTGAGAATCCTTGAGCAGGAATTGAAAAAAATTGTCCGTGACAAGGAAGTGGCGATTCGGCTTCAAAATTTTGAAGAAGCCGTCCGCTACCGTGAAGAAGAGGAGCGGGTCAAAACCGTCCTTGGCGAGACGACGACAGAGTGGAAAAGTAAACAGGAGAAAAACCGTCCTGAGATCAATCGGGAAGAGATCGCCTGTGTGGTTTCAAAGATGACAGGTATTCCCCTCTTCCGGATTGAGGAAGAGGAGACGCAGAAACTGATTCACATGGAAGACGAATTACATCGCCGGATTATCGGGCAGGAAGAGGCCATCACGGCCATATCCCGTGCCATCAGACGCTCCCGTGCCGGGCTAAAAGGGGATCGCAGACCGATCGGCTCTTTCATCTTTTTAGGTCCAACCGGTGTTGGAAAAACAGAGCTTGCCCGCGCCCTTGCGGAGTTTCTCTTTGACACCGATGAAGCCCTTATCCGCATCGACATGTCGGAATACATGGAAAAATTTTCAAGCTCGCGGCTGGTCGGTGCCCCTCCGGGTTATGTCGGATATGAAGAAGGAGGACAGTTGACAGAAAAGGTCCGAAGACGACCTTACTCTGTTGTGCTCTTTGATGAAATCGAGAAGGCCCATCCGGATATGTTTAACATCCTGCTTCAGGTGCTTGATGACGGTTATCTGACGGATAGCTTGGGTCGGAAGGTCGATTTTAGAAACACGGTACTCATCATGACCTCCAATCTCGGTACACGGATGCTTGGGAAAACCAGCTCACTCGGTTTCCAGAGTGAGGACTCGGACTACAGTGTCCTCGGAAAAATGAAAGATTCGGTTCAAGCCGAGTTGAAAAAGGCCTTTAATCCGGAGTTTTTAAACCGGATTGATGACATCCTTGTCTTTCATCCTCTAGAAAAGAAGCACCTTGAAAAGATTATTCTGATTCTAGTCCAGGAGTTGAACGAAAAGCTGCTTGAAAAAAAGATTAGTATTGATGTCAGTGACGAACTCCTCCACTGGCTGGTACAGGAAGGCTATGACCCCATCTACGGTGCCCGTCCGATGCGGAGATGTGTTCAGAGGAACATAGAAGACCCTTTATCGGAACAGATTTTAAAAGGGAGATTCAAGGCAGGTTGTTCAATACTTGCGACCTTAAAGGACAACGCGCCCGACTTTATCGAAGCAGAGGCCTTAGCCGAGGTTTAGTCTTAAATTCAAACAAAATAGCTTTTTAAAAAAAGCCCCTCATCCGGTTTGGGTGGGGGGCTTTTTTGTTGTCCACATTATGCTGAGTTTATCTTAAAATTGACAACTTCGTTGATTTGCGGCTATTTTATGGCCCTAAATTCATGAAACGACTTCTTTTAGTTCTTATTTTCTCCCTTGCTTTTTCCCTTGGCAGCCCTCCTTGTGCAAGTGCTGAAGCCTTCCCCCTGAAAAAGCCTCCCCCTACGCTCTTTGCTCGTACATCCAAAGTGAAGCCGGTTTCAGTGGTCAAGAAAATTCGCTCCTCCAACAGTTCGGAACGGACCCGGGTTGTGATCGACCTCAGTCACCCCGTTTTTTATCAGGTTAAGCGAATCAGCAAGGTCAAAAAGCTTGTGCTTCAACTGAGTCAGGCAAGCCTTGGAGAGTCCTTGAGCCAGAGGCCTTCCCATACAGTTAAAGGGAAGTTGGTTAAAAAAATAGAGGCAAAACAGAACGGAAAGGGGCAAGTTGAACTTTCACTCACTTACAAACACCTTGGCGCACATAAAGCCATGTTGCTTAAAAAACCGAACCGGCTCGTACTTGACCTTTATCCTCCAGTTGCGGCTGCCAATCCATTTGAAATCCAGACCATCGTCATCGATCCGGGGCACGGAGGAAAAGATCCGGGTGCGACAAGCCGCAAGGGTTTAAAAGAAAAAGATATCGTGCTGGATATCTCTCGTCGCCTGAAAGAGCTGGTTGAAAAACGTTTGAAGAAAAAGGTGATCTTGACACGAAACAGTGACGTCTTTATTTCTCTAAAAAAACGGACACAGATTGCCAATGAAAACCATGCAGATCTTTTTATTTCCGTCCATGTCAATTCAGCCGCTTCACGCAGACTCAAAGGCATTGAGGTCTATCTGCTTGGGCGGGCATCCAGTAAAAGGGCGCTGGCCACTGCACGGCGGGAAAATGCTGCGTCCCACAAGGCCGCAAGCAATTTGCAGAAGATGATTCTAAATGATCTGGAAAGAGAATTTACGCAAAACGCCTCACTCGAACTGGCCCATTTCACAAACAACGCCATAAAAAAAACATTGATCTCCAAATATCCGACACCGGCATTAGGTGTCAAGAAAGCGCCTTTTTATGTGCTTTCTCATACCGAAATGCCCGCAATCCTCGCCGAATTGAGTTTTATCAGCAATCACAGTGAAGAGAAACGGCTTCGGAGCAAAAATTATCGACAGCAAGCTGCAGAAGCCCTGTTTAAGGGACTTGCAGCCTACATCCAGTCCTCAATGATCGGAAACTAAGTTGCCGATCATTAAGCTGACTTTGGCTTATGACGGTAGCAACTACCACGGTTGGCAGAGACAGAAAAGGCTTCCAAGCGTGCAGGGTGAGGTGGAGACCGCACTAAGCCGGCTGACACAAAAACACATCACCGTATACGGGGCCGGGCGCACCGACGCAAAGGTCCATGCCCTTGGACAAGTTGCCCATTTTTTGTCGGATGGACGGTTTCAAGCGGAAGATTGGCCCCGGGCTTTAAATGCGCTTCTCCCTCCTGATATTGTCATCAATACTGCAGAGCAGGTCGATGACAGTTTTCATGCAAGACATACCGCCAAAAATAAACAATACCGCTATATCATTCACAATGGATTACAACGCTCCGCTTTTACTCACCGGACAGCGTGGTTCTTGAGGCAGAGGCTTGATTTGGAACAGATGTCCAAGGCGGCTTTAGCCTTGAGGGGTCAACATCTATTTACTTCGTTTTGTGCCGCAGGTTCTGAGGTAAAGAACCACCTGATAGACCTCAAACAACTCAGGATAATAAAAGAGGGTGATCAGATTACCATCACCCTGGAGGCTACCCGATTTTTGCAATACATGGTGAGAAACATGGTGGGTTTTCTCGTAGAAGTCGGACGCGGACAACGATCTGCGGACGAAGTGCCCGACATCCTTGCGGCCTTGGACCGCCGGGCTGCCGGTTTAACAGCACCCCCCCACGGTCTCTTCCTTGTTAAAGTCGAATATTAAACTCAGGAATAACTATTGATCGACCGAGCGACACCGCCAAACCATCACAAGTCCCAAAAACACCATGGGCAGACTTAAGAGTTGTCCTCTGGAAAGCACGTCGGCCATGAGTCCAATGTGGGCATCGGGCTCCCTGGCAAACTCTGCAATGAATCGAAAAATACCGTAGAAGAAAATAAAAGACCAGAAGACGACGCCCCTTGCCAAGTTCTTTTTTGAAAGAAACCAGAGGATTAGAAAGAGCGTTACTCCTTCTAGTGCAGCCTGATAAAGTTGAGAAGGATGCCGGCAGGTCTCCCCTCCCCCCGGAAAAACCATGCACCAGGGCAGGTCAGTCGGTCGACCAAAGAGTTCACCATTGATGAAATTCCCGATCCGCCCGAGCGCCAAACCAATCGGTACACTCACGATGGCAACATCGGCAACTTCATAGACGACAAGTTTTTGTTTTTTACAATAAAGGATGCCGCCGACAATCGCTCCGATCATGCCGCCATGAAAGGACATGCCTCCCTCCCAGACGGCGATGATTTTAGAGGGGTTTTCAAGGTAAAACATAAAATTGTAGAAGAGCACATAACCGATGCGCCCGCCAAGAATGACACCCAGAGCAACATAAAGCATCAGGTCGGAGATCTGTTCCTGAGTAATCTTGAGTTTTTTCCGAAGGGCGACCCGACGAATGAGAAAAAGAGCGCTGACAAAGGAGATGGCATACATCATGCCATACCAGCGAAAAGCAAGCGGGCCGATTCGGAAGAAGACCGGGTCGATACGGGGAAAAGGGATCATTTTTTGTGTGACCCGTTTATTTTACTTGGACCAGTTTACAGGGGCTTTAGCTAGGCGATTCATCCTGTCGGTGTAATAAATAAATTTGTGCTTACAGCCAAAGCGGTGGAGATCGCGTGTCACTTGCACATCTTGTTTACAATAAAGCGCAATCTTTGCAAATTCCTTTTGACGAAACCAGGTCAGAGCCATCAGACCATCAGCCGATTTTCCGACATGGAGTGTTGCCTGCGCCAGGGTATCGAGTTTGGGGCGAAACTTTAAAATCTTGCGGAGATCGACCATCAAGTCCAAGGTGGGCAGTTTAGCCAAATTAACATCGGTGTAGGGGGCTAAGACGGCATTGTCGAAGTTGATGTTGTTGTAGCCAATCACCAAGTCAGCCCCGACAAGTTCAGAGACAAGCGCTGGCATGTCTTCTTCCTCAAAACCTTTATAAACATCATCCTTAGAGGAATAAGTCACCCCGAAGGAGATCTTCATCAGGTGTTTATTACCCCAACCGCCGACTTCGTCGGCCCCTTTTTGCGTCTCAAGATCAAAGTAGACGATGTTCATAGCGCGACACTTTAGGATAAGCACGGGAGTGCTGTCAAGATTGATTGTCCGGAACTTAAGAAAGGGATAAAACTACCTAAAAAGGGGGTCGATTGTCGCTCCCTCTTTTTTTATGTGTCATTTGTGTTCAACAAATAGATTGGAATATTGACAAGGTCGAGCCGTTTCTCTAGAACATGATCCATGATAGTATCTTTCCATCCGAGCCATAGCCATCCCATGCTGAGCAATGACCACTAAACGCCGCCGAATCAAAAATCGCTTTTATTCCATGATTCGGAGTAAAATAGGGCGTCTGTTTATATTGACCGTAGGCATCTTGCTCTTAGGCGCAGCAGGCTTAAACTATTTTGAAAAAATGTCTTCAATCACTGATGCCATTTGGTGGAGTTTTGTCACGATCACAACGGTGGGTTACGGTGATGTCACTCCGATAACGGTCGGCGGGCGCATTACCGGCGTAGTTGTCATGGTCTTTGGCATCGGCCTGCTCGGCATGTTTACGGCAACGGTGGCCAGTATGTTTGTGGAGGGAAATCTGAGAGAGGATAGAGGCCTGAATAAGGTCAGCGTCACAGACCATTTTTTGATCTGCGGCTGGAGCTATGAGGTTAAGGAAATTGTCGAGGAGATGCGGGCCGACCGAAAGCTTGAGGACAAAGCGATCGTCCTAATCGCCGATCTGAGTGAAAAACCTTTCGAAGAGGAGCAGTGCTATTTTATATCGGGAGAAGTCAACGAAGAAAATCTTGAAAAGGCTAACTTGGCAGAGGCCTCGGCAGTGCTCATTGTTTCGGATGATCGACTTGATTCCTACTCAAGAGACGCTAAGGTGGTTTTCAGTACCCTGACGATCCGGGAGCACAATCCCGATGTCTATATCTGTGTCGAGATGACCGACGCGAAAAATACACGGCACTGTCAACGAGCGGGAGCAAATGAAATCATCGTCATCGGGGAATTGAGCAGTAGTCTTTTGGTTCAGGCAGCGCTTGATCACGGGATTACGCGGATTATTACAGAGCTGGTCAGTCATCGCTTCGGAAACAGTCTTTATAAGATTCTGCCGCCGGAATCCTTGGTTGGCCGGCGATTTATTGAGGTGCTCGCTACGCTCAAAGAGGAGCACAATGTCATTGTCCTTGCCGTCGAGTCGCAGGATACTAATAATTTTTTATCCAATCCACCGGTTTCATATACGATTAAAGCAGATGATCGCCTGGTGATTATCTCGGAGCACCGGCCAACATTTGCCAGGCAGGCCTAGGGGAGTATAGCAATACGCCCCTAGTGGAACTATTTTTGAAGGGAGGAACAAAGGAATGTCAGGAAATTTTGAAAAAGTCAAAGCGTATTTAATGGATTTGGGTTTCTCGATTTCGAGTGAAGATGAGGGTGAGGAACTGGTGGTGATCAACGATGAAGAAAAAGGGATCAACAACCTCATCATCGACTGCGAAGATCCGATTTTGATCATCGAACAGATGATTATGTCGACACCCCAGGACACCAGTTCGTTTTATAAACGCCTGCTTCAGTTGAACCGGACTTTGGTACACGGGGCCTTTGTGCTGGACGAGGAGGGGCTTAACATTCTGTTTCGAGACACGCTTCAAGTGGAAAATCTGGACCGGAACGAGCTGGAGGGTTCAATCAATGCCCTAAGTCTCGCCCTGGCAGAAAATGCAAATGAGCTGATTGCGTTCAGTAAGAACTAGATGAAGTGGCTTGATTTTCTGTCAAAGCGATTTACATACTAAGGTTACTTATTACGCAAAGACAATTAACCGCGATTAGTGTAAGGAGAAAAAATCATGGCAGGTATTTTTCAGCGTTTATTTAAGGTGGGACAGTCAGAGGCCCATAGCGTGATTGACCAGTTTGAAAATCCGATCAAGATGACTGAACAGGGGATTCGAGATCTTAAAAAAGATATGCAGGACACCTTGCGCTCTCTTGCCGAGGTCAAAGGGGTGACGATTCGCCTGAAACGAGAAGCGGACGAAAACAAGCGTCTGGCCGCCGATTATGAACGGAAGGCGATGTTGCTCCTTCAAAAAATGCAGGAGGGTTCGCTTCCGGCAGCCGATGCCGAACGACTTGCCTCAGATGCCTTGTCCAAAAAAGAAGATGCGAGCCACAAGGCGGTGCGCCTCATTGCAGACTATGAGAAGCAGGACAAAATGTCGGCCCAGCTTCAACGCAATGTCGAAAAACTGAAATCGACCGTTTCAACCCACGAGAATGACCTCATCACCCTCCGTGCCAGGGCAAAGACGGCGGCAGCAACCCGCAAGATCAATGAGCAGTTAGCAAAGGTGGATTCCTCCGGCACCATCGCCATGCTCGAAAAGATGAAGTCAAAAGTCGAGGAAGATGAGGCCCTTGCCGAATCCTATGGTGAAATTGCCGCAGTGGACAAAAGTGTCGATGACGAAATCAACGCCGCTTTGACCGGTAGTGGTTCTTCAAGCGGGAATGCCAGTCTGGCCGACCTGAAAGCAAAGATGGGCATTACATAAACAGACATCAGAGAGGTAGTGAGGAAATGACAGGCACGATTCTTTTATTGCTCGGCATAGGTGGTCTGGCCTATTATTTTTTGAAAAAGCGCACATCTGAGAATGAAGAAGGCTCAAATACCCAGGCTTCCACTCAGCGTCCCACTGCCTACGCAAAAGATGACCTTCGCATAGAAAATGTCGCCGCAGGAGGGATGATTCACGTCTCCGGCATTGGCGCTGAGATGGAAGAGTTCGATGTCAGCATCCTCGCCAAACATCTTTATCGAGACGAGGGATCGTCCTGGTATGAGCTGGAAGGAGAATCCATTAACGGTAAAGTCTGGATCGACCTCGAAGAAGGAGACGACTTGGCCTTGTCGATCACCCTCAAAAAAGTCAAACTCCGTGATATCGGTCTGTCGAAAAAGGACTTAAAGCAAATCGATGACGATGAAGAAGGGAAAGTCCGTTTCGAAGGGCAGACCTATAATTACGAAGATTCCGATGAGGCGACATTCTATCGGAACGGAGACGAGTCTCAAGGCGAGCGCTACTATTATTGGGACTTTGAGAACGATGACGAAGACAAGTTCATTGGTGTTGAAAAATGGGCCGATGGCTCCTATGATGTCTCCTACAGTGAAGAAATCGAAGCTCACCAGCTTACGGTTTTCAGTCTCAAGAAATAGGGAGCAATGATGGAAGGTTATGAAGAAGGCATCGCTTACGAACTGCTGCATGGTGGCAGTCTCATCCTGCTTTACTTGCTCGTCCTCCTGCTTTCTAAAATGATCAATGACTATTTCACCCCCTATAAAATTGATGAAGAACTGCACGAAAAAGACAACGTCGCTTTAGCAACCAGCATGGCAGGCTATCTGGGCGCGACGACCATCATCTTTGTCGGCAGCCTCTTAGGTCCTTCAAAGGGGATTCTAAACGACCTGATGGTCGTCGGGGGCTACTCATTCCTAGGGATCTTTTTATTGAATCTCTCCCGCTTAATCAACGACCGCTTCATCCTGCACAGCTTTTCAAACGTCAAAGAGATTATCGAAGACCGAAACGCCGGCACCGGCGCAGTTCAGTTTGGTTCCTACTTCGCATCCGGATTGATTGTGGCAGGCTCCATTCACGGTGAAGGGGGAGGCATTCATACCCTGCTCGTCTTTTTTGCGCTCGGACAGATTGCACTCATCCTGTTTACAAAGATCTACAATTGGGTCACTCCTTTTGATATTCATGATGAGATTGAACGGGACAACATCGCGGCAGGGGTCGCCTTCGGCGGGACCTTAATTGCGGTTGGCATCATCCTCATGAAAGGGTCCTCGGGACACTTTGTCGACTGGGGTCATAATCTTTCTGTTTTTGCGATGGATGTTCTTTTGGTCTTTGTTCTCCTACCGATGGTCCGGTTCTTTTTCGACAGGATTATGATGCCTAAAGCTTCTCTCAACCATGAGATTCAAAATGATCGCAACCTAGGTGCAGGTTTACTTGAAATGGTTGCAGCAATTTCTTTTTCAGTCATTCTACTTTTTACAATGGCTTAATTTGGTGATACCCCAAAAGAGAAGAAATGAACAATAAAGACAAAAAACAGGCGGCGATGGCCTTGATTGCTTTTGCCATTTTGAGTTTTGTATCGGCCCTTTTTTTTAATGTCTCAACCGGCGGCGAGATCTCTGAAATTTTATCCCCGAAGGGAGGAATCGTCGGGCCGATCATGATTGAAAAAGACCGAACCGTTTACCAGATCACCGTCGCACAGGATATCAGAAGTAGCGGTGCATGGAACCAGGTTGAAGGTTCCGTACTTGACGAACAGAAAAACCACCTTTTCAGTTTCGGAGAGGAATTCTGGGCCGAATCAGGCTATGACGACGGCGGCTCATGGTCGGAAAGTAAAACCGACTATACGATCAAGGTCTTGCTTCAAAAGGGGACTTATTATCTCGGATTTGAGGCGGAACAGGTCAGCCAGGTGACTGGAAGCATTCAGATCATCGGAAAACAGAAAGGGGGCAGTTCTGTGCCGCTTTTTACCGCTGGTGTGATTGCATTAATTCTGGGTGTCATCCTCTATCAAATGGCTGCCGCTTCAAGCGTGAGTTCCTTAAAATCTTATGGTCGTCCCTATTGAAATTAGGAAGAAAAAATTGAAATCAGAAATAAAAAACTCAAGATGCTAAAACGCCCCTTAAATAACCAAGGTGGTGGTGTCTTTCTTGGCGTCATCATTGCTCTGGTTCTGGTTTATGTCTTCCTGTTTTCGCTCAGTTTTCGGGGTTGGGGCTATCCGGGATACTACGGCGGTTATGCTTATGGACCATCCTTCTGGTATTTCGGCGGACCTCGCTACTACGGATCACCCAGCGTCAGATCCGGCAGTACCGGCGGTTCGAGTCGCCAGGGTGGCGGGCCACGCGCCGGGAAATAATGGACCATACGACACAGCTTACACAAGCAGAGTCGAAAAAAGAAATCTCGATTCTGGTGGCCTCAATCTTTATCGCGGGGCTTTGCTCGATTATCTATGAGCTGCTCATCAGCACCGCGTCCTCCTACTTTTTAGGTGACAGCGTTAAACAGTTTTCGATTACCATCGGCCTTTACATGGCGGCCATGGGCATCGGCTCCTACATCTCACGTCTCATCAAAACAAACCTGCTCTCTAAATTCATCGCAGTCGAAATTGCACTGGGCTTCCTTGGCGGCATGTCCGTGCCCATTCTCTACTTCTGTTATGCCTACACCGAGTCCTACACACTCTTCATGGTGCTCATGATTCTCTCCATCGGCACACTGATCGGCCTTGAAATCCCTCTGCTCACACGTATCATGGAGCAGTACTACACCTTGAAAATCAATATATCTAACGTACTCTCCATTGATTACCTGGGCGCCTTGATTGCCACCCTGCTTTTCCCCTTTCTCCTCCTCCCCTTTTTAGGCACATTTAAAAGCTCTCTTTTTTTCGGTTTGATTAATATGTGCATCGGATTCATGAACCTCTGGTGTTTTAAAGATGAGCTTAATCTTGGCCGGAGACGGCTTTATACTATTGCATCGACTGCCGTTTGCATTGTTCTCGCAGGCCTCTTTTTAACGGCCCCTTTTCTCATGAAAGCGTGGAGCAGCTCTCTCTACGAAGACCGGATTATTTTTTCCTTACAAACCAAGTACCAAAAGATCATTTTGACCAAAGCAAAAGACGACGTTCGCCTCTTTCTGGACGGCAACCTGCAATTCTCTTCCGTTGACGAATACCGCTATCACGAGGCCCTTGTTCATATTCCACTCAGCCTCGCACCAAGACGAAAAAACATACTCATTTTGGGCGGAGGAGATGGACTTGCTGTGCGGGAGATGCTGAAATATGACGATGTCGAATCGATTACCCTGGTCGATATCGACCCGGAAATCATCCGAATCTCTAAGAAAAATAAGTACATCAGAGAAATGAATCGGGAAAGCCTTGAGGACAAGCGAGTCACGATATTTAATGAAGACGCCTTTGTTTTCCTTAAAGAGGTCAAAGAGCCTTTTGATATCATCATTTCAGACCTGCCCGATCCGAACAACGTGTCTCTTTCGCGGCTTTACAGCCGGGAATTTTATCGACTGATCCGCTCACGCCTGAATAAAGGGGGCATCTTTCTCACGCAGGCAACCAGCCCTTATTTTGCGAAAAAGGCCTTCTGGTGCATCAATGCGACAATCACCGAAGCTGGAATGAAGACCCATCCCTACCACCTCTACATCCCTTCTTTTGGAGATTGGGGTTTTGTGCTAGCCTCTGAAGCGCAACTGGATACGGATTCTGTTCAGATTGAAGTACCGACGCGCTACCTTGAGGACAAGATCGCAAGTTCTTTATTTACCTTTGCGAAAGACCTTATCGAAGAAAACATTGAATACAGCTCCCTCGATCGTCCGCTGATCTTGAGCTATTATTTGAAAGGCTGGCGACACTGGAATTAGCAAGGTGGCAGATCTAAGACCTTGTCATATGGCAACCAATGACTTCAAAGTCATAAAGCAAAACAAAAAAAATGGACAGAGAAAAGTTTAAGAAAAAAATAGAACAAGAATTAAAACAACTTGATCGTGATCAAATTATACACTTTACATGGCGTTGTGCGGTACGGGCTTTGCCATTTTTGGGGAGTGAGGGAGATTTCAACTATTGGTCTAAAAAAAATCGGCAAGGACATATCCAGCGTATTTTTTATGCTTTAGATCTGTGTGCCTACGGAGCCACCCTTGGCGGCCACCTCTACACCGCCTACGCCTTCTCCGCCTATGACGCCGTTTCCGTCTCAGCCATCTCTGCTCGTACCGCCGGGGCTATCGGGGCAGCAGAGGTTGCCACCGTCGCTTCCGAAGCTGTCTTCTACGCGAGCCACTCCCACCACCTTAAAGGAGAAACCGAGGCAGCCAAGGTCGTCACCCGCGCGGCCGCTGTGTATGCCCAAAATTATAGGTATTTAGCATCTATAATTTTACAAGATTTAAAGAATATACAAAAAAAGCTAGGAGAGCACCAAGGTCAGTCGACTGACTGGTATTGTGAGACTTGGGATCATTTTCAAAAAGCGCTTAAAAACGAAGGCTGTGCCTACTGGGGCCGCCTGTATCAGAGCATTTTTGATAGTGGATTAGTCCTAGACCAACAAGCCTTAGAAAGACGTATCAATGTACCAAAAGAAATCCGCGAGCAAGGTGCTGCCGCAGTCGCCAACTATTTGGAAGCATTAGAAACGCAAGGCGCGGTGCGGCTCAACGAAGCTCGGATTATTATCCTGGGTGATAAAGGGTCGGGGAAAACCTGTATCGCAAGACGATTGATTGATCCCGATGCACCCATGACCACGGATGATGAGAGCACGGCAGGCGTTGATACGACGCTGTGGGTATTGGAAGAAGATAATATTAATGTACGCATTTGGGATTTTGCAGGCCACACAGTGAGCCATGCCGTGCATCAATTTTTCTTATCAGAACGCTGCCTTTATATCATGGTCTATGATGGACGAACCGAAGAGAGAAACAGGTTGGAATATTGGCTCAACCATATGAAAAATTACGGAGGTAATTCTCAAGCCATTATTTTAGTCAACAAACGTGACCAACACAGTGTAGATATTAAAATCAATACCTTAAAAGAAAACTATCCAATTGCGGGCGTTTACACCTTTTCGATTCAAGACGACAAAACGAAACTAGAAGCCTTTCGCCATAAGGTTGCAGACTATATAAAAACCAATCCCTCCTGGGAAAATCAAGAAATCCCCACCAACTACTACCTTGTTAAAGAAGAACTAGAAAAGCTTTTTGACAAGAATGATAAGAACAAGGGGCAAGAACACATCACTTTAGATGAGTTTCGCCAGATCGCAGAAAAACATAAGATCGCCAATGTCCATGAAATATTAAAAGACCTGCATTATCTGGGTGTCAGTTTGTGGTACGGCGGTATGAAGGAAATCGATACCCTAGTACTGAACCCCGAATGGATCAGTCACGGTGTCTATAAAATCATCAACTGGGTCAATGAAGAAAAAAAGTATTCACTGACTTTAGATGAGTTTGAAGTCGTATTTAAAGAAGACGGCAATCGCCACCCAAAGGATAAACATCCCTTCCTTTTTAAGCTGATGAAACACTATGAGTTGGCCTATGAAACAAAGGAAGAAAAAAAACTCGTCATTCCTCATTTATTGAATGAAGACCGCCCCAATGAACTGCCCGATTTCCCTGTAGGAGAAAGCTTGATGCTGCGATACAAAGCAGAACAAGCTTTGCCGCCCAACACGATTTCCCGTTTCATCGTCCGCCACAATCAGCAAATAAAAAGAGAAAAAGGAAAATATGTTGTCTGGCGTTATGGTGTGCTACTAAAAGATGACAAAGGAAGTATGGCATTGGTACGGGAAGAAGATCGGGACATCACGGTTTCAGTGAAAGGCCCAGATAAAACCAACTACATCAGTACATTAAGAGAAACACTCAACGATATTTTTAATAGCTACAAAAGCGAAAAGCCTGAGTTGCAGTATCGGATCGAGCGCTATGGGGAAATACCCGAGAAGTGGAGGTGAAACATCCAGTGTGGTTACCCGATAGCATGATTCTAAATCAATCCAAAGACAGTGTTCCTTTCTATGAATACATTACTAAACAAAAAATCAATCTGAGCCAAACGGTTAATAATTACGACATAAAGACTGAAAATTTGATGTTAGGCGGACAGGCAAATCAATTGATTGCTGATAAATCGACACATACGACTTTCAATTTCAACAACTGCAATATCGGCTTACAGGGCGATTTAAACGATTTGGCTCAATCCCTCACACAAGCAGGGGATGAAGAAGAAGCCAAAGAACTCCAAAATGCCGCAATCGCCTTAGAGCAAGCTGAAAACTTCAAGAACCCAAAAGAAGTCAAAAAGAAAGGCATCGCCAAGCGCTTAGGGCGTTTAGTCGAAGCACTGGAAAACAAAGATTCCAAGCTGCATAAAGCAGTGAAAGGGATTAAGAACGGAATCAACATCGCCCAAGATATTGCCAAAGGCTACAGTGCCATCTCACAGTGGGTGGGTTAACCCAATTCCGCAACACCCCAAAAAAATAAACCGTTTTCAGAGCGCCTGAAATAACAGATCAGTTTTAGCCGCCATGACGAAGTCGTTCACGTGCAGCCCTTTGATCTTGTGTGTCCACCAGGAAGTCGTCACTCGTCCCCATTCCGTCAGCAAGGCGGGATGATGACCTGCCTCTTCCGCCAGTGCCCCCACCTTGTTCGTAAAAGCCAGTGCATCCACAAAATTGGCAAAGGCATAAACCCGACGGAGCTGATTGACCCCTGCCACCTCGACGATCTTCCATTCTGGAATCTGGGGTAAAAATAAGGCGATTTCTTCTTCCGTCGCCAAAGGCGCACCTACGCGACAGGCGGTGCAGGTTTTTTCCGATAGGTCCATTATTTCATTCCTCCTTTTCCAGCGGTCTCTTGTTTGGTTCATTACCGGGTCGCCCCTTCAGAGCCACAGCATTATTCCGATTTACAGGCAAGGCCCGAAGTGGGGCACTGTTTCTTCCCCTCTTCTGTTTGATTCAGATCCTCAGTCAGTATTCGCCAATCATCGATTCGCTCTGAAACTGCTTGAAAGCTAGCTTCATCATTAATATTTAATGCGGCCCCGCCTTTCCAGCGTCCCGTGAACTTGAGTTTTATTTGGCTTATCTCGGATAAACAGTCTTCAAGCATTTCAATAGAACTGTTCTGATGAGACAGGGATAATACGAGTTCATGAGCTTGATCTGATTTACGGAGTCCTCCGCCCAATAATGCAGATATATAGAGCGGTAGCGTACTAGACCCTGACCCGATTCCATTTTTCGACGCATTAGGCTGCTCCTGTACGACTCTGCTGATGCGAGAAGGGTAAAGGAGGTGAAGATTATTCAGACGAAAGGATTTGTTTTGTACTTGAATACAGGGGTTTTTGATACCGGATTTCTCGCCCTCCGGATAGAAGGCACGCAGCGCATTTTCCTCAGTGATCCCGATACAATAGTCATAAGAGGTCATGTCGGAATCCGCAAGAAAGGCCTCAATTTCGGCAGTCGTAATCAATGGAATGTTACCTGGCAGACAAAGCACCGCTTCGTCTGTCGGCAAAACCTGTAGGGGATCAGGCGCTTGCTGTGCTTCTCCACATATTGCGGACTGTAGATCCTCAAGGAGCTGTTTTTTTTGCGGTAGAACGGTGATTTTTTTTGAAAAGGGAACTTCAAAGAGGGCGGCTTCGAGGACGCGCATAATCTGTGAGGGTGGCCCGACGATGGCGATCTCGTCGATATCAGACAATTGATTCAAGGCGACAAGTACATAGAGCAGGATGGGCCTTCCCTGCAAATTTAAAAAAGAACTACTGAGGCCATTGAGGCGATAATCTGAGTTCAAGTGATCTGTAGCAAAAACAATGGCTTTCATGATGCGGCCATCCTTAACACTCTCGACCGACGTCCATCAATAAGTCGGCTCAAGGGGTTTTTATAGCCCCCGTGCTCCAGAATATCGCTAAATGACGGGAGGACTTCGCTGGGCTGGCCGTCTTTTCTTTTCCATGCCGTCGGGCATTGCAGTGCCGCTTCTTTAAGAATTGAGAGCAGGTTTCCCGTTTCAGACCAGGTGAATGGATCTTTAAAACCACAGCGAAAAGTGCGGGTCACCTCCAAGTCTGTCTCACGAAACAGGATCTCCTTTAATTGTTCTGAGCAGACTTTGGGTGAAACATCCAGAACAATGCCAATCTGCATGCCCGCCGAAATATCTTTTAGCTTGTAAAGCGGGAAGGCCTCTTTTGCAGACAATAGACGAATCTGATCCAGCACAGTTTTGATCAATACCCCTTGAGGAAGAGAACGGATCGCAACGCGGGTTCGTCCCCCTTCGATCTCGACATCAATCCGAGCTCTCAAGGTCAAAGTGCCTTCCCCTGTTTTATAGAGGCTGTGGATTGCTTCAAGCCCTCCGACTACGCCTCCCGCAGCGAAATCCGGACCGGGTAAAATTTCCATCAGGTCGTCGAGGGGGATATCCGGATTCTGGCGAAGATGTTCTATGGCGATCCAGAGTTCTTCCAGATTATGTGCCGGAATCTCAGTGCCGTCCGCAAGGGAAGCGCCGTTTAAAAGTGCCATCGGAAGCAGGGGTTCTCTTTCTGTCGGCAGGATGAAGTTTGCATATTTTGAGAGTCTGAGTTCGACAGAAGCAGGCCCGAAGGGAATCTCGTCATGATAATCCCCGATTGCGCCAATCAGGTCAAAATAGGGGTAGCGGCAACGCCAGGGAAGTCCCATAAGCAAAAGAAGACGGAAGGCGTAGCCGACACTTTCAGGCGGGTAATCGTCGATATTTCTAATCTCGCATTCCAGGGCCTCGCATTCCTCCTCAAAAGTCTCGTCGTCCATATCCCATTCGGCACTTGTAAAGACTTGCAGGAAATCTTTGGCCTCGATAAACGCTTTTTCGTCTTCGGCCATTACACGGCAGATGTCCAGCATGCGCATTTGTAATCTGCTTAAGCCGGTTAAAAATGAGATATCGTTCATGCTTCATTCCCCAAAAAGGCTGTCATTTTATAATGCCCCGTACTGAGCTGTCACTTAAAAAAAGTGTTCATGATGCGTCTTGATTTCCAAATTGATCCATTAAAACGCCTTCTCGTAGTCCGTAATCACTGACATGAAGCAGGTCATAGCTAAACCTTTCCATCACATTCAAAAGCACCAGCGTTCCTGCAATGATGATATCTTCCCTGCCCTTTTCTAAACCGGGAAGATTTTTCCGTTTTTCCTTCGGCAGAGCACAGAGGGTTTCCAAAATCCCTGCAATCTGTGCTTGGGTCATCTGATAATGATTGATCTTGTCCGGGTCGTAATGCGTCATAAGCTGATCGATTGCGGCCAGAGTGGTCACCGTTCCGGCTGTTCCGGCAAAGCGGCAGTCTTTTGGAAAATGATGTGCGATATTAGAGAGGGTGAGATCGATCTCGGCTTTGAGTTGTTTTATTTCAACTGAAGTCGGCGGGTCGCCGTGCAGATATTTTTCACTCAGGGTGACAGCGCCAAGACCTAAGCTCAGAAGAAAGGGGTTTTGCCCCCTTTTTGACCGGATCAATTCGGTCGAACCGCCTCCGATGTCGATGACGACAGTCGAATCATTCTCTTTTTCTGCTTCTGGAAAAACCAGTTTGACCCCCGTAAGGGTCAAGCGCGCCTCCTCCTGCCCGGAGAGTATTTCAATTTTAAGGCCGCATTTTTCTTTGATAAGGGAAAGAAAGGCCTCCTGATTTTCAGCCTCTCTGATTGCGCTCGTTCCAGTGACGATTACAGACGTTATGGCCTCTTGCTCAGTTACATTCCGAAAGGCCTGCAAGGCATTCAAGGCACGCGCAATCGCGGCGGGCCGGATTATTTTTTTCTCCGAAAACCCTTCTCCCAGCCGGACGATACGGTTTTCTGAATACAGTGGTTTGAGACAGACCCTCCCCTTTATTTCTGCCATCTCTGCGATGAGCAGACGAAAGGTGTTTGTTCCCATGTCGATTGAAGCAAGAGGCGAGATTGGTCTGTCCGAATGAGTGGGATTCACTCGAGAGACGGGGTTTCGGAGGTCTCTTTCTGGATATTTGATGGAGCGGGTTCAGGAGGGCTGGAATCAATGGGTGTTTTTTGTGCGGCAATTGAAGCAAGTATTTGTTCTTTTTCCGTTTTGAATCGTTCAATTTGAGCAAAGATTTTTTCTTTTTCTTTGTCATCCAATTCCTGCTGATTTTTCCAATGCGCCATGCTTTTTTTCCCGAGTGTCTGGAAACATTCATCCAGATTTTTTTCACATTGATCCAATTGGCCTCGAAGTTTATACAGTTCGACTTCAGAAAAGGAGCGATCAACAACCGCAAGTCCTCCTGACTGAAGAACGCTCAATCCGCGTTTGAGATCTTCAGTCCAGTTGGTTTTTGAAACAAGTCCCTGAACAAGAGCAGCCCCGTCAAGACCGAATTTTTTGATCGAAAATACCATAATCCCCTCATCATATGATCATACAACATCCCGATCATGCTTCATTTTAACTTGCCCTGACCTCTTCTTTCAAGGGATTGTAGGTCGAGGGTTATTTGTCTCCAGAATCAGCCCCTTGTGTCATTCATGAAATGAAGGGTTTCCCAGGCGTTTTCGTAAATTTGACTGCATTCCTCTCGATATCTTTCTCGCAATACCCAACCCAGTATAAAAAGAGAGAGGACAAGTGCCAAATATTGAGGGTGGTTTCCCGCAAAATAGATAATTGCTTCTGCGACAATATCAGGCAATATAAACAGGAGTATTTCTGAAATGGCTTTAGGTATGAATTTAAAGCCATATACCACCCCCCACATCACTAACAGCGAAAACATCTTTTTTTTGGATCTGAGCTTGAAGCTGGCATACAACATAGTGACTGAGGCCAAGAGTAAAACGATCCAATTTATAAAATTACGAACCTCTCCTGCATCCTGTAAGCTGTGCTTTTCTAAATCTAATCGGAATATCATGAATACCACAAAGGCAGTGATGACCATCAAGACCGTCACGACAAAAGCCCAGTGGAGGTTTTTTCGTTTTTCAACCCAAGGGGCAGCGGGGTCCCCTTGGCTGCCTCTTTTTGTTTTGAGCTGATTGATCTTGTTTTGTAAGGTTTGCGCTTGACTCGGTTTGATCCCGCCTGGGGTGACATGAATGTCGAGCTTGCTTCCGGGTAAGAGGTTTCCGGGGTTGTAATTCCCTGTCCGGCGACCAATGCGGTCGAAGACAGATTCATGCACATTGATGTGGGTGGCACCAGAACCAGATGCTTTTTTATAGAGCGCTTCTATGTTGCGCGGGGCATAGCGATAGAATGCAGCGAATCCTGAACGTGAGTCATACAGCTTTGCATGGACATCGGCCTCACGTTTGACTTCATCCTCAAAGCCGTCTTGAAAAAACAGACCATTGGGTTTGACTCTCGCTATCATCCACTCCAATGTCACATGGGCAAGTCCTTGTTTTGGATAGCCGCCGCCGACATCGGAATGCATCCCTGAAAACCAGACCTGCTCTATCTGACCTTTTCTTGCGACCGATTCGTCCCAGACTTCAGGGTGAAACGAAAGCCGCTCATCATCAATTGCAAGCGCATGGTAGGCATGAGCGACATCGGGAGATAGCGCGTAGTCTCTAAATTTGAATTGAAATCGTTTCTTGAGCAGCCAATCTTTGAATGGGACTTCAAAAGGCAGTCCAATGGCGGAAACGGTATCCCAGACACCGATTGTGTTTATCTTCGTTCCGATCAGCTTATCTTGATGGTTTGTATAATTTGGATGTTTGAAATTGGTCTCTATATGTGTTCGGACCTCTTGCATATATTTCTTCAGGACATCGTTCGACGGCTTGGATGTTTCTTTAGGTAGGCGGGGTCGCTGATGATAAGTTTCAAGCAGTTGATCAACAGCATCTGTGAGTTGCTGATCATCCAGTCTTTTGGCATCTTTGATGACGCCGCAACTTGTAACAAAGGCAGAGAGTGCTCGGACGGTGTAAGCGCCCCGGCTGAATCCGAAGAGATAAATGTCATCTCCTTCGACATAGTTGAGTACAAGAAATTTATAGATCTGCTTCACATTTCTCGTAAAACCAAGCCCCATTGCACCCGTCAGCATCTTCAAATACTTACTGTCTTCCGTGCCGACACCATCGTCATAATAGGTGATCTGCTTTCGCTGTTGATGATTTAAGTCGATACCATTGTATAAACGCCAAACATTCGTACTCGGCCCAACACCCCCCCGGTTGCCGGTGCCATCCGAACAGATGATAATGTTTTTGCTTTTGTTCTTCTTCGCTTGAACAGATGCGGGGCCTTGAGTTGCCTTAGTATCGCTTTTATTATCAGTCATTTTTTATTACTCCTGATAGGGAGGGGAGGCAATCTATTTTACCAATCGAAAATCCTCATGAGCTTGTGCAGCCAATGCAGTAAGCAGTTAAACACGATTCAGTTGTCTCAAAACTGATAGCGAATTTCTGTATAAACCCGGTCATTCTCATCAAAGAATCCGATGAAGTGCAGATCGTCTTCATTGACCCTTCCAGGGGTGCCTTCAAACAAATCGACCCCAAAGGAAATTTTTAAGCCGTCATTCCACTGATATGAAATACGGGGGCGAATCATCGCTTCCTTGTCATTGAGCATGTAGAGCGTTAACACCCGGAAGAGGAGTCGCTTGTGAAGAAATTCCCTCCGCAGCAAGAGGCTGGCGCCGCTTTCCACCCGGTCGGCAATGATCAGATCATTGTAATCCACAATGATCTGCTGAGAGAATTGAATGAATGTTTCGATGTGTCCGGGAAGACGGGTGTCGATGCCGAGGCCGTATTTTAAATGCTGTCGTTCCAATTCCTCAATATCCGAAATGCCGTCCGCCGGCTCAGCATCGAAGGGTAGTGTTCCGAAGTTTTTTCCGAAGACATAGGCGAGTTCCCCTTTTATGACGTTCGGCCCGACAGTTCTGGAAAAGGAAAAACCGAGTATGTGCAGGCGATGGTAGCGCGGCACAAAATCAGTTGAACGCTCTGAAAGTCCGGTGTTCAAACCGAAGATGGTTCGGGAAGCAGTGGGGAAATCATCCCAGGCATCTAAATAGCTGAAGGCGAAGTCCGTTCCGAGTTGATGTGTGGTCATGCGGAGGCCGAATTCCGTATTTCCAAATGTTCTCGGTGGTTTGTCGAGTCCCGGAGGCAGTTGAAATTCTTCCCATTCCGTTCCGGGTTCAGCGGGGCGATTAAAGATTAACTCTGGAATCCAGACCAACTCCAGGGCCATGTTTTCAAAATAAACATCTGCCTTGGCCATCCAGATTGGAATGTATTTATCGCTTAATTCACGAAGAATGAATTCGCTGAAATCCTGCGGGTTGAGTTCATCGGTGATGCGAAACCCTTCAATCACACCCCATCGCGTAATCTGCTTGCCGAGCCTGAGATCGACCTTATCAAAATAAATATCGGCATACAGTTCCCTGAAATCGGCGTCAAAGGAATCGACCTCAGAGATTTCTCGGGGCTCGGTCGATTGAAAGCGGTCTTGAAAGGGGTTGATTGAAGAGAGGTCTTTCAGATCATAAATCGCATCGTAGCTTAGCCTGCTGATCGCTGAAAAAATCAGGGAAGGGCTGTAATCGTAGCGGACTTCGAGTTGATAATAATTAAGCAGTTTTGTAAAAGCCGGTGAATTTTGGTAGCGATAGGCGACTTCTGTCTGGATGAGGTGGTGGAGCGAGTAGTCTTTTGCCGATAAGTCAGTTTTGAGCGCTACGCTTAGGAGAAAAATCAGTGCGACGAGTTTAAGGAAAACAGGCGGTTTTACTAGGGAAATGTTAAATCGGGTTCTATATGCCATGGGGTCAAGTATACCATGTGAGAGAATTATTTGAGGACATGAAGAGGGAGTCGGGACGGCTCAGAGGTTTGAGTGAAGTCCCGGTGTTTTCATTTCTTCGTTGCCGCCGAGGGCGGTCCGGTAGCCGGCTTGTTTCAGTGTTTCCTGAATTTCTCGCACATGTTCGGGGCCGAGTGTCTCGAGAACAAATTCAACGTCGGCGGATCTGAGAGAAAGTGTCGTAAAGGTACGCTGATGGTGGATTTCAATGATGTTGGCCTTGGATCGCTTAAAAAGGGCCGTCACCTCGGCTAAACCTCCCGGGATATCGGGGATGCTGACATGGAGGCGAATCAGGCGTTCTGATCGAACAAGCCCTCTCTGAATAATGGATGAAAGCGTCAGCATGTCGATGTTGCCGCCGGATAGAATCAAGCCGACTTTTTTCCCTTTGAAGCGCTCAGCGTGATTGAGCAGTGCGGCGAGTCCGACGGCACCCGCTCCCTCGATGACGCTTTTTTCGACTTCCAGGAAGAGCAAGACTGCGGCTTCAATCTCCCGTTCTGACACAAGTAGAATCCGGGAGACATGCTCCCGAATGATGGGCAGAGTTAATATCCCTGGCGCCTTTACGCCGATGCCGTCTGCAATGGTGATTGCTTCGCACTCAATTGGCTTTCCGGAAAGGGTCTGTTGTACCGCCGGAAATCTCCGGGTCTGAACACCGATGATTTCAATCTCCGGCCGGATGGCCTTGGCGGCAATGGCGACACCGGAAATCAGTCCCCCGCCACCGACAGGTACAAGCAGCACTTCCAGTTCAGGCTGGGCCTCAAGCATTTCAAGGGCAATGGTGCCCTGTCCTGCAATGATCTGTGCATCGTCATAGGGATGAATGAGTTGGAGTCCACGTTCTTCAACGCGTGTTTGCGTAAAGTGGAAGGATTTCTCCAGACTGTCTCCGTGCAGAATGACTTCTGCACCAAAACCACGGGTGCGCGCAACCTTCACATTGGGCGTGTGGTTCGGCATGACGATTGTGGCCTCAATGCCTAAACGTGCTGCGTGATAGGCGACTGCCTGTGCATGGTTTCCGGCAGACATGGCGATAATGCCATTCTCTCTCTGTTTTGCGTTGAGACTGCAGAGCTTGACCCAGGCACCGCGGTCTTTAAAAGAAGCCGTAAATTGTTGGTTTTCAAACTTGAGATAAACTTCCGCCCCGGTGATTTCGGAAAGCGTTGTTGAACGTAAACAGGGGGTCGGGACGATATTACCCGAGAGGACATCGGCGGAATCGCGAATATCTTGCAGAGTCACCGGCATAAAAAATCCTGAAGTGAGGAGAGAAACAGGGCTTTAGAGAGATTCGCCGAAAACGGCTCGATATAGGCCGTCCCAGAAGGCTTTTCTAAAGGCTAAGCACCGCATTGCCCCTTCGCGAAGCAATTTTTGTGATTCGGGCGTTTCGATGTGCCGGATGATCAGTTGGTTGAAGACGACGGCATGTTCTTTGTCTTGAACAATATGAAAGTCAAAATATTCCATAACCTCATCGCTTAAGTCCGTGTTGTTTTTAAAACCTGAAATCAGGTATTCAAACATCGTCGGAATCGCGAATTCATGGGCAGGGCCGACTGCGCCTAAACCAATGAGAAAATCTTCATCCCGGGTCAACTTTTTGTGGGCTTCAATGTATAGTGTGGTTTCAGGAAGAAAGGCAACACGGCCCCAGGCCTCTTCAGGGAGGCCCAGCCCTTTTAAAAAATTCCGATAAAGGGCCGGGTGGCTCCTGAAAATAGTATGCTGCCCGAACTCGTCATCGAAAACCGTTCGGAAAAGATCTGCTGCCTCTTTGTCCGGAATAAGAGGCAGCAGGTTCGTCATGTAGTTGACGAAGATTCGGACCAACTGATAATGCTGCAGACCGAAAGTCCGAATTTGCTCCAGGCTTAATGACTCGGAGGCAAAGCGTTTTAAAAAAGGGTGATGGACGGCCTCGTGGTGCAGGATTTCATCTTCAAGGCCTTTGATGTAGCTTTGTGCGTCCATCCAATCACTCAATCACAAGGCTTCGTTAGTAGCCCATGCCCATGAATTTCCCCTTGGCTTCTTCTAAGAGTTCAGCGGAGATTGCACTTTCGCCCCGTTCTTTGGCCATGCGTTCGATTTCTTTTTTCGCCATCGGGCGGACAAAAGCGGGAATATTGTCAAGGCGCTGTTCGGCCTCTTTCGACCACTCGAGATCGCCCTTGTCATTTTTGGAGGCTTCCATGACTTCGGGGGTGATGACTGCGATATTGTTCTTCTGGGCGTAGCTTTCAACACCCATCTTAATCATCGGGCGCATGAAGGTCGGAATTTTTTCAATACGCTCTTCAGCTTCGGGAGACCAGTTCAGTTCTGTCTGTGCCGATGTTGAGGACGGCATCGATACCGGGCAACCGGAACCCTCTTTGGGCATCTCCGGCATGCCAGTCGGCATCTCGGGCATCCCTGCGGGCATGCCACCACCCATCTGGGAAACCATGCTGGAAAAGGGACAGCCGCCCTCACTGGATTCCTCTGACTTGGCCGTTTCGGCTTTTAACATTTCCTGCTGAGCGGAAGCGGAAGTATGCTCCAGTGTTTCCGGTGCTTCTTTCAGGCTTTCCCGGGTCAACTCCATCGGAGCCGAAGCTTGGGTCTTTCCGCCAAGTTTAACGCCCAGGGCTTGAACCATTGCGGTTTCTCCCGGATTGGTGACCATGGCAACCTTCGCTTCACAGGTCGGGCAGGCAAACATGACGCCCAGCGATTGCTCGGCGGGGGTCTGAACCTTTTCAAATGACATAAAACTTTCACACTTCATGCAGACAAATTTCATTGGATTCTCCTAAACAAGTGTTGTTTTTGATTCAAGGAAGTTTTGAATATGTAAGGCCACACCGGCAAAATTTAAAGAAATTACATGATCTTCCTCCAGCGGCTTTCCAGTGTCACATGCCTTTGACAAGCAGGTATCAAAAGGAATTTTCGCCAGGAGGGGAAGATCCAGTTCAGCACAAAGATCTTCGCAACCGCCTTCAAAAAACGGTACAGTCGTATTGCATTCCGGACAAATGCCGCCGCTCATATTTTCGATGAGGCCTAGCATGGGCAGCCCGACATCTCGTGCGTAGTGGATGGACTTTCTGACGACGGTCTGGGTCACCTGTGAAGGCGTCGCAACCACCACTGCGCCGTCAAGTTCTGGAATGAAGCCTGCAATGACAGGAGGTTTATCTGCGGCGGCACCGGGCGGAAGGTCGATCAAGAGGTAGTCGAGGTCACCCCAGATGATGTCGGCCAAAAATTCCCGAATCACATTCATTTCCATGAGGCCGAGCCAAACGGGAGAAAGCTCCATTGAACCCTTCCATCGCACTGCGGAATTCTCTTCCTTTAAAAAGAAATCCATTGAGGCGATCTTCATGCCATAGGGTCCGACGGGGGGGATCGCGCCGTCGGGAGTAATTTCGAAGCGGCCTTTCATGCCATACATCTTTGGAATGCAGGGTCCGTTGAGGTCAACATCCAGTACACCGACTTTGTGGCCAGCTCGGGCGAAAGCCAATGCAAGATTGGCGGTGGTCATACTTTTTCCCACCCCGCCCTTGCCGCTCATGACGACCAACTTGCGCTTCACCTTGCCCATGCGCAATTTAACCTGGAGGGTGTTATCGACAATCTGTTTCATGACCTTGGCATCGTCACGATACTTCAACTTGCCAAGAATAGATTTAAGGTCTTTTTCTTTTGTAGACATGGTGAGGCTCCGCAATAAAAGGGTTTATATTATCCGAGGATTCTCCAGATTGTCAATTGAGGGGGAGAGATCAGGGACTATTGGGGGTTGTTATGAGGGCGGTATTTTGTTGTTTTTTAGTGCTGGAGTCCGGTCGATTGTTTGTCCGACTTGCTCCGGTTTGAAGCAGCCTTTTTCCGTAATAATGCCTGTAATGAATCTTGCGGGGGTGACGTCAAAAGCGGGGTTTGCGACTGCAACGCCTATCGGCGCTATGGAGACTCCTGCGAGATGACTGACTTCACGAGGGTCGCGTTCTTCAATTGGAATTTCGGCTCCGGAGGTGATTTGAATGTCGACCGTTGAGCTTGGCGCAGCTACATAAAACGGGATGCCGTGGGCCTCAGCAAGGATGGCCAGACCATAGGTACCGATTTTATTGGCGACATCCCCATTGGCTGCGATGCGATCCGCTCCGACCACGCAACAGTTAATCTTTCCCTTTTGCATAAAATGAGCAGCCATGTTGTCGGTGATGAGTGTGACCGGAATGTCATCCTGCATCAACTCCCAGGCCGTCAAACGAGCACCCTGGAGAATTGGTCGGGTTTCATCGGCATAGACCGAGATATTTTTATGTGCCTCCCAGGCACCGCGAATCACACCCAGGGCTGTGCCGTAACCCCCGGTCGCAAGCGCCCCGGCGTTGCAGTGGGTCAGAATGGTCCAGTTAGGTTTGATGAGTTCCGCACCCCAAAGCCCGATGGCATGATTCATCGCAATGTCTTCAGAAAGAATGGCGTCGGCTTCGGCTAAAAGATGCTTCTTGATTGCTGCTATTGGAAGATGGGCCTGAGATTGTGCGGCCTCTTTCATCCGTTGAATGGCCCAGAAAAGGTTGACGGCTGTGGGTCTTGTTGCGGCGAGTCGTTTGCAACTCGGAAGAAGCGCTGAATAAAACGCATCAAATGACTCAGCCGAGATCTTCTGCGCGGCAAGCGCGACGCCGTAAGCTGCTGTAATGCCGATTGCAGGGGCACCACGAACTGCGAGTGACTCAATGGCCTGAGCAACTTGCTCGACCGACTTGCAGTCTAGATCAACGACTTCTCCGGGGAGAAGTCGTTGATCTAGCAGGCGAACACCACCCTCTTTCCATTGCACGGTTGTAAACATGGGCGGATTGTAGAGATGGGACGCTGAGCTGTCAATATCGGCTTGGCCCAGTGACCGGGCAGCTGCGATATCCGCCAACTCTTAATTGCTTTCCAAGCTGGGCCATTTCCATGAGATAACAAAATGAGAAATCTCGCTCCTGCACATTTTTAGGATTCAATCTAGATCCGATTAAAATCACATCGAATCCGCCAAACGCCTCAAAAGAATGGAGTGGCACAAAGTCCGACCTTGCAAAGAAAAAAGAAAAACCAGAGAAAGTCATCGGTCATATCCTGAAGCGACACCGGGCAGAAGATCAGATCGCGACACCAGAAAAATCGGAAGAAGAAAAAAGAGAAAAGCAGTTGAGAAAACTCCGGAAAAAATCAGAAAAGATCAAACAATTTCTATTAGAGAACGAAGATAGAACTGGAAAAAGCGGCAAGCTCATCAAAAGCAACATCACCGACAATGAAAGCGCGAAGATGCCCAGCTCACAAGCTGGGACGACCCATCTGTCCTGCGGGCAAAGTATTGTATCTGAAGAACAGGAATTTTGTGGTCAAAGGGAAAGCAGGCATTACATATATGGGAAGACAAAGCGATTGACGATGCCCCGAATCCCGAAAAGATGATGACCGGCTGCGGTTCCTGCCATGGGCATCGGCTCAAATTTCACGAATGCTGTCTGCGCTGCGTCCGGATTGGCGGCTTTGTTTTGTTTGAGGAAAGGGCGTCGACGAAGGACGATTGACTCTTTTTTTGAGCACTGGATCTTGCTTTCTGCTATTCTTTTTTTTTACTTTTTTGTGGATAGGGTCTAATCCCTTAAGATGGGGAGAATCAGAATTGAATGATTTGAAAGACGAGATCGTGGGCCCACAACGGCTTGCTGTCAAACCTTGGTGGGGCAGGTTTTCCGTCCCACGAGATCATCGGGGACGTTGGTGCATTGGTCCGATGGATTTGCACGTCCGGCATGTGCGTCAGGAATGGCATGTCGCTTCCGAATCCTTGCGAGATGTCTTGGATCGCACACTGGATATCTCTGTTGACGCGCCGTCGCCAACAAATTCCGACTTGGTCTTCTCGCGCTTCTGCTTCCGGGAAACCACGAAGGATCTTTTGATTTCACCACAATTGCCTGATCGGGCCGTCGTGATCCGGCCCGAAGCCCCCCTGTATGTGCCGGCCGGGGAAGAGGTTACCTTGTTTGTGAGTCTTCCCGTGTGGATTCGCATTGAAGCCGGAAAACCGGCCAAATTCCTACAGGAGCTTCCCATTCATCGGCCTTCGGATACCTGGTTTGGCCCCTCGACGCGCGAAGGGGACTTGTGTTACGCCAGCCGGACCAGTGCACGTTTGAATGTGAACGACGTGCCTTTTCGTCCGCATCGTGCGGTGGCTTCCGTCGTGATTCGAAACGCCGCAGAAGACCCCTTGTTTGTTGAACGTTTGAATGTGAGCGCGCAACACCTCTCGCTCTTTGCAACGCCGGATGGTTATCTCTGGACGGAAGGCATGATTCTGGAGCGAGAAGCAGACGGAGAAGCCGTGCAAGCCCACTTTGAAAAGACCGCCCCCGCAGTTGCGAAAGACGCCGTGTTACTGTCGGGGCCTCGCATTGCGCCAGACAACAACCTCTTGAAGCGCGCCTTGCATAGCTTCTTTGCTTAAGGGGTGACTGGAGCGCCTTGAGATGAAAATACTGATGGAATTTCTACAATCTGAGCAGGCCGTACTCATTATCCGCGCAGTGGTCATTTTTGTGCTCGGACTTATTTTGGCCAAACCTATGAGTGCCGCAGTGGGGCGTTTGTGCCTGAAACATGTCACGCCGCAGCAAGACATGTTGATCAAGCGTTTTTCCTATTATGCCATTGTGGTCTTGGCGATCATCTCCGGTCTCAACGAGCTGGGATTTCAATTGAGTGTGCTCTTGGGGGCGGCGGGTGTGCTGACGGTCGCGGTGGGTTTTGCGGCGCAAACCTCAGTGTCCAACTTGATTAGTGGTTTGTTTTTGATTGTGGAGCGCCCTTTCAGTGTGGGCGATGTGATTACGGTGGGCGCCACCACGGGAGAGGTGCTTTCGATCGATCTTTTATCCGTCAAGTTAAGAAAATTCGACAACCTGTTTGTGCGCATCCCCAACGAAACGCTCGTGAAGTCTGAAATCACCAATATCACCCAGTTTCCCATCCGCCGCATCGATCTCGTCTTGGGTGTGGCCTACAAAGAAGACCTCGACCGCGTACAAGACATCTTGTTTAAAATCGCGGATCGCAATCCCCTATGCCTGGAAGAACCCGTTCCGCTTTATATTCTCCAGGGTTTTGGTGATTCGGCCGTGAATATTCAGTTTTCAGTGTGGGTGGCACGTGCGAATTTCCTGGTAGTGAAAAATTCCATGCAAAGCGAGATTAAAAAAGTCTTCGACGCCGAAGGCATCGAAATTCCTTTTCCGCACCGCACGCTCTATGCGGGCAGTGTCACCGAGCCTTTTCCCGTGCGTGTTGTGGATCCTGCGTCACACGCTTCTCCCGCTGCGTCACGGACGGAAAAGTCAGAATCGGGCTAAAATCCGTGTTGAGCGAAGACTTGGGCGTGTTTAGGACTGCGCCGTAAATGCCTCGTAGGCCCACACGATGCAAAGCGCCGCCAGAACCGGCACAAAGTCCGGGATTAAATCAATGGGGCTAAAGGCATACGCGACGATGGCAGCCACGAAGAGCTTCGCATACCCACGAAGAGCTTCGCATACCAAGGTGTCCTGGGGTTACGCGCAGCAAGGTAAAGCGCAAAGCTTTCCGCCTTAAGATGACGTACGCGTCGTTTTAGTTCTGCAAGCAATGTCTTACCGTTTCAAGTCACGACCAACAAACCTTCGTCAATTGCGTCAGGGCGGTTTCTATCCGCTGTCCGCTTACAACATGCCAGAGAGTGCGGTTGCGATGCTGAGGAAGGCGAAAAAGCCGACAACATCGGTGACCGTCGTTAGGATGATCGAAGACGATTGCGCCGGGTCTTGCCCCAAGGACGAGAGCACGATGGGGATGATGACGCCAGACAGTGCGGCGGCCAACATGGCAATCACCATTGAGACGCCAATGACCAACATGAGCCCCACCGAGCGGCTCCACACATAAACCCCTGCAGCGGTCATGAGCGCGATGGCAAGCCCATTGATCGCGGCGGCGCCGACCTCTTTTCGGACCACACGAAGCCACTGACTGCTCCCGATTTCACGCAGGGCCAATCCGCGCATGGTCACGGCCAGGGCCTGTGCGCCCGTATTGCCGGATTGTCCCGCCACGACGGGAAGCAATACGGCTAAAGCCGTAAATTGGGCGATGAGGGCTTCAAACCAACCCACCACTGCCGCAGCAAGAAACGCCGTAATCAGATTGATTGAAAGCCAAGGTAGGCGCTTTTTGACGACAAAGCGCACGCCAGAAAGCGCATGCTCGTCTCGGCTGGCCCCGACCATGGTCAGCATGTCGGCGCTGCTTTCTTCCCTCACCGTGTCCATTAAGGCATCGTAGCGGATGATGCCAATGAGCCGGTTTGAAAGATCCACAACAGGCAGATCGGTCACGTGGTGCTGCTTTAAAAGCTCACTGACTTCTTCTCGTGTGGCGGTTGCCGTGACCCGCGTCCGCAGGGGTTGGGACAAGGACTGAATGGCTTCAGCGCCGTCGGCCATAGCGAGCTGGTTCAGCTCGACCATGTGCTGCAAGACCCCCGCCTCGTCGATGATATAAAGCTGCCGCGTAAACCGAGGGCGGTATTTTCTAATCTGGTGCATCGCTTCTCGCGCGGTCATGGATTCTTGTAAAGGCAGAAAGTTGGTGTCCATCAGTCCGCCCGCACTGTCCTCCCGGTACTGCACGAGGGAGGTTAATTCGCGCCGTCGGAGACCATCCACGGAGGCCAGCGCCGCTTCGCGATGCGCCTCAGAAAGACGGACGAGGACACGTGCCGTCAGCACCGCATCGCCACGTTGCAAGATAACGCGCGTGGCCGGCTCCGGGAGTTGTTCGAAGACTTCTGTGGCAACCTCCAGCGTGAGCCCAGCCCACAAGGCCAGCATTTCCGCTGGAGGTTGCTGTGTGATGAGCGCGACAATTTCGGTGATCGGGAGGGTATTGATGGCCTGTTGTGCTTTTTCGGGATGCAGGCGAATGTAAGCCTGATTCAAACTCTGCACAGCGTGCGTGGATTGGCCCATCACCGTACTTCTTCTTTTTGAGTGCGTTCGTTACTGAGCAGTCCTTCCAGCAGTTTCGCCAGCGTCAACCAATAGAGGCCCGTAAGCGAAAGTAGCCCGACCAAGCCGTCTTGTCGCGCCACGGGATTTTCGCCAGTACTGGCTTTTAAGCGCGTGAGCTCCAACACGCCGAGTAAAACGTTGTCTTTTCCGACGACGGGCAAATCGCGATGCATCTCCCAAGCGGGCAGGGACAGCAGCTGATCCGCGCCGGTAGTGACGGAAATGGCGTGCGTTTGACGGGACATCATCTCTTTGAGCGTGGCCTTTGAATTGGCGCTAAGTAAGGAACCAGCCAAAATAAAACCCTTCAGACAATGGGCATCGTCCACAATATAAATTTCATTGCGGACCGGATAAACAAAACGCTTCACGCGCCGAAGCGCATCGGACACACTTAGTCCCAGGGGCAACATGTTGACTTCGGGATACATCAAATCGCCCGCGCGCAAGCTTTCGTAGTCGAGCAGGGATCTCAAGCGCCGACGTCTTTTTGTCGACAGGGCCTCATCCAAGCGAGTCTGTTTTTCAGGCGCAAGCAAAGCGTAGATGCGCGCGGCCTGTTCGATAGGCACTTCCGTCAACAGTTTGGCTGAGAGGGGGCTTTCCAGCAAGGCAAGGGTCGTGCTTGCGGCCTCGGGAAGCATCGCAGTCAGCACGGGAACGACGTCTTTTACCGGCAGTTCAGTAAATAAAGCAGCGACATCGGCCGCCGAAACCAGCTCCAAACTCCGGGCCGCTTCGCTGGGGTAGCACGTGAGAAATTCCAAGGTCAGCGGATTCGCGGTTTTCACTTTATAGGCCTTTGTCCCTTAACATCGTGATGCGCTCGTCGAACAGTTTTGCTGGTACATCCACGATATCGGAGGCCGATTCGATGATCACGCGCGAGACGCCAATTTCAGTAATCCGCCCCTCGATCTCGCCGATTTTGACTTTGTCTCCGACGCGATAGAGTTGTCGCAACTGATTTGCGGCAATAATGTTGGCGACATGGGTGCGCGCACCCAAGCCAAAGGCCAGCGCGATGCTGCCCAAAAAAGCAGCCAGGACAATGCCGGTGACCAGCGACAGAAATTTGATATCAATCCCGATTTGATCAATGCCGATCACGACCGTGGTAAACAAAATCGCAACCTGTGCAACCCGACCGAGCAGGTTTCCGTGGGCTAAACCTGCTGAGGCCGCCGCAGATCGCACGAGGTCTCGCACGAGAAAACCCACGACAAAACCGGCCAATACAATCAGGACGCCGGCGGCTGCAAGCGGCAGGAAGTTCACCATTTCTCTGATCCAGAGGCCGAAGACATCGAGGCCCAAAATCTCGGTCGCCAGAGTGATGGACACAAGAATCACAAGCCAGAAAAACAATTCACCCAAAATAAAAAATGGAGGCCGGCGGGATTGGAGTTGTTCCAGTCCGCTTTTGGACATGAGCCGCTGCCACAGTTGGTCGAGTCGCGCAATGACACGTACGAGCAGCGTGCGAATCAGCCGGGCGATCAGCCAACCGAAAACCAATACAATGAGTGCGACCGCGACGCGGGGAAGATAGGCAAACAACTTCGGGGTGAGGCTTTGCAGTCCTGCGTTGATCTCATTCATTTTGAATCTCGATGGTTTATGAGCGCTTCTCACCGCATCCAGATGCCTTTATAGCATATTACGGGTTGTGCTTGACTACATTGTTATTTTTCGGGACTTGTACTCCATTGACCCCGCTTCAATACCATTCTTTTTCCGACGGGGCGTCAGATTCAGGCACCCATTCAAGGACGCATTATCTTATTGACTTTAAAGTCTGTATGGGACTATATGCTTGACGATATAAGCCTTAGATACAGACCATCTCTTAATAAGGAAGACCATGAATTTAGTTGAACATGAGTACGATCCGAGCAAACATCTCCATGAACGTCCGAAAAAAATATTTGAAGAACGCTTCGATTTTCCAGCCCATGTCCAGTATTTTTCTTATTTTATGACCGATCCCCCTTCGGACCGGCTCAAGAGTCAAGGCGAATTTAAGTCCCTTTTAGATCGGCTTGGAGTCCCAGAGCACTACCGGACTTTTTCGGAGAAGTTTGGTTTCGGTGTGAAAACCGCAGAAAACGGCGACCAGCTGTATGTCATTTGGGAAGCGCATACGGAATATTATAGCCACCAAATTTGGCATATTCCGGACGACAAATTGTTGCCCATCGAATACGGGCCCATTACTTTTCCCGACTATGACTATCTCCCCGAGACTTTAGGGGTGAAGGTCAACGCCCTGGATATACTTGTCTTGCCAGATGCTGAACTGACCACTGAACAAATTCAGGACCTCATGCCTGAGCAACATATCTATGGCAGCCAGGTTTTCGGAAAAGAGATTACGGTGCTCACGAGCTTTACCGCTGATGTACACCATGCAGAACGCTACTTGGTTTTTTCCGCTGACCCCGAGGCCTTGAGCCGGCACTTGATCCAGGTAATTGACGGCATTGTCACAACCGAGACCTATTATCACTTGCTCATGCGTCCGTTTCCAGATTTTTCCAAGGCCATTGATCAGATTCATCAACTAGAGCAGATTCTGCTCCAACACAGCCAGGTTCTTTCGACAGACATTGCAAAAGTCGATGCCGAAACGGCAAAGCAGTGGCTCAAGGCATTGACCAGTGATTTTATGGCCGTCGGGCAATTTGGAGAACAAATGCGGCTTCGGCTTTCCTCTTCCTTGCCCTATTATGCCATCGTGCAAGCCACAGTCCGAGCACAACAAGAACAGCCCTTCCCCCCATTTCTTCCGCTCTACGACTACATGCTGGGCAGTGTTTCCGGTGTCGCCGACGGCTATCAGCAGCTCTTAAAACGCATCAATGTCTTAATCGCCGATTTTCAGAGCATCATTTCCGTAATTCGCGCACGAGTGAACCTCATGTTGCAGGAGCAAAACCTCATTCTGGAAGACCAGAACTTTAAGCTACTTGTCAGTATGGATAAAACCACCAAGAGCCAAGCCATCCTGCAACACACGGTGGAATCGCTCTCGGTCATTGTGATTGCCTACTACTTATCGGGCTTGGGAAGCTACTTGTTTAAAGCACTTGAGAAAATGGGATGGATCGAAAGTGCGACGATGGCCTCAGGGATTTTTGTGCCCGCTTCGCTCGCGCTTTCGCTGGCACTCACCCTCGTGGGAAGACGCATTATCCACAAAATGATGTCTCCGGAAAAACATTGACTTAGCGAAGGGTTTCTAAGATATCTTTTCCGTCCTGATCACGAAAACCATTATATTCGATAAGAAATTTCTTTTTTTTGCCCACGCTCCACTGAAACTTCCGGATTCCTTTTTCGTCTTTTTGGACATAAGCGCATTGTTCTTTTGCCGTTTCTCCCCACTTCAGGCAATGTTGTCCGAGTTCGTTAATGCGCCAGTGGCCCAACTTCCCGGCATTGGGTTTGAGTTCTCTTACCTCACCTGAGCTTTGGTATTCCCGAAGGAATTTTATATCCGACTTTTCTGAGAGGAGATGCCCTGAGACGGTTGTGTCTTCATACAGCGTTTTAAGTTGACTTTCTGAGAGAAGATCTTCGGCACGTAAGGTTGAGGGCAATAGGGCAAATGTCAATATTGAGTACAAGGTCAGTGTTTTAATACACATTGCAGCCTCCGAATGTAAGACTAAGGGTTGTAGTCTGAGGTAAACCTCAGGTTTTTGTGGAGTGTACTGGAATTGTGGGGATATTTAAAGGACGTTTCTGTCATATCGTCTGGATATCCCGCATCCAGGGGGCTAAAAATTGCCTACATCCTGGCTGTGGTCTATCCAGACTCTTCGTTTCACCCGGAAAAATTCAAGCCTTTCTTAGACTTTCTGTCTTCTGATATACTGCTCCGGGTGACGGACTATCCTCCAAATAGACCTCGGGCCAAAACAGGAGTCCCGCAATTTTCTTCGTGCCAATACAATTTTCTTCGTGCTAATAAAAAGTCGCTTCCTTTGGATACTTGATGCCTGAACATAACGATGCGCTTCAGCCTCTGCCAACAATAGGATGGCGAGAATGGCTTTCTCTTCCTGATTTAAAAATCAATGACATTAAAGCCAAGGTGGATACGGGGGCACGCACTTCTGCCCTTCACGCCTATTTTGTAGAAGAATTCGAAAAAGAAGGTGAAGCCTATGTGCGCTTCAGCATCCATCCAATGCAAAAAGACAGTACTTCTTCCGTCAGCTGCGAATCCAAAATCGTTGACACGCGCCAAATCAAAGATTCGGGTGGACACGAGGAACAGCGCATTGTCATTGCCACCCCGGTACGGATCGCTCAAGTCGAGTGGCAGGTAGAAATGACCCTGACGAATCGAGAAACGATGGGATTTCGTATGCTTTTGGGACGCACTGCCATCGCTTATCGATACACCGTGGATCCGGGTCGCTCCTATCTGAGTCGTCCCGGACCCAGAATATAACCCACAGCCCAATAAGGACAGTCTATGAAAATTGGAGTTTTATCGCGGGATGCAAAACTGTATTCGACCTCCCGACTTGTAGAAGCCATCAAAGCAGCCGGTCATGAAGCACAAGTCATTGACGTCACCCGCTGTTACATGAATATCACTTCCCACAATCCGGGGATTTATTTTAAAGGGGAAAAATTGGAAGGTTTTGATGCCGTCATTCCTCGGATCGGCGCGTCAATCACCTTTTATGGGACATCCGTTGTCCGTCAATTTGAGATGATGGGTGTCTACAGTGTCAATGAGTCGGTGGCAATCTCCCGGAGTCGGGACAAACTGCGTTCACTGCAATTGCTTGCCAGAAAAGGCATCGGGCTGCCCGTCACCGGCTTCGCCCGCCGACCGGATGATGTAGAAGGCCTCATTTCAATGGTCGGAGGCGCACCCCTCGTGATCAAGCTGCTGGAGGGGACGCAGGGGATCGGGGTCGTACTGGCGGAAACGGAGAACGCTGCGAAGAGCGTCATTGAAGCCTTTCTCGGTCTCAAAACAAACATCCTCGTACAGGAATTCATCAAAGAAGCCGGGGGAGCCGACATCCGTTGCTTCGTCATTGGCGACAAGGTTGTCGCCGCCATGAAACGGCAGGGGGCGGAAGGCGACTTTCGTTCCAACCTGCATCGTGGCGGCTCCGCAGAATTGATTAAACTAACACCGGAGGAGCGCAGCACGGCCGTCCGCGCCGCAGGCATTATGGGGCTCAACGTCTCCGGGGTCGATCTTTTAAGATCAAATCACGGACCGGTCGTGATGGAAGTCAATTCTTCTCCCGGCCTTAGCGGCATCGAAGCCGCAACCGACAAAGATGTCGCAGGCATGATTGTGTCCTTCATTGAAAAAAATGCAAAACCCTTCAAAACAAAAACGAGGGGACGTGGCTAAAAAAACAGCGTCAAGTCCGATAACCATTAATGGTCACGACATCCCAGTGGGTCGTCGTACGGTGCTCGACCTCACCCTGACGAAGCTCTACACCCAGGCGGATATCAGACTGCCCGTGCATGTCATTCGGGGTCGGAAACCGGGCCCCAAACTTTTTGTAAGTGCGGCCATTCATGGCGACGAAATCAACGGGGTCGAGATCGTTCGGCGTCTTTTGAAAATGCAACTTGTCAAGGGCTTGCGGGGTGTACTCATTGCCGTACCTGTGGTTAATATACATGGATTCATTCATCAAAGCCGTTATTTACCCGACCGAAGAGATCTCAATCGTAGTTTTCCAGGCTCTTCGGAAGGCTCCCTCACCGGACGTATGGCGAAATTTTTTGTGGATCACATCGTCAAAAATGCCACCCACGGCATTGATCTGCATACGGGCGCTATCCACCGAGAAAACCTGCCTCAAATCCGGGCGAATTTAAAGGACCCCGAAACGAGACGATTGGCCGATGCCTTCGGAGTACCCGTGTTACTCGATTCCGAGTTGCGAGATGGTTCACTCCGGGCCTATGCGAGCGAATGTGGTGTGCCCATGCTGCTTTACGAAGCCGGAGAAGCGCTACGTTTCGACGAGCTTTCAATCCGTGCGGGCATTCGTGGCATCATTCAAGTCATGCGGGCGCTTGAGATGCTTCCTCCCGCGAAGGAAATAAAAAAACAAAAAGGATCGGTCTCACCCTTTGTGGCCAATACCAGTTATTGGGTCAGGGCGCCAGAGAGCGGGGTCCTGCGGGTCAAGGTGCCTTTAGGAGGACAAGTCAAACCCGGCGATCGCCTTGGCACCATCAGCAACCCTTTTGGGGAACAAGAAATAGGCGTCTTTTCGAAGAAGGCCGGCGTCGTGATTGGGAAAACGAATTTACCGCTGGTCAATGAAGGCGAAGCCCTCTTCCACATTGCCTGTTTTTCAAAACCGGGAGATGTGGCCCAGCAATTGGATGCCTTTGCCGATCTCCACGAGTTGAATGAGCCCTTGCTGCCGCCGCTTGAAGTCAAAGGTGAGGTCGCTCCGAGCACCTGATTTTCGATCAAACAAAAATTATCGGCCGCAGATACCCCGTCGAAATACTTAACTCAAAGGCGTCTTTTTACGTTTTACGATGCCTCTGAGTAACCTGCCCAAGATGTCGGCGCCCGTTACAATTCTTTTTTCGTCATTCCAATACAAAATAATGTCGTTATCCACCACGTCATCTTCGACGTGCTCCGGGCGTACTTTGAATTTGAGAAGCACTTCACCCAATTTTGTATCCGGTTCGGTCACCACAATGGGACGATGGCAATAGAGGTAAGTGCTTTTGACTTCTTTGGCGTACATCGCATCACGTAGAAACTGATCTGCATCCAAAACAAGCAAAGGGTCGCCCGACTCATTCGTGATCACAACCCATTTTTCTTTTGAAAGGTGAACCTGCTGCAAAAAAGCGTCGTCCTGCTCCCGGTCAATGTGCGGAAACAGCGGGAGTCCTTTTTCATTTTGCGGCAGCGCAATGATGCTCGCGGGATTGAGCACCTCTCCTTCGTCGACGATTTCGACATCATCCATCTTTAAAAAGTTTACCGCACCGGTGCTTTCAAGCCGCTCAAGGTCGGTGACATCGGCATGCGCATGCTGCTCCAGCAAGACCTTGATTTCGCTTTCTTTAAAGTATCGGACTTCTTCTTTGCCTAACCAGAAATCGAGTAGCAGACCCGTCGGCTTGGCGATCGGGTAGAGCAGAAACTGATAAAATCGAATCACCGGCACGAGAATGTTGCTCGTTTTTAGCGCATGCCGCGCGAAATAGGCCTGCGGAATCACTTCACCAAAAAAAGTGATGCCCACCGTTGAAAAGAGAAAGGCCCCGACTCCGGCGAGAATCGATTCGCTCAGCAAGGCCAATAAGACGTTGCTACTCACATTTCCCCACAAGAGCGTTGCCAAAAGCAGGTGTGCATCTTCTCTGAGCTTGAGAATCCTTGAGGCCCCGGGATCTCCTATTTCAGCCTGCACTTCCAAGCCCAGTCGTGAGAGGCCAAAAAAACCCAAATTAAGCCCTGAAAAAATAGCCGATTGCGTGATGCAGATGAAAATCCCGAGCCAACTAAGTGCGAGCAATGTCATTTCCTCCTTTTTGTCCGATAAGTTTTTCAAGCGCAGGGCTTGGATATAAATGCACGTCCCGTTGCGGAAAAGGGATCGTGATGTCGTTTTCTCTAAACGCTTCGGCAATGGCAAAATTAATATCGCTACGCAACATTTTTTGATTTTCAGGGTTTCCCGTCCAGACCAGGAGATCAAAATTGAGCGAAGAATCCCCAAATTCCAAAAACCGGACTTCCGGTTTGGGCTGTTTTAATAGCATTTTCTTCCCGTGCGCGACTTCGATCAGAACATCCCGGACCTTTTTTTCGTCCGAACCATAAGCAACGCCGACGGGACAATGGATTCGGATGCGTGGATCATCGACTGTCCAATTAATGACTTCCTCTTCAATAAATTTTGAATTGGGGACAATAATAGTGAGGTAATCCAATGTTCTGACTGTTGTTGAGCGCATATTAATGCTCAGTACTTCCGCAGTATGATCACTGACTGTAACAAAATCCCCGACGCCAATCGGGCGCTCGATCAATAAGATGACGCCTGATATAAAGTTTGAGGTGATATTTTGCAATCCAAAGCCGATGCCGACACTTAAGAATCCAAAAATGATGGCCAAACTGCTGAGTTTTATGCCCATCGATTCAGAAGCGATCAGAACGCCCAAAACGATAAAAAAATAGTGAATAATGCGATTCATGGCGTAAATCACGGATTTCGAGAGTTTTTCTTTTTTTGAAAGCTGCTTGAATATGATGTGTTGCACAATTTTAGAGGCCACAATGGTCAGCATTATGATCAGGAACGCAGCCCCTATACTCCCTAAAGTCACCGCGGTTTCACCGATGCGAAAAATCGGGCCATTGAGCCAGTTGAGCTGATTTTGGATTTCAGTTTTCATAGGTCTCCTCTTAATTGATGTGCGTTTTATTAAGGCAAGACAAGGTTTTTAGCCACAATGCGATCAAGCTTTTTTTGTTAAAAAAGACTTCAAACAGAGAATTTATGCTCCTGTTACTGTGTTCGTCTGTAGAATAAAGAGAGACCCGGAAGGTATACAAAGGAGAGTGTGGGGTAAGGGCTTCACCATACTAGATAGAAATAACCTGCTGATCGAATACTAATAAACGCTTCGCTTTGTTTTTTTTAGAAACGGGTTATCCGAAAAAGAGGGGCGTTTCATCATACCCCCGGTTAAAACCATTTTTTCCAACGAAAAAGCATCAGCACAAAAAAGATAATGCCCAGCAAAATAAACACGAAAATAGAAAAAGCCCAAGGGTGATTTGCGCCAGGAATGCCGCCGACATTGATGCCCAAAAGCCCCGTCAAGAAACCCAGCGGGAGAAAGATGGCGGCAATCATGGAAAGCACATACATGCGGCTGTTCAGTTGCTCGGAAACGCGGCTTAGTAGCTCTTCTTGCGCGAGGGCCTGTCTCTCTCGGATCGCATTCAAATCTTCCACATGACGGATCAATCGGTCGCTGATTTCCCGCAGCTGCAAGCGGCTTTGCTCTCCGAGCCAGGAGGCTTTTTCAACAAGAAGACGCGCTAAAGCGTCTCGTTGCGGCGAGAAATAGCGCCTGAGTTCAATGGTTTGGCGCCTCAAAGCCGAAAGGTTCGCGCGCAAAGACCCATCTTCAGCCGATAAGATTTGCTCTTCCAGCGCATCCACACTGTCTTCAATTTCCTCCACCGTGTCGCCCATGCGCTCAACGATACGCTCAATGAGGTCCACCAGAAATTCCTCTGAATTCCTTGGCCCTTGCCCCTTTTGCAATTGGCTCATGACATCCCGCGCGGAAAACAAGTCGCGCCGACGCGTGCTGATCATGCGCTGGTGATCAATCCATAAACGGACTGCCACCATATCATTGGGCTCTGCGCCCGGATTTAAATTCACGCCACGGAGTGCGATCAACAAGCCATCGTTCATGGCCGTGATTCGGGGGCGTGTCTCTTCTGTCACGAGGGCCTCAGCAACCAAGGGGTCCAAGGCGCTGTCTTCAAGAATCCATTTTTTTACTTCGGGATGAGAGTAGTCCAGGTGAAGCCAGAGTACGCCATCTGATGGCATCCAGTTTTGTATCTCCTCCAATGGCAGGCTGCGCGCATGGCCTTTGCCATCCAGGAGGCAAGCGAAAAAAACACCCGAATCGACCGGAAATGTGTTCATGAGATAAAGCGCACGTGTTTTAAGGCCCGACCAATCTGAGCATTATACCGCATTGCATTTCTATATTCCTCTAACTTAAATGAATAAGGCGGCTGACCGCCGCCTTATTCATCTCTTGAAGCGGTATGAGAAACCTTACGAGCCAACGGCATCTGCATGTGTTATGCGGCTTTGACCGTGATCCGCCGGACTTCTTTTTCCTTCTCTTTTGACTTTGGAAGGATGATTTTTAAAACCCCCTTGTCAAAGGTCGCTTCGATTTTTTCTTCCTCAACCTCACTGGGCAGAGGGATATTCCGCTGGAAGGCCCCATACGCACATTCCATCCGGTAGATATTCTCTTCCTCTTTTTTTACTTCGCTCTTCTTTTCTCCCCGGATGCTCAGCACACCCTCTTTCAAGGAAAGGTCAATGTCTTTTTCACTCATCCCGGGAAGCTCGACGGAGACCTTGTAGTCATGGTCTTCTTCCACCAGATTCACGCCGGGAGAAAATGAACCCCGTTCCGCATCTTCGCCGAACAAGGCCTGCATCCCGAAGTCACGTGTCATCTCGTTCAATAATCTCCCCATGTCACGGTAGAGCGAGGGAAACATCGCCTCCTCAAACCCGTAAGAACGGATGGGAAGCGCTTTTTTATCCGATCTCAATGGCGCCATTATTCTGAAGGTCATTTTATTTTCCTCCTTTCGTTGTTGATGTTGATTCACCTGGCTTCGCCGTCTGAAGCCAGGCTTTTTGGTGCTGCTCTCTTTACCCTCTATATAATCATTCGGGGGTATTCTTCAATAGCAAGATGTTATTTTTCCCAGACCTTGCGCCGCATCCACTTGAAGTACTCCATTTGAAGTACTCCCTTCATGATCGCGCCGGGATCTTTTGCATGGCGTCGGATCTTGTGATCCTGTCTTCACAGGCAGCCAATATCCGCTCCAGCATATCCTTGTACGACAGGTCCTGAAGCTTTGCCATCTTTGCCAGATGTCCGTCCCAACACCAGCCCGGATTGGGGTTGACTTCCAATAAACGCGGCGTTCCATTGCCATCCAGCCGCCAGTCGAACCTTGCGTAGTCGCGGCATTCAAGACGTTCAAAAAGTTTAATGCAGCTTGCACCTAAAAACCGCTCCGCATCTTCGGAAAGATCGGCCGGAACGGATTTGATCTGCCAATAAGGCGACTGCGGATCCCATTTCGCTTCATAACCGCAGATTCTGGGCAGATCCGGGGGGAGATTGGAATAGTCTTCTTGAATAATGGGCAGAAGCATGTAGGCTTCCGGAGAATTTCCGATCATCCCGACGCTGATATCCTTTCCGGTCAAGTACTCTTCCACAAGAATGGGTTTGTTATAGCCCAGCCTATCCCTGACCAGAAGAATCGCCTCTTCCAGGGCGGGAAGATCAAAACAGACATTCTTTTGGGTGATGCCGAAACTGGAATCGCCGAAATTGGGTTTCACAATGACCGGAAAGGACAGGGGTAATTCAATAAAGCCGATATCCTCCGGCTGGACCATAAAGGCCCTCGGAACCGGAATGCCCATTTCTTTCGCAATGCCTCTCACCAATGACTTGTCGTAACAATAGGCGAGACACTGCGGCGTCCCTCCGGTATAGGGCAGGTCCAGCATTTCCAAAAGGGCGGTCACATGCAGCTCTTTTGACGCCTCGTTGTTAAAGCCTTCGTCGCATAAGTTGAAGATATAGCCGCATTTTCCCTTTAACTTCTGAAGATCCTGTATCAGTGTGTCGTGACGATTGAGATAAACAAAACGGTAGCCTTTTAGTTGAGACAGGCCTTCCTTCAGCAGGTCGATGGTATGAAAATCGTCTGAATCAAAGTTAAAGTCCGGTTTGACCGCATCCTGCTTTCCGGGATCGCCCATCAAGACAACGACAGTCTTGTCTTTTTCCGGACTCTTTGTAACGACCGACCATTCCTTTACGGCAATCGCGGAAAGCAGGATGCGCTCCTCCATCATGCCCAAATCCTGATTCCGCTTCGATTCCGTCCGGATGCGTGCATGAGGCCTCACCTTTTCAAAACCGGCCTCTTTTAATAAGACATTGAGCGTTTCTTCCGCGTAGAGACGCTCGGCATAAAACTGGTCTGCGATCACCCCTTTTTTGACATGCGTAATCACCTCTCGGGAGATCAGGCGGTTTTGATCTTCAGAAAGCGAACGTTCCCGGCAGACAAAATAGTTCTTGTCGATCCATTCCCAGCTTCGGGCTTGAAAATGCTTGCGCATGGTCTCGCCTTCCGTGACATCAAGCAGCAGTTTGCCATAAGGCTTCAAGACGCGCAGGACTTCCCTCAGGACAAGGACATCGTCCTTCAAAGATTCAAAATAACCGAAGCTGTTGCCGACAATGAAAACAATATCAAAGCGGTCCGCCGCATAAGGGAGTTTCCGTGCATCGCCTTCTTTAAAGGCGACATAATGGCCGTTCCGCCTGTTCAGCGCTCTGGCCCGGCTGATCAGATAATGCGAGCGGTCCAGTCCGGAGACATGGCTATATCCGCGTTCAGCCAATTCAAAACTATGCCGTCCCTGGCCGCAGCACAGATCGAGTATCGCGCTGTCTTTGGGGGGATTGGAAAGCGATTCGAGAAAGACATCGATTTCGTCTTTTGTGATGTCTTGATCCTCGACGACATCCGCATCCGTCCTCAAATAATTTGCGTTGAAAAGGTGGCGCCACCAATCCGCCTTGACATAGCTTTCCAGGTTTTCGACCGGCCCGAGGACTTCGGTCACGCTCCCTTTTTTATGTTTGCCTGTCTTCATCTCTTCATCTCTTCATCTCTTCATCATGCCAAGGCTCTGCCTGACTCAAGTCAGCGGTCTACCACCCGTCAGGCCAGTACGGTTGCGGTCGTGGTGCCGTCTCCGGCGACCTTGCTTGTCTTGCCCGCCACTTCCCTGACAAGCTGCGGCCCTGCGGGCCCAGGGTGGCCTGACCGCATTTGTGAGTCGGGTGGCCCCGCTGAGCATCGCACTTCGGGCTTCCTCACCAAATAACAGTTTCTTCGGCATCTTGACTCCTCCTCTTGTTTTGTTGTGTCGGCGTCGCTCTTTAAGCCGCGATCCCGTTTAATCTCGGCTCAAGCGATGTGCCTGACCAGACCTTGTAAATAACGTCATTTTTTGTACTCTTCTTGACGATGTACATGAGTTCATCGGCAAGCCTTAAGGCATGTGACGGATTTTCAGGCAGGGTCTGATATGAAATCACACCGACGCTGAAGGTGACCGGCCAGTGATGCTCGGCGACCGTCCTCATGAGACATTGGTGGACATGCGAAAATGCCGCTTTGACCAGCGCTTCATCGGTCTCTGAAAAAAGGATAGCGAATTCGTCGCCGCCCAGGCGGGCAAGCACATCGGTCCGCCGCAGATGATATTTCATCACATCGGTCACCGTGCATAGCAGGATGTCTCCGTCGCCATGCCCAAGGGTGTCATTGACCTCTTTAAAATCATCAATATCAATAAAGGCAAGTGAAAAGGGCTTATGGCTTCTTGTACTCCGGACGTATTCACAGACCAGTTTTTCTCTGAATCCCCTCACATTGAGCGCACCCGTCAGGGGGTCGGTATCGGCGGCGTGCTTCTCGGACTTTAAAAGATCATGGAAGGCGGACAAGAGTAATGAAACGAACAGGAAAATGCCGAGCCGGATCAAGGTATTCCAAATGAAGATCGCGGCGTGGGCGTATTCCCTTCCCGATCCGATGTCCGTCATTAGCCAAACAAACGCCGCCGCAAACGACACGGCAATGCCGAATGAACGGCCTCCATACCAAGATGAAATGGCAATGGGCAAAAAATAGAAGAGGGTCGTCGATATCTCTGGGCCGATGATGAAATCCGCGGCGCCGATGACCGCCAGTGAAAAAAAAGCAAGCGCATAGATTTTGGAAATCGACCAACGCGACAGATACTTCAGGATCACCGTCATGGGCATCATCACTCCTCACAGTCTATCGCTATTCATCCGGCGGCTCCAGGGACAGCCTTGTTTTGAGGGTTTCGTTCTCTTCTTGAAGCGCATCAAGCAGATCTTTCAGACGTCTGGCCTCTGCTGAAAGGACCCGGTTGTCCGTCATGGTCTGATTCAGTTCCCTGGACAGGTTTGCGTTTTCCTCGGCGGTCTGTTCCAGTTCGAGGAAAACCGCGTTTTCTTCCAGGGAGGGACTGCTGCATCCCCACATGGATGCAAACGCGGTCAGAAAAAAGAGGAGGGTCAGCATCCCGACCGCATATCGTTTATTGCTTATCATTGTTCCAATATTAAGCGCCCGGATCTTGGAGAACATATTGTACCTGTATGACACATAGGCAGATTAACCCCGAAAGATAAAAGGCGCATTAAAAGAAGATTAAATCTTTTTAATGTGTGACCGACCCGGTTGTATGCCTATCGCATTGCAGCTCAAACGCATTGCAGCTCAAAACCCTATTATTGACTTTGGCTGTTGTTGACTTTGGCTTGCATGTTTTAGGATGCAGCGGATAATATCGACCTCTTAAGAGGTAAATGACGATGCGGATTTTAGTCATTGAGGACGAAAAAAAGGTCTCCAATTTTATTCGGAAGGCGCTCGAAGAAGAGCGCTATGCCGCCGATCAGGCATTCGATGGGGAAGAGGGGCTCGACCTGGCCGAAACCTATGACTACGACCTGATCGTCCTTGATCTGATGCTCCCGAAAAAAAGCGGGATGCAGGTTCTCCAGGCGCTTCGGAAGCAGGGCAATGAGACACCTGTACTGATTCTGACTGCGAGGGATGCCGTTCAGCAGAAGGTGAAGATGCTCGATGCGGGGGGAGACGATTACCTGACAAAGCCGTTTTCAATCGAAGAATTTCTCGCAAGGGTTCGCGCCCTGCTTCGGCGCGGGAAGGTGGGACGGACTTCGCTTCTCTGTGTTTCCGATTTGACGATGAACCCGGCGACGCGTGAAGTCAGGCGTGGAACACGAAGGATCGAGTTGACAAACAAGGAGTATGCCCTCCTGGAATATTTTATGCGAAACAGCGGAAGGGTACTCACCCGGAGCATGATTGCGGAACATGTCTGGAATATCGACTTCGATACTGAATCGAATGTCATCGATGTCTATGTGACCTATCTCCGAAACAAAATCGATAAAGGGGCAGCCACGGCATTGATTAAAACGGTCCGGGGGTGTGGCTACCTGTTGGGGGAGTAGGCCGTGACCATTCGGACGAAACTGGCCATCTGGTACGGCCTGCTGACGGGCTCCGTTCTGATCCTCTCGGCCGGACTCCGGTATGCCGGACAGCAACAGATGCTGCTCGACCAAAAAGACTATTCGCTCCGCGCCACGGCGGGGATTCTCGACGCATCCATCGCCAGCATCCGCCTTTCTGAAGGCAGGGTACGTTCGGCGGTGGATCGCATGCTGATGAACCACCCCGACATCGAATTAAAAGGGATGATCATAGAGGTGTATGACGCTTCCGGATCTATCGTTTTTTCCTCATCAATGATCGCAGACGAGCGGCTGCCCGTCACCGAGAAGATGTGGAACAGGGCGCTTCAGGAAAAGGCGACCTTTTCCACTATATTACTGGGCAAAAATCGGATTCCCATACGGATCCTGATGAAGCCGGTCTACGCTCAGAACCAACTGCGCTATCTCATTCAGGTGGGAAGCTCCATGATCAATATCCAAAGAAGCCTTGAGAACACATTGTTCTTAAGTCTTCTTTTTATACCGGCCGCCGCACTGCTCGTCGGAATGGGGGGAGGCTGGCTAACACGACGGGCGCTTAAGCCCCTCGATACGATCGTCCGGACGGCTCGGCGGATTCGCTCCGGAGATTTGAGCCATCGTATCGAAGCCATGCAGGCCGGTCATGAAATCAGGGAACTGGCGCAAACCTTCAATCAGATGATCGCCCGACTGGAAGCTTCTTTTCAGCAGATCCAGGATTTCAGCGACAATGTGTCCCACGAGCTGCGCATACCGCTGGCCATCCTCCGGGGAGAGACGGAATTGAGCCTGCGGCATATGCGCACTAAAGCGGCATACCGGGAGGTACTTGAAAGCAACCTCGAAGAAATCCTGAGGATGGAGAAGATTGTGGAAAGGCTGCTCCTTCTATCGAAGGCCGGGCGGGGAGAGATCCCGCTGAATGTTACAGAGGTCGATTTGGGGCGGCTGATAGAGGCCTTCGGAAAACGATTTCAGGCAACGGCACAAAAAAAGGAGATCAGGATGGGGCTTCAGGGTCTGGCGTCTGTCATTGTGAAGGGAGATGCCATGCTTCTGGAGGAACTCCTTCTGAACCTGGTCTATAACGCGCTCAGCTTCACACCGGCGGGCGGCGAGGTCACGATTTCTTTAGAGAAGGAAGGCAATCGGGCAAAGATATCTGTCGCCGATACGGGCTGCGGCATTCCGGAAGAGGAGATTCCCCGGATCTTCGATCGCTTCTACCAGGTGGATAAGTCCCGCGCTTCCGGAGGAAGCGGTCTCGGCTTAAGCATTTGCCGGTGGATTGCGAAGGCCCATGAGGGATCCATCGTTGTCGAGAGTCGCGTCGGAAAGGGAAGCCGGTTCACCGTCACCCTTCCACAAAAAGATTAGAGTAATTTAATCTTTCTTTAATCCCTCCTTAATTTCAACAAGGTATGCTCCGTCCCGTCATCAAACAGGTGTGGCCTGTGTCCGACATGGCACGGCAGAGGACACAGCAAACGAAGGAGGAGAAGGAAATGAAAAAGAAGATCATTTTTGCGATAGGCTTGTTCTTGCTGGGATTTGTTCCCTTAAGCGGTGCAGGAGAAATAATGACGGGCATGGTGGTGAAGCTTGAAAAGTCTTTTGTCACGATAGAACTTGTGAGTGGCGATCACCTCAGAGTCCACTTTGACGGGAGGACACGGGTTGAGGGAAAACTGCGGGAGTCCGCCGTGGTTGACCTCGAAGAGGAGGAGGGGCATGCCAACTGGATTCTGGTTTTTGAAGAAGAAGAATCGAATCCGGAAGTGGAGGATGAGGGCCCTTCCAACCCGGCAGAGTCTGAGGGGGAGGATCCCTCCTAGGCATTGTTTCATTAACGCATATGTGAAATGGCATTTCGAAGCGAAGCGAAAAATCTTTATAAAACACTCAAATACAAGATCTCTCCCTTCGGTCGATATGACACCCTTTTAATGTAAGCTAAATCCTGCAATCGGTTTATTGCCGATTGCAGGATTTAGGCGGAAGAAGGGGATTGATGAAGAAGGTCTTGGGGAAGCTGAAAAAGCAGGCTGCGGTGGGGATACGAAAAATCAAAGCCCTGAGCCAAGAGCGGATAAGCCACAGAAACCCAGGAACCCAAGCGAGACTTACGCTTCCTTGGAAGGGGGCAAGGTAAGCGGGAAGGGGGCAAGGTAAGCGCTCGTGGTCATGATGATGAAGCTCAATCAAAGCGCTGGCTGATTAAAAAAAAGGAAGTGGACAATGGAATGCCGTAGATGCCGGGGTTTGGTGGTAATTGATTATTCAGGGGGACGCTGCGTAAACTGCGGAGAAATTTCAGACCCTGTTATCCTTGCACATCGCGTGAAGGCAGGATATGCTCCCGCTCATCCGCACAGGGGGTGGCCGAATGATTTTGATCCGGACCGGCAGCCGGATATCCCGCCGACGGAAACAGGGAAGGGAAGCAGCATTCCGTCGCCTTAGAGGTGCCCAATGACCTTTTTAGAAATCGCATCGTCTGTCGGCGCCGTACTCGATTTCAGCATCCTGAAGATCGCGCAAACCCATGTGACCCTCCGCTCGCTGATCACCTTTGTCATCATCATCGCCGTTTTCATCGTGGTTTCAAAATGGGTCAACAAGATCCTGACAAGCCGTTTTTTTACCCGGCTGAAGATGGAAGAGGGAACCCGTTACGCCCTTTCCAGAATCCTTCATTACACCATCGTCACCTTAGGCACCATCGTCGGTTTCCAGGCAATCGGAATCGATTTGAGCGGCCTTCTGGTCATCTTCGGGTTTCTTTCGGTCGGAATCGGCTTCGGGCTGCAGAACATCACCTCCAATTTCATCTCCGGCCTCATCCTCCTTTTCGAACGCCCCATCCGGGTGGGGGACCGCGTCACCGTCGGAGACACGGAAGGGGATGTTACCGAAATCAACATGCGCTCCACCACCATCCGGACCGTGAACAATATCTCTTACATCGTGCCGAACGCCGAGTTTATCTCCGGTACCGTCATCAACTGGTCGCACGGCGACCCGAAGGTCCGCCTGGATATTCCCGTCGGCGTCTCGTATGATTCCAACCTGGATACTGTCATCGCATCGCTCCTGGAAGTGGCGGAGGCCACCCCCAAAGTCCTGCGGCGTCCCGCAGCGGGAATCCTCTTTGAATCGTTCGGGGACTCTGCCTGGAACATGAATCTCCGTGTCTGGATCGATCGCCCCCAGCACAACCGGGAAATCCGCTCCGAAATCAATTGCGCCATCGTCCGGAAATTCCGTGAAAAGAAGATCGATATCCCCTTCCCGCAACGCGATCTGCACTTCCGCTCCCCTCTGCCCTTCCCGCTGGGTCCCCGCACCACCCCGGCCCGCGCCCCGGAACAGGGAAGCCGCTGACCTCCCGCTCCGTGTCCTGGCCCATGCTTCTCTGTTCCTGCCTTCGGACATCCATCTGAACCCGTCCCATTCGACGAATGTGACTTTTTCTGAAAATGCCGGTCATAATAAGACAGATGGATGAGGAGGCGCCTTCAGATGATGTCCTGGTTCGGCATTGCCAACGGGAACTTCCCAATGAAACAGCGCATTTTGAAGTCTTGCTCAAGCGCTACAAGGACCGGGTGTTCCGGAAAATTTACAGCATGCTTCAAAGCAGGGAAGACGCGGAAGATGCCGCGCAGGAGGTCTTTTTAAAGGTCTTTCACGGACTCTCTTCGTTTAAGGGAGAGGCCCGTTTTTCAACCTGGCTGTATGCCGTCACCGTGAACACAACGCTCAATTTCCGCGAAAAGACGGACCGGAAATTCTGGTGGTGGCTGACAGAAGAGCTGGATGAAAACCGGAGGATCCTGCGGGAAGAGCAGGAAATGTTTGATGTTGTCGGCGCTTCCATCGAAAAAACCGGGCAAAAAGATCGCATCGCCCGGGTATTGAACGGCATGGATCTCCGTCATCGCGAGATCATCCGCCTTCGATATTTTGAGGAGTGTGACTATCGCACGCTTGCAAAGCGACTGGACATCGGACAGAGTGCAGCAAAGATGCGCTTAAAACGGGCACGGGAGACATTCAAAAAGGAATACCTGGCGCTGAAGCGGCGGGAAGAGACGGTATAAACGAGATGGAGAAGTCTTTGTCTGAACATCTGAAAGGCTGGTCCCCGGAGAGAGGAGGGGAGGCCCTAACATTAGGAGACGATTTTACCCGGAAGGTACTGAAACAGGCATCTGTACACCGCCTGATGCGTGACTGTCTTGGCATGATCCTCGCGGGCGCCGCAGTACTGATCCGGGCATTGCTTTGGACGCAAACCGTACCGCGGGGCGGGCATCCAAAAACAAAAGGAGGAACAATCGCATGAAATCTCTCGAAACGTGGTTTTATCCAATACTTCAACCGCTTTATGAGCGTTTCGTCGCCATTGTGCCGAACGTCCTTGCAGCGGCGGCCCTGTTGCTCGCAGGCTGGTTTACCGCCCTTGGTCTTCAGCGTCTGGCTGTACGCTTTTTAAAGCGGGTGAGCTTTGACCGCCTGGCCGAAAAAGCCGGATTCACTACCTTCCTGCGCAAGGCGGGGTTTGAGCCCCTTCCCTCAATGCTGGTCGGCACCATGATTTTTTGGCTGACAATGCTGATCTTCCTCTTATCCGCGGCGGACGCCCTCCACCTGACCCTCTTTGCCGAGGTGGTCCAGAAACTGGTCGCATTCATTCCCAACCTCATCGCCGTGGTTTTCATCGTCCTTTTCGGATCTCTGTTCGGACGCTTCGTGGGTCAACTCGTTCAGGGCACAGCGGAAGAAGCGGGCATTGAAGCGGCTGAAATACTGGGGAAACTGATCTGCAATGTCGTGATCCTCCTCATCGCGGTCATTGCCTTTAAACAACTGGAGATTGAGTCGAACGCTTTGGAGTTGACCTTCGCCATCACGATCGGCGCAGTGGGGCTGGCGCTTGCCCTCACCTTCGGTCTGGGGATGCGGAGTGTCGCACAGAACATTATTTCAGGTGTTTATGTGCGCAAAATATTCCATGTCGGACAGGAAATCACTTTCCAGAACCGGCATGGAGAAATTCTCCAGATCGGTCCGGTCAGCACGACGGTCCAAAATGCCCAATCCGTCATCTATGTGCCCAACAAGATGCTCATTGAGGAGGTGGCGGAAAGTAACACAGCGCCGCAATAAACGGCATTTGTGACTTTTCGGGGAATTTCCTGTCTAATACGACGAGGGAGGAACAAGCGTGAATAAGGGAATTGAAAAACAAAGTGACGGATTGACTGCGAAGCCGCCGTATTCCCTCAAGCGGCTTGTCCACCTGGTTTATGCCGCATTGATCCTTGTCTTCATTTTGCAGAATTTAAACCTTGTGGAGACAAGGCTCTTCTTTTTCTCCTTCTGGCTCCCACACGCCTTTTTGCTGACCCTGGCGCTCGGGACCGGCGCCGCTTTGGGCGTTTTTTTCGCCAAGCGCAGTTCACGGAAAGGGGAAAAAGCCCTCGAAAAACCGCCGGTGCACACCACGGGCTGACGGTTTTTTATGGGTAAGCGCCCATTAATTTAACAAGATCACAGCATAAGGAGGATTGACACATGACTGAAACGAAAAAAAAGGAAGACGCCGAGGGACAAGAGGCGGCGCAGGCAAGCATCACAACCCTCAAACCGGTGCCTGATGAAGCACCCCCAAAGCCGGAAGCAGACCACGCCGGAAAAGCGGGAAGCGTCTGGAAAACGGTTGTCGGCGCGGCCGTAAAAGTCGCGGAAGCCAGCGGCGAAATGGTGAAATCCAGTGCCGAAAAAGTAGGAGACTTAAGCGCCAGGGCGGCCCATCTCGCCAAGCTGAAACTGGAAGTGCGCAACCTGAGGCACGATCTGGAGAAGCTTTACAGGGAGACAGGGGAAAAACTCTGGCGGCTTCACACGGAAAAGGCTTTGGAAGGGCTTACCGCCCCATTCGAGGAAGACTTAGAGAAAATCGAGGGGACCGTCCGCGACATTGAAGCCAGAGAAGCCGAGATGGATGATTGAAGTGTTAGAAATGGTCGCGTTGTTTACAGATTTGTTAATCCATAGAAATACTCAAAGAGTTTTTCGTATGGGGTCATGCCGTCGATCCCCTTATGCGGTTTGACGGTATTATAAAAATTAATGAAACGTAAGAGGCTGACGCGCCTTTGCTTGCGGTCCTTGAGTCTTTCTTGGCCCCTCGGACAGTCACAGGATGCGACTGTTTTTGTCGACGCTCTTCGAGGCGAACTAGCAACGGCCTTGGATAAATTGAATAAAGACATGCCACAGAACCCCAATTTTCTATGTCGTTATTGGTTCTGAAGCCCTGCGCCAAGAAATTAATGCGGGGCTTAATGTGGTCGAAAACTGGAATAGCGCGAATTCCTTTATCTTTTTCGGAAAAGGTCGCGAAGTGGCAACAAACCGACTTGAAGATCAAGAATTATCTGTGTTGGCCCTTCACCTGTTACAAATCTGTCTTGTAGTGTAAATACACTGCTGATTCAGCAGGTGATTTAAGGAAGAAAACTGTCTCTCAAGAAAGAAGGTGGAAAACCTGAGAGTGCTCACACCATTGATATACGCTCATATCAAGCCCTATGGTGTCATCGAGTTGAACATGGATACGCGACTAGAAATCGGTCACGCTGCCTATAAGATGGCGGATATCGCAGCTGCCCGGTCACTGGGCCTAAGAGAGAGCTAGGCGATCATCTGCAAAATTGACAGCTTTTAGACAGGGTTATATAGTACGCCCCATGTCTCAGAGTCCTGATGTCCTCTATATGAAACGTGTGCTTCGCCTTGCGCGGAAAGGCCGTGGCTTGACCTCTCCAAACCCGATGGTTGGCGCGCTTGTTGTCCGGGAGGGGAAGGTGGTCGGTAAGGGCTATCACCATGCCGCCGGGGAAGCACATGCCGAGGTACTGGCCCTTGCGGAGGCGGGGAGTCAGGCCGCCGGTGCAACGATTTACACCAATCTGGAACCCTGTTGTCATACCGGAAAACGAACATCTCCCTGTACTGAAGCCATCATCAAAAGCGGTATTAAGTCTGTGGTTTCGGCCATGAAAGATCCTAACCCGATGGTCTACGGCAAAGGTTTTGAGCGCCTACGAGACGCGGGCATTGAGGTGGTTGATGAACTGCTTTTGTCCGAGGCAGAAGCGCTCAACGAGGCCTTTATCAAATATCAAGTCACCGGAAAACCTTTTGTCACTTTGAAAGCGGCCATGACTTTAGACGGACGCATTGCCACGGCTTCAGGCGAGTCTCGCTGGATCAGTGGGGAAAAAGCGCGTGCGGAAGTTGACCGGCTCAGGGCCGAGGTTGACGCGGTGCTCATTGGTGTTGGCACGGTATTGGCCGATAATCCGATGTTGAAACTTCGCAAGGTGAGGGGGAAAAACCCGCTTCGCATCGTGATCGATCCACAACTCCGGGTTCCAATGACCTGCAATCTCATTTCAAATCTCGAATCGACCTCAACCCTGATATTAAGCACAGCAGAGGCCTCTGCTGAAAAGACGCAGGATCTTCGAGATAAGGGCATCACAGTAGTGCCCTTGCCGAATGAAGCGGGTACGATCTCCTTTGAAAGCATCCTGAACTGCCTCGGTCAGCGTGGTCTGACTTCCCTATTGATTGAGGGAGGTGCAGGGCTTAACGGCATTGCCCTTCGCTCCGGCCTGGTAGATAGGGTCATTTTTTATATCGCGCCAAAATTTCTTTGCGGTGAAGATGCAAAAGCGGTCGTCGGTGGCAAGGCGATTGAAGCGCTTTCCTCCGCCTTGGCACTCGAAAATATTAAAGTGAAACGTTTGGGTGAAGATATCCGCATCGAAGGACGTATTCGGAAATAAAGACCTTATGAGGGAAATTGTGATAAACCAGAAAAAAACTCTGCAACATGCCGCGATCTTCCTGGTGTCGATTTTATTTTTTTGTCTCCCCTCTATCATTACGCTTGCAAGTGCAGCCGATAAAGCAGCACAAGAGGACGAGTTAAACCTGAGGGTTCAGCAGTTCCTCCTCTCTAAAGATGAAAAACAATCTAAAACCCTTTTAAAAGAGATTCTTGCTGATCCGAAAGCGACGATCGATCATCTGGAGCAGGTGATTCAGCATGGACAGCTCTATTCGCCTGATGCCTATGTCGGTTCTCTGCACAACGAAGTTCAGGTTGGGAGCCAGGAAATGAGTTATGCCCTCTATGTGCCGAAAGACTATGACCCTGCGCTGGCCTATCCCTTGATCGTTTGTCTGCACGGGGCAGGATTTAACGGCGATTCCTATATTGATCGCTGGCAGTCCCGCCTGGGAGAAAAATCCCTGCTGGTCTGTCCATCAATGAGGGGCGGGGCCTGGTGGTCTTCAGAGGGAGAAGCCCTGGTGCTGGCCGTGCTTGAAGCCGTCACTTCGCGCTACCATGTCGATGCAAAACGGATTTTTCTGACCGGCATGTCTAACGGCGGCATCGGGGCCTATCTGCTGGGGATGCTCCATGCCGACCGCTTCTCCGCAATTTCGCCCATGGCCGGAGGCATCCCGGACGAAATTTTTCCCTATTTGAAAAATTTTTCATCAACGGCGCTCTACATCATTCATGGCGCAAAAGACTCAGTGATGCCGGTCGAACTCTCCCGAAAGGCAAGCAAGTATATGAAAAAAGAGGGCATTCCCCATGTTTATCGGGAACATCAGCGGGAACACCGGATAGCCGGCGGACATTTTTTCCCGAAGGAGGAATTGCCTGCACTCATCACTTGGTTTAAGAATCAACGACGCATTGCCGATCCGGCCGAAGTGGTCTCGGTTCGGGATGAAAGTCACCTGCTTCCCTTTTACTGGACGGAAATCAATGAGACGGAAGGTGAAGTCGCCGATTTACAAAGATCACTCTTTGAAGAAAAGGATATCGAACTGGTTCGCTCAGGTGCATTTCCCGGCCTTAATGCGAGCATCGACGGTAATGAGATTACACTGAGCACTCAGCTCGTAAAAAAAGTCACCCTTTTTTTTAACAGGCGCCTTATCGATTTTTCCAAACCGGTATTCATCACGAGTAACCATAAGCAACGCTTGGAAGTGACATTGACGGAGAGCGCTGAATTTTTGCTCAAGGAAGCCAAGAGGAGAAAAGACCGGACCTCGCTCTATAGTGCCTCAGTGACGATTGATCTTATTCAATGACAATATCCAAGGAGTAAAAAAATGTTTACCGGAATCATTGAAGAAATGGGCCTTGTGTCAGGGGTTATCCGCTCTCAGACCGCAGCCCGCATGACAGTTCAGGCCAAAGCTGTGATGGAAGAGATCGCAGTCGGCGCGAGCATTGCGATCAACGGTACTTGCGTGACTGCACTCGATTTAAGTCCGACCACCTTTTCTTTTGACATCTCACCCGAGACGGCTCGTCTGACCAACATCGGGCATTTGAATGTCGGAGATCGTGTTAATCTGGAGCGACCGATGCGACTCAGCGACCGCTTAAGCGGTCACATGGTTTCGGGGCATATCGAAGGCATGGGGCGGATCTATAAGAAAAAGACCGAAGAGAACGCCCTCATCATCTCCATTGAAATCCCCTCGCATCTATTGAAATACTGCATCGCCAAGGGCTCCATCGCGCTGGACGGGGTGAGCATGACGATCAATGGGCTTGATAAAAAAGGGATCACCATTTCAGTGATCCCCCATACCGCCATGATGACGACTTTGGGCTACAAAGGGGTTGGCGGCATTTTGAATTTGGAAAGCGATTTAATCGGTCGATATGTCGAGCGATTAATGGAGAGCGGAGAAGTCTCCTCGCCCTATATCTCTGAGAGGGGATAGGCTACCAGGACGACTGAGATATTGTCTTCCCCCCCATTCTCCTTTGCAAGCTGAACCATTCTGTTTCCGACGGCATCCAGTCCACCTGTTGTTTCCAGCATAAGCCTATTCAGTTCAGAGGCGGAGAGTTTGTTGCTTAATCCGTCTGAACAGAGCAGGTAGATGTCTCCGGGGGAGGGGATGCGACTGATTGTTTCGACCTCAACCTCTGGAGCGGTCCCGAGCGCTCGGCTTAATACATGTTTCTGAGGGTGGGTTTCGGCGGCTTCAGGGGTAATCAGGCCCTTTTTCACATATTGGTTGACCAGGGAATGGTCATCGGTCAATTGCTGAATCCCCCCATTTTGATGAAGGTAGACGCGGCTATCGCCGACAAATGCGATGTTGACTTCGTAGGGTGTTGCCAAGAGAACGACGATAGTTGTTCCCATGCCGCCTAAGGCAGGGTTTTTTGTGCTTGCAGAAAAAATCTGCTGGTTTGCATGTCTGACGGCCTGAGAGAGCTGGAACTCAGTGTGTTGTGAGGTTGGCCTGGTAGCGTCCTCGTCTGTGACACCGACAGACCTTTGAAAAAACTGAGAGATTTGCCCGACAGCCAACTGGCTGGCGACCTCTCCGGCAGCGTGCCCGCCCATGCCATCCGCGACAATATAGAGGTTTAATTCCGGAAACAGGCCGATGCTGTCCTCATTGGAACGACGAACGCAACCGACATCGCTTATCCCCTTAGCGATTACAGACATTGTATTTAGACCCTCGTATTTAGACCCTCATGCTGAGTGAGATACTCAGTATAGAATTTAAAACAATGAAGATGCCATCCTATAAAACTAGATTGCGTTTGTCCACAGAGGCTGACTGATTTATTTTATTGACATCGGGGCAGAATTCGATAAGATTGTTGTAAGAAATCTTGAATTTTCTGGTCTTGACTGTTGCTGTTTTCCCTACCATCTGTCGCTTTCGGGTCTCTATAAAAATGAGTGTTGCACTGCGACAAGTCGATGGCATTCAAAAATAAAAGGACGTGTATATGCCTTTGAAATTCTCTTTGTTTTCACTGATTTCCCTGTTTTCGATTTCCCTCCTTGTTGTTCCGGAAGGCAGGGCCTCTAACTCAGCCTGGCATTTTGAAAAGGGTCCTTTGAGCTCTAAAACAGAAGTAGAGCAAGCGCTCTCAGGTCTTCTGGACGAGATTGATCCAGATGAAAGCCTTTCAAAGAAAACGATTGGTCTATCTGCAGAGCCGGATGCGCTCGAGTCTTCTGTGTCACCGCTCGAGACTCCGACAGTTTTACCTTCAAAAGTAGTCACGTACGGCATTCCCCTAGAAGAACACCAGTCTGTCGACAAGTATGTCGAACTTTTTCAGACACGCTTGCGCCCCGATTTTGAAAAATGGCTGTCCCGCTCAGGTCGTTATATTCCTTTGATGCAGGAAATTCTTCGGGAATATCAGCTCCCTGAAGACCTGGTCTACCTGTCCTTGATTGAAAGTGGATTTAATCCGAAGGCCTTTTCCCGGTCTCGGGCTTCGGGGGTTTGGCAATTCATTAAAGGAACGGGAAAAAAATATGGCTTGAGGATTGATCGCTGGATTGATGAACGACGCGACCCCATCAAGGCGACACATGCGGCGGCGCAGTATCTCACGGATCTGTATGAACGCTTCGGCTCTTGGCCCCTGGCTTTTGCCGGTTACAATGCAGGGGAAGGGAGGGTCTCCAGAGCAATTCGGCAGGTCAAGTCGAGAGATTTCTGGAAGCTAAGAAAGTATCGCATCATCCGGCGGGAGACAAAAAATTACGTCCCGAAATTTATGGCGGCGATGATGATCGCCAAAGAACCTGAGCGCTATCGCTTTGATGTGCGCTATGAGGCCCCCTGGCAATACGATGAAGTCGAAATTAAAAGAGCAACCTACCTGAGTTCCATTGCGAAAAATGCCGGGGTCTCACTAAAAGAGCTGAAGTCCTACAATCCGGAGTTGAAACGCGACATCACCCCTCCCCGGACCCCTGGATATCGAATTAAACTGCCCCTAGGTAAAAAAAAGGTCTTTCTGGCGAATTATTCACCAGAACAGGAAGCAGAGGTCGTGGTCGGACGCGACTTCAAACATCGTGTACGTCGGGGTGAAACAATGACTTCGATTGCCAGAAGGTACGGTGTGAGCATTGATCTTTTACTTGAAACGAATCGCCTGCATCGACAAAGCATTATCCGTGCCGGGCAGCACCTTTTGGTCTCCGATGGCTGGCAAGACGGGGATAAACACCGTATCCGGCGGGGAGAGACCATCAGCGCCATTGCGGTCAGATACAATGTCTCAATGTCTCATCTTCTTGAGGCGAATCAACTCCACAAAAGGAGCATTATTCGAGCGGGTGACACCTTGATTGTTCCTGATACCCGAAAACATCGGATTCGGCATGGAGAGACGATCGGGATGATTGCGAGAAAATACGCGGTTCGGAGAGGAGATCTTTTACAGACCAATCGACTGAAAAAGGGAAGTGTGATTCGGTCGGGAGAAACCCTGATTATTCCGTAGATTCCTCTGAGGTCTCTTTGCTAGCCGCGCCTTCTTCTGCCGAAGCGGCATCGCCACCCTCCTCTGACTCAGGCGACTCAGATGGCGGATTAAGCAAGAGCAGGCGTGCTTTTGCTTCTGCTCCCCAGGGAGATTCGGAAGACCCTTCTGAAATGTCTGTGTAGATTGCATTGGCTTCGTCGTTCTTTCCTGAAGCTTCGAGTACACGCGCTAATTCAAAACCTGCCTGATCCCGACTGTTTGAATCGGGCATTTCATAAACTGCTCTGAAGTGACTTAAAGCGGCGTTGTCGTTTAGCTTGACCTGGTAGAGATAGGCCAATTTCAGGTGAGAGATCGCCACGAGGCCTTCTTGCCTGGGGTATTTTTCAATAAAAGATTTCAGCCGTTCTTCAGCCTTGTCGTAATCTTTTAATTTATAAAAAGCATTTCCGCTTTCAAAAAGTGCAATTGCTGCAACATTATTGGCGGGATATTTTTCGATAATCTCATCATAGAGTTCTGAGGCCTTCTTGAATCGTCCTTCCGGTGCCAGCAATTCTTCTGCAATCTCTTCTTCCCCTTCTTCTACGGGTTCCGGCAAGGGAGGCGGATCATGAAACAGTTTAGAGGCTTCGCTTTCAATCAGCCACGCGGCTTCATCGGCCTGTTGGTCAGAAAACTGTTTAAAGTAAACACCGCCGCCGATCAAAAGCGCCAGCGCAACGCTTCCCCAAATGAACTTGGGGTTGTCCAGGAGGTGGCCGATAATCTCTTCCGACCGGCTTGCAATTTGGGCCGGGGCAATTTCTTTCTTTTTTTGGATACGAATCTTATAAGCCATTGGATCTGATTTTTCCTATAAATGATGAGGTAGAATGACGCACTAAAAACGGGGCATCCTATTGGAACGGCGCTCCGGATGTCAAGTGAAGGGAGCTTCAGTTGTCGGGGGCTTCAGTTTGAACATTCCCGAAGGTGGGTGATCTCTCCAATGACGATTCTTCTTACAAGTTGATCTCCCATGCGGATCATGAGTGCGCCCTCTTCATCGATGGTTTCAGCCCGGCCTTCAAATACCTGTCGGGCTGTTGTGACGCGAACCGGCTTTCCGAGGGTGAAACAGTTGGCCCGGACTTCTTGCAGAACGGCCTGGCTGTTGCCCTCTTGTAATGCAAGCACCTGTTCCGCAATTTCTTCAAGGAGCATACAGACCAATGCGCTTCGGTCGATGATTTTCCCGGTCTCAATTTTAAGTGAAGTGGCCGAGGACTGAAGCTCGGACGGGAAGTCTTCCCGATCAAGATTCACATTCAAGCCGATCCCGATGACCAGCGGAACCGCTTGGTCGCCAGTTGTTTTCGACTCAAGTAAAATGCCGCCGAGCTTTCGAGTCCCGAGCTTTCCGGCATCAATCATTACATCGTTGGGCCACTTGATGCCGACTGTAAGCCCGGTCATTTTTGCGATGCCTTTCACGACGCCGACTGCTGCTGCGGGGGAAAAAATCGGATAGTCCCGCATCGGAAGGCAGGGGCGCAGCAAGAGAGAAAGATGGATGTTTTGCCCGGAGGGAGAAAACCAGGGCCGGTTCTGCCGCCCCTTTCCGCCCGTCTGTTTTTCGGCCAGCAGCACGAGGCCGCCGGGATGTCCGTCAGCTCCCATTTTAAGAGCGACGCGGTTTGTTGAATTGACTTGATCAAAGAGGAGGACTTCTTGAACAAGCTCTCTCAGGCGGATATTTCCTCGACAGAAATCTCTGATTTTACCCGCATCCATTGTTGAACTTGTCATGCCGTCCGGTTCCAATCGGCTTCACTTCTAAAATTCAAAGAAAGGTCCACCGCTTGTGCCGAGTGGGTCAAGGCGCCGACTGAAATCAAATCGACACCGCACTGTGCGATTTCACCCGCCCGGTCAAGCGTGACGCCACCGGAGACCTCAATTAACACTGACGGCTTATTTTGACGAATCAAGGTAACTGCCGCCTTGATCTCTTTGAGAGACATGTTGTCAAGCATAATAATATCGACCTCTGAGGAAATTGCCACCTTTAATTCCGCGTCATTTCTGACTTCGACTTCAATCTTCAGGGGGTGAGCGCAGCCGGCGCGAGCCCGAGTGATAGCGTTTTTAATACCACCTGCCAGGGCAATATGGTTGTCCTTAATCAAAATGAGATCCCCTAAATTGAAGCGGTGATTCTGTCCACCCCCAAGTCGGACCGCTTCCCGCTCGAATTGTCGGAATCCCGGTGTCGTCTTGCGTGTGTCAACAATTTTTGCCGAAGTCCCGGAAAGGGCTTTGACAAAGCGCTGCGTCAATGTGGCGATGCCTGAAAGACGCTGCATGAAATTCAGCGCGACCCGCTCCCCCTTGAGAATACTCCGGCCGTCGCCCGTAACGGTCGCAATCAGGTCTCCTGCTGCCGCCAAAGCTCCGGGGAGGCGATTGAATTCGATTTTAAGCGTCGGGTCAAGAATGTGGAAGGCGGCTTGAAAAAGCTCGGTCCCTGCAACAACAAGCGCTTCCTTCGCACCCAATTCAGCGACGGCAGGGAGGAACTCGGGAAAGAGGGCTTCAGTGGTCTGGTCACCGGAAAGCAGGTCTTCGGCAAGCGCGCATTCGACGAGGTCTCTGATAAAAAATGTTTCGATCATCGGGGGTTCTGTCAGTTTGAAAGCAGCTTGTGCAGGGCTTGAATATCGGCCTCAAACTTATCTTTCTTTTTATATAAGTCGGTTGCTTCCTGCTTATTTTTTTCTACGATGATCGCCGGGGCATTCTCAACGAACTGGGTATTGTTCAGCTTTCCATTGATTGCTTTCAGGGTTTTTTCAAGCTTGCCGAGACGTTTTTCAAGCCGTCCGATTTCATCCCGGACACGCGCTTCATCCAGTGGTAGATAGATCTCGCAAAAAGCATTCGTGGCTGAAGCGGCCATCTTCGGCCGAGCCAGATGACAATCAATTGTCACTTCGCCTAATCGAGCCAAGCGTTTGATATATGGCAGGTAGGCAGTAAATTGTTCACGCCGCGTTTCATCCTTCGGCTTAATCAGGAGAGGGAGGGTTTCAGCAGGGGGAATATTCATTTCGCCTCTTAAGTTCCGAATGGCCATGACACTGCCGTTAATCAGCTCCCCGACCATTTCTTCCGCCAAAGGGTCATCTCGTTTAGCATCCGGTTTCGGATAAGCGGCAAGGGCAAGGCAATGCTTACCTTCTCCAAAATGCGTCCAAAGTTCTTCCGTTAAAAAAGGCATGAAAGGATGGAGTAGCCGCAGGCTTTCTTCAAAGGTCTTAACCAGCATTGCATAGGTGTCAGCAGATCGACCTTCCTCCTGGAAATCGACCTTGAGCAATTCGAGGTACCAGTCGCAGAAGGTATGCCAGATAAATTGATAGGCTGCACGGGCGGCTTCATCATAGCGGTAGTTTGTAAGTGCGGTGATGACGATTTCAACCGTCCCATTCAGGCGGCTTTGAATCCAGCGGTGGGTGATGTTTGCGCTATCGCTACCCGGCATTGCATCTGCTTCCGGGCGATTTATCTGGATAAAGCGGGCGGCATTCCAGATCTTGTTGCAGAAGTTTCGATGGCCTTCAATGCGATCTTCGGACAGCTTGATGTTTCGTCCCGGAGAGGCCATTGCGGCTAGGGTGAAGCGGAGGGCATCGGTGCCGTAACGCCCCATAATCTCAAGCGGATCAATGACATTTCCCTTCGACTTGCTCATCTTATTGCCTTCAGCATCCAGAACAAGGGCATGGATGTAAACGTCCTTGAAGGGCACTTCCTTCATGAAATGCAGGCCCATCATGATCATCCGGGCAATCCAGAAAAAAAGGATGTCAAAGGCGCTGACCAAAGTAGAAGTCGGGTAGAAGCGGGCAAGCAGAGCTTCAGCTTCTATTTGTCCGGTTTCATCTATTTGCAAATTCGCCGGCCAACCGGAGGTCGAAAAAGGCCAGAGGGCTGAAGAAAACCAGGTATCCAGCACATCCGGGTCTTGAAGTAATCCAATAGACCCGCAACGGGGGCAGGCGCTTTCGGCTGGATTTGTACTGACAATCGGAGTCGCCCCGGTTGCAATCGTCCACTCCTTTGTATCGGGGCTTTGATGGATGTGGTCTTTGTCACAATGCGTGCAGTACCAAACCGGAATCTGATGGCCCCACCAGATCTGACGGGAAATGCACCAGTCTTCAATGTTTTCCATCCACCCGAAATAGTTCGGCTCCCAGCTTTCCGGGATAATTCGGATCTCTTTTGTGCGGACTGCATCAATCGCGGGTTGCACCAATGAATTTTCAGGGTCGTTCACTTTTACAAACCATTGCGGGGAATCAAAAGGTTCGACGACCGTCTTGCAGCGATAACACTTGCCAACGGCATGTTGATGTTCTTCAATTTTTAGTAAAAGACCTGCGTTTTCCAGAGCGGCCACGACGATCTTTCTTGCTGCAGAAACCGTTTGTCCCGAAAGTCGATCAATCAGATTCTCATCAACTTCAGCCTCTTTTAGTGCGTCGGCTTTCATCACTGCGCGTCGATCAATCAAAGAAATCTTCGGTAACTTGTGCCGCTTCCCGACTTTTTCGTCATTGAAGTCGTGACCCGGAGTCACTTTTACGGCACCGGTTCCGAGTTCCCGATCCACAAGGATACCGTCGGCGACGATGGGGATAGAGCGCTGAGTGAGGGGCAGGGCGACTTTGGCTGTGAGCAAGTGATTGTAGCGTGCATCTTCGGGGTGAATCGCGACGGCAGTATCGCCGAGCATTGTTTCGGGACGGGTCGTCGCGACGGTTAAACTTTGATCTGTTTGTCCGGCAATGGGATAACGGATGTGATACATCTTGCCGGGCAGATCTTCGTGTTCCACTTCAATATCAGAAAGGGCCGTTCGGCATCGAGGACACCAATTGATCAGGCGTTCTGCTCGATAGATCAGGCCTTCTTCAAAAAGTCGGGTGAAGACCTCGGTGACAGCTCGGGAAAGTCCCTCATCAAGCGTAAAGCGTTCTCGTTCCCAGTCACAGGAGGCACCGAGGCGTTTCAGTTGTTTGAGTATGGTGCCACCGGAACTCTTTTTCCAGTCCCAGACACGATCGATAAAGGCCTGACGGCCAAGCTGATGGCGGTCGCTGCCTTCGGCCGCGAGTTGTCGCTCGACCACGTTTTGTGTCGCAATGCCGGCATGGTCAAGTCCCGGAAGCCAAAGCACATTAAAACCGGACATGCGCTTCCAGCGTGCCAGAATATCCTGGAGGGTGTTGTTCAGGGCATGGCCTAAGTGAAGTGAACCGGTGACGTTCGGCGGCGGGATGACCATAGAGAATGAAGGGCGATTCGATTCAGGGTCGGCATGGGAAATGGCATCTTTTTCCCAGCGCGCCATCCATTTTTCCTCAACCGTCTCCGGTGAGTAAACCTTTTCTAAAGGCTGACCTGACATGAAGTTTAACCTGTGTTTTTATCTGTCTGAGATTGAGAATCGACCGGAGATGGCCTCGAAAATAAGATGAACCGCGCCTCAAAATAAGTGAGCCGCCTCGGGATCGAACCGAGGACAACCGCCTTAAAAGGGCGATGCTCTACCAACTGAGCTAGCGGCTCTAAAACGGCGCTGAGTTTAATATTATCCTGAATAGACTGTCAACCAGATTATGCGGCTGATTATGGGGCGATATCATGGACTTGACCGCTTGATACCTGATGAGGCATATTTTAAGCGCCTCAACTCGTAAAAAACGGCAATTCAAACCCAGCAGATTATACTTAAGACTCTGCCTAATTTCAGGAACCGACTTCTTCTATAAAGAAAGTATTCAAGTAAAGGAAAACAAATGGCGCTTAAGTTTTATGTGGTCTGGGTCGGTCGGGAAACAGGGGTTTTTACAAACTGGACTGATGCAAAAAAGCAGGTGGATCGATTTCCTCAAGCCTCATACAAGTCCTTCATGACCCGGGAAGAGGCGGAGGCTGCTTATGCAGCAGGTCGGGGGACAAGGCTTCCGGGAAGGAAGACTCAGTCAAGACCAACAACTACAGTAAAGAAACAGCCTGAGCGAGGTACTTCTTCAAAGCAAAATTTTGATGTGGTTATTTATTGTGACGGAGGCTGCGATCCAAATCCCGGCAAAGCAGGCTCTGGTGTCGCCGTTTACCGTGGAGGCTGTTTGAGCGAACTCTGGTATGGGCTTTACAACCCAAAAGGCACCAACAACACCGCAGAACTGAACGCCTTACATCAATCCCTGCTCCTCGCGAAAGAAGCGATTGCTCAAGGTCAGACGGTTCAAATTTTTTGCGATTCACAATACGCGATCAATTGCGTCACGGTTTGGGCGTTTTCCTGGAAGAAAAAAGGTTGGAAGAGAAAAACGGCGGGAGATATCAAAAACCTTGAATTGATCCAGGAAGCCCATGCTTTATATGTGAAGATAAGAACCGGGGCGCTTGTTTCGCATGTAAAGGCTCATATCGGCATTGAAGGCAACGAACTGGCTGACCGCATGTCTATTTTCGGGATCGACCAGCGAAATACCGACTTTTGCCAATACACCGAAACACTTGATATTCAGTTTATACTCGGTTTTAGGACGGGTTAAGCGGGCACCTTTTTACGCAACAATTTCCGTTCCAACCCCCTGGTCGGTGAAGATTTCCAGAAGCAGAGCATGGGGGACACGCCCGTCGATGATGTGGGCCTTTCGGACACCGCTTTCCACTGTTGAGAGCGCAGCTTCTATCTTCGGTAGCATCCCGCCCCCAATCACGCCTTCCTGTATCAAGCCTTGAACATCTGTTCTGGAAAGGCTTGGCAGCAGTTGTTTGTTGCCGTCGAGGATGCCTCTGACATCGGTCAGAATCAGGAGTTTTTCTGCCGAAAGGGCTGAGGCCAGCGCTCCGGCGACGAGGTCGGCGTTGATGTTATAACTTTTGCCCGACGCATCGGCAGCGATTGGAGAGATCACCGGGATAAAACGTCCTTCATCCAGAGTCCGTAAGATGTCGGCGTCGATTGAGGCAACTTCTCCGACATGTCCCATTGAATCTTCCTGTCCGCTGAGGGCTTTGGCGCGAATCAAGCCACCGTCTTTTCCGGTGAGACCGACGCCCTTTCCACCCATCTGATTGATCAGGGTCACGATTTCTTTATTGACCGATCCACCAAGTACCATCTCAACAATGGCCATTGTTTCCGGGTCGGTGACCCGAACCCCTTTGATAAATTCCGGCTCCTTCCCCAGGCGCTTCATCATGCCGGAGATCTGCGGTCCGCCGCCGTGAACGATGATGGGGTGCATACCGACAAACTTCATCAAAACAACATCTTCGGCAAACTGTCGCTTTAAGTGTTCTTCCGTCATTGCAGATCCGCCATACTTGATAACGATGGTCTTCCCGTGAAAGGAGCGAATGTAAGGGAGGACCTCTATGAGGAACTCCGCTTTTTGGCCTAATTTTTCTATGGGGTTCATTGTTTGTTCTTTCTTGTAAATGAAGCTAGAGAATATAACGTGAGAGGTCGCCGTCCTTGACGATGCCCTCCATCCGTTCATTTACGTATGTGGCGTCAATCACCACCTTTTTATCTTCCAGTTCGGGCGCGTCGAAGGACACCTTGTCGAGTAGGCGTTCCAGGATGGTAAAGAGACGCCTGGCTCCGATATTCTCGTCCCGTTCGTTGACCTGAACGGCGGTCTCTGCAATCGCTTCGATGGCATCATCGGTGATATTCAGATCAACCCCCTCCGTGTCGAGGAGTGCAACATATTGCCGTCGCAAGGAATTCTGAGGTTCGGTCAGAATCCGTACAAATTCATGCTTGCCGAGGGACTCCAGTTCTACCCGAATTGGAAAGCGTCCCTGTAACTCCGGGATCATGTCGGAGGGTTTCGAGGTGTGAAAGGCCCCCGCTGCGATAAAAAGAATGTGGTCTGTCTTCACCATGCCGTACTTGGTATTGATCGTTGAGCCTTCAACGATGGGTAGTAGATCGCGCTGCACGCCTTCTCGGGAGACATCCAGGCCGCCGCCCGCTCGTTCTCTACTTACGATTTTGTCGATTTCATCCAGAAAAATAATCCCCGAATCCTGAACCTGCCGAACCGCCTCATCGACCACTTCGTCCATGTCGATCAACTTCTGCGTCTCTTCCTGGTTTAAGAGGGAAAGCGCCTCCGGCACCTTGACCTTCCGGCGTTTCTTTTTGCTTGGCATCATGTTTCCGAGCATTTCTTTCAGGTTCATTTCAATGTCTTCCATGCCGACATTCGAGATGACGCCGATGGGCATGCCCGACTTGTCTTTTACATCCAGCTCAACCATACGCGCGTCGAGCTTGCCGTCACGCAATTGCTGACGGAGTTTTTCGCGGCTCTGCTTGTAGCTGTCCGGTTGCGGCCCTTCCAGTGCTTTGGTTTCACTGTAAACTCCCGTGGGTGTGCGAGGCGCAGGGAGAGGGAGCAAGAGGTCGAGCAGCCTATCTTCCGCTGCCTGAGCTGCTTTTTCCTTGATGACCTCGTTGTGGCGGGCCTTGACCATGCCGACGGATAACTCGACAAGGTCTCGCACCATCGATTCGACATCTCGCCCGACATAGCCGACTTCCGTAAATTTGGAGGCCTCCACCTTGATGAAAGGCGCTCTGGAGAGCTTGGCCAGTCGGCGGGAAATCTCCGTTTTTCCGACACCGGTCGGACCCATCATGATAATGTTTTTTGGAAGGACTTCATCTCTGAGTTCTTCAGGCAGTCGCTGGCGTCGCCAACGATTTCTTAGGGCGATGGCGACCATCCGTTTGGCTTCTTTTTGACCGACAATATATTTGTCGAGTTGTTCAACAATCTTTCTGGGAATTAAATCCTCACACGCTTCTGGTTGCATAAGCTGCTTTTCTCCATTCAGATGAACTATTTTAAAGGCTTGCTCTAAGGGGACGATTCCAATTCGTCTATTCTAATTCCTCAATGAGGATCTCTGAGTTGGTGTAGATGCAGATGTCGGCGGCGATCTTCATTGAGGCCTTGACGATTTCTTTAGCCTCAAGGTCGGTGTTATCCATCATGGCCTGGGCCGCCGCCAGGGCATAGTTGCCGCCCGATCCAATCGCCAAAATGCCGTGTTCAGGCTCAATGACATCTCCGGTGCCCGTGATCAGCAAGGAGTGATCCTTGTCGGCGACTGCCAAGAGGGCTTCCAAACGCCGAAGAATACGATCCGTCCGCCAATCCTTTGCCAGCTCGACCGCTGCACGGGTCAGGTTGCCGCTGTACTGTTCGAGCTTCTCTTCAAATTTTTCAAAGAGGGTGAAGGCATCGGCTGTCGCCCCTGCAAATCCGGTCAGAATCGAATCATTAAAGGTCTTTCTGATTTTTCGTGCATTGTGTTTCAACACAGTATTACCAAAAGTCACCTGTCCATCGCCGCCCATGGCGACCCGTCCGTTACGCCGTACCGAAAGAATCGTGGTTGAGCGGATCTTTTCATTCATCGTTGTGTTCATCTTTCTCCTGTTGTGGGATGCCTAATTGTCTTTTCGCGATCGACGCGGATGGCTAAGGTCGTAGACGGCCATTAAATGATCCATCTGAAGGTGGGTGTAACGCTGGGTTGTTGAGAGGGAGGCATGGCCTAATAATTCCTGCACCGCCCTCAGGTCCGCGCCGCCTTCAAGTAGATGGGTTGCAAAGGTGTGGCGAAGGGTGTGCGGGCTTGAGCCGGGATGATCAATCTGCCGCATATATTTTTTAACAATTCTCCCGACACTGCGACTCGTTAAACGGCCGCCTCGATGATTACAAAAAAGCCCTTCTCCTGTTTTAGGGCGAAGTTTGAGATAGGCATTTAATGCCTCAAGGGCCTTTGAGCCAATGGGGACGATCCGTTCTTTTCGACCCTTCCCGAAGACTCGAATGACCTCAGAAGGGAAATAGAGGTCGCCAAGATCAAGACCGACCAGTTCTGAAACCCGGATGCCCGTCCCATAGAGGGTTTCCATGATGGCCCTATCACGCAGACCCTTCCAGCCCTTGCCTTTTGGAGAAACAACGACATTGATGGCCTGGTCAATCGTCAAGGTGTCGGGCAGATGCTTTTCCTGCTTCGGACTTTTAACCAGCTTCGCCGGGTTCATCTCAATGAGGTCGGCACGCACACAGTAGGTGAAAAATGCACGAAGCACTGCGAGTTTCCGGGCAATGGTTGACTTGGCGCAGCGTTTTTTGTGGAGGGTGGCGAGAAACCCCCGTATGCTCAGATAATCAATGGCCTTCAAAACAGAAGCGTCCAAGGTCTTGGGAACTTCGGTCTCCGTTTCCGTTTTTCCTGCTCGTTTTTTATCTTTTTCGACGAGATGGCTTCGGAAGAGGGCGAGGTCGGAGAGATAATTCCGGAGGGTGTGCGGAGAGACGTTGCGCTCTATTTCGAGATGTCTTGCAAAACTTTGTATTGCGTCATCCATTCCGATAGATCCTTCAAGGCACGATCGACGATTTTTTGGTGGCGGATGGCCTTCTTTACCTTTCGAGATCCTTTTTCCCTTTTTTCTTCAAGCGGGGGAAAGAGGCCGAAGTTGGTATTCATGGGCTGAAAATGAGCGGGGTTGCCTTCCGTGATGTGATTGATCAGTGCGCCGTGCGCTGTTGTGAGGGGCGGCGTCACCGTCGTTTCCCCAGCCAAACACCGCGTTGCATTGATACCTGCAAGCCCGCCCATGGCCGCCGACTCGACATAACCTTCTACGCCGACCATTTGACCTGCTCCGAAGAGCAAGGGTCGGTTTTTAAACTGTAGAGACTTGCTTAATAGACGGGGAGAGTTGATGAAGGTATTTCGATGCAGGCTGCCCAAGCGCAGGAAGCTGACGTTTTCGAGTCCGGGAATCATCTTAAAAATACGCCGCTGCTCAGGCCAGGTGAGTTTGGTCTGGAAACCGACCAGGCTGTAGGCCGTGCCGAATCGGTTCTCGGCCCGTAACTGTACAACCCCAAAAGCCTGTTTTCCGGTGCGGGGATCGATCAAACCCACGGGTTTCATCGGGCCGAAAAGCGGGGTTTGCCTGCCCCGTTCGGCCAGCACCTCAATTGGCAGACAACCTTCAAAATAACTCACCTTTTCAAAAGGCTTGGCTGGAACACGCTCGCCGTCCATCAGGGCCGTATAAAAGGCATTGTATTGCGCTTCATCCATCGGGCAGTTGAGGTAATCCGCCCCGCCCTTATCATAACGGGAGGCACGAAAAGCAATATCCATATTGATGTCTTCCGCATCCACAATCGGGGAAATCGCATCGTAGAAGGAAAGCTGGTCAGCGCGTGTAATCTGTTTAAGCGCTTCAGCCAGGGGATCAGAGGTGAGGGGACCGGAGGCCAGAATCACCACCCCCTCTTCCGGGATGGCTTTCACCTCTTCGCGAAGCACGGTAATACGGGGATGACTGCTGATGGCCTCCGAGATTTTTTCTGAAAAAAGGTCTCGATCAACGGCAAGCGCTCCCCCTGCCGGAACAGAAACTTTTTCGGCAACCTGTATCATCAGAGATCCGAATTGTCGCATTTCTTCTTTTAAAAGTCCGGGAGCAGAGGCGGGATTGTGCGAGCCTAATGAATTGCTGCAAACCAGTTCTGCGAGTCCGCCGGTCTTGTGTGCGGGGGTGAGTTTGTTAGGGCGCATTTCATACAGGACGACATCCACGCCTCGTTCCGCCGCCTGCCATGCGGCTTCCGAACCCGCCGGGCCGCCTCCGATAATAATCAATTTTTTTTCAGACATGTTCAGCAAACCACTCATTTATACGTTCTACAATAACACCAAGAGGACAAATCGGAAAGCATCTTACGGGAAGGACTTTCCCCAAAGCAATGCATTCTCGGAGACCTTCCGGCACTTTTGCAGCGTATTTAACTACGGGCCTCTGCGTGTAATTTTAAACCCAATGCGTTCATCACCTTGAGAATGGTGTCGAACCCCGGGCTGCGCTCCCCGGAAAGTGCCTTGTACAGACTTTCACGAGACAAACCCGCATCACGCGCCACCTGAGTCATGCCCTTGGCGCGAGCAATATCCCCTAGTGCTTTAGCAATAAATGCAGCATCACCATCCGACTCTTCAAAACAAGCCTCAAGGTAGGCCGCCATTTCCTCCGGGTTACGAAGATGATCAGCGACATCGTATTGCGTTGTCAGTGTTTTAGCCATGGTACGCTCCTATAAATTTTGTGCGAGACGTAAAGCGGTTTTAATGTCTTTGGCCTGAGAACGCTTGTCTCCAGCGGCTAACAAAATCACCAGGGAATGTCCGCATTGTTTGTAATAAACCCGATAACCGGGGCCATAATCGATTCTCAACTCTGAAACGCCTTCCCCAACCGGTTTGACATCTCCGGGGTTTCCAGCCGCGAGTCGTTCAATCCGAACCAAGATACGCACACGTGCCCGAAGGTCTTGTAAACCATTGAGCCATCTAGCGAAGGTCTCAGTTTTGCGCATTTTAATCATAGGTAAACTGTATCCCTATGGCTACGCATTGTCAACGCGCACATTGGACGTGGCTTAGAACTTGGTCGCGGTGATCTTAGTGTGGTAGAAACACCTGCCTTGAGTGGCTTTGGAAAGAGAAGCTCTTATTGAAAAAAGATCTTTTGTTTTTCGGGGATTTTTCCTAACATGTCCTATTGTCGTTTTCTAAATCAGTTTAGATTCAAAACTTATCAATCTGTGCTTTTGTTTGCCCTGTTATTAATCGCTTTCACAGGGTGTTTTTATCCTAAAACAGTGATGGACAATGACCGACAATGTAAGCTTACAACAAAAAAACTGACGCTTGAATTTTCAGATGAGGGAAGTCAAGAAACCGCCCAGGGTATGCTGCACATGCTTAGGGGCTGTAATGAACCTGAATGTTTATATATCGTCCCCATTGGACTTGTGGCAGTGCCTGTCACCTCCTTCACGGTTTCCGGCAGTATTGTTGTTGTTGGAAATACCCTGCACTGGATCGAACAGCAGGGGAAATGTGAAGACAGTGCAACGAAAAAAGCGCTCAGGCTCTTGATGAAAACAACGAAATCCCTCGGCGGAAAGGTCATCCATTCTGGAAAAGAATTGGCCCTTTGGTTGAAACAGATTTAAGGAAGGGAGCACAGCATGTATCCGGTACCACACGATTTTCAGATGGCGATTAAAAAAGCAAAAAAAGATCAATCAACACATTTGTCTTTGCGGGGCGACAAAGGCGATCTTTATAGCCGGAATATTCTTTTCGCCATTCCTGAAGCGGTTTTTGAACTGAGTGAATTAAAGTCACTCGACCTCAGTAATAATCTTTTGCGGGCCTTGCCGCTGGAGCTTAAGCGACTTAAAAAATTAAAACAGATTAATATCGCTCTCAACCCCCTTGATGAAATCCCGGACCGACCCGGCTTGATCCTTGATTCGGACCAAGTGTTTCAGTTTGTCGAAGTGGAAAAGACGGTCACACCACAAAATGTGATCGGGATTCGTTTTAGAAGAAGTGGTCTCAAAAGGCTTGAGCATTGGTTCTCTCCCAGCCAAGGGGCATTTCAACATATTGAATGGCTTGACCTCAGCAATAACTTATTGCAAACGCTGCCGGAGAGCATTACAAAGCTCACAAATCTCTCTTCCCTCTATTTGTACAGTAACCAACTGAGCACGCTGCCGGAGAGCATCACTAAACTCACAAATCTCACTTCCCTCAATTTGAGCAGTAACCAACTGAGCACGCTGCCGGAGAGCATCACTAAGCTCACAAATCTCACTGCCCTCGATTTGAGCAATATCCCCTTTACATCTCCTCCGCAGGAGGTCATTGAAAAAGGTATTCTTGCCATTGAAGATTACTTCCGTCAGGCAAGCTTACAGGGCACCATCCCGCTTTATGAAGCACGTATTCTCATCGTCGGTGAAGCGGGTGCAGGCAAAACGACATTAAAGAAAAAACTGATTAATCCCGATTATCAACTACCCGAAAAGGGGGAGGACTCCACCCTCGGCATAGAAGTGGAAAATAATTGGTCTTTCCCTTTCACCGAGGATATCGAGATTACATTCACCGCCCATCTCTGGGATTTCGGCGGGCAGGAAATTCAATACATGACCCACCAGTTTTTTCTGCGAGACCGATCGCTCTACATCCTCGTCGCCGACGACCGACGACAGGATGCCGATTTCGACTACTGGTTTAAAGCCATTCATCTTTTCGGAAAAGGCAGCCCTGTTCTGGTTGTACTCAACGAACGTAATTATAAATCGGTCACAAATTTCGACCTCAACTATTACAAGAAGCTCTACCCGGAGCTTGAGATCCATCAATTCAGCGTCGATCTGGGAGAAGATAAAGAACGTATTCTCAAACTGACAAAGCAGGTGCAAACATTCAGCTCCAAACTGAAACATGTCGGGGATGAAATCCCGAAACAATGGGTCCCGATACGGGAGGCACTGGCAGCCAGAGAAGCAGAACACCACATTTGCTACAAAGACTTTGTTGCGATCTGCAATGAAAATAAAGTTGCAGACGAGCAATCGGCACTCTTTATCAGCGGATATCTGGATGCCCTCGGTCTCATCGTGCATTTTAAGGATGACCCTAATTTGCACGACTTTGTCATCGTCGATCCCAAGTGGCTTGTTAAAGCGGTTTATGCCGTATTGGAAGATAAAACCCTGGAAGAAAATAAAGGCCGGTTTACGCAAGATTGGATCTTCGACCTCTGGAAGCAAAAAGGCTACAAACACGACGAGTGCTGCAAGTTAATCAGCCTGATTAAAAAAGACAGCTTCGAAATCTGCTACGAACTCAAGAACCACGAAGTATCCACCTACATCGCCCCGCAACTGCTTCCCTCTAAAGAACCGGCTTATGAATGGGAAGACAGTCATAACCTTCATTTTCGCTTTGCCTACCCTTTTATGCCCAAGGGCATCATAGCACGCTTGATTGTGAGAATGAGCGAACAAGTGGCGCAAAATGCGGACGAGCCTTTGATTTGGAAACGCGGTGCTGTTTTTGAAGAGGGAAAGACACGGGCGGAGGTGACAGTTCTTGACGACCCCGAAACAGGCGTTGAGTCCATTAACATTCGTGTGCGGGGTGAAGCTCGGGCAAAGAGGGACTTATTAACCGTCGTTCGGTCTGAACTCAGGCATATGCATCAGCGCTCATTCCAAAACATAGGTTCAGCGAATTGATCCCCTGTTCCGGTCAAGTGTGCTCTAAAAAGGTGGAACCCAAACTGTTCAAGTTTCAAGAGGTGGAAGACACGGTGAATAACGGGCGCTCAATAATCTATTGCACCATCTGCAACGAAGAGATTTCCATTCGACAAATGTTGGAAGGGGTGATTGATCCACAGAAAGACCGTCAAGCCCCTGATTCAACGAAACGCGAAGGGGATCACATCATCAATGTCTACAACAATGTGAAACAAGAAACCAAGATTGACATCAACATTGACATTAAAAATGAAACGATCCTGGAATTCACGGGTTTACTTGAAACCCTCAAAGAAGATCTGCTGGATGAAATCGATGATCAAAAATCAAAATCCAAACTGGAAAAAGAGATAGGAAAAGTAGAAAAAGCCGTTTCTGAAATTGACGCGGTTTCAACGCCGAAAGAAGCCAAAACAAAAACAGGCGCACTCTCCCGCATTAAAAAATTTGTTGAAAAGCTGCAAGACGGTACCACCACAGCAGGCAAGGCGATTGACGCCCTCGAAGACGGCTTAGGCTACGCCCAGGACCTCGCTGCACTCTACAATAAAATCGGTCCCTGGGCAGAAATGCCGAAAGTCCCCGATTTTCTACTGAAGAAAAAGGATGGATAGATGACAAACCCGGACATCCGATGGATTCAACGATTTAACAATTTTTCAAAAGCGCTCAAGCAGCTCACAAAATTTATAGAAAAAGGGGAACTGAATGAGCTGGAAGAGCAAGGCCTGATTCAGTCATTTGAATACACGCATGAACTGGCTTGGCTTACGCTCAAAGATTTTTTAGAACATCGCGGCAATAAAGACATTTACGGTTCAAAGGATGCGACACGGGCCGCCTTCAAGCTCGATATAATTTCCGAGGGCGAAACATGGATGGACATGATCAAAAGTCGGAACGAAACTTCCCACACTTACAACGAAGAGACCACAAAGAAAATCAGCACGGCCATCTTCGCCCACTACTTTAAAGCCTTTTTAAACTTACAAAAGAAACTGGACCTCCTGAAAACAAAAGAAGAAGCGTCATGAAATTCGGCCTGAAAGAACAGACCATCGAACAAATCATTTCTGTTTTTTCACGCTATCCGGAAGTGGAAAAAGTCACCCTCTACGGCTCTCGTGCCAAGGGCAACTATAAAAACGGCTCGGACATTGACCTGACTTTTGAGGGGGAAGGATTAACCCTTTCCATGCTCCACAAAATCGACAACGACCTGGACGACCTGCTGTTGCCCTATACCTTCGATCTCTCGATTTTTAAACACATCGACAATACCGATCTCATCGACCATATTAAGCGCGTCGGCATTATTTTTTATGAAGCTGGAATTCAAAATAGTTCATGAAGCGCACTTCTACAAAAAACAAAGACTGGGAATTCTGGATTGACCGGGGCGGGACCTTTACCGATCTCATCGCGCGTCATCCAAACGGCAAGCTCCTCAGTCACAAGCTCCTTTCCGAAAACCCGGAGCTATATAACGACGCCGCCATTCAGGGCATTCGGGATCTGATTGAAATCAAGGCAGGCGAGGCCATTCCTCCCGGCGTTATCCTTACCGTTCGCATGGGCACGACCGTTGCCACAAATGCCCTTTTGGAGAGAAAAGGTGAACGAACCCTTTTGGCCATTACAGAGGGTTTCAGAGACGCCCTCCGAATTGGAAATCAGACGCGACCCCGTCTCTTTGACAGAGAAATCATCCTGCCGGAATTGCTCTACGAACAAGTCATTGAAATCGATGAACGGGTGAGCGCAAGCGGTGAAGTCCTGAAACCGCTTGTGCTGGATTCACTCAGGCCAAAGCTCCAGTCGGTTTTTAATTCAGGCATTCGTGCCATTGCCATCGTCTGTCTTCATGCCTACCGCTATCCGGCGCATGAACAAGGTGTTGCAGCGTTGGCACGGGAAATCGGTTTCACCCAGATTTCAACAAGTCATGAAACGACGCCATTGATAAAACTCATCGGGCGGGGCGATACCACCGTCGTCGATGCCTACCTATCCCCCATCCTCCGTCGTTATGTTGAACGGATTTCGGCGGCCCTCGGAGACAGCCGCGTGTTGTTCATGCAGTCCAATGGCGGACTCACAGCGGCTGAACAGTTTTGCGGAAAAGACGCTATCCTGTCCGGCCCGGCAGGCGGGGTCGTCGGGGCGGCGCTAGGGGCAAAAGAGGCGGGTTTTGATCAGATCATTACCTTCGACATGGGCGGCACTTCGACCGATGTCGCCCACTATGCAGGTGAATACGAACGCACATCCGAAACGCAGGTGGCCGGTATCCAGATGCGTGCGCCGATGATGAAGATCCATACGGTTGCCGCAGGAGGGGGATCGATTTGCAGCTTTGACGGCAGCCGTTTCAGGGTTGGCCCAGACTCCGCTGGAGCCCTGCCCGGACCGGCCTGCTATCGGCGTGGCGGCCCACTCACCATCACCGATTGTCATTTGATGCTCGGGCGTCTGCAAGCCGATTTTTTTCCCAGGCTCTTTGGCCCGAAGCAGGATCAGTCCTTGGATGCCGATATTGTCCGGGAAGCATTCGCATCCCTTTCGGAACGCATAAAAAGTGAAGGCCTTTTCGATTATTCGCTCATTGAGATTGCGGAAGGTTTTTTAAACATCGCCACTCAAAACATGGCCAATGCAATCAAAAAAATCTCCGTACAGCAAGGCCACGATGTCACGAGCTACACCCTCTGCGCATTCGGCGGGGCCGGTGGACAGCTTGCCTGCAAGGTCGCCGACTTGCTCGGCATGAAAACCGTCTTCATCCATCGCTTCGCCGGACTCCTCTCAGCCTACGGCATCGGGCAGGCCGACCAGCGCCTGCTCCGCTCCATTTCTATTGAACAAGCACTCCATGAAGACTTGATGCCCAGGTTATCTGAAACATTTTCTGAATTGGCGCAGGAGGGGCGTGCTGAAATGGCACAGCAAGGCATAGACCCGGATCGCATCACCTTCACCAAAAAAATCGCTCTGAAAGCACAAGGAACAGACACCGCACTCAGTGTCGATTTTGCATCTATTCCGGAGATGTCCAGGGCATTTGAAATGCGCTACCACAAGCGTTTCGGTTTCACGATGCCCTCACTGGCACTGATTGTTGAAACCCTGTCCCTCGAAGTGATTGGGCAGGTTGAAGTGCTTGGACAGGTGGCAGCTATAGAACAAACAAAAGTCCTTAGGCCCTCGCTAAGTGATGGGCCCCTCACCTCTGATGAAGAACAAGCACAAAGCTTCCAAAGACCGCAGCGGATTGTGAAGGCCTATTTCGATGGCAAGTATAGTCATACCCCGGTTTATAAGCGTGCGCTTTTAAGGCCCTCACATCCCGTCATCGGCCCGGCCATTATTTGCGACCCGAATTCGACGACGATTGTAGAAGCGGATTGGTCCGCCCAGGCCACACAGGAAGGAGGCCTGATTCTGGAACGCATCCGCCCTTTGCCCAAACATTACGCCATTGGGACCGCATGTGATCCGGTCATGCTGGAGGTCTTTAATAATCTCTTCATGTCGATTGCGGAACAGATGGGCCACACCCTTCGGTTGACTGCTTCTTCAGTCAACATCAAAGAGCGACGCGATTTTTCATGTGCGCTCTTTGATCAGGAGGGCGGACTCGTTGCGAACGCCCCCCACATGCCGGTGCATCTGGGTTCGATGAGCGAATCCGTCCGGGCCGTGATCAAAAATAATCAAGGTAAAATCCGTCCCGGCGATGTCTATGCCTTAAACGATCCCTACAATGGCGGCACCCATTTGCCCGATGTCACGGTCATTACACCTGTGTTTGATAAAAATCAGATCCTCTTTTTCATCGGGAGTCGTGGACACCATGCCGATATCGGTGGCGCTACGCCGGGCTCCATGCCATCGAACAGCCGGAATCTCGAAGAAGAAGGCGTGCTTTTGAAAAATTTTAAACTGGTAAACGGGGGAAATTTTGATGAAAACGGCATTCGTTCTCTGCTGACACAGGCACACCATCCCGCACGCAATCCGGATCAAAATATCGCCGACTTACGCGCACAGATCGCTGCCAATCAAAAAGGGGTTCATGAGCTTAAAAAAATGGTCGATACCTTCGGTCTCGAAACCGTTCGGGCCTATATGCAACATGTCCAGGCAAACGCAGAGGAGGCGGTTCGTCGGGTCATCGGCGTCCTCAAAAACGGAAACTTCAGCTATGCCCTGGATAACGGCAGTGTGATCAAAGTGAGCATCACTATCGACAATGAAAAGAGAGGGGCGCTGATCGACTTTAGCGGGACGAGTCCCCAGCAGACAAATAATTTTAATGCCCCGAAGTCTGTCACTCGCGCCGCCGTATTGTATGTTTTTCGCTGCCTCGTGGATGACGACATTCCTTTAAACGAAGGCTGTCTCAAACCGATCGAAATTCGCATTCCGGAAGGGTCAATGCTGGACCCGCTTGCTCCGGCGGCAGTCGTCGCGGGGAATGTCGAGACCTCACAGGTGATCACCGATGCCCTTTTCGGTGCATTAGGTGTCATGGCCGCAGCGCAGGGCACGATGAACAACCTGACTTTCGGCAATGCCGATTATCAATATTACGAAACCCTATGCGGCGGCACAGGTGCAGGACCTGATTTTAACGGCGCATCCGCCGTACACAGCCACATGACGAATAGCCGCCTGACCGATCCGGAAGTTCTGGAACTGCGCTTTCCGATCGTACTCAATCGCTTTGAAATCAGAGAAAACAGTGGCGGTGCGGGACAATACAAAGGAGGAGACGGCGTCCGTCGGGAAATTGAATTTTTAGAAGCGATGACCCTGTCGCTTCTTTCCAATCGGCGAGAAGTACCGCCCTTTGGTTTGAAGGGAGGGGAGTCCGGCGCAGTCGGCCAACATTGGATTGAAAGACCGGACGGGTCGATGGTTCCCCTTTGGGGAGCAGACAAAATCGAAGTGGATCAGGGTGATATTTTTGTGATTGAAACACCTGGCGGGGGTGGCTTTGGAGGAGAATAGTATAAGCGCAAGGATCCAAGCGCTTCTCGTCCACTGGGAACCCCATTCCCCCTTTTATGAGTGTGTCCAAGAGAAACGGGTTGCCTTACATTGCGATGTAGTAACAATTGCAGTCATTTTTGAGTAAAGCAAATTGTTCCTTGAGATGGCTGAATTCTGTGATAAGCTGGTCTCTTTGCGTTCGTTTGGTCTGATCAAGAATCTCATCAACCAGCTTAAATAGACCACGGATCCATGCCGGGTTCAGTTGTAAGTTGAATTCCAGGATTCCGATTTCTCGGATAATTTCATCCAGCTTAGAAATGGCTATTTTTTTTGAGACATCAATAGCCTGTAATCTTTTGTGAAGTTTATTCCTGTACGACTCGGGACAATCTTTCCAGTTTCTGATCCTTCGTAACAGCCTCAATTTACTATCGTAGAGTTCATTGAGCATGTTCCTCTCATAGCTGTTATTGTTTTGTGTCCCTTGCCCCTGACTTCCAAGTAAGGATGAAAGGTTTTCGAAATTGTAACGGACACCCTTGACCACTTGACCAGAACCACTCGCTTTCATTTTACCCTCCTTGTACAGCAATCATTTCTATGATGATCTTGCCTTATTAGATGACATCCCTAACCTACGCAAGGAACGTGCCTGATTATCTGGCATGCAAAGCTTGCTCAAAATGCGAGTCAGGGCATTGATTAAGAAAACGACGATGTTCAGGTTCTTCCCATTTCCGGAATTTACTTCCGGAAATGGGAACAGCATCCCGGAAAACTTCGATGGTACTCTTGATGAAATGAACAGGTAGGTGGGTCCGGGCTGCGCGTTTCCTGCCCTTGCTGTTGGTGATTCATCAGGGCTTGACCGATTGCCTCTTGATGAGTCATATTTTGGTCCTCTCAAGCTGTAAAAATCGGGATGATAAGAGGCATTCGATTCCGGAAGGTCCTACTTATAGAAGTTTCATAAATAGAAAATGGATGATGTGAAGATTTCCGTGGATGAACGTGATGCTACTATTGCTCAGCGGGATGTCCTTGAAGCAGAACTTCAGCGTCGTACAGAGGCTTTGGATCGTATCCTGAACAGCTATTCCTGGCGGGTAACAAAGCCGTTGAGGTCCTTGCAAGGTCTGTTCTATCGGTTATTTCCTAAACTGTTTAAAAATTCAAAGGCCTACCGTGATTGGCAGGCGCTTGAGAGCCATTCAAATTTTCCTGCTGTTACTTCAGTCTTGCCTGATAATGGCTTCCGTCTTTCCGGTTTGAACTTGCCGAAGGTTTCCGTTGTGCTTCCAAATTACAATTATGGAAGGTTTCTTGGAGAACGCATCAAAAATATTTGCAATCAAGATTTCCCGATCTATGAACTGATTATCCTTGACGATGCCTCGACCGACGAAAGCAAAGAGGTTATCAATTGCGCAGTGAAAGAGCTAAAACTGTCTGTAAAGTTAATCTTTAATGAAGAGAACAGCGGCTCTGTTTTTCGTCAGTGGTATCGTGGCATCAAAGAAGCGAGTGGAAATTATGTATGGATTGCGGAGGCGGATGACCTGGCAGATCAAGCCTTCTTATCGACACTGATGCAGTCTTTTTCCAATAAAAAGGTGACCATAAGTTACAGCCAGTCGAGGAAGATGACTGTAGATAGCCGGATCTCGGCTGATCATTACTTGGATTATACTAATGATATTAGTGTCTCTAAATGGCTCTGGAATTACCAAAGCCCCGGACAGGAGGAAATCAGCTCATCGCTGGCGGTAAAAAATACAATTCTGAATGTAAGTGCGGTTGTTTTTAGGCGGGAAGATCTTTTCATGGTCCTGGAGAAAAATCTGGAACGTATTTGCGGGCTTCGAATTTGCGGGGACTGGCTTGTTTATCTATTGTTGCTTAAAAATGGATGGCTTAGCTTCACCAGTCAGGCACTCAACAACCACCGTCTACATCAAGACAGTGTGACGGCCGACACTAAAAAAGAGATTCTTTTAGCTGAGATTAGCACCCTGCAACAATTTGCAGCAAGTCGATACGAAGTGGATGCCAAGTCTTTAAAGCTTGCAAAAAAATACAGGGAGCATCTGGCGGACTATTTTGAGATCGAAATTGGCTCAAGCGATGTGAGGGCGGAATGTGCGCGATTGTTGTCCATATTAGAGGGCGCTGAGTGAAAACAAGTGAATTCCTGACATCAAAGTTGGACGGAGGATTCAGACACTCATTATGTTTGAGAGAGAACCGACAACTTTTTCTTGATCAAAGCCGCTCCCTTGACCCCGGAAAGGAGCATCGCTCCGAAGGATGGCCCCATACGAGGGCTCCCGTATGCCGCTGCAACGGAAAGACCGACCATGAAGAGGTTCGGATAGGCCTCTCCCGTATTTTTCATCACCATCTCTTCCGACTCTTCAACCCACATCGCGCCGTTTCCAGGGACTTTTTTATAGAACCCTCTGTTTGACAATATCTGAAGGGCGACGGCATCGTGTCCCGTGGCATCAACCAATATCTTTGTTTCCAGGGCAATCGGATCAACATGGGCGGCATCGTGACCCATCATCTCAAGCGGATACCAATTTACAACAACCCCTTCGAGGCGGTTTTCTTCTCCCCGAATCATCAGGTCAACCACCTTCGTCATGTTCATCACCTTGACCCCGGCATCAAATGCGGCGCCGACGAGTTTGCCTGTGGCGTGAGGCGGATCGACAATGCTCATCTCGTCCGAAATTTTTTTGCAGGGCACGCCGATCTTTTCCAGAATCTCCTGTGCCGGATGGGCGATGGCCGCCTTATTCATGAGATAGCCCCCGTTCCAGAAGCCGCCGCCGAGGTGGTTCATCTGCTCCACGATGACGACATTTAAACCGGAAGACGCCAGCTCAGCGCCGCAAACGAGTCCTGCAGGGCCGGAGCCGATGATTAAGACATCTGAAGAGATGACTTGATCGAATGCGGCGTAAGCCTCCCTCGCAATGTTTCGGGTAATTTCAACCTCTTGTAAGGGGGCAATTTCTCTTTGTTCCATTTTAATTTATTCTCCCAGTTTTTTTTCGTAAGCTGTGAACCTGTCGGGTTTAAGAATAGATTTTCGATCCTTTTTTTGTGAATTCCTTTGATTTTTCATCCATGCCGATCTGCAGTACTTTCTCCTCTTCAAGCGCTTTTTGCGCTGCATATTCCCGAACTTCTTCCGTGATTTTCATAGAACAGAAGTGGGGGCCGCACATGGAGCAGAAGTGGGCGACTTTTGCGGATTCCGCAGGCAGGGTTTCGTCATGATAGGATTTTGCTGTTTCCGGATCGAGCGAAAGATTGAATTGGTCCTCCCACCGAAATTCAAAACGGGCCTTCGACATGGCATTGTCTCGCACCTGCGCACCGGGATGTCCCTTGGCAAGGTCGGCGGCATGGGCAGCAATTTTATAGGTAATGACCCCTTCTTTCACGTCTTCCCGATTTGGAAGACCGAGATGTTCTTTCGGCGTCACATAACAGAGCATGGCACAGCCGAACCATCCAATCATGGCCGCGCCGATCCCGGAAGTAATGTGGTCATAACCGGGCGCAATGTCGGTGACCAAAGGTCCCAAAGTGTAAAAAGGGGCTTCATCACATTCGGCAAGTTGCTTTTCCATGTTGTGCTGGATCATGTGCATCGGCACATGCCCAGGCCCTTCAATCATCGTCTGAACGTCGTGCCGCCATGCGATTTTTGTCAATTCCCCTAAAGTCTCCAGTTCAGCGAATTGGGCCTCGTCGTTTGCGTCGGCCTGTGAGCCGGGACGAAGGCCGTCACCTAAGCTGAAACTGACATCGTAAGCCTTCATGATTTCGCAGATTTCTTCAAAGCGGGTATAGAGGAAACTTTCTTCGTGATGGGCCAGGCACCATTTGGCCATAATCGCCCCGCCGCGAGAGACGATGCCCGCAAGGCGTTTTGCCGTCATGGGGACGTAGCGTAGCAGTACGCCCGCGTGAATGGTGAAATAATCCACCCCCTGCTCCGCCTGTTCAATCAGGGTATCGCGGAAGATCTCCCAGGTGAGGGCCTCGGCTTTGCCGCCCACTTTTTCCAGGGCCTGATAAATCGGCACGGTGCCGATCGGCACAGGGGAATTCCGGATGATCCATTCCCGTGTTTCGTGGATGTTTTCTCCGGTGGAGAGATCCATGACGGTATCGCCGCCCCATCGAATCGACCAGATCATTTTTTCAACTTCTTCGTCAATGGAGGAGGTGACGGCGGAGTTGCCGATATTGGCGTTGATTTTGACCAGAAAATTACGACCGATAATCACCGGTTCCAGTTCGGGATGGTTGATGTTGGCCGGAATAATGGCCCGGCCGCGAGCGACTTCATCCCGAACAAATTCGGGGGTAATCACAGAGGGAATGGATGCACCCCAGGACTTTCCCGGATGTTGTTCGTAACGCCGTTTGTCCTGACCGTTTTCATTGCCATTGTTTGATAGTGTTTGAGCGATCGCCATGTTTTCACGGATGGCGATATATTCCATCTCCGGCGTGATGATGCCTTTTCTTGCGTAATGCATCTGTGAAACATTTCCCCCGGGCAAGGCCCGTAAGGGCTTGCGGATCTGCGTAAAGCGGAGTCCGTCCAGCTTTGCATTGGCTGCACGTTTCTGTCCGTATTCCGATGAGATGCCGGGCAGGACTTCGGTATCGTTCCGATCCCGTATCCAGGCAGAACGCACAGGGGAAAGGCCCTTGCGAATATCAATTTTGACCTCAGGGTCGGTATAAGGGCCGGAGGTATCGTAAACGAGTAGGGGAGGGTTCTTTTCAAGCGTACCGTTCCCGCCGATTTTTGTCGGAGTGAGGCTGATCTCTCGCATCGGCACACGTACCCCGGCCTGCGTCCCTTCGATAAAAACCTTTCGAGAGGCGGGTAGCGGCCTGGTGGTCAGGGTATCCTTGTCTTGAGTGCTAGAGGACGGTTCCCCGCCATTCCCATTATTTTGAGATTGCTTCATGATCTCTCCTCCGCTTGCAGAAATTTGATAATAAAAAAGCCGCACCAAGAGGCGCGGCCTGTAAAATGAGCTGACCTAAGTCCCTTCGCTGGCATTACCCAGATCAGGTGCAAAGGGTTGCTCCGAAGTCAACAGACAATGGAACTCTCAGCCTGGCTGGCACCCCTGAAAATAGAGGCGAGTATGGCATAGGCTTTCAGACCTCGTCAATTGAGGTAAGAGGGTGAGACCTGAATAGCTGGGCGATGCCGGATTTGAAGTAAATGCAAGGCGGCAGATGGCCTCTTATCGCCTTGATCTAAGCGATACTTCATGCTTAGTCTCGACACGAGCCGCTTTTTCGTTGTGCACAAAATCAGGTATTTTCAGAGACCAAATTTTTGTTTTAAAAATAAATATAGAAGCGAGATGAGGCTCATGAGAATGACGGTGATGAGGGTATAGATGAGGACGCGCAGCTTGTTTCGGACCTCTTTTTCGATCTGTTCATCAATGACTTTTTCAATTTCAAGGAGCTTATGATCGACTTTAGCCTCTAGCAAGACCATTTGCTCGGCCATAAAATGCTCGGCTTCTGTCCGTGCTTTGGAAACAAATTCTTCCTGTTTTTTATCGATATATTCGTCGGTTTTTCTTTGAACCGTTTTCTTTGCTTCATCGACGGCCTTCGTTGCGACCAAGGGACTAAAGGCTGCCGCAAGTTTTGCAATAAAACCAGGTAAGCTCATCTCAATTTTCCCCGCGCAACAGGACGACCGTCAAAACGCCCTGAATCGATAGAAGACTGAAGATCAGTACACATGCCCTTTTTATTGCCGGAGAACGAAGCTGAAGGAGTTTTAAGAGGATTAACTTTTGTGCAAATGTTGGAAGTTGGCGGTACCAAACAACAGCGCCAATCAAATCATACAAGATAAATCCGGAAAAAAGGAGGGCCAATATGAGACGGGAGACAAAGTATGGATCAAAGGCGTTCATTCTGGCTTCTCCTAATACTAGAAGCTCAAGCAGCGTGGTTTCAAGCCGAAAGCTTGATTTCTGGCCCCACTGGAACAATCTGAGTCGGATTGATGTCGTTGTGTGTCATGTAATAGTGACGTTTGATATGGTCAAAATTGACGGTTTCAGCAACGCCTTCAACTTGATAAAGTGTTTGTAAGTAGCTGTAGAGATTAGGATAATCGATGATGCGGCGGATATTACATTTGAAATGGCCGTGGTAAACGGGATCAAAACGAATGAGGGTCGGGAAGAGTTTCCAGTCGGCCTCAGTGATTTGATCGCCAACCAGGTAAGCCTGTGAGGCAAGATGCTGCTCCAGGTGATCAAGGGCTGAAAAGAGCTTGAGCACGGCAGATTCATAAGCAGACTGTGTTGTTGCAAAACCTGCCTGATAAACCCCGTTATTGATATTCGGATAAATCAAATCATTCATTGTGTCGATTTCAGACCGCAGTGACAATGGATAGAAGTCGAGATCATTCCCGGTGTAGTGATCGAAGGCGCTATTGAACATGCGCAGGATGTCATCTTCGGAATTATTGACGATCTGTTTTGTCTTTTTATCCCAGAGTACCGGAATGGTTACACGATCAGCAAAACCGGGATCGCTTGCCAGATAGGCTTCACTTAAAAAGTGAAACCCATTGATCAGATCAAGAGAATGTCCCGGCCCTTCGCGAAAGGCCCAGCCTCGATCATCTCGAATCGGATCGACCACCGTCATGCCGATGACCGATTCAAGTTTTTTGAGTTTACGGAAGAGGATTGTCCGATGTGCCCAGGGACAGGCAAGGGAAACATAGAGGTGGTAACGATCCGCCTCTGCCGGAAAATTCGAAGCGGGGTCTGATGACACCCACTGTCGAAACTGGTCTTCCTGCCGCTCGAATTCCCCTACTTCGTTCATTTCATCCTCAAAATCGCTCATAATTTGCTATTATCCACTCGTAGATATCAGGAATTACAGTTTTTTAAGGTCGGATTTGCGTTGATTTTTTTCATTTCGCTGCGACGTGGTTTCATTGTGAAAATGTTGACTGATGGCAGTCCAGGTGTGGAAGACATCTTCCATAATTCCTTTTGAATCCGTTGTAGAGCCTTTTTGAAGGTGAACGAGTTTGGCCGTAAAAAGTGCGTTGGTCAATATTGCAGCAAGGAGTTTATTTTTGTCAAGATCATCTCCTCTGAGTGTCGACTTGTCTCCCATATTTTCCTCCATCAATGATGCCTTCTACATTTATAATTCTCAGGACTAACAATACCAGACTTGGAAACGAATGCAAGATGGTTTCGTCTGCTAAATCCCTATTCAAGCCAATCGGGAAGGGGCAGGCCTTCTTCGCGTAAAAACGCCGGATTATAGAGTTTACTCTGGTAGCGTGCGCCATGATCCGCCAATATCGTGACAATGGTATGGCCAGGGCCTAAGCGTTTGGCCAGTCGAACAGCGCCCGCGATATTCATGCCGGATGAACCGCCTAAACAGAGCCCTTCATATTTCAATAAATCAAAAAGAAAAGGAAGCGCTTCATCGTCCGGGATTTGATAGGCCTCGTCAATGGATGCCTCGACTAAGTTTTCTGTCACACGACTCTGACCGATGCCTTCTGCAATCGAATCGCCTTCAGCGCGTAATTCCCCATCTTTATAATAATGGTAAAGTGCCGCCCCCATTGGATCGGAAAGAGCGATGATGACCTCCGGATTCTTTTTTTTGAGCGCCGCGCCAACACCGGCAAGTGTTCCGCCGGTTCCGACAGCGCAGTTGAAGGCGTCGACTTTTCCCTTCGTCTGCTCCCAGATTTCGGCGCCGGTTGTTTCAGTATGAAAATCTCGATTGGCGACATTGTCAAACTGTCTGGCCCAGAGGGCCGAACCCGGTTCTTTTTCATTGATATCGGCTGCAATCCGCCCGGCAATGTGGACAAAGTGATCCGGTGTTGAATAAGCGGCCTCCGGTACCTGCTTGACTTCTGCTCCGTAAAGTTGCAGTGCGTCGATTTTTTCAGGGCTTTGGGTCTCCGGAATGACGATGATTGTACGATAGCCCAGGATTTTTGCGATGAGGGAAAGGCCGATCCCGGTATTTCCAGCGGTGCCCTCAACAATGGTTCCACCTTTTTTGAGTAGGCCTTTCTTTTCTGCGTCACGAATAATGCCCAGGGCCGTTCGGTCTTTGATCGACCCTCCAGGGTTCAAAAATTCAGCCTTGCCCAGGATCTCACAGCCGGTCGCCTCCGATACCGCGTTTAAGCGAATCAAAGGGGTGTTACCAATCAAATCGAGCGCGTTACTGCAAATGTTCATCAAACCATCTCCTTAAAGGGGCTGTCCTTAACTCATCAAACAAATGTATTTTCCATCCTCAAAGCGGGTAAAGAAGTGAGTCAGCATCGGGTGATGGATTGCTGTTTCTGAATGATCTGCTTCCAGGTTTCTTTCTGCAACGTAAGTCATGTGCTCCCCCTGATGGACAAGCACATGGTACCACGGTTTATTTCTAGGCGGACGTGAGCCGGCAACCTGTTCGTACCATTCATCCGTTCCTTGAAACTCCGGATCGACATCAACGATCACCCCGCGATAATCAAAAAGCCGATGGTGGATCACCTGTCCGATAAAAAACTTGCAGCTGTCATGAGCCAGACTCATCGATTTTCCTCCTCCTTTTCCCAGTTTCTCTCAATCGCCTCAGCGACAATAAAACGATTTTGCTCAAAACCCGCAAAACGTCCATGCTCATGATAAATGCCCTGAACAATCACCTCTCGATCAATGATGTTATGAACCGGGTGAATGCTAAAAACCATGATTTTATGTTTGCCATCTCCGACTATGACCTGAAGGTGAAGGCTTCCCCGCCGACCTGTTTTGACCTCAGCCGATCTGGCCCATCCGAAGATCGTGACTCTAAGCCCGTCGAAGGACGCGTCGATTTCGGAAAGATTGACAAGTATCGGCAATTCTTTTGCGAAGTTTGCTGAGGGAGTACAGAGTATCAATATCAAAAGTCCGACTGTTAAAAAAAATATCCCAATGCTTCTTACGGCGCTATGCTTCATCGACAGATAAAGTCCTTGGATAAATCCCTAGCGTAACATGGGTTTCAGGTCCCAGTCGGAATACCATTCGATGTAAAATTCAGATCGCTGCACGTTTTGATCACTGTCGGGTAAGGTCTCCCAGGAATATTCCCATCCCATGATAAACGGGTCTTTTTTCAAAGAAAGGCCGAGAACAGGAGCGTAGGCGTTAAAAAACTGAGAGTCTAACTCGGCATAGCGGTATCGAAATTCCCCATAGGTGGAAACCCTTGCGTCGTAAAAATAGAGCCAATCAATGCCCTGACGAATGAAGCCGAGCGCTTTTTGATTTTGCTGAAGCGCATCATAGCGAAGGCTCCCCCATATTGAGCCGGAGAGGCCTTCAAAGGCGAAGGAAGATTGTGGTATGAGCAAGATTAATGCAATAAACAGATATTTTAAACGCTTCATCAAAGGTCTCCTGTTTTATACTCGTAGCAGGTGGTCTGTTGTGCTGAGCGATTTTAGGACGCTCAGGTCGCCGGAATAGACCTTCTCAATTTTCAATGCGTAGTGCCATTGTTCTATTCCTCCGAACTGGACATTTTTTTCCCGTAAAGCCACTGCCAGGCCTTCAATGCGTTGCCCTGCGAGATCAATTGTAAACTCAAGTGGTTCCCTTAGGGGCAGTGAATCGCTACAGAGCACCGCTGATTGTCCCGACTCGCTGATATCCTCACTCACTCCTAAAATCTCGCAGGGGCCGCTTGGAGTTGAATATCGATATGCAATAGGAAGGTGGATGGCCCAGCGTTTTTTACGGCGCTTGTTCGCTACAAAATAATTTTCGGAATGATCAAAGATCGTCTCACCCCGGTTGAGTTGCGCCATGAAGTTCGGAACGTAAAAGTCGAAACTGTATTTTAATATGGCGTGGCGAGTCTTTCTTTCAAGCTCGATAAACTTTGTATTCAGACAATAGAATCCGGAAGCGGTCTCCTCCAAATGTTTGGGGCCGATCACAAGCGCCTTCACCTTGATTGGCTCTTTTTCAAGAAACATGACGACTTCAAGGGCCTCTCCTTTCTCGACTCGAACCGGCGATAGCAGGGACGCCCCATATTCGTGGCAATCCCGTACCAGACCTACACGAGAGTTTTTCGGATATTCCAGGGCTGTGTCTGAGGAATCGGAGATCACGCTTGCGATTCGGCAGGGAACAAAATACCAGAACCGGAAGGTTCTCCGACGCTGCACTTTATTTTGGCTGAAGCGCAGCATCTTCAAGGCATAGCCTGAAATGCAAAGCGCCCAGAAGAGCGTGACATAAAAGGGCGCAGGGTCAAGGTCTCCCACAAAAAAATAACGATAGATTCCGACGCTTGCTCCACCCGCGTTCATAAAAAATATAATTAATTGCGGCAACAGGACATGAAAGGCATCATTCTCTCCGCTCGACTTCGGCGTCACATTGAAGCGCAATCCTTTTCTCTTAAGCAGGGCAGCAGTCGCCCGGATATAGATAAACATTTTTGCAACAGTGTACTGCTCGTCTACTAAGAGCGAGTTTTTGCCACGGTCCATCAAGAAATGCCCAAGGAGAAAAAATCCGAAATATGGAAGGAAATGGGCAAAAAAGATCAGATTTATAGAAATAATCGGAAGCACGCCGGTTAAAAAATAAATCATGGGGATGGTGTAATAGACGAGCTTTTGAAAACCGTCGAAATAAGTGGTCATGGATGCAGAGTAGGCAAGTCGTTGTTTCAAACTTAAGCCCTTGATCCAGTAAGGATTGTCGCGGTGCAATAAGAGTTGCATCGACCCTTTTCCCCACCTCAAGCGCTGGACGGAGAATGGAATAAAGGTTTCAGGTGCAAGTCCGTAAGCAAGGCTTTCATTGTGGTAGAGGGATCGATAGCCTTTGGCGTGAAGTCGGATTGAGGTATGCAGATCCTCAGTGACTGTACCGATTGCGATGCCCCCGATTTCATCAAGCGCACTTCGCCGCAATATCGCGCAGCTACCGCACCAAAAGGCAGCATTCCAATAGTCTTTTCCCGGTTGAATCACGGAAAAAAAGAGGGACTGTTCCTCCCAGATATCTTTAGTCTTACCGTCAAAGCGGTGCTGATAGGAATCAATATTGTAAAAATCTTGCGGTGTCTGAACAAAGGCAAGTTTTTCGTCGATGAAGTAACCGATCAGGGTTTCCAAAAAGTGGTGCTGCGGCACATGATCGGCATCAAAGACCGCAATGAATTCGCCGTTTGTTTGCCGTAAGGCATTGTTGATGTTCCCCGCCTTGGCATTTGTATTTTCAGTTCTGGCGATATAGTTACAACCCAATATTTCCGCCAATTCAGCAATCTCAGGACGGTTGCCGTCATCGAGGATGTAGGTGTTATGAGGGAGGTTTAAAGCAACGCAGGCGCGTGCCGTTTTGCGAATAACCGCCAGAGGTTCATTGTAGGTGGTGATAAAAACATCGATACTCCTCCCGATGAGGGGGGGAAGCGCTTTGTGCTCTGTCGGCCGCCAGACCGTGAAAAAATGGATCGAAGTCACGATAACGCCATAGAGCTCCGCCAGAAAAAGGGGCACCCCGCTCCACCAGCCAACCCAGTTGATGGTGCTCGTCGCGCGCCAAAATATATAATAAAAGGCGGTAGGAATGGCGATACAGACTACTACGTGGCAAAAAAAGGTTTCCCGTGCCTTATGGATTTCCGGGTGTTTCCGGGTGTGGCGTCGTAGATAAAAAAGTATAAACAGCCAAAGCAGGATTACGGAGGGGACACCAAATAAGAAATAAAGCACCATTGTAGGAATCGTCTGCGGCACTTTAGCGAACACCTATGGGAAACATTTTAGCGATTTTGTTTTTCTGAAAGGTATTTAAGGATTCACTCAAAAAAAGATCCGCCTCTTTTTCCAAAAGCAAGAGAAGGTCGATAGGGTATTCGATCACAATGCTTATCTTAAATTTAGTCCTAAACTCAAGCTTATTGTGTTGTTTTGGCATCCAGCTTCCTGCCTGACAGCCGTCAACTGTTGGAAAGCTTCTTTATCCAGTCGACAATCTGGCGTATTTCTTCCTCTTTCAGCATACTCCCAAATGCAGGCATGCCACCCCGGCCATCCCTCACAATCGCCACAAATTGCTCTGTCGTTATATTATTGACCCCTTTTGTCAGTGAGGGCGCCCGCATCCCGCCCTCGCCTAAAGTTCCGTGACATCCCGCACACTTAACATTTATAGTTTTTAGCCCTTGGAAAATTTTCCCGCCAATATGATCAGGAAAGGGATTTTCTTTTTTTTTACATCCAGATAAAACAAATAGCAAGGGGGCGGATATGACCGCAAGCATGATCCATTTTTTTACATTCATTCGTGCCAGGCTGTCCTTTTACAATTAATTTAAGCTATTTTAAATCAGTTACTTACGACGGCAGGTAAATACAATATTGTTACCTGATCAGCTAAAGCTTCTATACACATATGATATCATAGTTCAGAAAAAGTGGCTTGTCATTTTGTATCCCATTATTATTGATTAATAATCAAGCTTGGGTTCTTTTTAAAAATACCTTCAGTTGCCTAAGATTGCTCCCTTCTGTAAAGACAACAAAAATAAGACAAAAAAATTGATATTTCTGTGGGCTTTATTTTACTATTCTCCGCTTTCTTCCTCTCTCTTGATGAGTGTATGCCCGTAATGCGAGTGTTCGATTTTGTTTAAGTTCTTCTTTCTCTCTGTATACAAACCTAGCTGATGTCGCGACTGCTCTGTACGATTTTTTTGATTTCCGGTGCCTCGGCCCTGATGTTTGAAACCCTCTGGTTTCGGCAGGCGGGTCTTGCCTTCGGCAACAGCATCTGGGCCTCCGCACTCGTCCTTTCGGGATTTATGGCCGGTCTTGCTCTGGGAAATGGTCTGGCCGTGCTGGAACGCGGACGGACTCAAAATCCCGTTCGCGCTTATGCCGTCCTCGAATTGCTCATCGGAATCAGCGGCATTCTCCTGGTTTATGTGTTGCCGGCCTTCGGACGCATTTTCGCTCCCTGGTTTCGACCGATTCTGGATGAACCCTGGCTTCTTAATCCCCTCCGCCTCCTGTTGGCCTTTCTACTCCTGCTTGTGCCCTCCACGGCAATGGGCTTAACACTGCCTCTACTCACAAAGGCGCTCTCGGCTGGCGATCCCGTGTTCGGGCGAGTACTGGGTAGACTGTACGGATGGAATACCCTGGGCGCCCTAATTGGGGTGCTTTTGACCGAATTTATTCTGGTCGGCATCGTCGGGATTCGGGCAACGGCCTGGTTTGCCGGTTTCCTGAACCTTGCTGTGGCTGCGATTGCCTGGCGGATCGGAGGACGGCTTGCCGAGGAGGCAAAGCCTCAGAAAGAAAAGGTCACTCAGGAAATATTCGCTCAAGTCGAAAAAAGGCCCTTCCCTCTGCAGTTTTTGCTGGCGGCCTTTCTTTCCGGTTTTGCCCTTCTGGCGCTTGAAATCATCTGGTTCCGTTTTTTGATGCTCTTCGTCTCCGGTCTGTCGGAATCCTTTTCGCTCATGCTTGCCATTATCCTTGCCGGCATCGCCTTCGGCGGTTTTTCCGCCTCCCGCATTCTGAAAAGACGGCCCGCCTTTGCACAACAGGGGGCGACACTCGCGTTCATGCTCGGCATCAGCTGCATCATGTCATATGCCTTTTTTCCTGCCGTGATCCGGCCCTATTTGCAAACCGTCATCTCCAATCCCGGCGGTATCCTGGCAGTGGGAATCCCCTTGATGTTTCCCGTTTCCTTCTTCTCCGGACTCTTTTTTACGGTGATCGGGACGGCCCTTCGGGCCCATCTCCAATCCGAGACCGCCACCACAGGATCACTGACCCTCGCCAATACGACCGGCGCGGCCCTGGGTGCCTTTGCCGCCGGTTTTTTCCTTTTGCCCACCATCGGCATGGAAAAATCGCTATTCCTGATCGCAGTCGTTTACGGCGTCATCGCATTATTACTCATGATGTCGCAGAAACAGGGATTTCGAACGGCCTATGTCGGTGCCGCACTTTTCGCCACTTGCATCCTGCTCTTTCCTCAAGGTACGATGGAAAGCGATTTCCTCACTGCGCCTATTCGGAGGCTAATTCCTGCTGACGGAGAAGGAAAAATCACAGAAATCCGGGAAGGACAAATCGAAACGGTCAGCTACCTGGAGCAACAATGGCAGGGTAAGCCGCTGTTCCATCGCCTCATCACCAATTCCTATTCCATGTCGAGTTCCGACTTTCGTTCACGCCGCTACATGAAGCTCTTTGTCTATTGGCCGCTTGCCCTTCATCCCGAGCCCAAAGATGCCCTGCTGATTTCCTATGGTGTGGGCAGCACAGCGAAGGCCCTGAAGGATAGCCGCATTCTTAAACGCATTGATGTCGTTGACATCTCCCGCGACATTCTTGAAATGAATGACAACATCTTCAAAGATCCGGCAGAACATCCCCTGAATGATCCGCGTGTTCATGTTCACATCGAAGACGGGCGCTACTTTCTTCAAACCACGGATCGCCACTTCGACCTGATCACAGGAGAACCGCCGCCACCGGAGATTGCGGGGGTGGTTAATCTCTACACGCGGGAATATTTTGAGCTGCTTTACGAGCGCTTGAATGAAGGCGGCATGGTCACTTATTGGCTGCCCCTGCACGCCATGAGCGCAGACAGCATCAAGGGCATCCTCCGTGCTTTTTGCGATGTTTTTAAGGATTGCTCGCTTTGGCAGGGTCAATGGCTCGACATGATGATGGTGGGTACACGCAATGCGGGTGATGCAAACGGGCCGGTTTCAGAAGCACAGTTCAAGCGCCAATGGCAGGACCCCCATGTTTCCGCAGAAATGAAGCGGCTGGGCTTTGAGTTGCCGGAACAGCTTGGTCCGCTTTTTATCGGAGATGCCGACTATCTGAATAAACTCACTGAAAACAGCCTACCGCTAATTGATGACTTCCCCAAGCGGGCCTACCGTGCCTTCGGCATGAGAATCGACTTGGTGCGCATGATCGATCAATGGAACAACGCCGCTGCCGCACAAGCCCGTTTCATTAAAAGTCCTTTAATTTCAAAGCTGTGGCCCGAGAAAATACGCAGGGACTCCTTTGCCTATTTCGGATTTCAGAACATTCTCAACCGCCACTGGTCCGGCATGAGGAAGCAGGACGAGCCTGTGATTGCTGATTTACACGAGGTCTTGAGCAAGTCAAATTTAACAACTTTGCCGCTCTGGCTCATGGGAAGCGATGCAGATCATCAGGGAATTCTTGATGAACTTGAGAAGAAGTCTGAAATATCAGATGATCCAATGATGCAGGTGCATCTCAGCATGAAACAGATGGCCGAACGCGATTATGAAGCAGCAGCACACTCCCTCACCAAGGCAGAGGTCGATCCAAAACTTGCGGGGGATGCCTTTAGTTACCGGGTGTATGCCCTCTCTATGGCGGGACGGAATAAAGACGCCCAGACGCTTGCAGCGGAAAAAATGACGAAGTTTCTAAAAGAAGACCCGCAACGCGCCCTCACACGCCCGCAGCTTTCCCCCTTCTGGATGTGGATGAAAGATAATCTAGATATTGATCCATTTGCGAAAGGAGAATAGTAGGCGTATTTCTAAAAGGTAGTGTCAGATCATAGGAACGATTACGATCAGAGCTTCTTAATAAGCTACATAGTACAAGAGGGAGTTTGATCTAAATATGGCCTGGCAAGTGTATGCCGGATCACCATCGCAGTATTTTCAAGGTCACCATTTCCAAACACAAGCTTTGTTTTAATTTGTTTTTGTTGGAGATCATTCATGCCGAGAAAAAACTTTTCTTCGACATCCTGTGAGGCCTGCACCAAAACAATATCCGCTTTAAAAGATCGTATCGCATCAAAAATGAAGTTTTTGCAGAAAGATTTGATGACTCGGTAGGGAAATGGAATGGAAGATGCCTGGTTTCCTCCTCTGGAGGGTTCCCTCCGGCCCATAAGTTTGCTGTAATCGGTATTCCTGGGTAATTTAAGGCAATGAGCTTGAAGTGATTCCGTTATCAAAAGTTGAGTGACTTCGGGAAATTCTACGGCCATTCGCTCTGCAGCAGCGATCATCCGCTGTAAATTGTTCAAACCGCAATGGTCATGTGAGTAATGAAGAATTCGCATAAGTTTCTCCGTTCCGCTGATGGTGTTTGCCAATAATCCGTATCAATTCGTCTATCTTTTGGGATTATATTCCCAAAAGATAGACCTGTCAAGTCGACTAGGTGCTTTTTTCCAATAAGGGTTCAGAATTTGTGAATAAAAAAGTGGCAAGCCCGCTTAGTCGAAAGTTGTTTCCATGGCATGTCGATACGGCGCTATAGAAGAATCCCCATATTAGCTTGCGAATCACAAGAGAGAAATATTTTGGACCGTTCCGGGAGATAAAAATGATTGGTTCTTATGATTAAACCGTGAAATAATGTTTCATTTACCTATGCACTGGGTGAATACGGTGATAGATGTATTTTTACTTTCCGCGATATTGGCTGACGCCGCCAAAGGTGCCGAACCATTTATTCCCCCGGCGGTCGATGGCAATAGAAAAGACTGCACCGATTCCGTCTTTATCTGTCAGGTTAAGAAATTGTTTGCCATCAAATCGGCTCACGCCTCCATCGGTGCCGATCCAGAGGGTGCCTTGTGCGTCAATGGTGATTGCGTGGATTAAATTACCCGATAAACCTTCTTTTGTTGTAAAACTTTTCCAGGATTGTCCGTCGAAACGAGAAAGTCCACCGCCTAAGGTACCGATCCAGAGCGTGTTTTTGTCATCCACCACTGATGCAGATATGTAGTTCGGGTTGTAGTCCAAGGGTTTGCCTCCTCCCCTTTCATGGTGCCTCGGGGTGTAAGGGAGGGACTGAGTTTCGGGGGGCTTGACGCTGTTTATTTTTGCCCCGACGCCGTCTTTGTTCGTGTAGCTTTTCCAAGTTTTGCCGTCATATCGGGTCACGCCGCCTTCGGTACCGAACCAGAAGACCCCTTTTTTGTCCTGGCTTAAGGTGTAGACCCACTTGTCAATCAGGCCGTCGTCAGTTGTAAACGTAAGAAACCCGCTTCCGTCAAAGCGACTGACGCCCTTCCAAGTCGCAACCCACATGGTACCCTTTGGATCAAAATGGATGCCGTAAACCCAAAGATCACCCAGTCCACGCCCGCGTTTATAGTTCGTCCAGTTATTGGAATAAGTCAGTGAAGAACCGACACCGTAGGGTGTGTAAGCTGTCCATCGTTTCCCGTCAAAGTGACTGAGTCCTCCGCCATAGGTGCCAATCCAGGGTTCTCCTTTTGGACTGACGGTGATGGTATGGATCATATTGGAGAGAAGCCCGTCCTTTGTTGTGTAGACCTTTTGCGTCTCTTTCCGAAGGTCATACTTTAAAAGGCCATTGGTTGTACCGATCCACAGCACATCTCCGTCGAAGGCCAGAGCTTTCACTATGGAGAAGAGTGAATAATGTTCCCACAATCCTGGTTTTTTTGCTGGAGAGCTTGGTGCCGCTGATGCTGAGATAGGCATAAAAAGAAAAAGTGCGAAGAAAATGACGCCTGTGAGGGCAGTGTTATGCAGTTGATGTTTAAGATTCTGTAGAGTCATGGTTGGTAGTAGGTGATTGTTCGGTAGGTGATTTCAGTTGGCTCAAGCACTGCTTCGCCGGATGTTACCACTGCTTCTTCTGCGGTTTGAGAAATCCAGTTTCCGGTTTTGTCGTAGGTGTACTGAAAATGCTTATTCGAGATTGCTTGACCAGCAGCATTAAATCGTGTCTCTTTGATAAGATTGTCTTGGCTATCATACAAAAAGACGACCCTGAAATTAAGCAATGACTTCATCTTGCCTTCCTGAGCCTCAGGGCGTGAAAGATAATAGGATTCTTCGGTTTTTCTTCCCCCGGCATCATATTGGTAAACCCATCTAAAATAGTTTTGGGTCTGCTCCAACTTATGTTTTTCTTCAATCAAGTTTCCCATTGGGTCGTAGAGATAATTGATTGTCGAAAAGCTTGTTCCGTTTGGAAAACTCCGATTTTCTTCAATTCTGTTTTCCGACACATGGTGTTTGTAAGTCCACTGAAACGTGACCTTTTCTTTGTGGTCGTACTCAGTCCCTTTGGAGAGCTGTCCCAGTGAGTCGTAGGTGAAAATAGATTTAAAGTCGAGCAATCTATCTAAGTAGAGTTGATCTTCCTGCATCCGATAACCTTTGCGATTATAGGTTGTTAAGAGCCAAGGGGTCCTCAAATCTTCCGGTATCCATTTTCCGCCAACCTTTTTTATTTTTGAAAACTCGACTAATACTGTTTTGACCGGGCCAATGAGTTGTTCTTGAATGCGCTCCGCCTTAACTGTAATTGCTTGCGCCAGATTCTCTTGTGCGCTGAGCACAGAAGCGTGGAAAGAAAGTAAAATGAGCACGATTAGGAAAGCATTTTTCATTGGATCTATACGGGGAAATCAACCTACTACACATAAAAAAACCGATCACCCGCTAAGTGGCAGTGACCGGTTTTTTTACAGCTTGCGCAATAAGGTTCTAAGTCCTTATTCCTTCGGTTTCACATGGCAACGGGTGCAGTTTGCGATGGGGAAGGCCACTCGCCCGTGACAGCGCCCGCAAAACTCACCGTTGACAATCTTGACCATTGAGATTGGATTCCCCCCCTTTTTCATCATAAAGATTCCGGGATGGCAGTTCGTACAATCCAGCCAGAAGGTATGCGGAAAATGTGGGAAAACGACATTCGGCATCGAGCCGACTGCGGGAATTTCGACATCAAAGTTAAATGGTGGAACCGGAGGTTTTGACAGATCAAGTGATTCATGCGGATGGATCTTCTCTTCCTTGAAGGCCTTGACCCAGTCTTCAACACCGGTGGCTTCCTTCGGAATACTCTCCATCGCAACATGCGGGTTTGAGTTCTCCCTGTTGTACGGAGGTCCGGGTGTTGGCAGCTTAGTCGGATCTTCAAACTGAGGTAAGCCTTCCACTGGGGGCGGCGCAACCAGAGACCGTACCTTCGGAGCGTCTCCCGAGCCCTTCAAGTCCTCTTCATTCACTTGAACGGGTGCCGTTGCTTGAGCGACCACTACGGGCGCCCCTTTACTTTCAACTGTCGCTGTCTCGGCTGCTGCAACCGGTTCACTCTTTGCCTGTCGTACACAGGCATAAATAGAAGAGAGGGAAAAGACTACCAGCACGAGCACAGAATAAAAAGATTTCTTTCGTCCTTTTGTTGCCCAGGTCATATTACCCCTCCTATTTTGGGAACCCTTCGAGTACACCCGTCTTCATTCCGGGAACGCCTGAGTGACACCGTGCACAGTCAATCGGTTTCCATGAGATGGTGCCGTTATGGCATTTCCCACAGAATTGCCCGTCAATGATAATCTTCTTCATATCAATGTCATTTGCACCCGAGCGCATCTCAAAGATGGCCGGATGGCAGACCTTACATTTAAATTCCGCCCTGTGGTACCAATGAGGGAAGACGACAGGCGGCATCCCTCGTTTTTCTGCCTTGCTGTTTAGAATCATGTCACCAAAATAACCTGAGACATGATCTCCGACGAACAAGAACGAAAAGAGCAGGGCCATACCCAACACGATGCCGATCCGTACTTTTTTCATCATTCCTCCCTGGCAAATATGAAAAGTTGAAGGAGAACTATCATACCTTTTTAATCTTTGTCAATAAAATTTTAGCAAACAGGCTTCGGTTCAATTTGATTCGGCTTTGGCCTCTTTTTTCCTTGACAAAAGCGAGAAAAAATTATAGTTAACCCTGATAATTTTGGGTTTTTATATCTGTTTTTTTTCTCGTTTTTTTACTTTCGAGCGAGTCCGTAGCGGAGGCCGTGTTTCCTGTTGAAGTGGGTGCAGATTCATATCGCCGTCGGTTCTGTCGCCATGGCGCTCCTCTTATTGATATCCGCCTCTGCAAAAGGAGGGTCCATTGTTCGCTCACGGCATGACCTTTCCGCCCTGAACTGGCGCGGATACCAGGCAGAATCGGGTCCGATGCAAGGGGGAACCTTCAGCGACTATCGTGAAACCTGCGTCTATTGCCACACCCCCCACAACAGTAGCAGCTATGCGCCCCTATGGAATCGAGAACTCCCCAAAGAAACGGCCTACCAAATGTATTCGAGTCCCAACTTTGATTCGAGTCCACGTAAAGCGCCCGACGGCATTTCGCTGGCCTGCCTTTCCTGCCATGACGGTTCCGTGGCCGTAGACTCCGTTTTGAAGCCGCCTCGTTTCCATAGCATCAGCGAGAGTGGCGTGAAACATCGTATGACGCTTGAAGGAGAACCGGGCAGTGACGCCTGCTCCAAGTGCCATAATCGAAACGAAGGCGCTTACGGTGGCATATCCGGAGCCCATGATGCGACAATCCGTTATTTTACGAAAGACTTACGGGATGATCATGCCTTTTCAATGGCCTATCCGACGATTGATCTTGATCCGCAATTCAACCAGCCGACGATTTTGAAAACAGACGGTGGCCGGATGTTTGCGAACGGAATTCAGACTTTTGAAGGCGATAAGGTTCAGTGCGCCTCATGCCATGACATCCATAGTCCGGACGAAAAAAATCTGGAAGGTCGCGATCCTTTCCTCCGAACCTCTAACAGGGGAAGCGCCCTTTGCCTGACCTGTCACCAAAAATAGGAGCCTACTCTTGGTGAAGCGCTACACGAACTCAAAGCAGACGTTCCGCATCCTTTGCCTGTTCCTTGTTTTTTGTGCTTTTGGGGGGATATTGACGGCTTGCGGCAAGAGGGCCATCCGTTCAGAGCCAGAGCTATTCTGGCCTCAGCCACCGGAACAAGCACGGATAAAATTTCTTAAAACAATTTCTTCTTCCGATGACGTCGAAGAAAAGGGTTTTTGGGATCGCTTTAAGGCCTTCCTCTTCGATGAGTCTTCAGTCGCGAGACTGGTCAAACCCTATGCCGTTTTTGCTGCCCCAAACGGCCGAATTTATGTGGCAGACTCCGGATGGCGCAAAGTTCTGGTATTTGACGAAGCCGGAAAACAGTTTTCTATGATCGGTGTTGACGGGCCGGGCGCCCTTGCCGGGCCGCTTGGCGTCGCAGTCGATAACGAGGGCCGTGTTTACGTCACGGATACCGTCCTCCGAAAAGCCCTGGTCTACGATGCCCAGGGAAAACACCTTTTCGACATGGGCGATATGAACCTGCTGGAGCGGCCTGTGGGCATCGCACTCAACAACGAATTGAAGCGGGTCTATATCGTTGATACCCGGAAACACAAGGCCTTCGTTTTCGATTTTTCAGGAAAATTCCTTTTTGAATTTGGCGAACGTGGCAGCGGGGATGGCGCTTTTAACTTTCCGGCCAATCTTTTTATCGACGGGGCGGGACACATTTATGTCACCGATATGAATTTCAGAGTTCAGATTTTTGATGCCGATGGGAAGTTTATTTCAAAGTTCGGTAGTGTCGGAACCGGTTTTGGACAATTTTCTCTTCCAAAGGGCGTCGGTGTTGATTCGGAGGGACACATCTATGTTGTTGATGCCCGATTCAATAATGTTCAGATCTTTGAGCCCTCAGGCCGACTTCTTCTTTTCTTTGGGGAGTTCGGGGGACGCAAAGGTCAATTCTGGCTTCCGGCGGGTTTGTCGATTGACAATCAAGACCGGATTTATGTGGCAGACCAATACAATCACCGCATCAATGTCTTTCAGTATCTCCAAGCTTCAGAATCAGAAGCCCCGGGTTCAGCAGTCACTCCGCTTGTTCCAGATGAAGCACCTGCAAAATTTCAGTTTTTTGGAGGAAAAACGCCGGTGACGCCATCTGAACCGCCCGCCCAGGAAACTGAAACCCTCCCTGCAGGAGCCTCTAACCCTGAAGCAGGAAGCTCCAGCCTTGAAGAAGGAGAATCCTCGACCCAATGAAGGCTGGATTGTCCCGATTTCTCGTGTTTTTTTCGCTGCTGATTCTGGCTGGAATCCATATTTCGGTCGGATTTGTGAGTGGGTCTGAAGATATTCGGCACACAAAGCACAACCTCGCTGTCAACCCTGATATTCTGGCCGGGGAAGGTAATGACTTTAAACCGGGTGATTTGACCTCTCTTCGTGGCGCCCGGAATCCTGAAGTGCGCGGAACCGAAGGAGATGTTCGCCTCAATGAAGAGGTCTGTATCTTCTGCCATACACCGCATGGCGGTCGCAGTAATGTTGGCGGTGTCCAGGGAATTGCCCCCCTTTGGAATCGGCGTCTCCCCAATTCAATGGCCTTCACCCCTTACAACAGCCCTCACTTTGACGCTCAGGACCTCATGGGTGTCCCCGGACGTCCAAAAGGTGTGTCGCTCGCCTGTCTGTCCTGCCACGATGGCGCTGTTGCCTTTGACGCTTTGATTAACAGCTCCGGATCGGGAGGCTTTTTTCAGAACAACAAAACAATGGACGGCCAGGGTGGAAGTATCGGAATGAGTTTTTCCGGCCCGGCCGTCGATGCATCAAACAGCTTTAAAGAAGGACTGCGGGATAGTGAAGCGGGCGGTTTCATTTATTTTGACCAGTTCGGTGCCGGCCCGAATGCCTCCTTCGGCTCAGAACCCTTTCCGAACCTGGGTCTTGATTTGCGGGATGACCACCCCATCAGTATGGAGATTCCCCGTGTTGATCCTCAGTTTAGAGAGATATTAACCAATATCACGACAAAAGGAGGGCGAGTCCCGGGAAGTGGCGGGGTGATGTGGATCGATCGCCATCCGAGCGGTGCAAATCTCCCCCTTGATAAACGAGACCGTATTCGGGCCTATGCCTCCGATCCGAGTCGGCCTGATGCCCCCTATATTGAATGTGCCTCATGCCATAATCCGCACGAGGCGAGCCGACCCGGCGGTCAACCCGCACTTTCAGCGCCGGTCGATGCCCAGACAATCAACAATTCCCTTTTTCTTAGACTGGCCTCTCGTCCCGGTGCAAATTCACAAGACCGAAATGAACGCAGTCTTATCTGTTTGAGCTGTCACAAAAAATGAAGCCGGCCGACAAAAAATATGCTCTAACACCAAAAACGTGTCCGCGGGTAAAGCGATTCATGTCCGCATCGCTCAGCTCTGTTCTGAGCATATTTATCGCAATCGCCACAGCTATCGTCGGCTTTCCTGTGGCTCCGGTTCTTGCTGCGACTGTCGCTGCGGTCAATCAGACGCCGATTTCCAGTCTCGCCGTCAATGGAGCGCTCCAAGCCTATCTCAGTCGAATCGGTCATCGGGAACTTCCGGCTTCGAGAATGCAAAGTTTACGTGAGGAGATATTAAAACGGCTGATTGAGGAAGAGCTGCTTTATCAGGAAGGCTTAAAAGAGGGCCTGCCTGTTACGGAAAATGAAATTGATACCGGTGTCGCCCTTATCCGGGGCAGGTTTCAGTCTGATCACTCTTATGAGCTTGCTGTTCAAAAAGAGGCGCTTCAACGGAAAGATATCCGTTCCGGAGTCAAACGTTCGATTCTCATCAATAAAACCTGGTCTCATTTATCGACTTTGACTCAAGCGGAGAAAATAATGAGACTCAAGGCAATCAGTGAGAGTGCGGATATTCAGATCAATCTTAATGAGCGCATATCAGGGCACGATAGGACCGTTTCGGGAGAATAGGTCCGCTACAACTGTAATGCTCTAAAGGCTTGGGCTTGGGTTTCGGTTTTTGTAAGGAGGGGAGTTGTTGCACTTGAGGGAGAAGAAATATTTTTTGATTGGGGCTCTCTCCCTTTTTCTTCTTACGCCCTCATGGGCGGAGGCCCGTTTTATCAATTTGGGCGGTTCACTGGATCTGAGTTACGGGGCAACAAGGACAGAACAAAGCAGTACAAGCGGCAATTCTATTATAAATACAACAAAAACCTTCCAGCAGCGTTACAACCTCCGAAATTTTGGAGAGATCTTTAATCCCCGAATTGGGACCCTTCTTTTAAGCGGCACCTTTCTGAGCCAGGAGACTAAAACGAACACTCGAGGTGAGCAGGATTTTAAGTTTTACGATTATTCAGTTGCCGCAAACCTACTGCCCTATATCTCACCGCTCAGTCTCTATTACCAGCGTGTGAACCGGAGCAACACATTTGACGAAAACGCCGAAAAGAACAGGGACCGTCTTACGACAATTGGCGCCAACTGGTCTCTTTCTACACCAAGGCTTCCTCGCATCGCCCTTTCATATAATCAGTCGGAACTTGAGGCCGTGGATGACGCAAATCGACTTCCAAATTCGATCAACCGGTTTTTGAATCTGGAGTCAAACGGTCGCATGGGCGAAACCACTTTGATTGGGAGATACCAGTTCAATGAAGCCTCGGTTGCTCAGTTGAATGACGGATCAGTCAGCAAGGTAACGGGGAACGCCTTGAACCTGACAACGGAGACCCGTCTTGCTCCGGCTCTGATCGTCAGCACCTTTTCGCGGATCGCGGACAAAGGCGGTAACAGTAGCGGGACATCATTTTCACAGGAAAGAGGCTTCGGTGCCTCTCTTTTTTATACACCGGCGACAACATGGGATACTCACGCACGCATCGATTATTCAGAAACCCCCGGAGGCTCCGGGGGTGGAGTCGATTTGAAGCGGTCTAACGTCAACTGGGGCGCTTCCTACCGCCCGACAGAACAACTTGATATGGTCGTCAACGCTCGCTATTTTCGCTTTGACATCAGCAATATCACAACTTCCTCCCCCTTTATTGACTACAGTCTTAATTACCGGCCATTCTTCGGTTTTTCATCCGGTGTCGGGGCCTCTTACGGTGAAACCGATACCAAGGGAGCCGGTGCGAGCGTAAAAACCGGCTTTCAGCGCTATCGAGGTTTTATGAACTACACACGTGCAATCGAGATCCTGCGATATACCACCAGCTACTCCGTCGCTTACGGCTCTTCGGACACCGATGGACAGGGCGACTCAACGGACCTGATGAATACGATTGCGCTCAATGTCGAAAACACCCGCATCCGGCTTGTCCACCTTGTTCTGGGTTATACCTTTAATGACATTAACCGGAGTCTCGGTGTCCCCGAAGCCGGCAAGCTCGCACCGACACCTGCAAATCAGGAACTCGATGACCAGCGTTCACACCGCATTCAGCTCAATGCCGATACCAGTTATTTCCGGGGGATTTTGCGGGAAGATGACAGTCTTCTTCTGCAATCGACATTAAGTTGGACAAAAATAGAGGGCTTCGGGCCGGCCAACGAAATCCGTGTCGCCGATATTCGCGGAACCTATTATTTTATGCAGGGAGGGGTTTTCTCCGGGGGATGGACCTACCAGGACTATCCGAGTAATGTCTTCCTCGATTCCCAGCACTTCTATGAAGAATTTCGCTATACCACCTATCTTGGAAGCACTCGTATGACCTTCGGGCTGCGTGCCAACCAGGAGCGGACAGATGGCCTGGTCGGGCTTGATAGAAATACAATTGAAGGGACTGGCACAATGGCTTACCGGATCGGAAAGTTTTCCTGGAGTCTGGATGGACGCTGGAGCGAAGATTTGTCGAAAAGCAAACAATCAGACGTTAATTTTAAAAACCAATCCATCTTTGCCAGGATGAGTCGTTCTTTTTAGTGTTTGGAGTTACTTGTATTTGTGAGCGCTATCGCATAGTCATGAGGGCTCGGACGCTGAAAAACAGAGAAAAAAGGAACAAGCGTCAGCCTTCCTTCTACGGCCTTCCGCTTATCGTGTTTTCCCTTCTGGCCGTCTTATCGGCTTGCGCCGGAACTCCTGTCAAAGAAGAAAGTCCTTCAATCTTCTGGCCAAAGCCGCCGGATGTGCCTCGTATTTCCTATGTGCAGTCCTGGATAAAACCTGCTGATATCGGCATCAAACCTACTTGGTTTCAAAAGGTTGTCCGCTTTGTTTTCGGAGAAGGGGATACGCCCTATGTTATCCGGCCCGCCGGAGTCGCTGTTGACCGCGATGGCGGAGTTTATGTTGCCGATACCGGTTTACAGGTTGTCCACCATTTTGACACGAAGCAGAAAAAATATCGTCAGTTTTTTAAAATTGGTCGAGCGGGTCGATTGCAAGGCCCCATCGGAGTGGCCATCGACGATGCGCAACAGCTCTATGTGTCGGACACCGACCTGAACAGAATCTTTGTTTTCGACAAGGACGGGAAGTGGCTTCGAACCATCGGGAATGACAATGAAATGAAGCGGGTCTCCGGAATTGCACTTGATCCGGTGCGAAAAAAACTCTATGCAGTGGATACGATGGGGCATCAGGTCGTCATCTATTCCCTGCTTGGAATAAAAGAGGGGACCATCGGAAAACGGGGAGTGGCAGCGGGAACCTTCAATTTTCCGACCTACGCAACGGTTGATGCTGCGGGGAAGCTTTATGTCTCCGATTCCCTTAATTTTCGCATCCAGGTTTTCGACCCCGAAGGGAATCCACTTTCTCAGTTTGGGGAAATTGGAAGCAATCTCGGAGAATTTTCCCGTCCGAAAGGCGTTGCAGTTGACAGCAAGCTTAATGTCTATGTTGTTGATACCCTCTTTGATACAATTCAGGTCTTTAATGAAGCAGGTGAACTCTTGCTCAACTTTGGGAAATCGGGTGTCAAAGCCGGAAATTTCTGGCTGCCCGCAGGTATCGCAATCAATGAAAACGGTCGAATCTTTGTGGCGGATGCCTACAATAAACGCATACAGGTTTTTCAGCTATTGGACAAAGAAAAAAACCTGAAAAAAAACTTGGCGGAAGGTCAAAAACCCTCGGGTTAGTTGTTGACAATAGATAGCCTGATATTTATATTCACTGGGCTGTAAGGTCACTAAAGGACTGATAGATTGTGAAAAAACAGGAAGGCAAAAAAGTACAGATCGGGAAAAAGTTCCAGCTTGGAATAATGTCGTTTTCCCGCCTCAGCCTTGTCGTATTTATGCTTGTGATAGGCGGCACAGGGGCCTATTTTTTCGATCGCTCTTCCTGGGCACAACCCACCTCCAGCCCCTTCGATGAAAATGTCAGCGCGACGAAGCACAACCTTTCCGCTCTTCCGCTGCTGCCTGAAGATCAGCAGGTATTTGAGGAGCTTTTCAGCCCAGATAAACAACGGAACGTCAAGGCGGACCTTTCACGTGGCGGGACAACAGAGGTCTGTGTCTTCTGCCATACCCCGCACGGAGCAAACCGCGAAGGGATTGCGATCCAGGCTCCAATCTGGAATCGAAGGCTGCCGAAAGATCAATATCAAATGTATGATCAGGTCTGGAGCAAGTCCTTTGAGGCGACGCCGAATGACCCGGGCCGACCTACCGGTTACTCAAGGCTCTGCCTTTCCTGCCATGATGGGACGATTGCATTAGGTTCGGTTCTAAATAAAGCGGGCAGTGGCGGGAGAAACGGTGAAGAACCAATGGAATATCCAACTGGTCAGTCACCGGCCGGTCCCTTCGGCAGCATCCCCGTTGGAGAAGGCGCGACCTCTCAGAACACACGGGCGCTGGGGCGGGATCTTCGTAATGACCACCCTATTTCAATGGTCTTCGATAGTGAATTGCTTTCAAAAGACATCGAATTTGTGAACCCCGGCCCACCACTTCATCGTCCTTTTTCACAGAGTACTCCGACTCCGCTTTCTCCTCTGCGGCGGGCAACCGGCAGTAATAACAGTGTATTTGACTCGGTTCAATGTACCTCATGCCACAATCCCCATCAGGTCGATTTTCCAAAATTCCTAAGGGCCAATCGGCTGCAATCGCAAACCCATGCCCGTACACAATCTGAAAAACAGGTGGGCGCGGCAAGCCGGGGAGGACCACCGAGCGAGGGAGGGGCCATCCTCTGCCTCTTCTGTCACGACAAGCCGGGCTGGCCTTATAATCCTGATGAACTCAATTCACATTTCGGCAATAGGGGAGATAAGGGAGGAAGCCCGGGTTTTGATGACTCCCGACTGAAACCCGGCGCAACAAACCTCCATAACAATGAATCTCCAATGGTCGCTGAACGGGCCTGCCTCGTTTGCCATGACCCGCATACTCGCCAAGGGGCAATTCGAATCTTGCGCGAAGGGGTAGATGCGGTCGGAAATGTCTCCATTGAAACAACCTGCTTCCAATGCCATCAACCACAGCCTAGCTCTATTCTCCAGGCACCGACTAAGGCCCCGGATATCCGATCACAGTTTTTTAGAGATCGGGAAGGAAACGGTAACCACGGGACTTCCCCGACCGGGAGTGCAATGGACCTGACTTTAGGCCTGGGCCACCAACCTGTTTTTGTTGACCTTCCAAAAGAGGGTGTGCAGCTTGGAAGCGATAACCGTGTTCCCTCTTTTTTTGGCGGACCTGCATTTCAGGAACCGGCTAATAATAAACCCAGCGACGGGATTGTACCCGAGGCCCTGACTCCCGATACTTCCCATGTGGAATGTGTCGATTGTCACAACATGCACCGTGTTACCCGCCGGAACCGCTTTAAGGGCATGCCGGGCATCACGATCAAAAGTGGTATCGTCGCGGCGACCCTTAAAAGGGTGGATGAAAGACGGGAACCCTATATATTTGAAGTCTGTTTGCGATGTCATGGCAATACCTTCAACAATCATGTTCGTGAGGCCCTTTTTTCCGCTCTTGGTACGGGATTGCTCGTCCAGGCGAGGGGCAATAGCCCAATCGATGCCGCGATGGGCGTTAATGCCCACGGCAGCAATAAACGAAAAGAGTTTGACCCTGACTCCGCGCCGTTTTACACACAAAACTTTATGACTATCGTTGAGAATCCACCCGGTCAATTCGGCGGGCCCTTGGTTCAAGACTCAAACCCGCCACTGACGAACACCTCTTTTCACCCGGTTTTCCAGCCCGGCAGAAACCAGTCAGGCGTATTAAACAACTTCAATCTTAATGTGGATATTCCCACACAGCAGGGACAGTTGATGGGAGGCTTCGGGCACGATGCCACTTTTGATGGAATAAGTGGTCGTGTGAGCGGACATGATGGCTCCGGCGGACTCTCACGCCAGGCGACAATCCATTGTCCGGACTGCCATAACACCGATCTCTTCGGCACCTTTGTCGGCTCAATTCCAAACTTTTTAGGTTTCAACGGAGGCGGTTTTCCACTTGGAATTAACTTCCCGGATTATCCGGGACCCATTACCTTCGATGATACACGCGGTCCAGCCTACAGGCGATTGAGTGATCGCTCACCCAGTATTCCAAGGGAGCCGACTGGCGTGCGGACATCCTCACTCAACGATCCAAAAACAGCCCAGGGCCCGCACGGATCAAACTATAAACGTATCTTGCGGGCGAACTATGACACGACGGTCGGTACTGCAGAGACTAAGCCACCCGGCACCGTACCGGGACAATACAATCCCCAGAATTTTGCGCTTTGTTTCAATTGTCATAATGAATCTGCGTTCATTACGCCCTGGTGGGAGAGCCCCGGGGCGATTGCGCCCAAGACCCGTTTAACCAATTTTTACCGTGGCAACACTGCAAATGTAGACGGTACCGGGCAACAGGGAGGCAACTTGCATATGCTTCATCTGATCGGACGGACTAATGCACGCTGTCACGAGTGCCATAACAATGTTCACAGTAATGTTGAAGCAGGTAATACAATCTATGTCGGCATGAACAGCGCTCAATTCAAGGCAGATAACCCCGGCCACGAAATGAGTTCCCATCTGATTAATTTTCAGCCGAATATCAGGGGAAATCGTGAAGCGACCAAACCAATGTGGGGTGCAGGACACATGGTCAACGGACCGGGTTCCCCTATTAATGATTATGGCACTGTGGGAGTTCCTTCCGGACCATCGGACCATAAAGGGCCTGGCTGCAATCTCCGCTGTCACGGCATTGACATGAGTCACAATACCGATGCCCACACGGTCTTAGACGGACAGAAGTAGATGCCGTTTCCACCTAAGAATTTACGCTTGGCAGTCAGCCAACGCGCTTAATCGGGGACTGCCGATGGCAATCTCCTTAAAAAAGTCGCTTCTTATTGCGTCGCTGATCGTGTTTCCCCTGAGCGTTCTCTTTTTTTTCCTCTCCCGATTTCAGGAAGCTGAGCCTCCTGAAATGATTCTGATTCCAAAAGGCCCCTTCATCATGGGGAGCAATACGGTCGATGAAAAAGGACTGCAAGGGGAACTCGGAAATAAAAAACCCTTTTATCTGGATGAACATCCTGAGCGGCGACTTTCCATCCCCGCATTTTTTATTGATCGATTTGAAGTCGCCAACCGGGATTACGCCCGTTTCATTGCCGGGAGTAAACGTAATCCGCCTCCTTACTGGGGAGACAGCGCTTATCCAAAGGGCCTGGGTCTTCTCCCGGTTGTTGAAGTCAACTGGTACGATGCGAGGGATTATTGCCAGTCGCTAGGTAAGCGCTTGCCAACGGAGGCAGAGTGGGAAAAGTCTGCACGAGGACCCACTGGAAACCTCTATGCCTGGGGCAATACCTTTGATGGAACAAAGGGGAACGTCAGTGCCGGTTCACATGGGGGCATTATGATGATCGGACGCTTTGCGACCGACCGAAGTCACTATGGCCTCTTCGATATGACCGGGAATGTGATGGAATGGACGGAAAGCTGGTACAGGCCCTACCCCGGAGGTGATTACGAAAGTGAAGATTTCGGAGAGCAATATAAAGTCGCCAGAGGGGATGCCTTTGGTGAATCGGGTCATTATGCGATGGAAATCTTTTCCCGCTTGACCTACCGTCAAAATGTCTACCCTGAGGAGCGATTGGCGTTTCTCGGATTTCGTTGTGCTATGGATGCATGATAAGGATTGTATAGGATATGGATAAGCCCGAAAGGTTACGCGCCGCAATTTTTGAAGTGGTGAAAAATCAAATGAGAGAGGAAAGTCCACCGGAGACCCGGGAGAGCTACGACCGACTCCGGGCAGAAGGATATTCCGAAGAAGAAACAATGAAATACCTGGGAAGTGTCGTTGCCACAGAGATCTTCGAAGTGCTCGAAAAAGGTCGTCCCTATAATAAAGAAAACTATATCAAAGCCCTGAAGGCCTTGCCGAATTCGCCCTTTTAGCATTCCTCTTCAGACTAAAGCTTTTTATGACAAAAAAAAATACCCCAATCTCTCTCGTCGTTCTCATAGTATCGGTCTTCTTTTTATCGGCGATCCCATCGTTTGTGATAGCGGGGGAGGCAAAGTGGGTGGAGCGGATTGAGGACTACTTTAAAGAAAAAGTCGGCATGACCTGGACTTATGAAGGATCGGTCGCCGATGAGGTGATGAAAATCAGCGCCTATACCAATATTGCCACGATCAAAGGGATAATACAGGTTGACGGAGTGCCTGCTCTCATTTTTTCCGAGACCAATCAGGGGAATAAGGGGCCATCGCTCAGCTATTTTTCGACAGGAGATTTGGGGCTTGTTTATCATGGCGGGGAGCCGACGAGCGATTTTGAAGGCCGTCTCATTCCTTACGCTGTGATCCCTTTTCCGATGCAGTTCAACAAAAAATTCATTCAGTTTGAGAAAAAGGGTGTACCCTTTGGGCGTGACTTTGACCATGATGGCATTGATGAACTTGCCGATGTGAGCGCTTCAGTTGTCGCGGAGGCTTATGAAACGGTTTCAGTCCCCAACGGTGTTTATCATAATGCCCTTAAATTAAGAGGAACAATGGTGATCAGCTTAAGGCTTAGCGGCAGTAAAGTGTCAAAGCGGGTCGAAATCATTGATCGGACCACGACTTGGCTTGCGCTTGGCGTCGGCATGGTCAAGGGGATTGAGTCGATCGAATTTCCAGCAGTAGGTGATCTGCCCGCAACGACAACGGTCACAAGTGAAATGCTGAGGTCATTTTCAAAAGAACCGTCTTCCAATGAATGATTCTTTGAATCGAATCTGCTCAGACCGATCCTCTCAATAAGTGACAGGCCGGAGATCAGAGAAACATTCAAACACTCCCAGAGCGAAGCGGCAAAAACGATCTATCTCATTGGCAAAACAGAGAAATGTGCCAACGACCGCTTACAATCATTCAGCTCATTTTTATAAGTTAAACCGCATCGATCATGTCTTCAATCAGGTAGAGCATAATTTCACCAAAAGAGGGGTGGATGTGCGAAATCTTTGCGTAGTCTTCAAGTGTTGCGCGGTAGTGCATTGCAACTGTCGCTTGATGGATGAGGTCTGAGGCCTCTGTTCCAAGGATCTGAACCCCTAAAATTTCCCCGCGTGTTGAATCAGCCAGGACCTTGATAAAGCCTTCCGTCTGATCGGTGACAATGGCCTTGCCGAGATCATCGAAGGGAAATTTCCCGACGCTTACTGCAATGCCTTTCTCTTTCGCCTCCCATTCTGTTATGCCGACCCGCGCATATTGCGGTTCTGTGAAGATGGCTCTTGGAATAACACGGTAATCGGCCTTGCGTATTGGCCCTTTCACCATGTTTAGCCCTGCGATCTTACCTTGATAAGTGGCTACATTAACAATCTGGTCAATACCGTTCACATCCCCTGCAGCATAGATATTTGGGCAGCTCGTCTGGAGATAGTCATTAACCTTGATATTGCCGTACTCGCTCGCAATCCCTGCTGCTTCCAGATGAAGTCGCTCACTATTGCCTGTTCGACCTGTGGTTAATAAAAGCGCCTCAGCCTCAAGACATTCAGTGCTGCCTTTGTGGGTAAATTTAACCTGCCTGTGTGAACCCTGATTCATAACGCCTTCAATACGTGTTCCGGCCCAGAGTTCAATGCCGTCCTCCCGAAGATATTCCGCAAGTGCATCGCCAATATCGGGATCTTCAGCGCTGAGAATATGCGGGCTTCTCTGAATGATCGTGGTCGTGACGCCCATGCGATTGAAGAACTGTCCGAACTCAAGTGCTTCAGCCCCGCCACCCAACACAATCATCGACTTCGGAAGACTGTCGAGCGCCAGGACATCATCACTTGTTAAAAATCCACTTTCGACAAGGCCGGGAATGGGGGGAACAGACACTCTGGAACCTGTGGCGATGAGGGCCTGATCAAAGTTGTAGCGCTGATTCCCGACTTGCAGGCGGTGGGCTGAGAGAAAGTGAGCCTGTCCATTGAGGCGGGTGATGTTTTCTTTGTCAGTGACGCCGGACTCCGCATCTTCTGCCATTTCCTTGATCAGGCGGTCTTTCCGGATTTTGATGTGCTCAAAGTCGATCCTGACTTTTCCGTCCACTGTAATGCCGAGTTCGGGGCCTTTCTTGATCAGACCGATCAATTCAGCGGATCGGAGGTAGGTCTTCGTGGGCATACAGCCATTAAGAATGCAGAGGCCACCAAAGGGGCCGGCCTCAATCAGCGCCACCTTTGCGCCTTCTTTCGCTGCGACTTTTGCCCCGTACCGTCCGGCGCTTCCCGCCCCGATGACCATGACATCAAAATCGTTCATGAACGGGATTTTAGCATAAGTGCTTAAGGCTTAATACCGGAATAATAAAGCGATGCAGCGCTTCCCCAGGTCTCCACCTAAGTGACCAGCGACAACTATCATTGACGTTTTTCTGTTTTGTGGTAGCCTTTTTCTATATCACTTGAATGAACCTATGAATGGACATATCGGTCAATTCAAACGTAGAGGATATCGTCATGACGATCAAAAGCAAGCTGATTCTCAGTTTTCTGACGATTGCAATCGTTCCCGTACTGCTTGTCGAATCATGGACTATTTATCAATCTGAGAAGGCCTTAGAGGTGGCTCGAATTGCTGGATTAGAAACAATTGCTGATCTGAAAGTGGATAAGATTGAAACCTTTTTTATTGAGCGTGAGGCTGATATTAAAGCGGCGCAGCACTATTTTAATATCAAGACCCACCTCCCGACCCTGACTCGGCTTGCAAATGATCGGAGTCACCCTGATTACATTGAAGCGAAAAAAAGCCTGGATAGACAGTTGAAACCCTTTACTCTGATTAGTGGATATATCGACGTGATGCTGGTGAATCCGGAAGGCGATATTGTCTATGTGACGAATGACGAACATGCGAAATTTGATTTAGATCACACTCTGCCTGATCATGATGGCAGAGCTTTTGAAGAAGGGCGAAAGGGAATTTATTTCAGTAAAATATTTGTGAACGATGTTGCGGATATCTCTTACGGAATGCTTGTCACCGCACCCCTCATTGATTTGCAAGGCCGATTTTCCGGTGTCATTGCTCTTGAAGTCGATATGGCGGCAATCTATCAATTTATTCAGGATACAACAGGTCTTGGGCAGACCGGAGAAACGCTGATTGCCACAAAAGTGGATGGAGCTGTATTGTTTTTAAATCCACTTCGCCACGATGAGGATGCCTCTTTCAAGAGAAAGGTGGCGATTGGCAGTCACAGTGCCTTCCCGATTCAGGAAGCTGTACTCGGTCGAAAAGGGGCTGGACTCTCCATTGACTATCGCAAGGAAAAAATTATTGCCGCCTGGCGCTATATCCCCACTCTGAATTGGGGCTTGGTGGCAAAAATTGACGAAAAAGAAGCCTTTGCTTCGGTGACGCAACTGAAAAGGCAAATCTTTATGTTTGCAGGGATTGTCCTCTTTCTGGTGACATCTCTTGGTGTCGCCTTCGCGAGTTCAATTGCCAAGCCGATTCTGGCCTTACAGAAAGGAATGGAAATTGTCGGAGCTGGAAATCTGGATTACAAGGTCGGTACCGATGCACAGGATGAAATCGGTCAACTCTCACGGGTCTTCGTCAAGATGACAGAAAGTCTAGCCAATATTTCATCGGCACGCGAAGCGCTCACGATGGATCTTAAGAAAACGAATCAGTCTCTACAGCAGGAAATAAGGGACCGAGAGAAGGCTGAAACAGAGGCCCGGAAGTCTGAGGCCACAATCAATTCCATCCTTGAGACTGCCGCAGATGCGATTATCACGATAGGAGAAAGCGAGCTGGTTAAGACCTTTAATCATGCGGCTGAGGGGATATTCGGTTATACCCCGGACGAGATCATTGGCCAAAATATCAGCATCCTGATGTCCGAACGCCACCTCTTAAGGTATATGAAGTCAGGTGAGTCGATGATTGGCGATGCCAGCCGTGAGACGCTTGGGAAACGGAAAGATGGACTGATCTTCCCTATAGACCTTTCCGTGAGTAAAGTCGACCTGAATCATCGGCAGATATTCACTTTAATCGTGCGTGACATCACCTGGCGCAAGCAGGTGAAGAAGGAACAACGTTTAGCGGCCATTGTCTTCGATGCCTGCACCGAGGCAATTACCATCACCGACACTCAGGGCAATATCCTCTCGGTCAACCCGGCTTTCTCTCTTATTACAGGCTATTCAGCCGAAGAGGTCATCGGCAAAAACCCAAAAATCCTTCAATCCGGAAGATACGACAGTGCATTCTACAAAAGCATGTGGGATAAGATTGCCGTGACCGGACATTGGCAGGGAGAAATATGGAACCGGCGAAAGGACGGGTCGGTCTACGAGGAAACGCTATCCATCTCCGCGGTCAGGGATAAGCAGGAAAAGGTCACGCACTACATCGCCATGTTCAGTGATATCAGCGAACAAAAACGTGCGGCTAAAAAGCTTAACCGTCTTAATCATGATTTGAAGTCTGCAAACAGCAAACTCAGTGACGAGATGAGCGAACGGGAGCGAATCGAGACGGAGCTACGTTTGGCTCAAAAGCTTGAGGCCGTTGGCCAGCTCGCCGCAGGGATAGCACATGAAATCAATACCCCTATGCAGTATTTGGGAGATAATGTCCACTTCCTCAAAACAGCCTTTGAGGACTATTCGGAACTTGTAGGAAAGTACAAACAAGTTTGTCTTGCCTTAAAGCAGTTTCCCGGTCAGGAAGCCGTTCTTGATGAGGTGAAGGAGGCAGAAGATTTGGCTGATTTGCCTTATCTGGAGGAGCACCTGCCTCAGTCCTTTGAGCGAACCTTTGAAGGAATCGAGCGGGTATCAGAGATCGTAAAGGCCATGAAAGACTTTTCCCACCCGGATCAGCGGGAGAAGGCCGTCACAGACCTGAACAAGGGGATAGCGAACACCCTGACGGTGGCCAAGAACGAATACAAATATGTGGCCGATGTCGAGACCGCATTCGGTGAGCTGCCTCCCGTAATGTGCCATGTCGGCGAGATCAACCAGGTCTTTCTCAATCTCATTGTCAATGCGGCCCATGCGATTGGCGGTGTGGTTAAAGATACCCAGGAGAAAGGACAAATCCATATCCGGACAGAGATGGAAAATGAAAACACGGTACTCATTACCGTCCGGGATACGGGCGGAGGCATTCCGGAAAAGATCCGCGATCGTGTGTTTGACCCCTTCTTTACGACAAAGGAGGTGGGCCGTGGCACCGGCCAGGGCCTTGCCATTTCAAGATCGGCGGTAGTGGACAAACATGGCGGTAGCCTGAGCCTGGAGAGCGAGACCGGTGAGGGAACGACATTTTTTGTGCGTCTGCCTATCGACGGAAAGGCAATCGCAACTGAGGAGCAATGCAGGTAATCGGAAAAAAAGCATGAAACGGATTCTCTTTGTTGATGATGAGTCCATGATTCTTGAGGGGCTCCAAAACCTCCTGCGGCGTAAGCGCAACAAGTGGGAAATGGTTTTCGCCTTAGGAGGGGAAAAGGCGCTTGAAGCCCTTGAAACTGCACCCTTTGACGTTATTGTCACCGATATGCGGATGCCGGGAATGGACGGCGCCACGCTCCTTAAGGAAGTGCAGCTCAAATATAAAAAGACGGTTCGCATTGTGCTCTCGGGCTATTCGGAGATGGAAGCCGCACTTCGGGCTGTTCCTGTTGCCCATCAATTCTTAAGTAAGCCCTGCAAAGCAGAGCTTCTGGATCAGGTCATTGAGCGTGCATGTCATCTCCAGGACCTGGTGGATGACGAGACGCTCGTAAAGACGATCGGAAAAATCGAAACCCTTCCCCCTCTTCCCCGCATGTATACCGCATTGACCAAGGCTTTAGTGGATCCGAATGCCGGCGCAGATGAGATTGCCAGGATTCTGGAGCGGGATATGGCGATGTCCGCAAAGCTCTTGCAGCTCGTCAACTCTTCCTTTTTCGCAAGCGCCATGCCGATCACCAACATCAAGTTTGCTGTCGTCCGTCTGGGTTTTCAGATGATTAAGAACCTTGCGATGTCGCTGGATGTTTTCAAGTCCAAGGCCCCACCGAATGTCCAGGGTTTCTCCATTGACTTGCTGCAAGAACACTCCTTTCTTGTCGCAAGCGTGGCCACTCGCCTTTTGAAGGACAAACAACAGTCGGAAGATGCCTTCATGTCGGGGATGCTCCACGATATCGGTCAACTGATTATGGCAACAGAACTACCGGACAAATTAGAAAAAGCGATTGAAATTGCCCATGCCGAATCCCTGCCATTGCATGTTGCCGAGGAGAGACTTTTTGGTGTGACCCATGCGGAAGTCGGCGCCTACCTGCTCGGGATGTGGGGCCTGCCCTATCCGATCGTGGAAGCGGTCGCAAACCATCATGACCCAATGCGCGTGCCCTCACACGATTTTGGAATACTGGATGCCGTCTACATTGCGGAGACGCTGATCTCTGAAGCAGAAGACGAGCCAGAACTTGCTCTTTCCTTGGATCTGGACTATCTGGAAGGCTTGGGCGTCAAGGACCAAGTCGAGTCGTGGCGAAAAATGGTCCCGGAATTAATGGAGAGTTCACTCAAAGGCACATCAATATGAAACGCCCGCGTATATTATGTGTCGATGATGAACCGGCAGTCCTGGAGGGTCTCACCTTAAACTTACGGAGGAAGTTCTCCGTTGAGACCGCCACCAGCGGAGCCCTGGGGCTTGCGATGCTTGATGAGGAGAAGCCCTTTGCCATCGTACTCTCCGATATGCGGATGCCGGAGATGAACGGCGCGACCTTTTTAAGCCGTGTTCGGGCTTTGGCCCCTGATTCTGTCCGCATGTTGCTGACCGGCCAGACCGATATTAGCTCGGCGATTGCCGCGATTAATGAAGGACAGATTTTTCGTTTTCTAACCAAGCCCTGTCCCCCTGATCGACTCCTTACGGCCTTTGAGTCGGCCATGGGGCAGCATCGCCTTATTACTGCAGAACGCGTGCTGCTGGAAGAGACCCTGCACGGGAGTATCAAGGCCCTGACAGAGGTCCTGGCTTTGACCAATCCCATGGCCTTTGGTCGTGCCAGTCGTGTCAAGGAGCATGTGAGTGAACTGCTTCAAAATATTGTCGTTGTCGATGCCTGGCAGGTGGAAGTCGCGGCGATGGTCTCCGAACTAGGCAGTATTACACTGCCTCCTGCTACCGCCGAAAAGCTGTACTCCGGTGAAGAATTGAGTGAAGCAGAAGAGGCCATGGTGGCTCGTCTCCCTACCGTCGTCCGTCAGCTTCTTGGCAATATTCCAAGATTAGAACCTGTCATGGAGATCCTCTCTCACCAGCATGATGCACTCATATTACATGGTGAGGGGGCTAGCGGGTTTGTACAACCCGGTGCAAAAATCCTCCGGATTGCAATCGATTATGACACCCTGGAGACCCGTGGCTATTCACCTCAGCATGCCTTGATCGAAATGCAGAAAAAGGCTGAACGCTACGATCCTGAGGTCTTGAATATCTTTGCCAAACTTCGAGGCGCTTCTCAGATCCAGAATGAGAGACTTGAAATTCCTGTTCGAGATGTTCAGGTCGGCATGGTCTTCGTTGAAGATGTCTGGATGAAGACGGGGGCTCTGTTCGTTGCACGCGGATATGAAGTCACTCAGAGCTTTGTAGAACGGGCAAAAAATTTTCAACAAGGTGTCATCAAAGAACCGGTGACGGTGATTCTTCGCTCAGGCTAAAACATGTATGACCATGAAGGAGAAAGTGGATGAACCGTAAAGATACGGTCTTGTTTGTAGATGATGAACCTCATATTTTGGAAGGACTCCGGCATGGATTGCGTAAGGAGTCGTACCGCATTTTGACAGCGACTTCGGGAGAAGACGGCCTTAAGGCCCTCGCTTGTACTTCAGCCGATGTTGTTGTTTCGGATGAGCAGATGCCGGGCATGTGCGGCTCGGAGTTTTTGGGGGTCGTTTGTCGCTTATACCCGGAAACGATCCGAATCACCCTGACCGGACAAGCCAGCCTGGGAGCCGCCATTCGTGCAATCAATGAAGGAGAAATCTACCGTTTTTTAACAAAGCCTTGTCATATCATGAATCTGAGCAACACCATACGCCAGGCCCTCCAGCTCAAAAAACTGGCCCGTGAGAGTTCACGTTTGCTGGTCGCAGCCAGGCAGCAGCGGACCCTCCTTTCAGATCTGGAAAGAGAACACCCCGGAATTGCCAAAGTAAAACGATCGAATCGGGACGAAATTATTTTGGAGGAAACGAACGAGGATCTCGATTCACTCATCAATGAAATCAATCTGGAAATCGGCTTATTTGAATCTTCCCAGGGCGAACTTTAGGTTCACCGGAGAGATCAAAGTCACCAAAGTGCGGGCTGACAAAGCAATTACGGAACTTGAGATTTGTGTTGACCTCTCAGGCGGCACTGTCTCTCTTGACGGCAATGCCGTCTGTTACACGATGCCAATTCCTCTATGAGACTTTTTTTTAAAACTTTGATTTCCCGAGTTTCCGGAGGCCGTTATGACAAATAATCTCATTCAATTTAATAGTTTTATTGAGAATGTCTTTATTTTGCTTTGAAGCTTGGAACTTATTTTTATGAAATAAGTGATAGACGGGTGCTAGAAATTTGATGTTTTTGATTTGTATGCCCTGTTTTTTTAAACGCCATTCAATATCGCTGTCTTCTCCAATCCCCGGGAGAACGTAATCTTCATTAAAGCCGTTGATTGCAATCAAGTCATTTTTGTAGCATGAAAAATTACATCCAACGATTCCCCGGCGCTTGTTTTTACTTATTTGATGAAGCTGTTTTGAATAGAGGCCTGCTTCATAGTTTTTTGCGTGATCAAGATAAGCCAGAGGAGCAAGCAAGAGCAGCCCAATTGGATTGGTGAAAAAAGGAAAAACCCGATCGTATTTAAGGACTATTTTTGAAAATATTGGCCCGAGTTCCGCGCGCCTTCCTGAGCAGACAAAGCCTGAGCGAGCAGCCTTAATATGGTTTTCGATGAAGCGTTGATGAGGGATACAATCCCCATCAATAAAAATCAAATAATCGGTTCGTGCATGTTTGATTGCACGGTTCAGTGCTTTATTTTTTCTGAATCCTGAATCTTCCTGTGTTAAATGCTGACGAAGATTATTTCTACAAGGGGACTGATCAAGAAATTGTCTGACTTCAGGATCATGACCATCTTCAGAAACGATGATTTCAAATGCCGTTTCCGTTTGCCTCCGAAGTGATTCGAGAATGACGCCAAGGGCTTTGATGTTTTTATAGGTGGATATGATCAGGGAGGCTTTAAGACTGGACATTATAATTTTCCCTAGTCAACACGAAACAGGCCGGTCCCATTGGTGATTTTCTCAAGCCCTTAGGGCTAGGGTCACGACCGATTTTGCATCTCGTTCTGATGATACTGCTGAAAAAATTAGGAAGTGCCATTTAGAAGCAGTAAAGCCTTTTTCGCTGATATTTGTTCCGCAATCTTCTTGCTCTTGCCGCTGCCGATGCCGCATTGTTTGCCCTCGACGATCGTTTCGATCTGGAATTCCTTTTGATGGTCCGGTCCTGTTTCACTTAATACTCGATAAACGGGCAGGGTGCCGAAGGTCTTCTGGGAATACTCTTGAAGCGCTGTCTTGTAATCAAAGGAGATTTCTCCAGGCTTAAGAGCCGCCAGCGTGTTTTCAAAGTGAGCTAAGATCAGCTGGCGGGCCGACTCCAATCCCGTATCCAGGTAGATGGCCGCGATCAAGGCTTCAAAGGCATTTGCGAGCAGGGAAGGTTTTTCACTCCCTCGAGTTCGTTCTTCACCTTTCCCGAGAAAAAGGAAGGCCCCCAGATCAATCTGTCTTGCGAGGTCAGCAAGACTTGTCTCGCTGACGATCTTCGCCTTCATTTTGGAAAGCTCGCCCTCAGGTGATTTCGGGAAGCGATCCATCAGAGCTTGGCAGATGACGAGGTCCAGGACGGCATCACCCAGAAATTCCAGGCGTTCGTTGTCTTCCGCAGACTTTTCCCGGCTTTCATTGACGTAGGATCTGTGGGTCAAGGCCCGTTGAAGCCATGAGACGTTTTCAAAAGAGTAGCCTAGGTGTTCCTGTAGAAGGGGAAGTCTGTTTGTTTGCATGGCGAGGAGAGAACGTTACGCTTCGGGATATTTTCTTAAAAGGATAGTCGCATTGGTGCCGCCAAAACCAAAGGAGTTGGAGAGGGCGATGTTTACTGCTCTGTTTGACGACTTGAGTGGAGTGTAATCCAGATCGCACAAAGGGTCGGGATCTTCAAGGTTGATCGTGGGCGGGATGAGACTATCCCGGATTGCCAGAATCGTAAAAATCGCCTCGATTCCCCCCGCCGCTCCAAGAAGATGTCCTGTCATCGACTTGGTTCCGCTAAGGGCGATGTTAGCGGCATGTGCGCCGAATACTGTCTTGACGGCGGCGGTTTCAATGGCATCGGCCATTGTTGATGTGGCGTGGGCATTGATATGATCAACTTGCCTGGCCTCAATACCCGCATCATCCAGAGCGAGATTCATGCAACGAACGGCTCCCTCTCCGCCTTCCGGAGGCGCTGTCATATGATAGGCGTCTGAGGTCATGCCGTAGCCAATGATTTCGGCATAAATCCTGGCCCCCCGTGCTCGGGCAGTTTCCAGAGATTCAAGCAGTACAACACCTGATCCGTCGCCCATGACAAAACCGTCGCGTCCCTTATCGAAGGGGCGACTTGCTTGCTGCGGTGCATCATTTCTAAGTGATAGGGCACGTGAGGCTGCAAAACCGGCCATACCCAGGGGGGTAATTGCCGCCTCTGTCCCTCCGGCAAGCATTGTGTCGGCCTTGCCTTCCTGGATCAAGCGAAAGGCATCACCGATACAGTGGGTTCCTGTTGAGCAGGCGGTGACTGCACAGGAATTCGGTCCTTTTGCTCCGACCGAGATGGCGATTTGCCCGGAGGCCAGATTGATGATGGACATGGGAATGAAAAAAGGCGTGACCCGTTTAGGTCCTTTCTTATTCAAAACATTATGCCAATGCTCTATCGCCTGGAGTCCGCCGATGCCGGAACCGACATAGGTGCCGACCCGCTCTGCATTTTTAGGCGTAACCTCAAAGTCTGCGTCTTCGATAGCCATTCTTGCCGCAGCAACCGCGTAATGGATGAAGGTGTCCATTTTTTTGACTTCTTTGGCCGCTATGAAATCGCTCGGTCGGAAATCCTTCACTTCTCCGGCGATTTGGCAGGGATAGTCAGTTGGATCAAAACGGGTGACTCTGTCGATCCCCGATTCCCCCGCACAAAGGGCCTGCCATGATTTGTCGACGCCAATTCCCAAGGGAGAGACCATCCCTAAGCCGGTGACGACGACACGTCTTTTTTCAGTTGCTTTTGAAGCGACCATAGACACCTTTATTACTTTTGTGCTGCAGTGTTCCGGTAATTACACCTTGTCGGTGATGTAGTCGACTGCGTTCTGGACAGTCAGGATCTTTTCTGCATCTTCGTCCTGAATTTCAATGTCGAATTCTTCTTCAAAGGCCATGACCAGTTCAACCGTGTCCAATGAATCGGCTCCGAGATCCTCCACAAATGAAGCGCCTGAAACCACTTCGTTATCCTCGACACCCAACTGCTCTGAAATAATTTTTTTGACTCGCTCTTCGATTGCCAATGTTCTTTTCCTCCTTAATTAATTGGTGATTAAAATATGGTTCACTGAACTACCCGCTCATATACATGCCGCCGTTCACATGCAGTACCTGGCCGGTGATGTAGTTTGCCCGATTTGAAACCAGAAAGGCGACTGTATCCGCAATGTCAGAAGGCATGCCAAGCCGCGCCATGGGGATCTGTTCTTTCAGGGTTTTCTGGACAGAATCGGGAAGGGCTGCCGTCATCGCTGTTTCAATAAATCCGGGAGCCACTGCATTGACCGTAATGCCACGGCCTGCATATTCCCGCGCAACCGTCTTGGTTAATCCGACCACCGCCGCCTTCGAGGCTGCATAATTGGCCTGCCCTGCATTGCCGATGGCTCCGACAATCGACGAGATGTTCACGATCCTTCCGCTACGCTGTTTCGACATTGATCGGAGGACCGCCTTCATGCAGTTGAATACCCCTTTCAAATTAACGGAAAGCACTGCATCCCACTCGGCATCTTTCATCCTCAGTAGGAGGGCGTCTCTTGTAATCCCGGCATTATTGATGAGGTGGTCGATCTTTCCATATTCGGAAAGCGCCGCATCGACCATGACCTTGACTGATTTTGCATCGGAGACATCGACCTGACATGCCATTGCCCGATATCCCTTTGCCGTCAATTCGGATGCCGTTGTTTTGGCTCCTTCAAGATTCATGTCGGAGACTATCACAGCCCCGCCAAGTGCCGCAAGAGATTCACAGATCGCCTTTCCAATGCCCTGTGCCCCACCGGTGACAATCGAAACCTTTCCTTCCAGATTCAACAAACTGTTCCCCTTTTATCTATAATTAGAAGCGCCAGGCCTTATTGCCTTAGAACAGCCAAGCCCAATGAGGCCCCTTCAGGATCCTCAACATTAACCAGCTTTGAGCGTCGATCGATGCGTTTCTGTAATCCGGCAAGGACCTTTCCCGGCCCGACCTCAAAAAAGAGTTCAATCTCATCTTTTAGCATGACGGTAATGATTTCCTCCCAAAGCAGAGGACAGGAGACTTGACTGACGAGTCCGGCTTTGGCCGCCTTCCAGGTCGTAACCTTAGCCGCGCTCAGGTTATTGATCAGGGGGACTTTAAAATCCTGCCCTTCGACCTGGTCTAACTCCGAAGACAGTTTCACCGAAGCGCTCTGCATGAGGGCGCAGTGAGAGGGCACACTGACGGCAAGCCGAATCGAGCGTTTCGCTCCGTTTTCACGGGCAACTGCCATCGCCTTCTCAACTGCCTTTGCCTCTCCGGCAATTACCACTTGAATCGGTCCGTTATAATTAGCAGCTGAAACGATACCGGAGCCTTTAGCGACTTCAGAAACTTCAGAGACTTCGGCGCAAATTGCATCGACTGCCTGCCGTTTGAGTCCGATGATCGCCGCCATCGCCCCTTCTCCTTCCGGTACGGCTTCTTGCATGAATCGCCCCCGAAGATGAACGGTTCTCACGGCATCCGAAAAAGAAAGCGCGCCCGCAGCAACCAATGCTGTGTATTCTCCCAGGCTGTGACCGGCAAGGGCAGAGGCGGCGTCGATTGGCGATCCTATTGCACGCCATGCTGCGATGCTGGTGGTCAGGAGTGCTGGCTGGGTATATTGGGTCTGATTAAGTTTTGCCTCGGGTCCTTCAAAGCAGAGTGCCGCAACATCCCATCCCAAGACCTTCTCGGCTTCAGCATAGACTTCTCGAACCACCTCAAACTGTTCAAAGAGCGCCTGCCCCATGCCGACGTATTGCGAACCCTGGCCTGGAAATAGAAATGCGGTTTTCATTTAACCTTGACCCCTCATAATGGTAGCCCCAAAAAATTAAGCGCGATATTGATCAAAATATAGACCGATGTCAATAAAAAAAAGAGCGGTTCCAAATTCATAGTTCAAGGTTTTAGGTTTTTAAGCGTGGACAGTCTGAAAGATCAATCGACGATGAATTCACCGCCATCAACGCCGATGACATTTCCGGTCACCCAAAAGGCCTTCGGATGGCAGAGCAGGGCGATGAAACCGGCCACATCCTCTGGCGTAGTCAGACGTCCCCAGGGGTTTTTTTCTTTTGCCATCTCAATCATTTGTTCATGTCCGGGAATCTTTCGTAAGGCAGGGGTGTCGGTGACTCCGGCACGGATGGCATTGACCGAAATTTTGTGGCTCCCAAGTTCGAGGGCAAGCTGCCGAGTGTGCGATTCGATGGCCGACTTCGCCGCCGATACGGCGCCATAGCTCGGCCAGACCCGAGCGCCGCCGGCCGATGTCATGGCAAAGATGCGCCCGCCTTTTTCTAAGAGGCCACGCAACATCAGATCCTGCGTCCAGTAAACAAGGCTGTTAGCCATGACATCCAGAGTCATTTCCATCTGTTTTGCGCTAATGGCTTCCCCTTCGGTTTTCCCAATCAAGGGCTTTAATGTCCCGAAAGCCAGCGAGTGAACCAAAACGCGAATCTTCATGCCCTTTTCGGACATTTCCTCAAGAATGGCCTTTCGCTTTTCAGCATCGGCGGCATTCACATTGTAAAAACAGGCCTCGCGCCCACAGGCTTCGATCCGGGATTTAATCCGATCGACATTCTTCAAGGTGCTCTTTCGGTCGAGGTGGATACCGATGATATTCATTCCTGCTTGGGCCAGTTCCAGGACAATTGCCTCTCCAAAACCACTGGAGGCCCCGAGAATCAAGGCCCATCCATTTAATTGTTTTTCCACTTTCATCTTCTCCTCTATCATGTTTTCTGTTGAAAATCGTGCAGATTTTAGTAGTGTACGACGGAAGCACCCCAGGTGAGTCCGCCTCCAAAAGCGAGAAAAAGCAGGGTGTCTCCCTCATTAATCCGACCGTCCCGAACCGCCTCGTCGAAAGCCAGAGGGACGGATGCCGCAGAGGTGTTCCCATACTTATCTAAGTTGATGATCATTTTCTCTTGCGGGAACTTGAGGCGATTTGCAACTGCCTTGAGAATGCGGATATTTGCCTGGTGAGGAATGAGCCAGTCGATGTCGGAGGCCGAGAGATTGTCGGCGCTTAGAGCCTGCAAGGCGACCTCTTCAAGGTTCCGAACGGCAACCTTGAAGGTTTCATTGCCCTTCATTCGGATGGTGTTGAGTTGCTCTAACAGTACCTTTTCCGAAGGAGGGATGGCCGAACCGCCCCCTGGGACACAGATCAAATCCCACAGACTGCCATCGGAATGAAGATGGACTGAGGCAATCCCTCTATCGGATTTTGAGGGGGAGAGCAGCACAGCGCCCGCTCCGTCGCCGAAGAGAATGCAGGTCCGTCTGTCGTCCCAGTTTGTCAGGCGGGACATCACTTCTGCCCCGATGACGAGAACATTTTGATAGGTCCCGGATCGAATATACTGCTCTCCCACCGAAAGGGCATAGAGAAAACCGGAGCAGGCGGCAGAGAGATCAAAGGCAGCGGCTCCAGTTGCGCCAAGCTTGTCTTGAACGATACAGGCCGTCGAAGGAAAGAACATATCCGGCATTGATGTCGCGACAATAATGAGATCAAGCGTCTCAGCACTGATGCCGCCAGCCTCCAAAGCCCGTCGAGCCGCCTTGACTGCAAGATCAGAGGTTGATTCGTCCTTTGATGCAATCCGGCGTTCGCGAATGCCGGTCCTGCCAAGAATCCACTCGTCGGAAGTGTCGATCTTTTTTTCAAGGTCATGATTCGTTAAAACTGTTTCCGGGACGTAGGAACCGCTCGCGGCAATTCGGGCTTTGATCATGCTTCGGTATCCCGCCTCATCTGGGCTTCGATCTGTTCTTTGATATGAAAATTGACCCCTCTTTCGTGCGATTCTTTTGCAACCCGGATGGCATTTTTTATCGCCAGGGAGGAGGAATGGCCGTGACAGATAATGCTGATGCCGTCGAGTCCGAGCAGGGGCGCACCGCCATATTCTGCATAATCGACTTTTTTTCTGAAACGTGAAAAAGAAGACTTGAGCAGGGCATAACCGAGTTTTCCCGTCGTTGAAGCCAGGATCTCCTTTTTCAGGAATTGGATCATTGCATCTGAAAGTCCCTCAGAGATCTTGAGCGCGACATTTCCGGTAAATCCGTCACAAACAATCACATCGGCACCGCCTGAGTAGACATCGCCTCCCTCAACATTACCAATAAAGCGAAGACCGCTTTTTTTCAAAAGCTTAAAGACTTCCTTGGTGAGCTCATTTCCCTTCGATTCTTCACCACCGATACTCAGCAGGCCTACCCTCGGATTGGAAATTCCGAAGATCTCCTCCGCATAGATCTTCCCCATAATAGCGAATTGCAATAGGTGATTCGGTTTGCAATCCACATTTGCGCCGACATCAATCATGATGGCGGTGCCTGTTAATGTGGGAAGGGGTGTCGCAATGGCAGGACGTTCGACACCACTCAAGGGTCTTAAATTGAAGAGCCCTGCTGCCATACTTGCACCGGTATTTCCAGCGCTGATTACGGCGACCGCCTTACCTTCTTTAACCAGACGGGTTGCAACCCAGATCGAAGAGTCTCTTTTTTTTCGTACTACGGAAGAGGGGGCTTCATCCATTGTAACGCGCTGAGTGGCATGGACGACGGAGAGTGGAAGGCCTTTAATCTGATGCCGGGCAAGCGCTTTGTTAATCTCGGCTTCATCTCCGACAAGAATCGGTTCAACACCGAGATCACGCGCAGCCTCAATCGCCCCATGCACAATCGGACCCGGCGCATCATCCCCGCCCATCGCATCTACGGCAATTTTCATGGTCTATTTTTTCAGGGCTTACAATTCAAGTTAGATAACGGTGGTGGAGGAATTTAAACCTCTTCGACTGCAAGAACCTGGCGCTTTTTATAGGTTCCACAGCTCAGACAAACGTGGTGAGGCAATTTAGGTTCATGACACTGTGGACACTGCACCGTGTTCGGAGCCTGCAATTTTTTGTGCGTCCTTCGTTTATTACGACGCTGTTTAGAGGTTTTATGTTTTGGATTCGGCATGAAATTCCTTATGGCTAAAGTTTTTAAGGTCCGCCCAAGTTGAGGGACTGCCCCCCTCGTTCCGGCAGAGACAAGTCATGAGATTTAAGTTCTCCCCGCAATGCGGACAAAGCCCCTGGCAATCGCTCCTACAGAGCGGGAGCATCGGGATGGACAAAACAAGCTGGCTCACCAACTCATCATCGACATCAATCTGATCCCCCACATAATAGTGGAGATCAAGTGCATCGGAGGTCAGGGCATATCCTTCTGCAGGAAGGGAGTCGGGGCTGGGGATGTACAACAAATGAAAATCAGAAGCAATTGATTGAGAAAACGGCTTTAGACATCGACTACATTCGCATTGCACTTTTGAAGAAACTGACGCAGAGATATAGAGTTCTCCTTCATCCTGATTTCCTTGATTGCAAATATCAAGATCAGCCTGAATCGGACCCAGCAAGGCCAAGTCGCTTGCAATCTGCTCCCAGTGAAGCGGATCAACATGGAAGGATAAATGCTGTCCTTCCATGTTGACATCCTGTACTTTTATGTTCATACGACCTCAGCAATTAATTTCGCGTGAAATTATAAGTAAGCGGATTGGGACTGTCAAGGTAACAGGCTTGCCCGGTAGGGAGGTAATAATGTGTCCGGTTTATTCTGACCCAAAATAATGGAGTGGGACGAGAAAGACACTCAGGCCGTCACAAATAAATTCTCTTTTGATCAAAATTGATAGAATTCGGCTTTACGATTGCTTTTTTTATAGAAATTCGATACATACTATCCCTTGTTGTCTCATTGCAGGAAATATTCTTAAACTGAGTAGAGCGGTAGCGAGTGGATTCGCTTGCCGACAAGATCCGTTCCCGAAGGAGGTCTAGGATGATGGTTCAATGGATGCGATTTGTAGTGATGTTGTTGATGACGAGTGTTCTATCGTCATGCGTTGTGAAGACAACAAATCGCAGGGTGGGCTCACGCCCCTTAAATATACAGGATATTCGTGTTGCAGAAGGGAGCGATAAAACAATCGTTGAGGTGGAAGGGGAAGGCCTGATGCTGTTTACGACTTTTCGTCTCACTTCTCCTGATCGACTGGTCCTTGAGATCTCAGAGGTCGGTCTCGGGAAATACCATGACGAAATCAACCTGAACGAAGGGCCGATCCATTCGATCGTGCCTGTCCCGAGCGGGGATATCCACGTTTCTCGCCTCGAATTTCAACTGTCCGGGTCAGTCAGAACCGATGTTCGGCCGGAAGGCTTAAATATTGTTGTTGAAGTGACGCAGCTAGACAGAGAAGGCAGAGAACGGGTTGCGAGTACCAGAAACAACTTCGAGTTTTTTCAAGACCGAGTACCACCCAGAAAGAGGGAGCTCAGCACTCCCGATCTAGGGACAAAAGCAGTTGCAGGATCGCTTGTCGAGACACTCCCTCCTCCTATCGTACCTTCTGTATCGGTAAAGGCATCTAAACCTGCTCTCAAAAAGAAATCAAAGCCTCCAGTTATGCTGCTTGCGGCGGCGACAAAGGTCATGTCGCTTCAGTTCATTGAAGGTAATAATCTCAAAATGCTGATTTCTATGAATGGTAAATCAACGCCCAAAGTGTTCTATTCAGATCGAACGAAAAAACACATTGTCCTTGATTTTCCGGGTGTCATAAAAAATATGCAGGGTAATCGGGTGCCCGGAGATGGTCGTATTATCCAGCGAGTTCGAACCGGTGTCCATACGGATAAACTTCGCTTGGTGATTGATTTGCTTTTACCTGTGGAATACACCGTAGTTCAGAATCAGGATAAGCTGGAAATCATTTTCGAGGAAACCCCTTAAGTACCAAGCTTTTCGGAATGATTCTTATGGACTGAAAAAACCTCACTCCAATTCGGAACAAAAAAATCCCCGCCCTTAGAAAAAAGAGCGGGGATTTTTTACTTTCTATCGGTTAAAATAAAATCTTGCGCCAAAGCGGACGCCATATCCCTCTAACTCCCGATCCTGTTCAAAGTTAACGCTGTTCACGTCTATGCCAAATTCATCTCTTATTACTGAAATCCCCCCAAAAATTGTCAATGAATGGGAAACGGGGAGACGAAAATCAAGTGTCAGATCCTTAGTCTGGGTATCCACCCCGACTATCTTAGTGCTTGGAACCACTCCGGGAAACGCCGCATCCCCTCCCAGCGAACTGAAACCAAAAGAAAGCCCGATGCTTGGAAAGCGATCCGGGTTGTTCACAAAACCACGGGCACTCACATGATTTGATGAAACCAATACGAACAATGTCACCATTAAAACGATTTTTTTCATTCTATTCTCCATTTCTTTATTAACAAGTTCATCTCCAGCAATGAATGAGGCCGAGACTGCTTCCTATGATTTGATGCCGATTGATTGCGAATAGAGTATATCTTGTCGGACGACTTCATCTCACTACATTCCGGCAAAAAAAATGTAAGATTCTGCGTAAAATACGGGAGGCATTGCAAAAAATGAAACATCCGCTTCGCTCAGACAAGCCCTTGCTGCATTGTGTATAATCAACATTTTCTCTGAAAATAGGTGTGGAGATCCAAAGTGCCTATTAGCGGGTTTGAGTAGATATGAGCGGTCGTTTGTTTGCCATTGTGCTGATTTCAGTTGGAGTCGTTGTTTCTTTTTCGGGTTTTCCTTTTATTGAAAAACCGCTCAACTTGGACTACATCGAACGGGTTGGCGTTATTGAGGCGACTGAAGTCCACTTAAGCGCTAAAATTTCGGGACGCATTGAAGCCATCCCCTTTAATGAAGGTGATCTGGTGCCTTTAAACGCCGAAGTCATTCGTCTGCACATGGAAGAATTGGAAGCCGAAGCCGCACAGGCTGCGGCGGATGTCCTTCGGGGAGAAGCCGACATCCTCACTGCTAAAGCTGTGCTGGCAAAGGAGAAAGCGGCTCAGAAAGACTCACAGCGAAACCTGAACCGCATCTCAAAACTTCACAAAGACGGATTGATGTCCACTGCAAAACTCGAAAAGGCAGAGACAGAATTTTCTCTGGCCGAGGCCGAGGTCGCCGTCGCTCAGGCACGCATTCATTCCTCAGAAGCTGAGCTACATCAACGCCAGGCCCACCTCCATCTCTACCAGGTCCGACTGAAAGAAGGCAGCCTCCATGCCCCGATTCCGGGACGCGTAAGCTTGAAGGCCCATGAGGCGGGCGAGTTGGTCTCACCCGGCATGACGATTATGACCCTCATCGACCCTTCATCAATCTGGGCGCGGGTCGATCTCGAAGAAGGCGAACTTGGCAATATCCGAATCGGAAGCCGTGCCGAACTCCTGCTGGGTTCCGGGCAGGGAAATGTTTTTGTTGCCAGGGTCGTCGAAATCGGAACGGCGGGGGCTTTTGCGACACAAAGGGATACGACACGGGGCAGACAGGACATTAAAACCTTTCGAGTCAAAATCGCGTTAACATCTCCGGAAGGTTTTTTGAAGCCGGGCATGACCGTGAACGCCCGTATTTATTTTGATCATCCTGGAAGAGATGGAGAGACAGCGCATCTCGAAGAATCATCGTAAGAGCATGTCGGCAGTTGTCGTTCAAGATCTGGTCAAACGCTATGGCACTTTATCGGCCATTGACGGGATTGATTTTGAAGTCGCCTCAGGTACTTGCTTCGGCTCGCTCGGCCCCAACGGTGCGGGAAAAACCACGCTCATACGCATTCTGACCGGCCTGGTTAAACCGACAAGCGGGAAAGCGATTGTCGCCGGATGGGATGTCTCAAAAAAGCCCGACGCGGTTCGGGGGGCCATCGGAGTGGTTTCTCAAGCCATGACGACCGATCTCGACCTCAGTGGCAGGGAAAACCTCGATATCTATGCCCGATATTACAGTGTCCCTTCAAAAGAACGTCGGGAACGCATTGCCTACTTGCTTGACCGAGTGGAACTGAGCGACCGCGCCAAAGACCTTGTGGCGACCTATTCCGGGGGGATGCGCCGCCGGCTGGAAATTGCGAGAGGGCTGATTCACAAACCGAAGATCCTTTTTTTAGACGAACCGACCATCGGACTCGACCCGCAATCTCGGCGTACCGTTTGGGATCTGCTCCATCAATTTCTCCAGGACGAGCACTTGACCATTTTCCTGACCACCCACTACATGGACGAGGCCGACTTTCTTTGTGACCGTATCGCCATTATTGATCGAGGAAAAATCAAGATCATGGACAGCCCGGCTTTGCTCAAGGAGAGCATCCCCGGCGACGACATTGTCGAAATCGTCACAGTGGCCAGGCAGGATGGGATGGTCAACCCCCCGCTTGCTGAGGTCGTTGCCGAACTCTCCGCTCATAACTTTGTCGAGCAGATTATTCAAAAAGAAGAGGGGCCTTACACAGAGGGAGATGCGACTGAAAGCCATCATCTACAAGTCTATGTCTCTAATGCAGCGGAAGCCATCCCTGTTTTGATGTCGTCGCTACAGAAGCAGTCGCTAAAAGTCCAATCCATCGGACTCAAGCAGTGCTCCCTTGAAGATGTATTCATTCACTACACAGGCCGCTCGATTCGAGCGGAAGAGGGACACAAGGTCAACTTTTTTATCGGGGCCGGTGTACCGAGACGGATGGGAGGCTGAGGACCATGGGACGCGTTCTGGCCTTTGTGGAACGGGACCTCCGGAAATTCACGCGGAACCCCGTCATTATTTTTTCTTCTGTCTGCCTCCCGATGGTCTACCTGCTGGTGCTCGGCAATTCATTTCAAGGCACTGTAAAAAATCTGCCGTTTGCCGTTATTGATCAGGACCATGGCCCTTACGCAAAACGGATGATCGAACGCATTGCCTCAATTGAAGCCGGGCCTGGAACCGTCGAGCACATCATCATGCTGGATGCAGGAAAGGCCGAGGCTGATGTGCGTTCCGGTCGCCTCAAAGGAGCCCTGATCATCCCGCCCAATTTTTCCAAGTCTGTCTCTCGAGGCACAAGCCCGCAAGTCGGTCTGATCGTTGACAATACCGATGCCATTTCCACAGCCGCCTTGCAAAGAGTGATGACTGAGGCCTTTACTTATCTGAAAGTTGACGCCATTTCTGTGCGTCCCGACCGACGCATTCCGCAACTGCGCACACTCGAACTCTATCGAAAACTCGATTACGATGCGTCGATTGTGCCCGGCGCGGTCATCATGGCCATCTTCATGGGCACCATGACCACGGGTGCCTTCAGCGTCGTCATGGATCGCTTCCAGGGGGTGCATGAAGCCTATCTTTCCACGCCGCTCACCAAGGGGGAGTTGACCCTGGCCATCCTCATCAGCGGTGTTTTTGTGACAACCCTCATTGCCCTGATCGTACTTGGCGCAGGCATCCGGCTAACAGATTTGGAAGTCGCCAGCGGACTCAGCGCCTATTTGGCGATTGTCATGGTCATCATGCTCTCGGCTATGGGTCTTTTAAGCATGATGTGTTTTTTGCTCGCCCGAATTGATCATCCTAGAATCGTAGGCATTTTTGGTGGATTTTTGAACATCATCCTTTTCTTTCCGAGCGGCGCCGTCTATCCCATTGAAAGTTTTCCACCCTGGTTGCGTGCCTTTTCAAAGGTCAATCCGGAAAGTTACGCCGTTCATGCCCTAAAATCGATTCTGTTTAAAGGAATGAACTGGTCTGCCGTCCGGGACGACCTTATTTTTCTGTCCGGATTTACGATTGTCATGTACACTCTTGCGACTTTGAATTTTAAGCGAACTTTGTAAACTAAGCTTGTAAGGAAAATACAACATGCAAAAAACTTTTATTTATGCCTGTGCCGGTTTATTCATCCCCTTTTTATTGTCGGGAACTGTTTTCGCCCAAAAAATGATCACGCTGAATGAGGCCTACCGTTCAGCACTCTCAAAAAGTGAACGCATCAAGTTCAGCAGGGAGGGACTTTTTCAGGCGCAAGAAGAAGTGATTCGTAAAAAAAGTGCCCTCTACCCGAAAATAACGGGAGATCTGAGTTACTTGCGCCGTCCAAAAGTCCTAAAGCGGGATCGTTTCCTGCTCAGATCAGAGTCGGAAAGCCGGTTTACACTCACGCTTTCGCAGCCGCTTTACACCGGCGGACGGGCGACGGCAAGCTATCGCAGCGCATTGCTTGGTACAAAGTCAGCATCCTTCGATCTTGCGCTCACAAAAGAAGACCTACTTTTTGAAATTGCCCGGGCCTATTACGAAGTCTTGAAGACAAAAAATAATGTCCGAATCGGGGTGAAAGAACTGGAGCGTCTCAAGGCACATCGCGACAGCGCCGAAAAACGACTTCAGGTGGGCGAGGTCACAAAAACCGTCTTGTTCCGGGCAGAAGCCGAGTTGTCGGACGCTCGTGCCAAGCTGATACGTGCCATCAATCATGAGCTTGCAATGAAAGACCGGCTTGCCTTTTTGGCAAAAATCGAGGGCGATTTCGATCTCGCCGATCCGCCGATGCTTTCTCTACCCAAGCGATCAAGATCGGACTGGGTCGATCTATCACAAAAGGAGCGACTGGAAATCAAACAGGAGGAGGTTCATATCGACCAGGCGAGTGAAGGTATCTTTTTCGCCCGTGGCAGCTTTTACCCCCTGATTACGCTCGACCTTGAATATCGTTGGATAGATCAAGATCCGAAAAGCGATTTTTTGATCCAGAACGACCCTCTGGCCATATTAAAACTGACGATGCCCATCTTTGAAGGAAAACTCCGCACTGCGGAACTGGCGCAGGCTAAATCACAGCTTCGGGAAGCTGCTCTGATTCGACAGCAAATCAAGGACGAAATCGGAGTGGAAGTACGAGCGGCGATGCTGGATCTCTCGACCTTAAGCGGAGAGCTTGAGCATCTGAAAAACAGAGTGCGTTTTGAACGAGAGGCCTATTCGCTCGCCTCACGGCAATTTGATGTCGGCTTAGGCACTCACATTGATGTACTTGATGCCAGCGCCGGCCTTCTGGATGCAGAGCGACGGTTTTCCAACGCCGTCTACGACAGGGAATTCAGTATCCTCCAACTGAAAAAGAAGGTCGGATTTTTTATGCCCTTGAATTGAAAAAACTCTGGTTAAATCATGAATTGTTTATTCGAGACAAAAATTCCCATCTTCTGTGTTGCAAATTTCCTCTCTTGAAAAATTCAACCCGAACTTCATTAGAGACACCTGAAATTCCCTCGGGGCAAATCATAATTTACTTCCCCGTCCACTTCTTTAGGAGTTGATAAAAACCTCAGTTCCTTCCAGGGGGTGCCATCCCGTTCCGGCCCCACCCTTCTCCTAACCTGACATTTTTCGCTATGTCAAAAAAACATCTTGACAAGATTCCGACCATTGCTCTACTGTTCACCTCGTTATTGATAGTGATTATCAGTTGCAGCTGAATGTAGCGGCTAGCGGTCAGCACAATTTAGAACCCAGAAGCCCAAGGCAAAGTCACAAAGCCTTGGGCTTTTTTTGTTTAAAGCACATGAAAGTGAGGAAAGAAATGCAAAGAGTCAAAAACATCCTGGTGCTCAGTTTGATTGTTACGGGTTTGTATATTCCCTTTGGTCCTTCACAGCTCATGGCTGAGGTCATTCATCCTGAAGTCGGCTTCCTTGTCGTGGCACCCGATCGTGGGTTTTTGGGGAACGAAGAAGTCCGGGATGCTTACGAGGCCTTTTCAAAAGAATATGCAACGGCGCTTGTTTTTGCTACAAGCAAGAAGACGGCAAAAAATATTGCAGCCGGAGTCAATGTACTCAAGGCGAAGCAGGTTCGGAAAATCTGGGTGCTTCCACTCTTTCTCTCCCCCGAGAATATTCTCTATAAAAAGGCCCTTGGGGTTTTAAATACGCAGGCCTGGGGAGTGCCGATGAAGATCGGCGAAACGATGGATGGCAGTTATCTCATCGAAGAGATCTTGAAAAAACGAATCAAAGACCTGAGCAAAAAAGCCTCTAAGGAGGTACTGGTCGTTGTCGGTTCCGGAGCAAGCAACCAACAGGAAGAGGCCGAAATCAAGGAGGATCTGGAAGCGATGCTGAAACGAGTAAATCGCTCTTTTGGATTCAGCGCGACTGAGGTTGTTGTTTTATATGACCGAGTGGCCGAGAAAGCGGTTCGCAAAGCAGCCTCTGATCGGGTGGTTGATAGAATTGCCCTCAATCGGGCGAAGGGAGAGCGTGTTGTGGTTGTCCCCTTTAATTTCGGGAGAAAGGCGACCCACATGATGTCTTCCTGGAATCGTCTTAAACGACAGATCTCAAAATTTGACAACATTGTTGCCAATGGCAAAGGGGTGATCCCTCATAAAAATGTCGGTATATGGCTGGAGAAGGAAGCGAACCTCCGCCTTCCCCTGTCCGATGACGAAATCGGCGTGGTGCTGATGCCCCACGGCTCCGATTTTAACTGGAACGAGACAATCCGAGAAAATCTGGAGCCTCTCATAGACCGCTATAAAATCGAATATGCATTTAGCATGGCCGATCCGAAAGTGATTGAACGTGCAGTCAAACGTCTGGAAAAGAGAGGTGTTCGAGCGATCATGCTCATTCGGATTTATTCCCTGGCCGCATCCTTCCGTGAAAAAACAGAATACATCCTCGGATTGAATGGCGCTTACCGCCGAGGCGGAAAAGTGATACGTGTTGCCAGCCCGGTAGTCTTCACTACCTTTGGCGGGTCGGAGGATGATCCGCTGGTGGCCGAGGTCATGTTAGAGCGGGCCAAGGCCTTGAGCAAAAACCCGAAGAAGGAAACACTCATCCTCCTGGCCCACGGAACGGATAATGAGGAAGTCAATGGCCGTTGGATGAACAACCTTGCCAGCATAGCCGATCAAATGCGGAAGAACGGCGGGTCGGCGTTCAAGGACATTTAATATTACACCTGGCGTGAAGATTGGCCGGATAAGCGGAAAAAGTCTGTTGAAGTGATTCGTCAAATGATTGAGGAGGCCAGTCGGGACGGCGGAACCGCCATTCTTGTTCCGGAACGCACCACCGGGCAGGGCCATGCGGACGACCTTCTTGAAGGCATGAGCTACCGCTACGCCACCGGTTTCGCACCTCACCCGAATTTCCTGAAGTGGGTAGAAGGCCAGATCGAAAAAGGCAAAGTCGGATTGCGTGACAAAGTCAAAGCAGCCGGCGAATCAGCAGGAGCTCACCTGCTGGCAAGCTCAATGAAATAAACTCGTAATAGCAATACCAACTCAAATAGAGGCTAGCGGTCTGCAAAACACCGAACCCAAAAGCCCAAGGCAAGAGCAACAGCGCCTTGGGCTTTTTTTTGCCCGGCCTTGAATGCTTTGGGGGAAGTGAAACTTTATTTCACTTCCATAATTGAACACAAAGGAGAAAGTCACCATGAAACAAAGAAAGATTTTTCAAAATTTTATATTTGCCCTTCTGGGCACCTTCCTGATCGGAGGCTGTTCCAGCGGAAGTAGCGGCGGCGGCGACGACGGTGGCGCAGCCAGCCAGTCGATTTCCGGTATTGTTTCCGATCCGGCCGTCGAGCATGCAGATGTCATCCTGGTAAAACTGGATGGTACGCTTGCCAAAATTTCCGGAAAGAGCGGCGCCGATGGCGGATTTACCTTGACGAAAGTCCCCGGTGGAGATCTCTCCGGCTATGTCGTGAAAACATCCGGCGGCGCCGACACGGGGACGGGTCAGGACTTTCAGGGGATTGCCCTCTGCCTCCCGCTGGCGCTTTACAGCCAATATGACAATGTCGTCGTTTCGCCAATCACTTGTCTTCTCAGCGCGGCATATGACGGGTCGGATATCAACGCGGCCATCGCAAAGGTCAAGGCCCGTCTTGGGGATATCAATGTGACGGCCGATCCGGCAACCGATCCCACACGTCAGGCATTGGCGATGAAGCTGACTTTGATCGCAGCGGAGGGAAAGTCATTTCCAGAGATTCTGGCCGGACTAGATATCACACAAGGGATTGACGCCAATGACCTTTCCAATATCTTTAACAAGGCCAGCGAAGCGGCGACGAAGGATAGTCTTGTTGCCTTCTTCGCTGTCATTGATGCGGCGGCGTCCGTTGGTGAGGCACTCGCTCCGGCCTATCAGAAAGCCTTGATTGAGGCGGCGATTCGGGAGACCTTTAAGGCCGAGCTGGCCGCGCTGACGGATCCGGTCGAGATTGACAACGTCAATGCCAATATCGACAAGCTTGTCGCCCACCTGATTGGACTCAAGGGGAGCGCATCCAGGAGCTATTTAATGAAAGCCGATGTGGTGGCGACAGTGACCGGCGGCGGAGGGCTTTCGAGTCGTGGAAAATTTGTCGCAGCGTTTACGGGAACCAGCTTTGATCCTGCGATCTTCAACCTCGTCCTGCTCAACAACGCAGCCACTTTCTCAAACGTGGCGAAACTCGCCTATTACCATGTCGATAACCCGGTCACCGGAAATCTCCAACTGGTTGTCTACGATGGTGCAACCGGAAAACAGACGGTTGTCAAAAACAATGTCATCCTCGACACCAGCCGCGGCGGCCAGGCCTTTGTTTTAGAAGGCACTCAGGACGGGGACAAGACGACGATTACCGGGAAAAAATACGGCATCTTCCTGGACCCGAATCAGTCGCGTGAGACACGGATCGGTCAAGGCCGCAGGGGACCCTTTCAATATGAGTTTTTCTTTGACAATGCCTTCAAGCGCTATGAGGTCGGCACGCCGTCAATTGAAACGCTCATTTTTGATTCTTCAATGCTTTCCCAGGCTTTGCGGGATCAGGGAATACAGCATCTCTCGGGTCAATACCGGCTCCACAACAACATCACGGACCCGGATAATTCCTACGTTGACTTGACCGCGTTACAGCGGAATGCAGATGCACTCCGGGGAGAGACCGGCGACAGCATCTTCCAGACGCCGATTATCGCCCGGCTGGTTGATGGCAAGATGACTCAGGGGAGAATGGTCCGGATCCTGAAAAACGGAACAGGTGCAACCGAGCACATCCTGATTACGGCAATCGGAATCCACAAACCGGCAGATGGCGCACCGGCCAGGAAACTACAGACCTGTCCGGCCGATCTGAGCACTTGCAGCGATGTCGCCGGAGGCGATGGCACCTTCTCCTTCCTGGCGGAGAGTGACACCCATCTCTATCTCGGAAAGGATGGCGACGTCAATGTCCATGCCCTTGATAAGACGACGCTGGCACTGAGTGCGGTCACCGGGATCACCTATCCGGGGCCTTTCGATGCCAATGTCCACCTCTTGTTCGTCGGGCCTTCTCACGGCTTCTCAGGTGTGTTGACCGATTTCTTTTCCCTTTCAGGTGCCAACCGCTTTGTGAGCGACGGTCCGAATGCCTACCTCGTGATTAATTACGACATTGACCTCCAGGATCCCCTCGGATTCAGGAAGGGGACGACGAAAATCCGTCTTTACAAACATGGACAGATCGTCAAGCTGACCGGGACGACCGGGGTGAAGATGTTCGACAACGGGGATGGCATTGACCACGGGGACAACTCCGATAGTGAAACGTCTGTGGGTCACCTCAATCTGGCTGCGGTTTCCGATGGGAAGCTCTTTGTGGAGAGTGGAAATTATGATGCGAGAAACAATGCGGCCGCTGTCCCCGATCCCGCCTTTCCGGGTGCCTGTCAGGCGAATTCAAACGGAGAAAAATGTTCTTCTGTCAAATACGGCTATCTGAATGTGGGCAGCACAGGAAAGACCGCATTTGACGCGCTCCTGGTCGAAAAGAGTGGACTGACCATGTTTAGCTCCAGAAGGACTGCCCCGCTGGCCATGAACGGGAAGCTCTTTGTCAGCATCCTGGAACAGGAAGCCGTTCGTGGCGTTTCAGAGGCGCTCTATCGATTGCACATCTACAAGCTTTCCGATGCCGTGGAGGTCGGGACTTCGGTCGGACGAACCGCCATGACGAAGACGGCCGAACGCGCAAGCGGCGTCTTTGACGGTGAGGTCCTTGCCTGGGATGCCGTTTCAAATAATCTCCTCAATATCACCCGGAACGAGCTTGTGCTGGGGGATGCGCAGGCACTCAGTGGTGATGTCAAGGCGCTGTCTGCTGTCTTCGGGCGAACCAGTGGCGTGCCGCTTTCTGGCATCGGCACCCTCTATGCCCTGAGAGGACACAATGGCGACCACCGCTGGCACCTCTTTGCCGGAGAAGTCGATGCGGCAACCGGTCTGGTGCATGTTGATCAGATTCCGACCTCGGCCTGGCTTTATGACTAAGCTGCGCCGACGCGGTTTCATCCGTCTGGGAGACAATATGGGAGGAGGGCTTCCGGCCCTCCTCCCAGTTCTGTTTCTTTTGATTTTTCTGTCCTTTGTCCCCGGACTTCAGACGGCTGGCGCTGAAGAAGAGGAACCGATTGTCCTTGATACCCTGGAGGTTGAAGCGGAGAAGGAAGTCGAAAAGTCTATAGTCGACCTGGAGACCTCTTTCGAGGAGTCTTTTACCCGGGAGAAAGTCTTCTCCGATAAGATCGAAGAAGAGTCAATCCCCGATGTCAAGTCAGCCTTAAAAGAACTGCCGAATGTCACGGTCCGGGAGTCGGGGGCCTTTACAAAACGCATCGAGATCCGCGGCCTCTCTGGTGACCGGATCATCTCCTATGTCGATGGTGTCCGTCTTTCCAATCAGGGGATGACCTATCGCGGCGGTGGGGAGATCAATCTGGTCGATATCTCAACCGTCGAGTCAATCGAAATCGTGAAAGGCTCTCCGGCAGTCGTCTATGATCCGGGAGCGACCGGCGGCATTATTCTGGTGGAGACGAAGGATATCACTGAGGAAGACCACCTGAAGCTGAAATACACCTTCGGCTATGACGACGGCACTGAAAAAACAAAGCATGCCACCTCCCTCTCCGGTGCAAGATCCGGTTTCGGCGCCGCCCTTTCATACAGCCAGACCGATGCCGATGACTACAAGATCAAAAACCGGGCAAAGCTGGATGTCGCAATCCGTCGGACGAATGAACGGGAAGAGCGCTTGGGGACGCCGTTTGAAATCAAGGGTTTGGGTTTTGAGGATGAATCTCTCAGTCTTCACCTGGGCTATCGTATCAATGCGAAGCATAAGCTCTCCTTTCAGCATACGGATTACGAAGCGAGAGACATCTTTTCCAATCGTGCTGACGTGGACTCGACCATCTCTCAGGTTGATTTACTCACCCGGAAATCGCATCAGGCCCGCTACCAAATTAAGAACCTCGGCGTTTTTCAGGATATCAGCCTCTCCTATGCCGATCAGGAATTGACCCGGCGTGTGGTCGTGGCCCGAACGATCCTCGAAAGCGAGAGTATCAATTTTAGCAGCGTCATCCCGATCAACAATACAACACTGACGTTCGGGGGGGAGTTTGTGGATGATCAGGCCGATACACGGGTCTTTTCCGAGCAGAACTATGTGGCGGGCTATGTGAGTGCGGAGCATCTGCATAAGGACCTCACCTTTCTTGCCGGTGTCCGGGCAAACCATTGGGAGGTACGGGCAAAGCTTCTGCCGGGACGGGATCCTTCGATTGTGAACGATCTTGTAAATGTAGAGGGACAATTCAATGTCGATACCGGTGAGTTTGATGCCTTGAGCAAGACGGCTACGACCTATGCCACCGGCGTGATTTATGCGCTCAACCCTTTACATAACCTCTCCTTCAATTACAGCAGAACCCACCGCTATCCCTCCCTCTTCGAGCGCTTTGCCTTCGATAATTTTAAGGGCTGCGGTCTGCGCTGCCGACCAGAGGAGGCCGATAACTTCGAGGCCGCCTGGAAATTCTACGATGGCCTCTTCTTCGCCTCGGTTTCGGTCTTTCACAGCGATTTTGACAACTACATCACGCGTAAGCAACGGACGCGGATTATTAATTTGCCTGCCCTTCAAGACTGTATCCGCCAGGGTGACTGCGATCCCCCCAATGGGGAATTCAATGATCGGGAGGATGAATTTTTTGCAAGTGATTTCCCCTATTTTAATGTCAAGCGGGTGGTCAATCGCGGTTTTGAAGTGTCCTTAAAACGGGTCCGGGAAGAGGACTATGAAGCGGGACTTAATTTCGGTATGAACGATTTTGATGTCCGCGATGTGCATGACCCGGCCGACAAGGATGTGGTGATTGTCGATTCGAATCCGCTCGAAGTTTCTTTTTATTACAAGCGTTATTTTTCAGTCTGGACGGCCAGGCCATGGGTCCGGATCAAGGGCCGTTATGTGACGAATACCCCCAGCGTGGATCAGAAAGAAGGCTTCAATGAATTTTTTGTCGCGGATCTTTTTACGGGTTTTAAATATCCGACAAAAAAAAATTCGGAGATCAGTTTCAACGCTGGCATACGAAACCTGGGCGACGAGGTCTATCACGAGCCCTTTTCAGTCCTCGACGGCCTGAAGCGGACTTACTTTTTTAATGTCAGTTTTGAAATTGGGTAGGACCTAATCATTCCTGCCGGAGAGTGCTGAAGACAATGTTGATCTTAATCGCATTCATAGCTTTGATTCTATCCGCCCGTTTGGGTCTTGGCATCTTTTTACAGCTAAGGCCGAAAAAACGTCATTTATTATTGATGACGCTTGCATATATCACAATCGGTTTTTTCCTGGGAAGTTTCTCGGAATCGATGGCCTCTCAGGATTGGCTACTCTGGTTTCTTGATGAAGAAAAGCTGATTCTCTTTCAGATGGCGGAGCTCTCCCTTTCATTCATCCTGATTCGCACGTCCCTCTCCTTTTCGCGTGAGGAAAACCCACTGTCCGGGGGGAGAGTGATGCTTCGGGTGAAGCGGTTTTTACGCCCTCTGCTCCTGCTCTTTCCCTCTCCGGTGCTTTGTTTTTGGATGATCCTTGCCGTCGGAATGATTCAAACCGAATTCGTCGCCCGACAGGGCTCAGAGGTCGGGATCGTTCTCGCCGGTGGATTCATTTTATTCGCGCTGCTGATCCGTTGGCTGGGCCGTCGGGCGATTCTGCTTCCGGATGAGTCGCTCATCGGTTTTATTCTTGTCCATATTGTGGTGGCAGCCCTCTCCATTCTTCTCCCCGCCACCTTAAATTTAAGACCCATGGAGACGGGAGATTTTAACTTTCCCGGGCAAACCACAGTTCTGATGATCGGAGCGGTTTTAGTGATCATTGCCCTTGGTTTTGTTCTGCCGAACATCGTCCGGATATTTTCAAAAAGGAGTCACACATGACTGCATTTACAACCATTTTGTACACCCTCTCTTCTGCCTTCCTGATTCCTGTGATTGTTCTGCTGATCGGGCTTTTCGGGTGGAGCCTGCTGACAATGGGCGATTTCCTGAGAGAAACCCTGGAACGTCGCCGACGGAATAAGACAAAAACGGCCCTGACTGAAAAACTGGAAGGGCAATTTTTTGAGGTCGTTCGAGTGAGTCAATCCGAAGAGGAAGCGATGCTCAAGATGGATGATCTGATTGATGCAACAGCTGATCACATGACCCGCAAGCTGGAGAAGACGGACCTCTGCTGCCGCGTTGCCCCGATGCTCGGTCTGATGGGGACCTTGATCCCGCTGGGCCCGGCCCTGATGGCCTTATCCGGTGGAGACATGGAAACCCTGGCAAAAAAACTGGTCGTCGCCTTTACGACAACGGTCATTGGTCTAGCCACCTCGGCGCTGTCCCTTTGGGTGGGCACCGTCCGAAGACGCTGGTATGACTTGGAACTCCGGGAGATCAACCGAATGGCCAACCGCCTGCTGGGTCAAGCACATGTAGCAGAAATAGAAGAAACAAAAACACAGCAGATAAAGGAGATAGCAAATGACCCCGCCTTCAGAAAGATGGATAGTAAAAAAGCCTTCAGGGAAACGGCTTCGGCCTAGAGCACTGGCATCAAAAGCGATGCCCGATCCCATGGCGATGCTGGCAAACCTCTTTGACGTGGCCTTTGTCTTCGCCCTGGCCTTTCTCGTCGCCCTGGTGACCCAGTTTCGGATGCCGGAACTGCTCAGCAAGGATGACACGCTGACGATTATCAAGAATGCGGGACAGCCCGACATGGAAATCGTCGTCAAAAAAGGGAAGAAACTGGAGCATTACAAGGCAACAGACCAAAGCTCCGGAGGATCGGGAAAGAAACTGGGCACCGCCTACAAGCTCGATTCGGGAGAAGTGGTCTACGTCCCCGAAGGGGGAAGAATGAAAATCCCCCCTATCCCCCCTTCATAAGGGGGGAATTGCCTTTTCTTGTTTCAAAAACTTCCCCCTTGATAAAGGGGGATTGAGGGGGATTTTTTCTTGAACCGAATCCACATCCAAATCAGCCGCCACAAACGGGAAACATTGCTTGCCTTGTTGCCCGCACTTGCGGCAGGGGTCTATCGCTATGGCACAGAGGCCCTCATCATCGTGACGATTGCCATGTTTTCTGCCCAGAGCTTTGAATGGCTGGTTGCCTTCCTGACAAAACAGCGTCTCGAAATTCGGGGAGGCGCACTCATCACCGGAGGATTGGTCGGTTTGATTCTTCCCCCCTCGGCCCCCTTGTGGGTGCCTGTCTTTGGGTCGATTGTCGGGTTAGGACTGGGGAAAATGGCTTTTGGAGGCCGATTTAAAAACATTTTCAATCCGGCCATTGTCGGGATTGTTGCTTTGGTGGCCCTCTTCCCCAGTCTCTTTATGGGGTATTCATTAGGGCTTGATGCGATGAGCGGACCCACCCCCTTGCAACGGGCGGCGCTTCAGATTACGCCTTCCCTTCAGGAAAGATTCATTGAATTGGGAACGGGAGCAGTCGGCGCGTCGATTGGAGAGAGCAGCGGCGGGGCGCTCCTTCTCGGGGGATTTTTTCTGATGATCCGTCGGGCGATCGACTGGCGCGTTCCGGTAGTGCTCTTTGCGACAGTTGGGCTACTTTCGTTTCTTTATGGCGGAGATCCACTTCTACAAGTTTCATCGGGAGGTTTGTTCCTCTGTGCTTTTTTTATGGCGACCGATATTGCGATTTCGCCCCACACGCCGCTTGGAAGGGTGATTCACGCATTGTGGCTGGGCGTGGTCATCGTCCTGATCCGGGAGTTTACAAAGATCCCATCAGAAGGAGTCGCCTATGGGATTTTGGCAATGAATGGATTGACACCCTTAATTAATAAGGTTTGCCGGAGATGACGGCGGTTCCTTCACTCTGACCTTCTTCTACCGTGGAAGAGGGAATACGGAAAGGAGTTCGAAATGAGGAAAGAATACATCGTCGGTTTTGCAATGGTGATCACGTTCGAGCTGTTCTCTTGGTGCGCTGAGAAAACATGTTTACTGGAGCAATAATGACCTTTTTTGAGCAGGGCTACCAAATATTTTCTAATATTTACAAACAGGTAGAAATTGAATGTGCAGAACAAGCAGTAGAACGCATTTGCTGGGAGATCCGGCCTGAAGACCTAAGATGGAAAAGGAATATGACACTCATTTCTGATTTAGGCGACCACCGTAATCCCGGACTCGGGAAGGATGTACTTCAAGACATTCCTTTTTTGATCGGGGAGCTCCCTGCTTTTTCGGAAGGGTTAAAAGAGTTTGTTCTGCATCAGCCCTTGTGGGACATTGCAAAAGATATTTTAGGTTCAGATGAGGTGGTCTACCATTTTTCGAATGTGACCCGAAAACCGGCCTATGTAGGCCCCAAGATCAACTGGCACCGAGATTATCCGAATCGCTATATTTGCCCGCAAGCTTCCAGCCATTTCTTCAGAGTTCTGATTCCCCTCGAAGGCATGAATGAAGAGAATGCTTGTACGGAAATAATTCCGCGCAGCCATGAAATCACCGATGTGGAAGCCATTCAGCAGGAGAAGCTTAGAAATTTCGATACAAGCGCCTCTATTCCCTTAGAAACGCAGATAGGGGATATGGTGATTATTCACCCAAAGCTCTTGCATGGAGGAAGAGAAAACAGATCAATGCGGGGAAGGACCCTCGTTGTGATTCAGTTTGGCGCAAAAACGGACGCATTTCTTTACTGGCACGAAGAACTTTTTACAGGCTTAACAGGAGATGAAATATTGCTAGAAAGACAGACATGAACCGCATCTCCATCGGAATCATCGTATTTGTTTTAATCCTGCTCTGGTCGGTTTACCGGACTGCCTCTCCAGGAGTGGGGAGCTATGTCCGCATTGTTCAAGAAGAAGAGGTCATGGGGACCCTCTGCACGATTACGGCCTATGGAGAAGATGAGCAAAAGACGCGGATGGCCCTTGAAAAGGCCTTTAAAAAAATCAAAGATTTGGACCATCTCATGAGCCATTACGATCCGAACAGTCTGGTTTCAAAGATCAATCAAGTGGGTGCGATGACTTCCGTCTCTGCCCCATCTGAACTGCTGGAAATTCTCTCCGTTTCCAGGCAGATATCAGAAGAGACGCACGGGGCTTTTGATATCACTGTCGGCGCTCTAATGAAGGGCTGGGGATTTTTTCGGAAACAAGGGCGCATTCCCTCTGAAAAAGAACGCCTCAAATTAATGTCATTAACCGGGTATCAAGGGATCGAAATCGATATGGATATGGAAAAGAACCGCATCCGGCTCAATAGGGAGAACATGGAGATCGACCTTGGCGCAATCGGAAAAGGCTACGCCCTCGATCAAGCCGCGAAGAGTCTTCGGGAGGCGGGGATTGAAGCGGCGCTGCTTGATTTTCAGTCTGTTCAACTTGCGATCGGGTATCCGCCGGATAAGACAAGCTGGTTGGTCGGCCTCCGTCATCCCTTCAAAAAAAAGAAAGCATTCGGGACCATCCGACTTAGAGACAAAGCCTTATCGGTTTCCGGTGATGCCGAGCGTTTTTTTGAGTTTTCTGGGAAGCGTTATAGCCATATCCTTGATCCCCGGACGGGCAGACCGGTTGAAGGCGTGGCGATGACTGCCGTCGTGGCCCATTCAGCGACAGAAGCCGATGCCTATTCAACCGCAGCCTTTGTCCTCGGGCTGGAGGAGGGAGTGCATTATTTAAAAGAGAAAAAAGTAGATGGGCTTGTTGTGGCCTCAGACTCAGGAAATGTGAATTCCCCTCAGTTGGAGACGACGGCGGGGTGGACAGAACTTTTCAATAAGAATTTTTCAACAAGGAGGAAAAGCAATGGCACGAAAAGAAGTTCGGTATTTTAGCGCAATCGCAATTGCCGCCATCGTCATGATTGCGGCCTTTCGCCTGACCGCAAATAGTGAAGCAAAGATCGGTTTGATCGGCTTTGACGGGCCGCGAATGATGCTCCTGGCCAAGGCAAGCGAAAAAACCGGCATCCGTGTCGCGGGGATTTCACCGGATCGGCTGTTGGGTGAGGACCTGCCTTCCCACGATCTGATCTACCTGAATGTCCACGGCCTGAATATCAATGAGGCGGTGACCAAGGCTCTGGATCAGATGAAGGCTAAGGGAACAAAGGTGGTTGCACTTGGAGGGAATCGGGATCTCGTTCAACAGGTCTCCAATGTCGATCTAAAAGCAGAGCATCCCGAGCTCATGGATTATTGGCGTTATGGCGGACTGGAGAATTACAAACGTCTGCTGAGCTACTCAGACATTCAATTCAGCAATGCTTCCGGTCAAGTCGAAGCGCCCATCCCGACACCGAGCGACGGTATCTATCATCCTGATTCTGAAGATATTTTCACCTCTTACAGTGACTACGACAAGTGGTACAAAGCGCAGGAGGGATATAAAGCAGAATCTCCGATGGTTGTCATGACAGGTAGTGTCGGTTGGCAGACGGGCGATACGGCCACGACCGATGCCGTCATCCGCCGTTTTGAAAAAGAGGGGGTTCGTGTCGCAGCCATCTTCGGTCGTGAAAAGCGTTTAGAGATGATCAAAGAGGCCAAGACCGATGCCATCGTCACCCGTGCTCATGGCCGCTGGCAGGGGAATCAGGGACCGGCCTTCCTTGAAGAAAACGACATCCCCCTCATCCATTCCACCTGGCTTTCTGAAACCGTTGAAGACTGGATGACGGGCGGGAAAAAGCCGAACGGGCGGGGCATGGCGATGAATGTGAGTGTCCCCGAGCTGGACGGTGCGGTTGAGCCCATGGCCATTGCCGGGCGGGGCGTGAATGATGAGGGTTACGCAATCCGGGTGCCGATCCCGGAACGGATCGAACGGGTGGTCGAGCGAACCCTGGGCTGGATTCGCCTGCAAAGAACCTCCAACCCGAACAAGCGTGTGGCGATTGTCTATTACGCCGGGCCGGGCAAGGGAGACATCGGCGGCGGCGGTTTAGATGTCTATCCAAGTTTAGTCACTTTTTTAGAGCGGATGAAAAAAGCGGGCTATCAGGTAAACGACATTCCCGACAAAGATGCCCTTCGGGCGATGGTTGATTCCTTCGGTAGAAATGTCGGTAGCTGGGCACCGGGCGAGTTGGAACGCCTCGTCAAAAACGAGCAGGTGGTGATGCTCCCGCTCGAGACCTATAAAGCCTGGTTCAAAGAAATTCTCTCTCCTAAAAATCAGGAACGGGTGATCAAGGCCCATGGCGAAGCGCCCGGAAACGGCATGGTTTATATCAAAGAGGGAAAGGAGTACCTCGTGATTCCTCAGGTTCCGATGGGCAATGTGGTGCTTCTTCCGCAGCCTGGAAAGGGCGGCGATGAAGATGACGAAACCATCTACGGCGCCGATGCCACGCCTCCGCCCCATCAGTATTTAGCCGTCTACTTCTGGCTGGAAAAAGGCTTTAAAGCAGAAGGACTGGTTCATTACGGAACACATGGCAACCTGGAATTCCTTCCTGGCAAACCGGCGATCATGACCGGGGATGACTGGGGAGACCTCCTGGTCGGGACGATGCCGAATATCTATGTCTACATCATGGATGATGTGGGAGAGGCCTTGACGGCGAAACACCGGAGTTATGCCGCCATCGTCAGTTATCTCACCCCGCCCCTGGTCGAGGCCGATATCTACGGCGACCTGAAGGTCCTTCAGAACCTGATCCATCACTACAAGAATGCAGATGACGGGATGCTGAAGGTGGAATACAGCCGGGATGTCACCAACAAATTTACCGAATTAAAACTCGATCTTGACCTCGGCATCACAATCAAAGAGGGACTCATGACTGAAGACCAGATTAAAGAGGTCGATGCCTACCTCCACCGTCTGGCGGCGGAAAAGATGCCGGATGGTCTTCATGTCCACGGAAAAGTCCCGGAGACAGACGCCTTGGTTCCGATTGTCCGAAGCATGATCGGAGACAACTACCTTGAAACCTTAGCAGAGATTTTGCCATTTGAAGAGACGGTTGACGAGGAGACGAAACACGAGATTGCAAAAGAGAAAGGCGAAGCATTACTGAGGTATGTGTTGGTCGATGGTCTGACGCAGGAAGCGGCATTGAAGAAGGTGATGGCTGCGAGGGAGTAATGTGCCAGGCTATTTCCCCGGGACAAGAGAGAAGCCCATCTGCTCGAAATGGGCATCATAGCCAAAGACCTGGGTGATTTTGAGGCGCTTCATGACGGCATTCGATGTGCAATCGGTAAAGCTCCAGGCCTTATCGTGGTGATGAAGAAAGATGCGCGAAGCTTCTTCGAAAGTCTCCGGCCCAATCATTTCGAGCCGGACAAAGCGGCTTTGCTGGATCATACGCAGGAACTGTTCCGAAGCCGTGCGGCTGACCCGCGTCAAGAGAAGGGTCACGGTCTCATCCACAATGTAATCGGTCGTGACCAGGAGGGTTCGTTTTGTCAGAAATTTCCTGGCGGAAGGGTGATGCTGATCCTTCTCCCTCAGAAGCGCGACGAAGGCGCCTGTATCGGCAAAGATCACATTTTTTCTCCGTAGAGGTATTGATCATGTTGTGCCCCAAGATCGGCCGGAGCCGGATCTTTTTGAGATTTGACCGAGCCCACGATATCAAACAGAGGGTCCTTTTCCCTCTCTCTGAGGTGAGAGGCAATGGAATCCCGGACAATTTCCGACAGGCTTTTCCCGGTTGCCGATACCTCGTCCTTCAATTGCAGGTATTGAGCCTCTTCAAGAAGAATTTGTGTGCGCTTCATATAGCAATACACCTCCTTTCAATGTATGTGTTGTACGTTACCGCATACACCACTTCTGGTCAAGCGGGCGGCAACAAGCGTGGCATTGCTTCCATTATTCAGAAAGAGAATGGTCATGAAGGCATTTAAGACCGTGATGTTTATTTTTGTTGTCTTATCGCTCTCTTCAACCTGGGGATGTGGTCCACTGGTAGGGATCTACATGAACCTGACTTCGGAGACCGTGCCTCACCCGATTGAGCACACGGAAGCATACCGGCAATACAATTCTTTTCAGAAAGATTTCGCCTATTTTGCAGCGGTCCTGGCCGATGCCCATCCGGATGTCACCCATCAACTTCAGAAGGAGGCATTTGAAACAGAGCGGGATACAGCTCTCTCTGAACTGGAAGACGTTACCGACCAGATGCAATTTGAATTGATCCTGACAAGTTTCATCACCCGGATCGGTGACTCCCATACCCAGATCTTAAGACCTTCTTATAAGTCAAAAAAGCGGTTCCTCGTGAAATTCCGTTGGTTCGGCGATGCGCTTTATCTTACAGATGTCGGAGAGTCGCTTAATCCGGAGTGGATCGGGGCAGAGGTCCTTTCCATCGGAAAGCGGCCTCTAGAGGAGGTGCTTGGGATATTGTCTGACAGCATTCCTTCTGAAAACGCGATCTGGCGTAGAAGGCGGGCGGCGGCATCCCTGTCAGATTCCCTCTTTCTGAAGGCCCTTGGTATTGCCTCCCCTTCGGAAACCCTGGATCTGCGAATACGCACTCGAGCGGGTGTTGAACTTGTATTGACCCTCTCTCCCCGAAAGCGGATCAAATGGTTGAATCAAGTCCCCGCACATCCGGTGATGGGACCTACCGGGAAATTCTTCTCTTACAAAATCATCCCCGAATACAAGCTCTGTTATTTTCAGTTCAATTATTTTTTGGATGCTCAAATAGCAAGCCACATGAATATGTTCCTTCGGCTTCCCTTCCGCCTCTTCCTTGCCTACAAGGGTGCGGTGGATTTCAGGGGATTTCTTGATGAGATGTTCGATGCCATGCGGAATGAGAACGTTCGGACGTTCATCATTGATGTGAGAAATAACAGCGGTGGGTATGGCCCCATGGCTAAACAGTTGCTCTATCATTTGGATACAGGGAAGAGGAAAGACCTGAAAGACTTTACAAACGCCGTGAAAATCTCAGAACTCTACCGGCTTCACGAACCCGACGAGGTGGAAGAAATCTTACAAATGGAGGAGAACAAAGAGAAATCGCTCCCCTTCCTGCATCATCAGACTGTGGTCGGGGCCAGAACCGATGGGGAGGACTTCTTCGACAGCATTGCCGATAAGGAAAATGTCTCTTTTATGGAAGAACCGAAGGAGAAGTTTGCAGGGAAGGTTTATCTCTTGATCGGCCCCGGGACCTACAGTTCTGCGGGGATGTTGACGGGGTTCATGATCGATAACGGACTGGGCACAGTTGTCGGTGAGCCCACGGGCCAGAAACCGGATGCCTTCGGCGACATGCTTTTTCTAAAACTTCCCAACACCAGCATCCACCTCTCTCTTTCCTACAAGGCATTCTACCGGCCCGACAGGACAAAACGTGACGAACCGTCCTTTTTCCCGGATGTAGCGGTGCCGACGACCATCGATGATTTTTTCGAAGGACGCGATCCCGTTTACGACTGGGTGATTCAAGAAATAGATAAGGACGAGATATGACCTCGCGTTTCAATAAAAAGTTCATAAAAGGCATGATCACCGGTGCAGTCCTTGCGCTGGTTTTGATTGCTCTTGGCGTACACCTTTTTTTCACAATGCGTACTGGCAATAAGGAATTGCTGCTTTCAGCGCCACAGTACCCCGAGCAGTCGAAGCTGACGATTTACGGCCAGGCGGATCAGGATTGGCCCATCAGAGACCTTGATGGCAAAGAAATCACCCTTTCCGAGTTTTCCGGCAAGGTCGTTTTTCTGAACCGCTGGGCGACATGGTGCAAGCCTTGCCTGGCCGAGATGCCGAATATCCAAAAACTTTACGATGCAATGAAAGACGAGGAAGTTGCCTTCCTTCTTGTCTCTGACGAAGAGGAGGCGGTCGTTCGCAATTTTGTGGAAAAGGAAAAATACAGTCTGCCCTTTTATCTGTCCGATAGGAATTTTCCCGATATTTTCATATCAAAAGGAATACCGTTGACGATGATCATCGATTCTGAGGGCAATATTGTCTTCAAACATGTGGGGCCGGCAAAATGGGATGACAAAGCGAGTCGGCGGTTTATTCGCGGCTTGATGTAATTTTAAGGAAATCCCCGATAAATATCTTTGCGGTGTGCAATGCGTTGATGGATCAAAATTTTACTTCAATGACTGGTAATACGCTTTGGCCTCTTCGACAGAAAGCCCTTCATCATCTGTTGTTTCATCCATCAATTTGGATAAGCCGTGGTTTTCGAGGATCTCTTCCAGGCGTTCATATTCTTCGATTGGAATCTGCACCGCAACCGGTTTCCGGTGTTCATCTACAACGAAGCTTTTATGGATTTTAAACATCGTGTGCCTCCATGTCGTTTTGGAACAATTGTACTTTATCTTTTTAAGAACTACCACAAAAGAGCGGAAAAAATATTTTCATAGGATTACAAACAGGAGGTCAAAATGAAACATCTCATCACAATGCTTTCTATCTTGCTTTTAGTTGGTGTGGGTTTTTCCCAGACGATCCATGCCGATGAGTGGGAAACATCCCCCTTGCTCAGTCTCAGCGAACATCTTGCTGAAGCAGAGCGCTACCTGTCGGATTATCAACAATCTGAAAAAGAAATCGAGGCGGCCCTGCATGGACTGGATGGGGGATTTGTCTCGCCGGGGCAGGGGGGCGATCCGATCCGTTCTCCCCAGGCCCTGCCCACTGGAAAGAACCTCTATGCGATCAATCCGGAAGAGGTGCCCACCAAGGCGGCCTGGCGGGTCGGGATGAAGCTGACGGAGGATCTCTTGGCGAAGAAGGTCGGCGAGCTGGGGCGTTACCCCAAAAAGATCGGTTTCAACCTTTGGAGTACGGAGACGGTGCGGCAACATGGGGTGACGATGTCGGAAATCCTCTACCTGCTCGGCGTTCGCCCGATCTGGACAAAGCGCAACAATGTCCGCGAATTGGAACTGATCCCGGCGGAGGAATTGGGACGGCCTCGTATTGATGTCGTTGTCCTGGCGGCGGGTCAATACCGGGATGTCTTTCCCTCCCGAATGGCCCTGATTGATGAGGCCGTGACGATGGCCAATAATGCCCAGGATCAGGGAGAAGACAACTTCGTCAAAGCGGGAACGCTGAAGATGGAACAGCAGCTTAAAGAAAAGGGTTTTGCCCCGAAACAGGCGCGGGCGCTTTCGGCTGCGCGGATTTTCGGCGGACCGCCCGGCATGTATGGCACCGGTCTCACCGGCGCAATTGCACGTAGCGATACCTACGAGGATGACGAAAAACTGGTGAATCTTTATCTTGAACGTCAGGGGGCGGTCTATCACAAGGATCTCTGGGGAGAGTTCTACGAGGGACTCTACGAGACCGGATTGCAGGATACGGAAGTCGTCGTTCACAGCCGTTCCTCCAACCTGACCGGAGGCCCGATGCAGCTCGACCATGTCTTTGAATACATGGGCGGGATGATCATGGCGATTCGGCAGGTCACAGGCAAAGACCCTGAAGGGGTCTTCTCCGATACACGTGACCCGACAAAGCCGGTGATGATGAACCTGAAGGAAGCCCTCATGGCCGAGGCGCGGACCCGCTACTTCAACCCAAAATGGATTGAAGGGAATCAAGAACACGACTTCTCCGGCGCGGCCGAGATGGCGCGGATGACGGGCAACCTCTTCGGCTGGCAGATCACAAAACCGGCCCTGGTTGATGACTACATGTGGGAAGAGGCCTACGAGATTTACCACAAGGACAAATACAATCTTGAATTGCGGGAGTGGTTTGACAAGGAAAACCCCTACGCCTTTCAGGATCTGACGGCAATTATGATCGAGACGATCCGGAAGGGATACTGGGATGCATCGGATACGATCAAACAGGAACTGGTGAACGCCTATGCCGAATCGGTGGCGGCACACGGCTCTTCCGCAAGTGCCCGGACGGCAGCAAATCAGGCCCTCGATCGGGTCGTCAAAGAGGTCTTGAATGCCCCCGGCAATGTCGCCGGCGCCGCCTTGATGCCGCAATATCAGGAGGCGATGGAGAAGTTGGCAGCGAGCGAGAACGTGGTTGAGGGATTCAAGATGGAGAAGCAGGAAGAAGCGGCCCGGCAGAAGCAGGTCATCACCTTTTCGATCGTTGGATTGCTCCTGGCTCTGACCCTTTTCATGCTGCTCTGGCAGGGATTCCGGCGGAAGGAAGTTGCATGAGGTCAGGGGAGTTGATTCGGATTCCAGGATTGAGTTTTTGAAATTTGGGCGGCCCATGCGGTCGCCCTTAAAGAGGATGAGCAATCGGCTTGTCCAAAATAAGAGGGGGAAGAATGAAAACGACTTACAGAAGAGCCATGATTTCTTTATTCAGTGTATTGATGGTCATTGTCCTGGTTCCAGGCGCGATGGCTGAAAAACCGAAGGGGGAGTATGGCAAGCGGAGCAAATACGGACAAGAAATGGACAGCGCTGCCCGTATTTTAAAGCATGGCGAGGCGCTCCACCTGAGCGATCAGCAGCGGAAAGATCTCAAGGCGATGAGCATAGATTTTAAAAAGAAGAAGATCCGTTTGAAGGCGGATATTGCAATCGCCGAGCTGGAGATGGGGGAGCTCGTTTATGCTGAGAACCTCTCTGAAGATAAACTCTTTGCAAAGGTGGAAGAGCGTGGCAAGTTGAAGACGACTTTGATGAAGGAAGAGGTTCGCGTGAAACTTGCGGCCCGTAAGGTACTCACAAAAGAACAGCGCTCCCAGATGCACAAGCAGATGGCCGGTGCAGGTGCACACCGGAAAGGAAAACCCGGATTGCCTCACAAAAAGATGCAAGGCCACCCAAAGTGAGTCTTGTATTTTGAGATTTGACTAGAGCGCTGTGATGACGGCCCTGCTCAGAGGAAGTACATTCCTCGGCAGGGCCGTTTTTTTGTTATTTGTTTGGGGTCAAGAGTTCATGCAGGGCGGACTCAAAATAGAAGTGCAACATAACTAAAATGTTTAAGTCTGTAAAAAGATGATGTAACTGTCCATAGAGAACTACTCTTGCGACATTTAAGAAAAGAAATTCTGGGTTCGACTGATTTTTATAGGATAGCGCAGGTGCGGACATTATTCGATTGAATGTTACAATTGACTTGCCGAATCACTGCTGTATGATGTCCCGCATCAAATAAACTCAACTTCAATAAGGACTGACGATGTATTTTTCCAAACTGTTTATCCCGACTCTCCGAGACAATCCCTCCGACGCTGAAATCGTGAGCCACCGCCTGATGCTTCGAGGAGGCTACATCCGAAAAGTAGCCGCCGGGATCTATTCGTTTCTGCCACTGGGCTTGCGTGTGCTTTACAAGGTTGAACAAATTATCCGCGAGGAGATGAATACTGCCGGAGCCCAGGAAGTGCGTCTGCCCGCCCTTCAGCCCTCGGAACTCTGGGAGGAGACCGGTCGTTGGGCACAGTACGGCAAGGAACTCATGCGCGTGAAAGATCGCCACAATCGTGATTTCTGCCTCGGCCCGACGCATGAAGAAGTGATCACAGACCTGATCCGCAATGAAGTCCGATCTTACAAACAGCTTCCCCTCAATCTCTACCAGATTCAGACCAAGTTTCGAGATGAAATCCGTCCCCGCTTCGGCCTTATGCGCGGTCGTGAATTTGTGATGAAAGATGCTTACAGCTTTGATGCCGACATTGAGGAGGCCAAAGCGACTTATCAAGGTATGTACGAGACTTACCAGCGTATCTTCAAACGCGTAGGACTTGATTTTCGAGCAGTCGAAGCCGATGCCGGGATGATTGGTGGTTCCTCTTCCCATGAATTCATGGTACTTGCGGAGACAGGTGAAGACGATATTGCCTCGTGCAGCCTTTGTGATTATGCAGCCAATGTCGAACGGGCAGAACTCCTTCAGCTTGAAGGTTTCAAAAAGACGGATCACGAAGAAGCGGAGGCAATGTGTGCGGTTACGACCCCCGGAAAAAAATCGGTCGAAGAGGTCTGTGAATTTTTAAAGCTTGAAGCGACTGCATTGCTCAAAACCCTCCTCTTCCTTGCCGATGATCGCATTGTTGCCGTCCTGGTCCGTGGTGATCACGAAGTCAACGAAATCAAATTGCGGCATCAACTTGCAGTGACTGAGCTTGTGCTTGCGGATAAAGAAACCGTCAAGCGGGTCACAAAAGGGCCGTCCGGCTATTCCGGCCCGGTCGCTTTGAAGGATATTGAAATCCTCGCAGACTATTCAGTCGCAGCAATGCCTGCTGCCGTCATCGGGGCAAATCAAAAAGATACGCACTACATTCAGGCCATAGCTGGCCGTGATTTCAATGTCGATACTTACGCCGACCTCAGAAACGCAGTTGCAGGTGATTCCTGTCCGAGATGCCGGGAAGCCCTGGTAATCGACCGGGGCATCGAAGTCGGTCATGTCTTCATGCTGGGGACGAAGTACAGCGAGGCGATGCAGGCAAGCTTTCTCGACCAAAACGGGAAAGACAAACCTTTTGTCATGGGATGTTACGGCATTGGCGTTTCACGGATTATGGCCGCCGCCATTGAACAGAACCATGACGAGCGCGGCATGATCTGGCCTATTTCAATTGCCCCTTTTGCCGTCGAGGTGATTCCGGTGCAGGAGAAAAAAGAAGCGGTCCTGACTGCGGCAAAAACCATCTACACAGCACTCACTAAACAGGGTATCGAAACGCTTTTTGAAGACCGGAAAGAACGGGCAGGGGTGAAGTTTAATGACGCCGACCTGCTCGGCATTCCTTTCCAGGTTGTGGTCGGACAGAAAAACCTGGAACAAGGATTGGTCGAATTGAAAGACCGCCGCACCGGCGAAAAAACGTGCATTCCGATTGATGAGGTTGAAGCCTTTTTGCTTGAAAAATGTCGCTGTCAATGAGTTGCCATGCCTTCATTTTCCGCACTCTATATTGAGGATCAATGCCGGGACTTTCCCCTCGTGGAAACCATCATCAAACAATGTCCGGATGTCCCACAAATCGCCTGCGAGCGTTATGGTGAAGTGTTTAATCGTAACGCCCAGAATTTTCGTTTGCAGAAAAGACGGCCCGGACTGATCCTGGCGAAAAAGCACCATCGTTTCGTCCTGCCCGCTCCTCCGGGCTACGGTTTTGGGGATGAGAACAGCTATTATTTTTCCCACCTGCTGAACTGCCCCTATGATTGCCGCTATTGTTTTCTGCAAGGCATGTATCGTTCGGCCCACCATGTACTCTTTGTGAACTACGAGGACTTCAAGCAGGAAATTTCACAAGTCATTCAAAACTGTGGTGAGCGCCCGAGCTATTTTTATTCCGGTTACGACTGCGACAGCTTGGCCTTTGAATCCTATAGCCGCTTTGCAGAACACTTCCTTCCCTTTTTCAAAGACTATCCTCTGGCAACGTTAGAGTTGAGAACAAAAAGCGCCCAGATTCAAAGCCTCCTGCGTCACGAAGCCCTACCGAATGTTGTCGTTGCAATGAGTTTTTCCACCGCTCCGATCTACGAAAAATTGGAACATCGTGTGCCTTCTTTTGCAAAGCGCATTGCAGCCGCACAAAAGCTACAGCAGGCTGGATGGCCGCTGGCGCTCCGCTTTGAACCCTTGATTGCTCATGAGAATAGCGAGCAGTATTATCACGCACTCTTCGGGCAACTCTTTGATGGATTGGATGTGAATCAACTCCACTCGGTCAGCACCGGTTTTTTTCGTATTCCTCAGACTTTTTTTAAAAACATTCTTAAGATCTATCCGGATGAAGCTCTCTTTGCAGAGCGCTACGAAACACAAAACGGCCTGACGTCCTATCCTTCAGCACTTGAAGAGCAGATGATCGCGACTTGTGAAAAAGCCTTATTTGAATACATTCCGAAACAGATTTATTACCATTGTCGGATTGAGGCACCCACATCATGAGAACACTGCTTGTCACCGGGGCTTCTTCCGGTATCGGGTATGAAACGACGAAGAAACTACTGAGTCATGGCTACCGTGTGATCGGCATCGCAAGAAACTTTCAGCGCAATCCAATCTCCGATAAAGATTTCATTCCAATTAAAATCGACCTCTCCAAACTTTCTGTATTGCCGCAAGCCCTGTCAGCGCTCAGCCGTGAACATCCCGAAATCACCGGCCTCATCGCCTGTGCCGGTTCAGGGCGTTTCGGCAACATCGAAACTTTTTCATACGAGCAGATCCGGGACTTGATTGATCTCAACTTGATCAGCCAGGCCTTCCTGGTGAAGGCCCTGATACCAAGTTTCAAACGTGCAGAACAGGCCGACATAATATTGATGGGTTCGGAGTCAGCATTGTCTGGAGGAAAACACGGGGCAATTTATTGTGCATCGAAGTTTGCTTTGAGAGGGATGGCGCAATCCCTGAGACAAGAATGTGCAAGCTCTTCGGTGCGAGTGACTCTGATTAATCCCGGCATGGTCCGCACTCCGTTTTTTGACTCACTCCACTTTGAACCCGGTGCTGAAGAGACTCAGGCCATTGAGGCGGATGACGTCGCCGAGGCGATCTTGAGCGCTCTCCATCTGCGTCGCGGTACGGTCATTGACGAGATCAATCTCAGCCCGCTCAAAAAGGTGATTCGGAGAAAGAAAGATTAGATTTGGATTGCACTGTCCTGGATAGCGAAGGTCTACCGGAAGTCTGAGTGCATGGCTCTGATCAAAAAGCCAATCGTTCCCTGTAGCTCCCAAAAACCTTTCGGAAAATATCTGAAATTTCACCCACCGTCGCCCCGGCACGAACCGTATTTAATACAGGAAGCATAAGATCGTCCCTCTCCTTGGCGGCAAGGGTGAGCGCTTTGAGTGTCTCCATTATTTTTTTTCGATCACGATTATTTTTGATCTTTTTTAAACGCGCAATCTGTGTATTCTCGACGGCTTGCGGTATGTTCAGCATTGGAATCGCCGTCGCCTTTTTTTCGATAAAATCATTGACGCCCACAATAATGCGCTCTTTACGATCAATCTCGCCCTGATAAGCCACAGCAGCGCGATGGATCTCCGCCTGAGGGAAGCCGCATTCTATGGCCTTCACCATGCCCCCCATGTCATCGAGTTTCTTAAAGTAGCGCCGTGCTTCCTTTTCCATCCGTGTCGTGAGCGTTTCCAGGTAATACGATCCTCCGAGAGGATCAATGGTATCGCAAACGCCACTCTCATGCGCGATGATCTGCTGTGTGCGAAGGGCAATCTTGACGGCCTGCTCTGCAGGAAGGGCCAGGGCCTCATCCATCGAATTGGTATGCAGGGACTGTGTTCCCCCCAGGACGGCAGAGAGGGCCTGAAGGGCGACACGAACGATATTATTATGAGGCTGCTGAGCGCTCAGACTGCATCCGGCGGTCTGGGTGTGGAATCGCAGGGCGAGTGATTTTGGATTGTGCGGATGAAAGCGCTTGTTCATTTCCTTCGCCCACAAACGCCGCGCTGCACGATATTTTGCAATCTCTTCAAAAAAATCGTTATGGGCATTAAAAAAGAAGGACAGACGCGGTGCGAAGGCATCAATTTCAAGCCCCGCCTCCACTGCGGATGCCGCGTAAGTCAGTCCGTCATAAAGCGTAAAGGCCAGCTCCTGAATTGCGGTCGATCCCGCCTCTCGGATGTGGTAACCGCTGATGCTTACCGGATGAAAAAGCGGGGCTTCTTCAACACAAAATCGGATTGTGTCGTTGATGAGACGTAGAGAGGGCTTGGGCGGAATGATCCATTCTTTTTGGGCGATATACTCCTTCAAAATGTCATTCTGAAGGGTTCCCCTCAAACGATCAAAGGAAATGCCACGACGTTCTGCGACAACCAGGTACATCGCAAAAAGGATGATTGCGGGGCCATTGATTGTCATCGAAGTACTGACTTGATCCAGTGGAATTTGATCGAAGAGGCGCTCCATATCGCTGACCGTATCAATGGCGACGCCGCATTTACCCACTTCGCCCAGCGACTTTGGATCGTCCGAGTCATAACCCATTAAGGTCGGCATGTCGAAGGCGACGGAAAGGCCGGTCTGTCCTTCTCTCAATAGGTAGCGATAGCGTTTGTTTGTATCTGCGGCCGTACCGAAGCCTGCAAATTGGCGCATCGTCCAGAGCCTACCGCGATACATGCTCGGATAGATGCCACGGGTGTAGGGATATTCTCCCGGTTTACCTAGTGTTGTTTCGGGAGGGGCTTCGGTATAGAGCGGATCAATTTCGGTATTGGAGAGGTTTGAGAATTTGGCTTTGCGTTCGTCTGTTCTCTTTTTAGCTTTTGTTTTCGTTTTATCTATCAGATTCTTGTTCTCAAGCGACTTCTTTTTCATAGAAAAGACCTCAGCTTGTTTTCATGAGCTCCCTTGCAATGACAATGCGTTGGATCTCGGAAGTCCCCTCATAAAGGGTGGTAATTCGGGCATCCCGGTAGAAGCGTTCCACCGGAAATTCTTTGATGTAGCCGTAACCGCCGAAGATTTGCACCGCTTTGTAGGCAATGCGGTTTGACATCTCTGAGGCGTAGAGTTTTGCCTGCGAGGCGGCAAGCGTTACCCCCGGCTTCTCCATCTGCCGGAGCCAGGCGGCACGATGACAGAGGAGACGTGCCGCATCAATCTCCGTCTGCATATCGGCGATCATCCATTGGATCATTTGAAAACCGGCAATGGCCTGGCCGAATTGATGCCGCATTTTTGCATATTCAATCGACGCTTCAAGACAGCCTTGAGCAATGCCGATGGCCTGGGCGGCGATGCCGATACGGCCGCCATCCAGTGTCGCCAGAGCGATCTTAAAGCCCTCATTCTTTTTGCCAAGAAGATTGGCTTTGGGAACAGGGCAGTCCTGAAAAACCAGCTCAGCCGTGTCGGAACCATGTAGCCCCATCTTTTCTTCGGTTTTACTGACGACAAATCCCGGTGTTTTTGTCTCAACAATAAAGGACGTGATGCCCTTTTTCCCAAGCGAAGGGTCGGTCACGGCGTAAACGATGGCGATATCGGCATGTTTACCATTGGTGATAAATCGTTTTGTTCCGTTCAGGATGTAACTGTCTCCATCCTCAACCGCGCTCGTTGAGAGCGCACCGGCGTCTGAACCGGCTTCCGGTTCGGTCAGGGCATAACAACCGAGCAAGTCTCCCGCAGCCAGAGCTTTAAGAAATTGCTCTTTTTGTGCGGCGTTGCCGAAGCGGTGGAGGGGATCGCAAACCAGGGAATTATTGACCGTCATGATGACCCCGAGCGAGGCCCAGACCTTTGAAATTTCCTCCATGGCAAGCACATAAGTCAGTAAATCCATGCCGGAACCATTGTATTCAAGAGGGATAAAAGCCCCCATCAAACCCATTTCGCCCAGTTTTTTGACCAGGACTTTCGGGAATTCACAGACGGCGTCCATCTTAGAAGCGACCGCTTTGACCTCTTTTTCAGCAAAGGCCCGGACCATTTGGATGACCATCTCTTGTTCTTCTGTCAGGCTCAGGTTCATTTTAGTTTAGATCCTAGGACTAAGCTATTTCGACTTGTTTTGCCCATACTCATAAAAGCCCTTGCCCGTTTTTTTACCAAGCCAATCGGCCTCGACATATTTGCGTAAGAGAGGGGCGGGGCGGTATTTGCTGTCGCTGAATTCGGTGTAGAGGATTTCCATCACGTCGAGGCAGACATCCAGCCCGATCATGTCGGCCAGTTCAAGCGGTCCCATCGGGTGTCCGGCACCGAGTCTCATGGCACTGTCGATCTCCTTGGCCGTCGCGACGCCCTCGGTGAGGGCGAAGACGGCTTCATTGATCATCGGCACCAAAATCCGGTTCACGATAAAACCGGGATAATCTTTTGAAACAATCACTTGCTTTCCGAGGCGCTCGACAAACTGCTTTGCTTTGTCGAATGTTTCATCCGAGGTCTGCCAGCCACGAACAATTTCAACCAGTGGCATCAGCGGTGCCGGATTCATAAAGTGCAGGCCGATAAAGCGTTCCGGATGGGTCACGGTCGAAGCGAGCCGGGTAATCGGGAGGGAGGAGGTGTTGCTGGCGAAGAGGGTGTCATGGTGACAAAACTCATCAAGGCCCTCAAAGATGTCGATCTTGATTTCCTCTTTTTCCGGAACGGCCTCAATGATCAGATCACAATGGATGAGTTCTTCAAATTTTGTCGTGATTTTGATGCTTTTCAGGGTTTTTTCCCGGACCCACTCGGTGAGTTTTTCCCGTTTAACCGCCTTGTTCAGGTTCCGTGTAATCTGCTCAAGGGCCTTTTCCAAAATTGAGTATTCCAAATCGTATAAGACAACGTGCGGAACGGTGTTGGCGACAAGCTGTGCAATGCCCCGCCCCATCTGTCCCGCCCCGACGATTCCGACTGCATTAAAATCCATTTTTTCCGCTTCCCTTTCTTTCGTTGCTGATATGTCATTCATGACTTGCGTTCGACTTATTTACTTGCGTTCGATGAAGAGGGCAATCGCCTCTCCTCCTCCGATGCAAAGGGAGGCGATGCCATTTTTCAGATGACGATCTTCTAAGAGGTGAATCAAGGTGGTGAGGATCCGCGCCCCGCTTGCGCCAATCGGGTGCCCAAGCGCAACCGCACCACCCCGACAATTCACACGATGGCTTGGAATCCCTAAGATCCGCATCACCGCAATTGAAGAGGCCGCAAAGGCCTCGTTGATCTCGAAGAGGTCGATTTTATCAAGAGACAGTTTGATTTTGTCAAGCAGGCGTGTGATGGCCTCAGCCGGGGCAATCGTGAATTGTGCCGGTGCGGTCGCTGTCATTGCAGCGCCACCGATGACGGCACGAACCGGCGCGGCATAGCGAACAGCCGCCGCTTCCGACATTAAGACCAGGGCTGAGGCCCCGTCGCTCAAGGGGGAAGCATTGCCTGCCGTGACCTTGCCTTCTGCATCAAAGACCGGACTTAAGTTTCGGATGCGCTCAAAATTGACACGCGTGGGTTCTTCGTCCTCTGACAAGGAAGCTGTGGCAATGATCTCTTTTTTAAAATCTCCTGCTTGCTGTGCCCTTTGTGCCCGTTGATAACTTTCAATGGCAAAGTCATCCAGTTCTTCCCGTGTGAGCCGATACTTCCCTGCGCACAATTCCGCTGCCGAACCCATGTGGAAATCGTTGTAGACATCCCATAGTCCGTCGTGAATGATGCTGTCGATCATTTTGACATGACCGACTCGCCTACCTGTGCGTACACGCTCCAGTAGGTAGGGGGCATGGCTCATGCTCTCCATCCCTCCAGCGACGACCACTTCTGCGTCGCCTGCGGCAATGGCCTGTGCCCCGATCATCACAGCCTTCAAGCCCGATCCGCAGACCTTGTTCAGCGTTGTACAGGGGACACAAGCGGGAAGTCCGGCGCCAATCGCTGCCTGACGTGCAGGCGCCTGCCCCAGACCGGCGGAAAGCACATTGCCCATAAGGACTTCATCAATGGTTTCAGGAGGCGCCCCGGCAAGACGGACTGCTTCACGAATGGCGATACTGCCGAGCTCTGTAGCGGATTGAGAGGAAAGCCCTCCCTGAAATCGGCCGATGGGGGTACGCACGGCGCTTGCGATGATCACCTCCTGCATCTATAAAACTCCTATACTCAACAATCACCTGATCCGGAGCGATTAGTAATCTTTATATTCTGCCAGGCCTTTTGCAACCAGTTCGTCATTCACGCAAACAGCATCAAGCCAGATGTCTGCCAGCCAACGCCCGTACTTTCCTTTTTTATCTTTATGCGTCACTAAAATGACGTCCTGATCTAAAATTCTTTCCCGGAGCCAATCTCTTGAAATAATGCCTTGCGCTTTTTCAGGGCCACGGACTTCCGGTGTGTTGATTCGGTAAAGCCTGAACTTTTGTCGATTCATTGAGATCTTAAAGCCAAGATCAATGTCCACTGTTATGGTATCTCCATCATATACTTTTATGACGCGCCCACGATAGTGATATAAGTTTTCCATTATGCTCTCCTCTTTAAATGATCTGTTTGATTGCGGGGAAAGAATACGACTCGGATGAATCTCTTGCAAGGCTGTAAGTTCGCCTGGCTATTTTTTTTGAAGGCTGGATGTGGAAATGGAGAGGCTTATCGATCAGTGAGCGATTCAACAACGATCCGGTCAGGGGAATCAATACCCTGAGTCGACAACGACAAATTTATGGCTGGCACTCGTTTTAATCGCCAGAATAATTTTAACTCCGCTTGCGCCTTCCGGCATCACCGTGCATCCACGGGCTAATGCTTTCTGATTCGGCCCCAGAGTCGGCAAGGGAGGGCAATCTGCAATCTTTTGCATCGCCTCGTCAGAAAGACTCCCGACAATGCCAGTTTCGCTGATCGCAATGATGGAGAAGGGGATTCTTTTTTCATAACCCGCATTGAGATTTTCCTGAGCTAGGGAAAGGATAAAGAGATCACTGACATGCCCTTTCGGATCAAATTGCAGCTTTTCGCGCTTGATCCCTTCAATTTTCAACCTGAGTTCCTCTTTTGGCAGTTCTATGATATGACCGATCTGTCGTGTCACAGCATCCTGATTCACAATAGGAAATTTCAGATTCCTTTCGGAGATTTTCAGAAGATCAATATCCGCGTGTCCCGAAATGGAGACCCGACTCGGGTGTGATTGTTCCGCCACTCTGCTCTCAATTTCATAATGAGATTCAAAGACCGATCCCGGGCTATGGGAATAAGTCCGCCAAAACCGGAAACCGGGCGGCAACCATAATGAGAGAGGCCTACCGGAAAGTGCGCCTTTGCTCACCTTTTTTATGATACTCGGGTAACGATAATCTTCCTCCGTGACCATCGTTCCCTGAGCAGTGGGCATTCTAAATCTCCTGAAGAATTTTGACTGATTTTCATAAGCGATCTTAATTCGGACGGCTTGCCAGCCATCACTTGCCCGCGATAGCGCCATGCTCATCGGGATAATACCTATTTGGCTCGACATTGGTTTTTTCGAACTTGTTTTCACTCTTGGCGTCGAAGCCGATTCTCCGGGGGGAATAATGAACTTGAAATAAAAGAAACTCAGGACGCCAAGTATGCATAGCACCGATGCAAGATATGCCATCCTGTCACGCTTTTTTTCTTGGCTGCTTCGATGTCTTCTTCTGCGTTTTTTCCGTTTCTTTTGCAGAGGAGCGGAGCTAGGCTCTTGAGAAGGGGCGAGAGATTCGGACGCTTTGTCGGAGGGAGGTGCGTTCAAATAAATAAGCCCTCTCCTTGCCTCCTGATTTTCCGGGTCAATCTCCAAAATCTTAAGCAGGCAGTCCCGACGGTCGTGATCGCTTTCGGCAATGCTGCTGAGCCATAACCAGGCGCACAAGTCATTTGGACGGCTTTTAACAAGGTCGAGAAGAAGGGTACGTCCCACGGACCTTCTTCCTTCACGAATAGAGGCAATCCCTCCTTCCAGTTGCCCATCCAGAGCATTTACTTCGGGGACATCCTTTTTATTTTTCTGACCAAAAATATCCATACTATTTTAAATCTATAAAAATCACTTGGATCACGGAAGCAGCGGAGCCACTTGTAATATATTTTTTATTTTTCAATGCGTTACAGTAAATTTTACATTAAAAATTATAAATTTACAGGAGTGACTCTTGCAATATTTCGAGATTAAAACACTTCACTTCAACTACAGTCAACGGCAGCCCAAGGGCATCACTCAGAGATTGAATATCCCGATAAAACAGGCATTGGCTTTCGGTCGTTTTTATTTTAAACTCATAAGGTTCTGATTGGCTCATCACCTCCACCTCTGGAGCATCGTATGTTTGGAAAACTGCTTTTTCTTTTTATCCTGGTTCCATTCATTGAAATCTCTCTCCTCATCAAACTGGGCAGTGTCATCGGTTTTTGGCCAACACTGCTCATTCAAGTGGTGACCGGCATTTTGGGGGCCTCTCTTGCCAGGCTTCAGGGCCTCCTCGTCTGGGGAAAAATCCAGGCGGAATTACAAGTCGGGCGAGTTCCGGCAGAAGACATGCTCAATGGTGTGTTGATTTTTGCCGCAGGCATTGTTTTGATGACACCGGGGCTTCTGACCGATCTTGTCGGATTCGCCCTCCTCCTTCCACCGACACGGAATATTTTCAAAAGATGGCTTCGCCGACAATTTGACTCCCGAATCAATCGCGGCAACGGGGGTTTCATTCGCCCCTTCTGACTATGGCCCATGCTTATTTTGGAATGAGATCTCATGATTCTACATATAGATATGGACGCATTTTATGCTTCGGTTGAGGAGAGGGATCAGCCGGAACTTCGTGGAAAACCCGTCATTGTCGGAGGAAATCCTAAAGGGCGTGGAGTCGTTGCAGCCGCAAATTATAAGGCTCGCAGCTACGGTATACGGAGTGCGATGCCTGCATCTCAGGCCCGGAGACTTTGTCCCGAGGCCATCTTTTTAGCCCCGCGTATCGCTTGTTATGCAGAAGTCTCCGAGCAAATCCATCAGATCTTCCTGAACTATACCCCCCTAGTAGAACCCCTTTCTTTAGATGAGGCCTTTCTCGATGCCACCGGGAGCGAAAAACTCTTTGGAGATTCCGAGGCCATCGGGAGGCAGATCAAAGAAGAAATTAAGGCAAAGATCCACCTCTGCGCCTCTGTCGGCATTGCGCCCAATAAATTTGTTGCCAAGGTGGCAAGTGACTTGGGAAAGCCGGACGGCTTCCTGGTCGTTCAGCCGGAAGCGGTCCAGGCCTTTCTCGATCCGCTTCCTGTGCGTCGTCTCTGGGGCATTGGAAAGTCTGGTGACCAGATCCTTGCGAAAAAAGGCATCCGCACCATCCATCAGCTTCGGCAGCGGCCTCGTCGTCTGCTCCGTGAGTGTTTTGGCTTATGGGGCGAACAACTGTGGGCCTTTGCTCATGGACGGGATGACCGGCCAGTGATCCCTGATCACGAAGTCAAATCAATCTCAAATGAAACGACCTTTGAAAAGGATCTTGATGATATTGATTTGCTGCAATCCCATATCGTTACACTGACAGAACAGGTGGCCTGGCGTTTGCGCCGTCAAGATCTCCGTGCCCGTACCGTGGGTCTTAAAATCCGCTTTGCCGATTTTAAGACCATCACCCGATCCCATAGCCTGCCCAAAGCAACTCACACGACCCAGGACCTCTTGAGCATCGCAATAGACCTTTTAAAAACAAACCTTAAGAAAAAACAAGGCCCTATCCGATTGCTCGGCATGGCTGTGAGCCACCTGGTACCCGGCGAGATCATACAAGGGGAACTTTTTATCAATGAAAGCCAGCAAAAGCAGCAAGGCATTGATGTCGCGACAGACCTCATTAAATCCAAATACGGACAATCTGCCATTAAACGGGGCGGGGGTGGCGCATAGTTCAAACACGGACGTTTGGCAGTCTTATCGAGATAAGGGATGCCATCACTAAGAAACTGACAGACCACCAAAGGCAGGCAAGAAAGCCGTAACTTTGAAACACCCATCCTGAAAGAAGTGTCCCAACAAGTCGTCCGCCGGCATTCGCCATATAGTAAAAACCGACATCAGTAGACACGCTTTCTTCATTGCTATAGGCAAGCACTAAATAGGAGTGAATAATTGAATTCACAGCGAAGACGATTCCATAGGACAAAAGGCCGATGATGATGATTTCGTTATTGAATCCCTTGTTTAATAACAGTGCGATACCTGCAGGAAACAAGACCAATATCCCGGTCCAAAATGCGACAGCCTTGTTTCCCATCGCCCGGGCCAGTTGATCTCCTGTAATAAATTTGGGGACGAGTGTCTGGGCTAAACCATATCCAATAATCCATGAAGCTAAAAAAGAGCCCACGGATGAGTAAGACCACTCTAAGTTGACTTGCAAGAAAACAGGCAGTCCGATGACAAACCAAATATCTCTTGAGCCAAATAGAAAAAACCGGGCAAGCGAGAGAATATTAATCGATTTCGACTTTGAAAAAAGACTTGTAAACGCGATTTTCTCTTTTGATCTCCCAAGATTCTTAGGCAGGGAGATGATGGAAAACAGGGTAAGCGCAAGTAGCGTCCCCGCCATCAAGCCCATAGAAAATTGAAAACCAAATTGAGTTAGAAAAATACCACCGAGAAGGAAGCCCAGACCTTTCATGGCATTTTTTGAGCCTGTAAGAATAGAAACACACTTAAATAAACCGGATTCTGTTTCGTCCTGATTCAGCGCCTTCAAGCTACTTTTAGCACTCATTTTAACAAGGTCTTTTGCGATGCCCGAGAAACCTTGCATCAACATAATGTAGGGCACAGTTAAGAAGATATGATCAACTGTCAAAAGCCCCATCGCCAGGACTTGCAGCAGCATTCCGGCAATAAGCGTGATATTTAAGCCAAAAATAGAACCCATCCATCCTCCGATGAAATTGGTCACTATGCCTGCGATTTCGTAAAGTAAAAATAATGATGCGATTTGAAGGGCTGAGAATCCCAGTTCATGAAAATAAAGCACAACAAGTACGCGTATTGCGCCGTCTGTAACAGAAAAGCCTAAATACGATAATGCGATACTCAAAAAGCTTTTAGAGCTGTACACTTGCTAAAATCCCTGTCCAGTCATGCTTTTTGCGACTTTGCCAACCAGTTCCATCATTCTGGATACGTAGCCCCATTCATTGTCATACCAGGCGATAATTTTGACTTGTGTCCCGTTAACAACAGAAGTGGATAGCGCATCTACGACAGACGATTTTGATTCATGAAGATAGTCAACCGAGACAAGAGGCAAGGTCTCATAGCCAAAAATATTCGATAATTCTCCTTCGGCAGCTTTTTGAAGGATTTGATTCACTTCCTCTTTCGTTGTTTTTCTATTGACTTCAAATACACAGTCAATCATTGAACTATTCTGCAGCGGGACGCGAATCGCCATGCATTCTAAACGTCCCTCAAGCTCAGGGAATATTTTAATAATCGCTTTTGAAGAACCCGATGACGTGGGAATCAAAGAAGTTGAACTTGATCGGGCACGTCTTAAATCTTTGTGGAATTTATCGATGATTGTTTGGGTGTTCGTAAGGTCATGAATGCTTGTTACCGTGCCATGTTTAATGCCAAGGCCTTCATGAATGGTCTTTACAACAGGCGCCAGAGCATTGGTTGTACATGAAGCAGCTGTAACAAGGTGGGCTTCATTCGACTGATACAGATGATCATTAATACCCATAACGATATTGAGTACGCCGTCATCTTTAACAGGGGTAGAGACCACCACTTTTTTTATTCCGGCATCAAAGTATTTCTGAAGTGCCTCTTTTGATTTATGTTTTCCTGTGCAATCGAGTACGAGATCGGCCTGAATTTCAGGCCACGGCATTTCTTCAATGGAAGCGTAGGCGCTCCATGAAATTTTCTTTTCCTCAACCTTAAAGTATTCGTCACAAGAGCAGGAAATATTTTTATTCCACTTGCCATGCACTGAATCAAACTGAAGCAGGTGGGCCGCGGCTTTCGCAGAGCCTTCCGGGTCATTGATATGGACGATCTCAAAATTTGGATTAGCGAATCCTGCTCTCATGCCCAGCCTTCCCATGCGCCCAAAGCCGTTAATCGCAATACGGATACCCATGTTTATCCTCCGAAGAATTTTTTTCAACTCAAACAGTCTATCGTATTTTTACGATAATGGAGGCACTTTATCGTTTTTATACGATAAAAGCTATCAAGTCGGTTTTTTTTTGTGTATAAAGGGGCTGATGAAATGCGATGACGCGAAGCTAAAAAAAACGAGCCTGGTTGAAACGGATAGAGAACTTGCAAAGCTCTGCAAGGCGCTGGGGCATGAAGCCAGGATCATGATTCTCAGGGTTCTCATTGAGAGGAATGCATGCATTTGCGGTGAAATCGTCGATGAATTGCCGATTTCACAATCAACGGTGTCTCAACATCTTAAAGTCCTCAAAGCATGTGAACTCATTCAAGGTGAGGTTCAGGGGCCGGCAATCTGCTACTGCATTAACCCTAAAGCGATTAAGCGTCTACGGGTTTTGATCGCTTCATTGTGAGATAAGCACCTAGAAGATGAGACAGACTGAGTCATGCTCTCTCAGTTTCAAACAAAGTGATTTTATTCTAATCAGAAAAGGAGACGCTTATCATGGCGCCGGGAAAAATCGGGCCTTAAGTGAAGCCTGAGTCAGTCCTGCCGGCGCTTTGCCCTGACTAAGAGTGGGCGGCCTGGAAAACCTCTTCTCTTTCCTGAAAATTCATGCCTACATATCGTCGCCGGATATTTGTGAAGTCTTGTTCGTGACCTCTGCGAACGGCTGGCGTTAGGAATAAACAGAGTTTCTTTTCCAGTTTGTAGACGTTTTGTTCGTTGCTGATGGCCAGGATGCCATTGAGGATCATCTTTTGTAGGAGCAGCTCTTCGTGTGTCCGTGCGTGAATATTTTCGGCAATCGGCGTCAGAATATAATTGCTAAGCAGTATGCCGTAGAGGGTGGATGTCAGAGCGATCGGGATGGTTTGCAAGATCACCGTCGTATTGCCTAAATCGGATAACATGCCGATGAGGCCGATGACACTTCCGATGATGCCAAAGGCGGGCGCAGACCGTGCCATGCTCCGGAAAACACGTTCATTTGCCGCCCGTCGTTGCTTGAAAAAATAGCTTTCTGAACTCAGCATGTCTTTCACTTCGCTACCCTTAAAACCATCAACAAGCATATCCAGCCCACCTCTTAAGAAAGAAGCGGTTGTTTTACTTAATGCTTTTTCAAGAGATAAAATGCCGTCATAGCGGCTTTTGACTGCAAGTCCCAATAAGGCCTTGATCAAATCATCCTGGCTCGGCAGCTTCACAAGGTAGGCATTTTTTGAGACTAAATAGGCCGATTTGATTCGTTCAAATGAGTAACTCAAAAACATCGAACCAATTGTGCCTGAAACGACAACCAGAAATGCGACGACATTAAGGTACATGCTGGCTCCCTTGCTCAGGAGAAAACTTGCAAAAAAAACCAGTACACAAATCAAAATCCCGTAAAAATTCTTAGCGCCCACTTTTCCCTCCTTACTGATATTTTCTAAATTCCATCATAGTGTCTTCTGGTAATGACGATATCCACTCTTCGATTGATCTGGCGGTTTTCTTTCGTGATGTTCGGTCGTTCAGGTCTGTACATTGAGCGTCCGATGACGCTAAAGCGTCCCGGCTCCAGAAGACCCGCTTTAATCAGGTATTTTGCCACATTTGAGGCTCGAATGGACGAAAGCTCCCAGTTCGATGCGTAAAGTGGACTATGCACGGGAAGATCATCTGTGTGCCCCACAATATTTATTTCATTATCAATTTTTTGAAGAATAGGTAAAAATTGGTCCAGGAATATTTTTGTATCATCTCTGAGCGCCGCATTCCCACTATCGAAAAAAAGCGGTCCTCGAACACTGATACGCACCGTCTTATCTTCTTCAAAAATAACTTCAATCTGTTCAAGATTACTCTTCCGGACGGCTTGATCACTGAGGCGATAAATCTTTTCAGGACTGAGTTTTACTTCTCCGGATGGAAATGTAATCGGATCTTTTGCAGAGGTCTTTTCTTTGCTCACCTCAACTTGTGAATGAGCCGCTTCAACGACATTTCTTTCGGAAACATGGACTGAAAGTAAGACCGCAAACAAGACAAACATCGTCATCATGAGATCGGACCAGGGTAGGCTCCAATGTTCGGAGGAAGTAAAAGCGTTTGAGGACTCAGTAAAGTCATTCAGGGCAGCACCCCTATTTTCGGCGCTTGAAAAAGCGCCATCCCCTGTGAATCCTTCGGTCTCCCAATCATCCTCTTTTTGATTGGATGACTTCGGAAACTTTATGCGACTTTGGAGCCAGCCTGATTTTGAAAATTGTCCAAAGCCTGCCTCAAAATCTTGTTGATCTGCCATTGCCCTGCTCCATATTTCAGCGCGTACAACTCTGGATGAAAGCAAAGCCTGTACCAAGTGAGTACTGCCTTGATTCGGGGTCTTATCGAATAGAGGAGGCTGTGCTTAGAAACTTTTGCCTAGACACTTGGAAAGGATTGCCTAGGAGGCTGTCGAAAAAATAAGCAGGTCAGGGGGTTATTTTTCTGTTTTTAAGAGATCAAGAGCGACTGCCTCAGCGACCTTGATGCCATCCACGGCGGCTGAAAGAATGCCACCGGCATACCCGGCACCTTCCCCTGCCGGGTACAGGCCTTCGGTGTTATCGCTTTGGAAGTTGGCGGTTCTTACAATTCGGATGGGAGATGAGGTGCGTGTTTCAACGCCGGTCAAGATGGCATCATCCATTAAAAATCCCTTGATCTGCTTGTCGAAGGCGGGCAGGGCTTCCCGGATGGCCTCAATGGCGTATGTGGGCAGACTTTGTGATAAATCTGTGAGATGGACGCCGGGTGTATAGGAGGGCTGTACCGAGCCAAGCGTAAGAGAGGGGCGATTGGCCAGGAAATCGGCAAGACGCTGTCCCGGCGCATGATAGTTGCCTCCGCCTAATTGAAATGCCGCCATTTCCAGAGAGCGCTGAAAGTCTATCCCGGCCATGGGTCCTCCTGGATAATCCTCCGGTGTCACGCCTACAACAATGGCGCTGTTGGCATTACGTTCATGTCGGGAATACTGGCTCATACCGTTTGTCACGATGCCCCCGTGTTCGGAAGCAGAGGCGACAACCGTTCCGCCGGGGCACATGCAGAAACTATAGACAGTGCGGCCATTACTGCAATGGTGCACCAGCTTGTAATCCGCTGCACCCAGAACAGGGTGGCCGATATCCGGGCCGAAATATCTTCGATCAATCAAGGACTGCGGGTGTTCAATGCGAAAACCGATTGAAAAAGGTTTCGGCTCAATCGCGACTCCCCGCTCGTAGAGCATTTGAAAGGTATCGCGGGCGCTATGTCCCACGGCAAGAATGACATGGGCAGATCGAAGCCTTTCACCGCTAGAAAGTGTGATGCCTTTAAGCTTTTTGTCTACAATATTAAGGGAATCAACTCGGGACTGAAAACGGATTTCACCGCCGAGGTCTTCAATTTCGGCACGTATTTTTTCAATAATTTCCACAAGTTTGAACGTCCCGATATGAGGTTTGCTGACAGTGAGAATTTCAGGTTTTGCTCCCGCTTTAACGAATTCGGCCATAACCTTGCGTGCACGATTTTCAGGGTCTTTGATCCGGCTGTAGAGCTTGCCATCTGAAAAAGTCCCCGCACCGCCTTCGCCGAATTGTACATTCGATTCTGGATTGAAGTGACCTTTTCGCCAGAAGGCAAAGGTATCGACCGTCCGCTCTCGCACCGCCTTGCCCCGCTCCAGAATAATCGGACGAAAACCCATCTGTGCCAGCAGCAATCCGCAAAAAAGACCGCAAGGTCCTGTACCTATGACAATCGGTCGATTGCTAAGCTTATCCGGCGCTTTTGCAAGCAAGTGATAACGGAGGTCGGGTGTCTTTGAAACCTGAGGATCCGCTCTGAAGCGATAAAATACGTGGGCTTCATTTGTCAGCTCAACATCAAGCGTGTAAATCAAGACAATCGCACTCCGCTTACGCGCATCGACGCTTCGTCTGCCGATGTCATAACGGATGATGAGCTCCGCTTTGATTTTTAGTTTTTTTTGAATGGCGGTCAGGAGTTCACTCTCAGAATGATCCAGCGGCAGTTTAATTTCAGATAATCTCAGCATAAAGATATTCCCAGATTAGAATACTTCAGTTCTTGGCGTCGCTCAGCATATCGTACTTTGGGTCGGATTTGCTGGAAAATGACAGCTAAATCCTGGCAGAGCTTCCCCTGCGAGCGCTTAGCAAGTGGCTAAGCAGCCCCGATGCATTTTCTTTAAGAAAAACAGCACTTTTTTCTTGAAAGCAATGGATCAAAGCTTGTACATTGCCATCTGGAATTTTACTAGGAGGCAATCTTGAAGAAGATCTGGTTAGAGTTGGATGTGGCTGGGACATGTGGTGATGAGGCTTGGACTGCGATTGAGCAGCCCAAAGGCTTTTTTGAGGCTGCAGTGATCAGCCCCAAAAAAGCAGACTGCAAACATACCAAGAAACAGGCGCATAGCGAAGGCGAGTGGCGAGAAATTTGGGTGCAGGTCGAAGACAAACTTGCAAGTAAGGCCATTACATTCTATAAAAAACAAGAACGTGTCCTTGCCGTAGAAACAGAGGACTGAGCCCTTAGAGTAAACCTACCCCCTCCCTATCTTACAACTTCATAAAATAGTGATCCCGGTAAAACTTTAACTCCGCGATCGATTCCCGGATATCGGTCAGAGCCAGGTGCTTTCCGTCCTTCGCCGGAGCCTTGGGGCCGTCGACATACCATCGCTTGATTAATTCTTTCACGGTACTCACATCAATGTTCCTATAATGGAGGAAGTCGAAGAGCTGAGGCATGTAGCGTTCCAGAAATCGGCGGTCATGCCCGATTGAATTACCGCATAGCGGTGATTTTTGCTTTTCGCAATACATCTTCACAAAATTGAGGGTCTGTTTTTGTGCCTCTTCGATTGGTGTTGTGGAGGCCTTGACTCGATCAAGCAAACCGGACCTTGTGTGGGTTCCGAGACTCCACTTTTCAATACGATTCAATGTCTTCTGATCGTGCCATATCGCAATCTCCGGGCCCTCTTCAAGTACATTCAGGTGGCTATCCGTGATGATCGTCGCAATCTCAATAATGGTATATTTGTTCGGGTCCAGCCCGGTCATTTCGAGGTCTAGCCAGATCAGGTGTGCTTTTTGTGTCGATTGGGGCATTGAAGTGTCCTATTCATTATTTTGGGAAATGGGCGGTACTTAAACAGGGGAAAGCCTTTCGTGAATCTGGAGTGGATGAAGACTCTATCTCTCTAGGAGGGTTTGATTTGAGAGGTCAGGATAATGGCTTCAGCGACCTCTCGCATGGTTCTCCGCTTGTTCATACTTTGGCGTTGGATCAACTTAAAGGCACCATCCTCAAGGATGTTGTTTTGCTTCATCAAGATGCCTTTTGCGCGTTCGACCACCTTCCTGGTTTCAAGGGCCTCCCGCATCGCTGAGGACTGTTCTGAAAGGTTTGTATTTTCAATGGCCACTGCCGCTTGATTTGCAACCGATTGAAGCAAGTTAATCTCTTCTTCAGTGAAGATATGTCGTTCTGCAGTGTAGCTGTTCAGGACACCGACAATGCGGTTCTTAATCCACATCGGGACAGAAAGCATCGATATGAGTCCCTCTCTTTTTGCAAGTTCCGGAAAGCGATATTCCGGGTCATCTTGAACATCCAGGGTACTGACGGGCAATTTTTCATGAACAGCGCGACCGGCGATACTTTCGCCCACTTTTACGTTGGCTTTACGCCGGTATTCTTCACTGAGGCTCTGTGTTGCGACAATTTTTAGTTCACTCAACTCTTCATCAAGAATCATGATGGAGCAAATAGCTGAATTCATCATGCTCGCCGTCATTGTAACGATCAGGTTTAAAATTTCTTCGAGATAACGTCCGGAGGTAATCGTCTGGCTGACACGAGAGAGGGTGTCGAGCTGCATCGCCTTTTTTTTCATCTCGTCATAAAGCCGTGCATTTTCGATGGCACTGCCAACCTGCTGACCGATCGTCGACATCAAGACCAGTTCTCCCTCGGGGTGCTGGTGGGTCTTTTGATGATGCAGGTTCAGGACCCCAATTACCTCTCCCTTGCTAATGACGGGGACAGATAGAAAGGCCTGATAGCGATCTTCCGGCAGGCGCTGGAAGAATTTAAAGCGCGGGTCCTCTCCTGCGTTTTCTGAAATGACCACCATGCGCCGCTCACGCGCAACCCATCCGGTAATGCCTTCTCCCACTTGAACCCGGATGCAGCCTATCAATTTCGGATGAGGAATTCTGGAGGCTTGAAGTACCAGTTCCTCTTTCTGCTCATTTAAGAGGTAAATCAGGCAGGCATCGGCGCCGGTCAATTCAACAACCAGTGCGACAATCTCTTTTAATACGACATTTAAGTCGAGGTTCGAACTGATGGAGGTGGTAATGCGCTGGAGCAGTTCAAGCTCTTTTGTTTTTTCGCTTAGGGCGTTTTCCAAAGAATCGTGTCTCGTGGAAGCCTCTGTTTTTGCTGGGGATTTCTTCAATATTTTTCCATTAAAAACACCGTCCACTGTGAAGTTGAAAATGAACGGCGGAACTATATCATAGTCTTAAAACACCCGCAAGAAAAGCAAGAGATTGGTAGCCATGGGTAAAGACTGTAAGGTGATTCTGGGTTTTTATGGTCTTTAAAATCTATAATTGAATAATCGTGTTCCTATTTAGGGCTTGCTGAAAAAGTCAGGCCCGCTTACCCCTCAGAAGGAGCACAGCGATTTCGTGAGAAAAATTTCTCACGTTTTTCTGATCTGATCCTTCACTCATGTCACTCGCAAGCTCATAAGCGGCATCTTTTGTCCTAT
>JAJDBU010000058.1 GCA_029261195.1 Nitrospirota bacterium | reverse complement strand
CAAAAGATGCCGCTTATGTGCTTCCGAGTGACATGAGTGAAGGATCAGATCAGAAAAACGTGAGAAATTTTTCTCACGAAATCGCTGTGCTCCTTCTGAGGGGTAAGCGGGCCTGACTTTTTCAGCAAGCCCTAAGTAGAGTTTTCTTTTAGAATGATCTGAACCTGATACCGGTATTTCGTCGTCCACACCAGGTGGCATTTGCAATCCCAGACCGTATGACTTCCTCTTTTATAATCTTTCATCCCCTAATAATATCATCCGTCGCCTAAAGGCGAGAGGTTTGCTGATCCCCTATTCGGGGACTCTAAAATCGGGAGATTTACACTTGGACTATAACAACATAGACCATGATTGCTTGCGGGGGATGCTCGAAGAGAGAGTAGACAATAAACTTTCTCGGCCTCATCTCTGAGGTTATGTGAGATATGAACCCACTGATTTGGCGGTATCAGGGATACTCTTTGAGAATTCTTTTTTTCGCCGTAATCAGGCAGGTAGGATTGGGAACTTCCTCTTGGTTCAACATGATCGCTTAAACTGCTTGCTGAGAGAAAGTCCCTGGCCCTGGTAGGAGGAACCGATTTTTTTGCCGTAGATTTTTTCGGGTCTGCCAAGCAGTTGTTCATAGATCAGGCGTCCGATGATCTGCCCATCTTCAAGTAAAAATGGCACCTCGTGTGATCGAACCTCCAGTACCGCATGTGTGCCCTTGATGTCGTTGTTGCCGTAACCAAAACCGGGATCGAAGAATCCGGCATAGTGGATTCGGAATTCCCCGACGGAAGGATCGTAGGCTACCAGTTCCGCCGCATAATCTGGCGGTATACGGAGCTTTTCTTTAGACAGGAGAATGTAGAAATCATCCGGATTCAAGACTAATGATTTCGACTTCGGCACAGGGATCGGCTCCCAAAAATCAAGCGGGTCGTAGTGATTGATCAGGGTGAGATCAATGAGCGGTGCATGTTGTTTCGCCCGATACCCGATGATCTCGCCGTCGGCGCTTCCACACAGGTCAATCGAAATCCTTAAACCTTCAGAGATAACGGCATTCCTTGGCTGGTCATTCGCGAGGTAAACAAGCGATTCGGCCTTGTCGAGCTTGTCGAGTTTACTGTCAGAGGGAGGGAGGTCGATACCCCGGATAAAGCGGAGCTGGTTTAACTTTGTCCCTACATGCACAAGTACGCTGAAAGTGCGTGGCACAACCTCAACATAGAGCCTCCCCTTGTAGCCAGCCTCGATTCGTTCAAACTCGGCCCCGTAGTCGGTCAACAGACGAGTAAAGATATCCAGACGGCCGGTTGTGCTCTTCGGGTTTGCACGACCTGAAATCTCCTCAGGGAGCCTGAGTGATTCCATCAAGGGGATTATGTAGACACAGCCTCTCTCCAAAACCGCCGGTTTTGAAAGATCAATGGTGTGCATCAGAAGTGATTTAATCTTGTCGGCGACCTTTGCGTGTCGTCCGGGAAGAAAACTGGCCCGAACGCGGTAAGCGACATCGCCTAAGCGAAGGTCGATACTTGCGGGTTGGATTTGATCATCCGTAATCGCTTCAGTCGCCTCAAGCCGACCTGTATGCATCAGTTCTCTAATTTTTTGTTCAGGCAACACCCCTTTGTTGTGAAAGGCAACCAAGTCTTTTTCAAGCTCCGGAAAAAGGGATGCCATATCTTCTCTCATATTCTCCTCTTTAAAAACATTTTTGAAATTTTCAGAAGTTTAGAATGAGGCGGAATCTTATCGGAAAGCCAGGATACTTGCAATAAAAACCAACGCTCTACAGGGCAAATCCGCTGGTATTGACCGCATCTCCTAGACCCATTATGATAACGCCCTTATGAGCTCTCAAACTTCCCGAATCTCAAGCCTGATTGTTTTTATCGGCATTTTTTTGACGAGTTGTTTCTTAAAGCCTCCCCTTCCACCGACTCCTGCGGGCATGATTGCCATACCCGCAGGCAAGTTCCTTCGTGGTAGCAACAAGATCGATGAAAATCAGCAGGCAAAGGATCTAGGTACTTTGAAACCCTGGTATCTTGATGAACACCCTGCGCACCGGCACGATCTTCCCCTCTTTTATATTGATCAGTTCGAGACCACTAACAAGGACTACAAACGCTTTATTGATGCGACGCAATCCCGCCCTCCGGTTTATTTTTTTGGACGCGCTGTGCCTCCCGGTCGCGAGCGGCATCCCGTAACCGATATCAACTGGCATCATGCAGATCGTTATTGCCGTTGGCAGGGGAAACGCCTGCCCACAGAAGCCGAGTGGGAAAAGGCGGCGCGAGGCACGGATGGGCGAGAGTTTCCCTGGGGGGCGGATTACGACAAGGCCAAGCTGAATGCAGGGGATTCCGGTATCGGTGATATTGCGCCGGTCGGGTCTTTTGCGGCGGGGGCAAGCCCTTATGGTGTGATGGACATGTCAGGAAATGTCTGGGAGTGGACGGCCGACTGGTATCAAGCCTATCCGAATGCGACTTATGAAGTTGATCTCTACGGAGAGAAACAAAAGGTCTTTCGCGGCGGCGGCTGGGGCGGCATCGGTCATTACTCGCTGCCCCTCTTTTACCGGGCGGCCTACCGTTCGTCACTCGTCCCGGAAGAGGCCTACGCCGACCTCGGCTTCCGCTGCGCGAAGTCTCCGTAAATCATCTCCGTAAATCACTACGCAATAACAAACCAAAGGGGCTAATTCCCCTCATTTCACACAAAATCCAAAAACGAGATATACTAATAACTATTGAACGGGAAGCCCCTTCAAGCAGACTCCGGTCAGCTAATCGGAGTGGAATTAGAGACATGTGCATCGGTCTTCGGGCCGTTTCTGTTTACGAGAGGTCAGCATGACACAAGCAATGCTCAGCACAAATCAAAAGGCGTTACAGATCAACCGCGATCGGTCAAAGTACGGTACATTTGCCGAAATCGGCGCGGGGCAGGAAGTCGCACGATTTTTTTTTAAAGTGGGTGGCGCAGCAGGAACGATTGCCAAGTCAATTTCAGCCTACGACATGACTGTAAGCGATGCCATTTACGGCTCTACCTCGCGCTATGTCAGCCGAAAGCGCCTTCATAGCATGTTGGATTGCGAGTTTGCGCTTCTAAGAAAACGTCTGGATCAATCGATTGGAGCAGACACCACATTTTTTGCATTTGCCAACACGGTCAAAGCCAAAAGTTACGCAGGGGCGGATGAATCCCATGGCTGGCTGGGCATTCGATTTCAGGTTGCACCCCAGACAGAACCCTCCGAAATCATCATTCACATTCGAATGTTGGACGAATCTAACCTGCAACAACAGGAAGCACTCGGGGTTTTCGGGGTGAATGTCATCCATGGGGCATTTTTTCTGCATCAGGATATCGGGGCCTTTTTGAAATCACTGCTTGATAACCTGACGAGAAGCCGTGTGGAAGTGGATATGATCAAGTTGAGCGGCCCGATCTTTAAAAATGAAGATAACCGTATCATGAGCCTGGAACTGGTTCGACTCGGGCTGGCCGATTCCGCAATGTTTACCTCGGAGGGAGATGTTGTTCAACCCTCTGAAATCCTTTATAAGAAAGCCATCCTGGTTGAGCGCGGGAGCTTCCGCCCTGTAACGCGGGTCACCCTTAACATGCTGGATTGTGCCAAGGCACAGTTTGTCCAGGAACCGGAAGTCCAGGGAAAGGATGTTCTGGTCTTGACAGAAATGACGCTACGTAACCTTTCTGAGGACGGGGAAATTGACCAGCAGGATTTTCTTGATCGGGTAGATCTTCTAGGATCCCTCGGTAAAACAGTGCTGATCTCCAACTATGGTCGATTTTATCGTCTGGCGGACTATCTTTTTCGCTACACCAATCAAATGATCGGCCTCGCCATGGGCATTCCAACGGTGAAAGAAATTTTCAAGGAAAAGTATTATTCAGACCTGGATGGAGGAATTCTGGAGTCATTCGGGCGCTTGTTTAAGAATGATCTCAGGCTGTATGTCTATCCTCTGAAGGATCCAAAAACCGGGGCACTGATTACGGCTGCCAACCTTATGGTCACACCCAAGCTCCGGCACCTTTATGCTCACATGCTGGAAAACCTATATCTCATTGACCTGAAGGGATATGATGGTTCATGTCTGCCGATCTTTTCCCGCGAGGTTTTGAGCAAAATCCGAAAGGCTGATGCCTCCTGGGAAGAGCTGGTTCCGCCTCAAGTCGCGTCACTGATTAAAACGCGGGGTTTGTTCGGCTACCTAAAGTGATGCGAATGGGACGCCAGGCCTGGGGAATTAAGTCAATCAGATTTGACACATATGGGATAATCGGAGATTACACTCGGTGGTCTTCCTTTTGATCACTTGATCTATCATTTTGTCCTGAGCTATTCGAACCGGGAATGCGGGAACCACGAAACAGAATGGACTTTCCCATTATCCTAGGGTGCGTAGTGCGTTAAGACACCCCAATAAGTGAAGGCATGAAGGTCTTTGAACGAGATATGTTCCATATAGACTAACCTGCCATCTGGCTGCAGAACCACCTTAACGTAGCCCCCTGTTTTTGGATCGGTAAATAGATCAAAACCTTTCTTTTTTTGGTAGATCAGTTCCCTGCGATCCCGACTCTGCCAATAATATTTTTCTTCTTCTTTTAATATCGTCAGACGGTTAGTGATCTTTTGGTTATTGTCGAGTTTTACATTGTGAGAGACCTCTAAAGAACTCCGGCTCTGGACAGTCGGTGCACCAAGCACGGAGAGCGATTTTGCGTCGAACTCGATTGCCTTTGCTTTTGGAGAAAAAGAAAAAAACAAAGAAACAATAAAAATGCCAGCGAGATAAATCTTGTTCATGGAACCTCCTTGAAAAAACATCCTGATTTTAGGCATATGCAAGCCGGTTTAGGGGTGAAACCTACGAAAAACGGCGAAGTATAGCAGATCTTAGGGGACAGGAACAGACTCGTTGTTTCTAAGACAAGATGAGCCTGAAGTGGCTCGCTTCGCACAGCGGATAGAGTCAGTTCGGGGAATTTTTACATGCGATGACAGTTCCAAGCCAAAGAGGAAAATACTCTTAAAAAGGATAGTAGGATCATCGTAGACAACAAACCATCCCATTGACATATTTTGAATGATCAGACGCCGAACATCCTCCCTATCTCCAATGCCTATCGCCGATCTTGGGTGTTACTTGCAGTTGACACGACATGAGTCGCCTCTTACCCGTCTTGTTTTTTTCTCCCCCTCCAACCGACCCACAGCAGTAAAACACCCATCACTAAGTAAAGAGACGCGAGATGAAGATGAGCCCTTGGATTGGGATCATTTTCCGGATGCAGAGTCACTTTAATCCAACGATTACCCCACCAAAGAATCGTAAAGATCGAGGTGACGATAAGGACTGTATAAGCTCTCGGAGAGGCCTTTTCTCCCTGCTGCGCCATCCAAAGCAGAAAGACGCCGATACCAAAAGAAAGCAATACGATGAACAAGGTGAAGAAAGAGGACGGAGCCATGCCCCAGCGGTTATAAAGCACAAAGAGCCTGAAGCCCCACGAGAAGAAAATGATAAGGCCTGAAATAGTCAATAATGCGCGATTTTTTTTAGACAATTTAAGTTTTAATCTCCATATTATAGTTGTAGCTTGTACACCTTTTGAGGCCGAATTGTATCACCATCCTTGAGCGAAACAAACATCACGGCAAATTTGATTCAAAAATATTTTTCAACGCATCCCTTTGTTGTACAATGAACACGAATGAGGCGTGTCCATGAGATTGTACTATCAAAAACTTCATTCTCCCGTGGGGTCAATTTATGTTGCAGCGGATCAGAAATTCTTAAGAATTCTGGCGATAGGCAGGCATTGGGATATCTTAATGAGGAATAGTTTGAAAGCCGGTTTTGACCCTATACCGGTAAAAGAACATCCTGTTTTGTCACAAACAAAACAAGAATTGGATGAATATTTTGCAGGCCAAAGAACCCGTTTTGACATCGCCCTGCATTTTGTTGGAACAAAATTTCAAAGGGCTGCATGGAATGCTCTATTAGGCATCCCCTATGGGGAAACGAGAAGCTATGAGCAACAAGCGCAAGCGATTGAAAACCCGAAAGCGGTTAGAGCGATTGGTAGAGCCAATGGGCAAAACCCCATTTCCATCATTGTGCCCTGCCATCGGGTGATTGGAAAATCGGGAAAATTAACAGGCTATGCCAGTGGCTTAGAGAATAAAAAATATCTCATTGAACTAGAAAAAAAGTCGTTTCAAAGGGCCAGACCTTAGGGGGTTAGGACTCTGCTTTTTCAATGTTGACGACAGAGCTCCCGGGAAGCAGGTCGAGCAGGTATTCCGTGGCTTTCTCCAAATAGATTTTGTCTTTCGATTCGAGGGTCAGCAGAATTTTGTGCCGAGGGTTGTGGAGAATCGGATAAGAACCCAGTAGAAGCTTCGGGTACTGGTGCAGGGTCTCCTCCAGATGGAGTGCAATGGCCTCTTCTCTCTGCTTGAGATGAATTTTTGTCAGGTAAAAAGGTTTTTCTCTGAAACCTTCTTTAATGGCTTCAAATTTTTTGACGACAAGTTCCGGAATACCGGGAAAGATGTAGATTTGCTCGAATTGAAGCACCGGTACGCGAAGATGCTCCGAATAGATGAAGCGAGTACCTTCCGGTACATCGGCCAGACGCATTTGAGGGGCGCTAAGATCGGGACCATACACTCTTTTTAAGATCTGAACCAGTTCAGGATGCCGAATCAAGGCGCACCCGAGTCCTTCGGCGAGGCCCTGCATTGTGACATCATCATGTGTCGGTCCAATGCCGCCACAGACAAAAATCAAGTCGAAGTACTTTCGGCTGGTTCTGATTTCTTCCGCAATGAGATCAACCTGATCGGGAATAACGACGATACGTTCGACGGAAACACCGATGGCGCGAAGCGCTTTTGTCAGGTAGGCGGCGTTCTGATCAACGACTTTTCCAGACAAAATTTCATTGCCGACGATAATAATTGCCGATTTTTTATTATTCATCTTCACGATTCTTCAAGTCGGTCCTTCAAGGGCTTACCGCATTTTTCGCATTGGAGAGCTTCATAGTGGTTCAAATGTTTGCAGTACTCACAGAACTTCGGTTCCATGCCGGGCAAGGGGCCCATCACTCTCTTAATGCCCAGAATCACCGCAATGAGCGCAATGATTGAAATAATAAAGACTTGAAATAAAGGGCCACCCATTATGGGGCGTTCTCAATGGAGTGCCTCACGCGATTCGAGGCCGAATCATATGGATCAGGTGGGGGATTTCTTTCAGAATGACCTCCAGGTTTTCACGCGCCGGAGCCGGACTTCCCGGAAGATTGATGATCAGGGTATCATTTCGTATCCCGGCGACGGCTCGTGAGATAATGGCCTTCTTTGTTTTTTTCTGGAAGGTTTCAATCCGCATCATATCGGTAATTGACGACACCTCTCGATCAATGACTTCCCGCGTCGCATCGGGCGTACAGTCCTGCCTACCAAGACCTGAACCGCCAGCGGTGAGGATGAGATCGACTTTCGCTTGATAAATCCAGGCAATCAGTTTGTCTCGAATCCGCTCCTGATGTGCATCCATGACCTCTGTCACAATCACCTTGCCGCCAATCTCGACTAGCATTTTTTTCAAGTCAGTCGTAACGCGGTCTTCGCCTGGAATAATGCCCTTTTCTTTAATGGATAAAATGCCCGCTGTCCAGTTCATCATTTACCTCGCTTTTTTTCGATAAAATGGTTTTTTTACAATGACGGCCAGCGCACCTTTTCCACGGATATCAATCAGGAGTTCAGTCCCTTCTTCACTGTAGTTGCGGTCAATGTAGGCCATTCCGATCCCTTTCCGAAGTGAGGGGGAATAATTTCCGGAGGTCACTTTACCGATCTCTTTCTGTTCGGAATAGATTAGGAGACCTTCTCTAGGCACACCTTGATCCAACAGTTCAAAACCAACCAGTTTTCGAGGAAAGCCTTTTTCTTGTTGCTCCACCAGTTTTTCTTTTCCGATAAAGTCTTTTTCAAAATCAACAAAGCGCGTGAGGTCGGCTTCAATCGGAGTGGTTTCCTCATCCATCTCATGACCGTAAAGCGGGTATCCCAGCTCCAGTCGCAGGGTATCGCGTGCTCCGAGACCCGCAGCCTTGATGCCAAATGACTCACCTGCGGCCATGATCGCCCGCCAGATGTCTTGCGCATTTTCGGCGGGCATAACGATTTCATAGCCTTTTTCACCCGTGTAGCCGGTTCGGGCGATTAGGAGCTTTGCCCCCGGTGCCGCCGTCGGGGATTCAAGCTCAATAAACCGCCTAAGCGGAATTTCTTTTTTCCTGGAAGGGATGATTTGTGACAAGATATCCCAGGACTTTGGCCCTTGCAGAGCAATTAGCGCTGTTTCTTCGGTCAAGTCTTGAATCTTCGGTGAATTTCCTGTGCGCTGTTTTTTGATCCATCGGAGTGCCTTTAGTCGATTGGATGCGTTGACGATGATGAGGTAGTCGTTCTCCCCTTTTTTATAAATATAGATGTCATCAATGATACCGCCTTCAGCATTAAGCAGCATGGCGTATTGCGCACCTCCCTTTGGCAGAGGGTCAATGGCTACAGGGGTGATCAGGGACAAGAGAGCATCGGCGCCCTCTCCGCTCAGTTCAAATCGGCCCATATGGCTGACATCAAAGAGGCCCGCAGCATTTCTGACGCAACGATGCTCATCGGTGACTCCGGTATAAGAAAGCGGCATTTCCCAGCCGGCGAAGTGGACAATTTTCGCACCCAGATCAAGGTGGATTTTGTGGAGAGGGGTTTGTTTCATCTGTGCTCCTTCAAGCGTTTTTTTATCACTTTTCGCCTTTAAGTCTTCAGTCTAAGCACCTAAGTAAGCTGCTTGAACCTCTTTGTTTTTGAGTAGTTTTTGGGCCTGGCCTTCAAGGGTAATCTGTCCCGTTTCCATGACATAAGCCCGGTTGGCCAGCAAGAGGGCGGCATGGGCATTCTGTTCGACGAGAAGGATGGTCAGTCCCTGCTCATTAATCAGTTGTATCATCTCAAAAATCTTTTCAACCATCAAGGGGGAAAGGCCTAAAGAGGGTTCGTCTAAAATTAAAAGTTTCGGACGCGACATCAGGGCACGTCCGATTGCCAGCATCTGCTGCTCCCCGCCGCTTAAGGTGCCCCCGGCTTGTCTGTTTCTTTCTTTCAGTAGTGGAAAGAGACTGAAGACCCAGTCGAGATCTTCCTTTTGGTGCTCAGGATTATTTTGCAGGTAGGCACCCATCTGAAGGTTTTCCAGGACGGAAAGCCTTGGGAAAATACGACGCCCCTCCGGTACATGGGAGATGCCCTTTTCTACGATTTCGTGGGCTGAAAGCTGAATAATCTTTTCATCGAAAAAGGTAATTTGGCCCGACTGGCGAGATACGATGCCTGAAATCGCCATCAAGGTGGTGGTCTTTCCCGCACCGTTGGCCCCGATAATAGCAACGATCTCTCCCTCATCGACATGAAGGGAGATCCCTTTTAGTACGGTGACTTGGCCGTATCCGGCTTCCAGATTTTGAATAGAAAGTAACATGAGTTGGCGGAGGGTAGTTTAGGCCTCTCCCCCACCGCCAAGGTAGGCTTCGATGACTTTCGGATTTTTTCGGACTGCTGCAGCGCTTCCCTCCGCGATTTTTTCACCGTGATCCAGGACAACGATCTGGTCGGAAATCCCCATAACCATCTGCATGTTGTGTTCGATTAAAAAGGGGGTTACACCGCGATCACGAATTTTGCCGACCAGGACCATCAGAGACTTCGTCTCCTGGGGGTTCATGCCCGCCGCCGGTTCGTCAAGCAGGAGCAATTCCGGCTCGGATGCAAGCGCTCTGGCAATTTCTAAGCGGCGTTGATCCCCGTAGGCCAGATGGCGGGCGAGTCGGTCATGCTGTAAAGACAGACCAACAAAAGCAAGCAGTTCCAGGGCAATTTTCCTGGTAGTGATCTCCTGCTTATTAAACTGTTTCCCTCGAACCAGTGAGCCTACGAAGGTCTTGAAAATAGGAAGCGCATTCTGTGTGTAACGACCGACAATCACATTTTCCAGGACGGTCATATCGGAAAAAAGACGAATATTTTGGAAGGTGCGTGCCACACCGCGCCGGGTAATCACGTGGGGTTTCAAGGCTGTAATCTCTTTGCCCTCAAAAAACACTCGGCCCGATGTCGGGGTTGTCATCCCCGTAATACAATTAAAAAATGTGGTTTTTCCCGCACCGTTCGGACCGATGAGACTGATGATTTCCCCACGCTTTGAGGAAAGGTTGATCCCCTCCAGAGCTTTGAGACCTTCAAAGCGTTTGCTCAAGGCTTCAATCTTTAGAAATGTCCCATTTTTCATCATAGTCAGATGGAGGAAAGGACATTAACATAGGGTAAAAAAAGGGTCAATGATTATAAAAGGAGGAGTAAGGGCAGAATAGAAAAAGTTACGAATGGAATCGTCGAAAAATCAGGATTCATGAGGGAAGCCCAAGGCCTTGACCCAATCTGATGGAGGAACTAGAATGTCCAAATGTCTACTCAGGAATTTGTTCATCTCCACCTGCACACCGAATACAGTCTTCTGGACGGCGCTAACCGCGTCAAACCCCTGATTACTGCCGCTAAAAATTTCGACATGCCTGCCATCGCCATCACGGATCACGGCAACCTTTTCGGGGCGATTGATTTTTATCAGAAGGCTAAAAATCAGGGCGTCAAACCGATTATCGGCTGTGAAGCCTATTTGGCCCCCGGGCACCGGACCGAGAAGCAGGGGCACGGTGTGCATGCAGATGACTACGATACGAGCGTTGCCAACAATCCTTATTACCACTTGATCCTTCTGGCCTCAAACCTCACCGGCTACAAAAACCTGATGAAGCTGGTTTCCATTGCCAACCTTGAAGGCTTCTATTACAAACCCCGAATCGACAAGGAAGTCTTAGAGAAATATTCCGAAGGACTGATCGGGCTGTCCGGTTGTCTCCGGGGCGAGATTCCTTTTCTGCTGGCACGCGGGCTGGAAAAAGAGGCCTTTGCCGCCGCCGACGATTATCAGCGTATCTTCGGCAAGGAACATTTTTTCATTGAGATTCAGGACAACGGGCTCGACCTCCAGGTGAACGTCAATACGCAATTGATCGCCCTCGCTAAAAAGAAAGACATTCCCATCGTCGCGACCAACGATTGTCACTATCTGCATAAAGACGATGCCCATGCCCACGACATCATGCTCTGCCTTCAAACCGGTAAAACGGTCAACATGAAAAACCGGATGCGCTTTGAGACGAAGGAACTTTATTTAAAGTCACCTCAGGAGATGACGAAGGCCTTCGCAGAGCTGCCGGAGTCCATCAGCAATACCATCCGCATCGCCGACATGATTCATCTTGACCTTGAATTCGGGGTGAACCACCTGCCCCATTATCAAGTTCCGGTCGGCATGAGCTATGACGGCTACCTGGCTTCACTTTCCGAAGAGGGGCTGAAGCGACGGCTCGACCGGATGAACGGCAGCAGCATCGTAGAAGTCTCTGAATACGATAAACGAATGAAAGTCGAACTCGACGTACTCAAGGTCATGGGCTATGCGGGTTATTTTTTGATCGTCTGGGACATCATCAACTATGCCCGAAACAACAACATCCCCGTCGGGCCGGGCCGGGGTTCTGCGGCGGGAAGTCTTGTGGCCTACGCCTTGGGCATCACCGATATTGACCCCCTTGCACACGGCCTTATCTTCGAGCGCTTCTTGAACCCGGAGCGGGTCTCTCTACCGGATATCGATATGGATTTCTGCATGGACCGCCGGGAAGAGGTCATCCGCTACGTCACACAAAAGTATGGGAAGGACCATGTCTGCCAGATCATCACCTTTGGGACAATGGCGGCAAAAGGGGCCTTGCGTGATGTGGGGCGGGTCCTCGAAATCCCTTACGCCGAAGTCGATAAACTCGCAAAACTGATTCCCACCACCCTCAATATCACCCTGGATGATGCCCTCGCTCAGGAACCGAAACTGAATGAGGCGGCAAAGAACGACCCAAAGATTGCAGAATTACTTGATTTGGCAAAGCAGTTGGAGGGGCTATCCCGACATGCCTCGACCCATGCCGCCGGTGTCGTGATCTCGGATGCCCCCCTCACGGAACATGTGCCGCTCTACAAGGGGAGCAAGGGTGAAACGGTCACTCAGTATCCCATGGGCGACATCGAAAAGATCGGCCTGATCAAGTTTGATTTTCTGGGTCTGCGTACCCTCACCGTCATCGACCTTGCCATTGGCAAGGTCCATAAAAAGCTACAAGAAACCGGAGGGAAGCGCTTTACGGCATCAGAAATTCCCCTGGACGATGAAGAAACCTACAAGCTCTTCTGTGCCGGTGAAACGACCGGCATATTCCAATTGGAAAGTTCCGGCATGGTGGACCTGCTCACCAAGATGAAGCCTTCGACCTTTGAAGACATCGTCGCCATACTAGCCCTCTACCGTCCGGGCCCCATCGGAAGTGGCATGGTGGACGACTTTGTAAAACGGAAACAGGGCAAGAAAAAGATCACCTATCTCCACCCGAAACTGGAACCGATTTTAAAAGACACCTACGGCATCATCGTTTATCAGGAACAGGTGATGAAAATCGCCAATGTCCTGGCCGGTTTCTCTCTGGGTGAGGCCGACCTGCTTCGCCGGGCAATGGGGAAGAAAAAAGTCGAGGTCATGGCCGAGCAGAAAGTCATTTTCATCGACCGTGCCGAGGAAAAAGGAGTGAAACGGGCGAAGGCCGAAAAGATCTTCGACTTAATGGAATATTTCGCCGGTTACGGTTTTAACAAGTCCCATTCGGCGGCCTATGCCCTGGTCACTTTTCAGACAGCCTACTTAAAGCGCCATCATCCACCCGAATTCATGGCGGCCTTGCTGTCCTGTGAAATGGGCAACTCCGACAAGGTCGTTAAATATATTACAGAATGCCGCCAAATGGGCATCAAGATCCTGCCCCCCGATGTCAACGAAAGCGACAAAGCCTTTACCGTGGTGCCGGACGGTATTCGCTTCGGTCTGGCCGCCATAAAAAATGTCGGAGAGGGGGCGATTGATTCCATCCTCGCCTCAAGGGAAGCGGAAGGCAAATTCAAGTCGATCTACGATTTCTGTAACAAGGTTGATCTGAGAAAGACCAACAAACGGGTCATCGAAGCCCTGATTAAATGCGGGGCCTTCGATGGAACTAGCGCGAAACGGGCCGCCCTGATGGATGTCATGGAGCAGGCGGCGCTCTTGGGTCTGCAAAATCAGAAAGAGAAAGAAAGCGGGCAGATGTCCATGTTCGGCACATCGGTCAGCGAAGGTGCAAGCGGCGGATTTGAGCCTTCCCTTCCCGATATACCGGAATGGCCCGATGACAAGATTGCCAAACTGGAGCGGGAGGCCGTCGGTTTCTACATCACCCATCATCCCCTCAGCCGCTTTAGTGAACTGCTTAAAAAGAAGTCGGTCACAAAAACGGAGGATCTTGCCTCTATTGAGGACGACCGTGAAGTCCGAATCTGCGGCATGGTGATTCAGAAGCGGGTGACCCTCACGAAGCGGGGGGATCGTATGGCTTACCTTCGCATTGAAGATCTCACGGGCAGCGTCGAGGTCATCATTTTTCCCGATCTGTATAAAAGCGCCGCTGTCTTTTTTGAAGAAGATATCCCTTTACTCATTAACGGGACACTCGATCATAGCGACAGAGGAATTAAACTAAAAGGCACGATGGTCATGCCCCTGAATCGGAAAAAGCAGATGACGATTGCACTGGACTCCAGGAAGGTCAGCTCGGATGACCTTAGAAGTTTACACAAAATATTACAGCAATCCTCAGGTTCGCTTCCGGTCTACCTGAAGGCCTGCGTGAAAAATGACGATCAATCGACGACCGAAACGTTGATAGCCTTAAATGAAGACCTGCAAGTGAATATTTCGCAACAGTTGGTCGACGAAATAGAGCAGGCCGTCGGGTCGGAAAGTGTCCTATCCACAACCCCCGATGCGGTGCTTGAACATCTGTCCCGCTTGTAATACGAAGCCAATTGGAATAAATAGGTTGTTATGAACGAGCAACTCGATTTTGAAAAACCCCTGATAGAGATTCAACAGAAGATCAATCAGCTCAAAGAAATCTGCAAGACGAATCCTCGCCGCCAGTCTGATCTGAACAAGTTGAAAAAGAAGATGGCGGAAATTCAGGAAGAGATCTACTCCAAACTGACGCCCTGGCAGGTGTGCCAACTTGCCCGCCATTCGGCTCGTCCGAACACATCGGATTACATCAAGATGATGTTTGAGGACTTTACCGAACTGCATGGCGACCGTCTTTACGGGGACGACAAATCCATCATCGCAGGCATTGCTCGTCTGGAAGGGCGTTCAGTGGTCATCATCGGTCACCAAAAGGGCAAAGGCATGAAGGACCGCATCGCGACCAACTTTGGCATGCCACACCCGGAAGGCTACCGTAAGGCTCTGAGAGTGATGCGTCTGGCCGAAAAATTTAACAAACCCATTATCACCTTTGTAGACACTCCCGGGGCTTACCCCGGCGTCGAAGCAGAAGAGCGCGGACAATCCGAGGCCATCGCCAGAAACCTGCTCGTAATGTCCCAGTTGTCCGTCCCGATTGTTTCTGTCGTGATCGGTGAAGGGGGCAGCGGTGGAGCGCTGGCGATTTCAGTAGCCGATCAAATCCTGATGCTTCAATATTCAGTGTATTCAGTCATTTCCCCGGAAGGCTGTGCGGCCATTTTGTGGAATGACCCGGCGAAAAATAGTGACGCCGCAGAAATGCTCAAATTGACGGCATTAGACCTAAAAAACTTAGGTATCATCGAAACCATCATTCCGGAACCTGTAGGTGGCGCCCACCGCGACCCGGAAGCGATGGCGTCGGAGATTTCAAGAACCCTCTGCAAACAACTCAGCGACCTCGAATCCCTGTCCCCTGAAGAACGTCTGGAACAACGCTACAAGAGACTGCGCAGCATCGGGGAATATTCAGAGAATGAAGGCTGAGGACAGAACGCAGAAAAATAGCCTTTCAGCTCTTGAACTGTATTTAGATCGCACAATATCCTATCTTGTTGTTCTCTGAACATAAAAAATATTCGCCGTCTATTTCATAATTATCGCTAATCAGCCCCCCCATTTGAGGGGGTTGACCGTTTAAAATTGCTGTGTTAAAAGCTACCTCGTTGCTTATGACATTTTCCGTTCGGCTGTTTTTCCTCTGAGCATCAAGTTAATAAATCATAAGAAAGCGCGGTTCTCTTGAAAAAAAATGACCCTACTGATCTCCTTCCTCATCGCTTCCTTTTTCTTCTTGATGTCATGTAGTGGCGGTGGAGGGGATGGCGGACCCCCCCCACGCCGACCATTGGCCCCAGTGGCGGAACAGTCACCAGCACAGACAGTAAGGCTTCGATTCAAATTCCAGCCAGTGCGCTTTCACAGGAGACCGCCATTACGGTTAAAGCGGTTGCCAGCCCAGGGCTTGGACATCTCGGCACTGCATATCAATTCGGACCGGAAGGGACAACATTTAACCTTCCGGCTAAAATCAGCATCGCCTTTGACCCGGCAGATATTCCACCAAGCGTGGACAATGCTACCCTTCGCATCGGAAAGTTCATCGATCCCCTTTCCGGAACGGTCAGCGGAGAAACCAACAGCTTCAGCATTTATAGCATTGTGCCCAATACACCTCCAGTTGCGAATGCCGGAGCGGATCAAACACTTGCAATCAACGACACGGCTTCTATGAACGGTGATGGTTCTATCGATGTGGACGGTGACCCGCTCACGTTTTCCTGGTCTTTTGTTTCAAAGCCAGCCTCAAGTGCTGCAAGCCTTTCGAATCTGTTCGCAATCAATCCGACTTTTATGGTCGATGAACCCGGCAGCTATGTCCTCCAGTTGATTGTGAATGACGGAAGTGTCCCAAGCCTTCCCGATACGGTCAAGGTCAGTACCTCTGCTTCCCGACCGGTGGCGGATGCAGGCATTGATCTTTCCGTTGTTGCGGGGGATGTGGTGAATTTAAGCGGCATCGATTCTTTTGATGGTGATGCCGACGTGCTCAGTTACAAGTGGTCATTGCTTCATGTCCCAGGCGGGAGTCTCGCAGACCTCGATTTTCCAGGCGCATTTAATCCAAGTTTCAACGCAGACCTCAGCGGGAGCTATATTGCACAATTGATTGTGGGAGATGGTAGCCTCAACAGTAAGCCCGATACAGTAGTGGTTTCAACTGAGAACGTCCGTCCTATTGCAAATGCCGGGTTTGATCAAATAGTCAATCTGGGCGATTTCGTTCAACTCATCGGAACTGATTCGCACGACGCAAACCTTGATCCCCTGAACTATCGATGGTCTTTTAGCCAGATTCCGACCGGCAGTGGCGTGATCTTGGACGATGCGAATCTGAGCAATCCGACCTTTACGCCTGATTTGGCCGGGTTTTATTTGCTTCAGCTCATTGTGGACGATGTTCTGTTGGATAGCCCCCCCGATACGATTGGCATTAGGGTGAATGCCGTATTGCCGGTTATCACTGACTTTAGCCCGAAATCGGCCCCTTCGGGTGAATTGATTACTGTGACAGGCGCAAATCTAAAAGGGCCTTCCGGCCTGTCTAAAGTCACACTCAGGAAACAAGGCGGAGGCAATATTTCGGCTCCGATTGGCAGTGCCACTCCAAGTAATCTGACTTTCACGATTCCTCCGGGAACAGCAACCGGAACCATCTCTGTTGATGTTGCGGGACAAAGTGCAAGCTCGGCATCCATACTGACCATCGTCCCCGCAAACGACTTTAGCTTAAATGTCGCGCCTTTGGCTGCTGAACTAATCCAAGGCGAGTCGGTGGCTTACACCATCACGCTGAATAGTTTGAATGGTTTCACGCAACTTTCCAAATTGAGTCTCACCGGGCTTCCGACGGGTATGACAGCGGCGTTTAAACCCGCGCAGATTACGACCGGCCAAACCTCTACCCTGACCCTCAGTGCGCCGGTCGCTCAGCCGCTAGGGGCAGCGACATTAACGGTCACCGCTTCGGCAACGGTGGACGGCTTGGCACTCAGCCAATCGGGAACGCTTTCAGTGAAGGTGGTCGCGATGACCACTTCATTTCGTGGGCAAGCCGTGAGTTCGGATGCGCGGGAAACGCCCCTGGCTGGCATCACGGTGACCTTGCTTGGCAAGGATGGCGATGGCAATGCAACCGGTTGCACGGGTTCAACGGTTTCTGATGCCGCCGGTAATTTTCAGTTTACCAATCTGCCTGCGACCTGTGTGGGCAAGCAATTGATTCGCTATGCCGGCGGGACCGCATATTCCAGCGTGGATCTGCTTTACACCATTAAAGATAGTCAGGTGACCCGAACTCCGATCTCCGTGCACTTGCCTCGCATTGACAATGCTGAGACCATCTTGATTCAACAAAATGCGCCCTTGGATCAAACCTTTACATTCCAGACGATACCGAACCTGGTCGTCACCATTTATGCAGGAACGACCTTTACACATCCGAACGGCACACAGCCCAACCCCTTTCCGCTCATTGCAACGCAAATTGCGGTGGATCGTCTGCCGAGTCGTCCACCCGTACCACCGTCAACCCTTCGTCCGTTTTTTGTGTCTTTTCAGCCTTCCAATTCGAAGGCGACTCAGCCTGTTGCGGTGACTTATCCGAATCAGCTCAACACACCGCCGGGAACCGTTTTGAGATTGACAACGCTTGACCCGACAAAAGGCATGCTGGTGGATTACGGCAGCGGCACGGTTTCGCCTGATGGCACAAAAATTATTCCCGATTTCAATCCGAAGACACCCGGCAAGCGCTTTGGCATCTCCAATTTTGACTGGCACTTTCCTGAGATTCCGCCAGAGCCGGGAGAGCAACCGAGTCCTGAGTGCAATGACACGCCTGTTCCCGGTGGGTGCAATTCATGCCCTTGTCAAAAGGCACCGGCTAAAGGAAAACCAATAGACCTTGCATCTGGAATAGAGGTGATCAGAGAAACAGATATCGCCCTTTCCGGGAGCCGTGGCAGTATTTTTATCCGTCGAGTTTACCGCTCGCTCTCTACCGAGGTGGGGCCTTTTGGTCTAGGCTCATCCCATAATTACGGCTTTTGGCTCGATTCGCGAAACCCGAATACTGCCGGGAACGTAAACCTGGTGATGCCGGATGGTAATCGTTTTGCCCTCTCCCGTCAGGATGACATTCCTGATTTGGGTAATACACAAGCCGGAGGTATCCGAAATACATTACGTGCCAACCGGACCGTTCCGAAGATGCAGGGGGCCGTGCTTCAGACTTCTTCCGGTGGCACATCCGACCTGCATTGGAAAGAGGGCACCATCTTTCATTTTGCCTCCAGTCGCTTTTCCGTGGGTTCGGTTTTGACTGGCATCACCAACGCCAACGGCAACACCACGACCTTCGCCTATTCATCCTCACTAAACAAAGTCATTTCGGCGATTGATCCACTCGGCCACGAAACAAGGTTTGTTTACGATGGCGCGGGGAATCTGCTTTCCGTGACGGATGCAAAGGGCAATGCCTCATCCATTGCCTACGATATTTTTGGTCTGCCCACTTCAACAAGCGATGCGCTTGGCGAAAAAAGCTTTGTTGAATATGATGATTATGCCAACCCCGTCCGGGCCAGAGATGCCTTAAGTCAAACGACGACTTCACAGTTTGATGCCGTTTCGCGTCCTGCTGTCTTGATCAATGCTTTAGGCCAGCGCTCGGAGCGGGCTTTTGATAAATTGAACCGGGTCACCTCCGCGACAGATGCGCAGGGCAGAACGACACAATCCAGCTATGACAAGGTCGGCAACCTGCTTTCGCTCACTGATGCGCGGGGACATACTACGACCTTCACTTACGACGACATGAATCGCCTTTTAACGAAGACCGACCCTCTCGGAAAAATTGACAGCCGAACCTACGACCTAAATGGCAACCTGATCAAATTTGTGGATCGACGCGGACAGATCAGCACTTTCACTTATGATGCCTTAAACCGTCTCATCCGCGAGGACTATCAGGACGGCAGCATCGTGACGCGGGAATACGATGCGAGTAGCCGCCTGATTCGGGTGAATGATTCGGAAGGCGGGGTTTTTAGCTTTGACTACGATCTTGTGGGGCGTTTGATTCGTGAGACCGGCCCCTTTGTCTCGGTCTCCTATGTTTATGACAAACGCGGCAGCATGATTGAACGGCAGGTTCTGGGACAGCCTGCTGTGAAATATGTCTACGATGCAATCGGGAATCTGCTCTCGACGGCGACCCCGCAGGTGGGTGTCAATTTTACCTATGATGCACGGAACCAGATGATTCGGCAAAGCCGTTCCAATGGGGTAGGCACCGATTTTGTTTATGATGCTCTGGGTCGCCTGAGTTCTTTGACTCATGCCAAGGGTGTGACAGAGTTGAATCAACAGAGCTACCTTTATGATGCCATCGGGCGGCGCATTGCAACGACGACCTCGCTTGCTCAGCCCCTGATGACGCCGACCGTGATCGCGGGTGTTGACCCGCTTTCTAACCGAATGCTGAAACATGGCGGGGTGACTTATACGCACGATTTGAATGGCAACCGACTTTCGGAGACCGGCCCGGCAGGGATAACAAGCTATCTCTGGGATGGGCGGAATCGTTTGAAGTCGGTGACTGCTCCAAGTGGAGAGGTGATGCGCTTTCGTTATGACTTTGCGGGGAACATGATTGAACAGACGAAGGGCGTGACTTCAAAACAGTTTGTGCTGGATAGTCTGTCGAATGTCGTTTTTCAGAGCAGCAGTGATGGCGATCAGTTTTCGGTTTTGACGGGGCAATCGATTGATTCTCATTTGGGCGTGGTTCGGAATGGTGCTGAGGTGGATTATGCCTTGACGGATGGCTTGAACAGCACGGCGGCGATTACAGATGAAACGGGTGTGGTGAATGGCACGGCTTCTTACGAACCTTTCGGGGCAACGACACAGACGGGAGAGGTAATGCCTTTTCAGTTTACAGGGCGGGTTCAGGTGTCTGAGGGGCTTTATTATTATCGGGCGCGGTTTTATGATTCAAATGTAGGGCGGTTTGTTAGTGAAGATCCTATTGGGTTCTCGGGCGGTGATGTGAATTTGTACCGGTATGTTGGGAATGACCCGGTGAATGCGGTTGATCCGGAGGGGGTATGTGCTGGATTTTGTGTCGGTGCTATCCTTGCTGGAGCGGTATATGTGATTAACTTTGATTATGAAGGACTGGGAGCTGCCATCACTGAAATAAATAGCATTAATAATGATTACAGTCAGTCAGGTGATATCACAAATACCGAAAGGTACAAGACTGCTAAACGAGTATCTCCTATTGTAGGAGCAGGTTTTGAGGCGCTTACGCCCTTATTTGTAGGAGCTTTCATAGGTGCATATGAAAGCTTTGAAACTGTCGGTGATCTGGTTTACGATAAAACTTCTAGCCTACTACAGGGGCTTTTTACTTCTTGCCCTAGTGAAGCCCCTAGGAAAAAAATTAGACCCAGTGCGTCTCCTGTTTGTAGGAACCTTCCAGATGATGGATACAGAAGAACACGAAAAGCAGTCCCCGCCCCTGTGGAGCGGGGGAGGGTTAGGGAGGGGGCCTTCTTGGAGGTGACCAACTTTATCCGGCTGAGATGAAAAAGCTAAAACTACTAAAAAAACTGCTTTCGGGTTCTAAAAATATTCGTTTTTCAGAAGTGGTGGAATGCGCCAAACTCTTCGGTTTTCAATTGTCCCGTATCAGTGGGAGTCATCATCTATATGTACATCCTGATGTACCCAAATTGATTAATCTTCAGGACGTTAAAGGAAAAGCAAAACCATATCAGGTGAAGCAATTACTGCAGACCATTGAGCGGTATAATCTTCAGATGGAGGATGAGAAATGAGAGATTACCATATCAATCTATTTTACAGTGAGGATGACGAGGGATATGTGGCAGACATCCCGGATCTAGAGTATTGTTCTGCTTTTGGGGAAACCCCGGAATCAGCATTGCGAGAAGTATTAATCGCAAAGGAAGCCTGGCTTGAAACTGCGAGAGAGAATGGGAAACCAATACCGATTCCTCGTTATTGCCCGCTGATCTATAAAGTTGCGTGAGAAAAGGCTTAGCCCCTGAGGTAGGATCTTCCACAAAGATGCCCCCTCTTGAGCACTGGAGAAAAGTTATGAAAAACAAGTTAAAAAAAGAACCCCTTGAGATTATTTTCCGAGAGGGAAAACCAAGGGCAGTGATACTCGACATCGACGAATACAGAGAAATGCTGGAGCGGATCGAAGACCTCGAGGACCTAAAAGAGCTGGAAGAGATGCGAAAAAAACCGCTTGAATTTAGAAGCTTGAATGACTTTCTCGAGGAATATTCACCGAGTGTATGAGGTCGTCCTTGAACGGTCCGCAGAGCGGGATCTGAAGAAGCTTTCAGAAAAAATATTTCGATTAATGATTGAAGAAATTAAGCCTTTGACCGAAAACCCTCATCCCACTGGATGCCGAAAGATCGAAGGCTCAAAAAATGATTGGCGTATTCGTGTGGGAAACTACCGCATTCTCTACGAAATAGATGAAAACGAAAAGCGCGTAAAGATCATGCGAGTCAGACACAGAAAAGACGTCTACCGCCGCTTGAGATGAAACCCCAGAGGCAAATGAATAAAAACAGCGACACACAAAAGTTCCAGAAAAATCCCCGCCTCTGCGCAATCGAGGGAGAGCTAGGGAGGAGGCCAGCCCTGCTCTCTCTTCTCCTAAGTCTCCTATTCATCACCACTCTCATCAGCCCAACATTCTCAGCCCCTATCACCTTCCAATACATCTACGACGACACAGGCCAACTCATTAAGGTCATTGATTCAACCGGCACAATGGTGGAATATTTTTATGATGAAACCGGCAACCGGATCGGAGTTAAAAATTCCACGGTCTCCGGCGTTGCCATTTTCAATTTCACCCCGAAAGAAGGCCCCGTCGAACAAAGCGTCACCATTCAAGGCCAGGGCTTCAAAAGCACAATCGCCGACAACATCGTTAAATTCAACGGCAGCACCGCCACCATCACTGCTGCCACTGCAAACAACCTCACCGTCACCGTTCCGGCAGGTGCGAGCACAGGCACCATTTCCGTTGCCGTCATCGAAGGCACTGCCATTTCTGGAGACAACTTTACACTGACCACCGTGCCCGTGATTACCGCCCTCAATCCGAAACTGCTCACCTCTAAAAAAGAAGCCGCTACCGTCGTCACGGGTTTTAAAGTAACAGGCACCAACCTGAGCGGGGCAAGTTTTGAGTTTCTCCCCGCCTTTGTGCCGCCTGTTTTCCTAGTGGGAGTCGATAGCATCAATGTCGAAGGCACCCTCGCCACCCTGAATTTCACAATTCCGGCAGAGCGCATCGGCTCCTTCACTCTAACCGCAACAACGGCCATAGGCCGCTCAGACAGTGTCCCCACTTTAGGCAACACGATGCGCATTATCGACATCAATACCGACACAGACCACGACCTACTCACCGACTTTGCGGAATCGTCACTCTGCACTGATCCACTCAATCCCGATACCGATACCGATGACGATGGATTTTCAGATGGAGACGAAGTTTCAGTCGGCACCGACCCCTGCAACGCAGACAATGACCCGACAGACACCCCGACGATTATTTTGACTGCAACCGGCTCAACCATCGGCATCATGAATGAAGCAGACCCTCCAACAAACGCATTCATCGGAGAGGCCGTGGGATCTACTGTTTCGGTGATCAATGAGGCCGATCCGCCCGTGACTGCATTTATTGGCGAAGCCGTCGGATCCACCGTTTCAGTCATCAATGAAGCTGATCCACCGATAAGCGCCTTTATTGGAGAGACGACAGGCTCAAGTCTATCAATTATGAACGAAATACTGCCTCCGACAAACACCTTCATCGGAGAAGCAACCGGCCCGGCGATTTCAGTAGGATCAAGCCCATAAATTAAACCCGCACGAAAAAGAGATTGAGAGAGATTTTTAATACATGATATTCAAAAAAGGAGATATTAAAATGCAGCGAAAACACAGCCGACAGCATAAACCCCTGATCCCCAGAATAGTCCTATTCCTGCTGATTGTATTGACTCCAGTCTTCGCAGAGGCCCAAACCTTCAACAGTGGCTCCAATGGTTCTGACGGCGCGCTCGATTTCACCTGGGCCGTTCCCGCAACTGGAACAAGAACAGTTATTTTTGACCCAAGTGACCCGGCGACCTTTGACCCTGCCAGCCCACGTCGCCTGGATGTTGATAATGACAATATCTTTCACTTCACAACCGTTTTAATCCCCGCGAACGTCACGGTTGTGCTGACCGCGACAAAACTCAACTGGGCCCCAGTCTACTGGCTGACAACGGGGGATGTGGTGATTGAAACACTGGGAGGATTGTCCCTCACCGGAGCGCCGGGTCATGCCGAAAGCTCCCAAGGAGAAGCGCGATTCCCATCCATCCCCGGACCCGGCGGGTTCCCTGGAGGGCGTGGTGCATCAGCACTTAATCCTTCTCAGGCAGGATTTGGCCCTGGCGCAGGACAACCGCCAAGCTGTGACTGCAACAGTGCAAGTGGCAGTCATGTAACCTTAGGGATAAGTCTTAGTGGTGTGGCAGGGCCAATCTACGGCAGCCCCTTTCTCTTGCCTCTGGTGGAGGATCTAGCGGAGCAGGGGGACAAGGCAACGTGCCCCAAGCAACTACGCGGTCTGGCGGTGGTGCTGGAGGTGGTGCCATTATAATTGCCAGCAGCACACAAATTACCAATAACGGTTTTATAGCGGCTGAAGGGGGTAGTGGAACATCTAGATCATGTTGTAGTGTTATTGGAGGAGGTGCAGGCAGTGGAGGAGCAATTCGACTGATGGCTCCAACCATCACGGGTGCTCCATATAGGCCATGCTGCCCAGCACGAGGTTTTATCAGTGTCTCAGGCGGAGTAACGGGCAGAAGTGGCGAGCTCGGAGGAAACGGACGAATCCGAATCGAAGCCTTCAATCACCAATATGCAGGTGCATTATTTCCCGATGATGCGGCATCTGTTCGTGTTGGAGGATTGACGGCAACCACTCCGTTTTTACCGACTGATCCCAGAGTACCCAAATGGCCTTCAATCCATGTGACAACGATCAACGGCATAGCCATTACGCAAGAGCCTTTCGCATCATTCGCCGTACCGGATGCCACTGTATCGACCACAGGTTTGGTCACAGTAGTATTTAATACAAAAAACATCAAAACTTCGGCGGTACTCACTTTTCATCTCGTTTCGCCCGACAGTGGCGTCATCAAGGCGACTCCAACCTTTATTTCCGGCACAGAGGCCAGTGGGACGTGGTCGGCTCCGGTTTCTTTTCCCATAGGATTTACACGAGGATTTTTACAAGCCACCTGGGCTCCGCCAGTGCCTTAGACGGGTTTTTTTTGAAGGGTTTGAATGCCGCGTCCGGAAGGCGGGATCTTGACTCTTTTTTGTTTGTCATTTTGACTCATCCTTGCTAAATTCAGACTTAAGGCCCCTTCGACTGTTCGAGTCAGGCCACCCTGGTTAACGAAGGCTTAAGTCTGGCCGTCCATCTGGCGACGGCGTAACTCTACGATACCCCATGATTTCCCTGATTAACATCGCAAAACGCATCGGCGGACGGACCCTTTTTGAAAAGGCCACCCTTCAGTTTACATGCAAGGACCGTATAGCCCTGATCGGGCACAATGGTGCGGGAAAAACCACCTTTTTAGAAATTGTGGCAGGCCGTGCCACGCCGGATGAAGGCGAGGTCGTTATCTCAAAATCGACCGCCGTGGGCTATCTCCGGCAGGAAATCATCGAAATGCGAGGTCGAACGGTACTGGAAGAAGTCCTGTCCGGCTGTGAAGCCGTCTATGCTATTGCAAAGGAAATGAAGGAGATCGAAGCGCAGATCGAAGCGACTTCGGACATTCAGCTTAAGTCCAAACTGGGTCTCCGCTACGCCGAAATCCAACACCTCTTTGAAGCAAAGGGGGGCTACACTCTGGAATCACAGGCCAAAACTATTCTGGCTGGACTTGGATTTAAAGAAGAGGTTATTTCCGGGAGTACGGATGCCTTAAGCGGTGGCTGGCTGATGCGCGTTTCCCTCGCGAAACTACTGCTTGCCCAACCCGAACTGCTTCTTCTGGATGAGCCGACAAACCATCTTGACCTGGAGTCCGTCATCTGGCTGGAAGGCTTTTTGAAAGACTATCGGGGTGGCATTCTCTTTATTTCACACGATCGCTCTTTTATCGACGGCCTCTCAAATCGTGTGTGTGAAATCGAACAGGGGAAAGTCACGGTCTATACGGGAGACTATGGTCGATACCTTGCGGCAAAGGCGGAATCATCTGCCATTGTGCAGGCGACCTATGAAAATCAGCAGAAAAAGATCGAGCAAACACAACGCTTTATCGACCGTTTCAAAGCCAAGGCCACCAAGGCCCGTCAGGCGCAGAGCCGGGTGAAACAACTTGCAAAGATAGAGTTGGTTGCACCACCTGTATCAGATAAAAAAGTTCGCTTCACCTTTCCTCAACCGGCACAGGGAAATCGAGAGGTCATTCTGCTTCAAAAAGTCTCAAAGTCTTATGGTTCAAAGACTGTTTTTGAGGGGCTTGATCTCACGATTGAGCGGGGAGAACGTGTGGCCCTCGTGGGGCCGAACGGTGCAGGGAAATCTACCTTGATCAAAATTCTGGCCGGCGTACTGGATATCGAGCAAGGCAAGCGGCTTGTCGGTGGAAAAATGACCCTCGCTTATTATGGTCAGCACCAGTTGGAAACCTTGAATCCGAAGCAAAATCCCCTTCAGGAAATTCAATCGGTTGCACCCGAATCCTCTCCTTCTTTTTTACGCGGTATCCTGGGCGCCTTTTTATTTCGGGGAGATGATGTTTTTAAACAGGTTTCTGTGCTGAGCGGCGGTGAAAAAAGCCGTCTGGCCCTGGCAAAGATGCTCGTCCGACCAGCGAATTTCATCCTGCTGGATGAGCCAACCAACCATCTCGACATCCCTTCTCGAAACGCGCTGGAGTCTGCGCTCAAGGCCTATCATGGCACCCTCTGTTTTATTACGCATGACCGTCACCTGATTTACGAAGTGGCCGACTCAATAATAGAAGTCAATCAGGGGCAGGTCACCCGTTTCCCCGGCGATTATGAACATTATCTCTACAAAAAAGCGGAAATGACCAGTATAAATATAAATACAGCTATCGACTCAGAGTCTCCCAAGCGAAATTCAAATATGTCGATGAGAAATACAGAGAGCAAACAAACTGCAAAAGAGAAAAGACGATCTGAGGCGGAATCGCGCAATAAGAACCACCGTGCCCGCCAGTCACTTTCAAAAAAAATCACAATGCTTGAGAAAAAACTGGATGCTTTGACTAAAGAATACGATGCCTGCGTCACCCAGCTATCGGATTCGGAAGTCTATCAGGATAAAGATCGTTTCCACGACATCATGACCCGTCACAATCAGCTCAAAGAAACCATTGACCAGGAGACAGTGAAGTGGGAAGAAGCCTCGGAAGCTTATGAAGCACTAGGGGACGTTCTCAAAGACAAATAAAATTAATGAACTGCCCCGCACGGGGTATGAAAATCTAAACGGTGAAGTCAGCGTGTACAGTTCTTAGGAGCGAAGGAGGCGCTTACCGCCCAAGCTTCCCGATTGTCATTTGAGACACAACTATTGTCTCAAACTCATTGCATCGGACAAGCTTGCGAACTCACTCATAGAGAGAGTTTCCCCTCTCCGCTTCGGATCACAATTTATCTGCTCAAGCACTGATTTAACAAGAACGCCATCGAAGCCCGCGCAGGAAAGCGCGTTGGCAAGCCGTTTTCTTCTGTGTTGAAAGGCCCCTTTGATGATGCGTAAAAAAAGGGCCTCGTCTCGGACTGGAATCCTGGGACTGGGCAGGGGCTCCAAAACGATAACTGCTGAGCCGACCTTGGGGCGTGGGCGGAAACAGTCGGGAGAGACAAAAAAAGCAGTTCTCACATCGGCGTAATATTGAATGATGATTGAAAGCGCACCATAGGATTTTTTGCTTCCTGATGACTTGTCTCCAACAGATTTACCTCTGACGGAGGAAGAAATCCGCTCGGCGACCTCTCTTTGTAGCATCAGCACCATACGTGAGATTCTATTTTTTTCTTTTAGAAGGCGGAATAGCATGGGTGTCGAAATATTGTAGGGCAGGTTGGCGACCACTTTGTAGGGCGACGAAATATTCTGATAGTCATAATCGAGTGCATCCCCGTGAATCAAGGTGAGCTTATCCTTTTTTTCTCCATGATCATGAGGCGATTCAAGCGCCTTGCGAATCACGGCAATAAGATCTCGATCAATCTCAATGGCAGTCACTCGCGCAGCTCGATCAAGCAGAGCCTTTGTTAAGATCCCTCGACCGGGTCCAATTTCGATCACCGTTTCGCCTGCGCAAATCCCGGCACAAGAAAGAATCTTTTCTCTGATATTCGGGTCAATCAGAAAATTCTGCCCCCACTTTTTTTTAGGGTGAATGAATCCTAAGCTTTCCACTGTATTCACTTTTTCTCTCAAGCTTTGGTCGTCGGAAAGAGGCTAAATAAAATCCAGATTGTCTTTGTTGAATTTCGGATAGCGATGATAGGCCATTTTTGCTGCGAGTTTAAGCGCCTCTTGAAAGGAGCCGGAATCGGCGATGCCTTTTCCCGCGATATCGTAGGCTGTTCCGTGGTCAACTGAGGTTCGGATAAAAGGAAGACCTACGGTGACATTCACCCCTTGACTGAAAGCAAGCAGCTTGATTGGAATCAGGGCTTGATCGTGATAGAGCGCGACGGCTGCATCAAATCGTCCCTGCCGTAAATGATAAAAGAGCGTGTCTGCCGGATGGGGTCCACTGACATCCATCCCTTCTTTTACCGCAGATTCTATCGCCGGAGAAACGAGTCTTTCCTCTTCATCTCCGAAGAGTCCTCCTTCACTGGCATGAGGATTTAAACCCGCAACCGCAATGCGAGGGCTTTCTATGCCGAAGTCTTCTCTGAGCGCTGTATGGGTCAGTCGAATCATTTTGGTAAGATGATCCGGGTTCAAGCACGCAATGGCCTCCTTCAAAGGCAAGTGGATGGATGCCAGCATAATTTTAAGGCGATCCCCGATCATCATCATGCCAAAGCGTAAGGTCTTGGCTGCTTCAGCGAAAAACTCCGTGTGTCCCGGAAAAGGAAAGTCGATCTCGCGCATTCCCTTTTTATTGATTGGCGCAGTAACTACGGCGTCAATCTCCTTAGCTATCGCCATTCCCGCTGCCTGCCGGATGGCGTTGAGTGCGGCTAAAGCCGCACCGGGATGGCTTGTGCCGTATGAAAGGGGTGCATTAATCGAAGCGGCCTTATTGTCGAGCACGTCTAAAATACCCGGTTTGAACCGCGCCTTCGATAAATCAGTGATTGTTTCAATCGAAAGAGATGGAGAAAAATGGGAAGCGGCAATTTTCATCTGCTCGCCATTTCCAATAACGAATGGTTGACAGTACTGGTATATATGTTCGTCACGCAGACCCTTCGATATGACTTCAGGGCCAATGCCGCAAGGATCCCCCATTGTAATCGCGATACAGGGTTTCATTTTAAGTTTCTGACTCCGTTTTTATTTGTTTTTACGGGGTGCATGTCACACGCGCAAAGGGGTATAGCGTTCTTGCTGCTTCGAATGCAAGCATTTATTTTCATTCACTTTAAGGCCTTCTCCAGGCGATACCTGTCTAGATTTGCTTGTCACTGTAAAAGATGAGGTGCTATGATTAATTCCTTTTGGCAAGGAGGTCACCTGAGTGTCTGTGCGTTTTCAGCGGTTTTTACTTGGATCAGGATGGTTGCTTTTGTTTGTAGGCTCTATTCGTCTCTATCGAGTCATTCGAACTCATGAAGGAAATGAACATTTTGCACCACAATTGCTCGTCGCCACACTTTCTGTCTGGATTGCCACTTCAATCCTGAAGGTGGCAATGCGGAAAAAGGCAATGAATAAAAACAGCGCCATCAGGCTGATTCGTTCCGGCTCCGTTCTTCTCGCTATCTGGGCTTACCGTCTTTCTCTTATTCTCCGGGAGACTTCAGGGAATGATCTCCCCCTGCAAGCTTATTTTGCCCCTATTTATATTGTGACCGGCACGGCAATCATGTGTGCCGGATTAAAAGTCAGCCGAGGCCTTCGAAAAGGAAGCCACACAAATGCATCCGTTCCTAGGCCTCAAACGCTACTCAAGCCCGCCGCAGAAAAATCTTTGGAAGAGTGAGAAGCTCTTAGTCCTTATCCTCCAGCCTGTCTTTAGCCCGCGTTGACAAAGAAAAAATGGATGGTTAAAATCGATTTTCTTGATCAATCCGTGAGCCAAACGCTGAGGCCTATGAAGAAAATTGGCATTGTTTTAAGACCAAACCACCCGAAAGGAAAAGTCACTCGCAGTGACTTGGTCGATTGGCTTAAAGGAAAAAACAAAGAAATCTTCCTCATCAATGCACTCCGGGGAGAACGCCCGAGTTCAAGGCTTGACCTGCTCATCGTGCTCGGCGGAGACGGCACCTTTCTTTCTGCCGCGCGTTGTATTGAAGGAAGAGAAATCCCCGTACTCGGGGTCAACCTCGGCAGCCTGGGGTTTTTAACCGAGATCACCCTTGATGAACTCTACAGCACCCTTGAGGAAATATTTAAAAACGGTTTCCTCGAAGATTCACGTCAAACCCTGCTGACCTTTGTGGAACGGGAAGGTGAACGTCTCCCTCAAGCCACCGTGCTCAACGATGTCACTATTCACAAAGGGGCGCTGTCAAAACTCATCCATCTGGACATTACCATTGACAATCAATTTGTTACAGCGATTCGAGCGGACGGGCTGATTATTTCCAGTGCCACCGGATCCACAGCCTACTCGCTTTCCTCCGGTGGTCCGATCATTCACCCCTCCGTTGATGCCATTTTGCTTACACCGGTTTCTCCGCACATGCTGACAAACCGACCCATTGTTGTGCCCAGTACAGCAAAGGTCACCGTCTCTTTAATCACAGATGAAAAGGGTCCGATTGCCATGTTTGACGGGCAGGAGTGTTTTCCCCTTGTTGCAAATGACAAAATTCATACTACAAGCTCAGAGAAGCGCCTGAAAATGATCCGTTCACCCAATCGAAACTATTACCAGGTCCTTCGCCAAAAGCTGAAATGGGGAGAATTTTGAAACGGGCTTTCCTTTCCAGCCTAGGCTTCGTCCTTTTCTTTTTCACGCTCACCTGGTCCCAAGTCCCGCCGCCCCTGCCTCCCGGCGGAATGGACTCCCGGTGGACAGGCTGGTCGATCGGAGAGGTCGTCATCCGGGCCTTACATGCCAATGGTGATGATATCTGGATTGGGACATCAAATGGTCTGATCCGCTTTAATCGAAAAAAGGAAAGCCCTCAGGTTTTTAATACCAGCCGGTCCGGGCTGCTCTCTAACGTCATTGTGGCGATCCGGACAGATGAAAAAAAGAATGTCTGGATTGGCACCTACGGCGGTGGACTGGTTCGCTTCGACGGCAGAAACTGGGAACTTTTTACCCCCTACGGACACGGAAATAAAGGTTACGGGACCGCTTGGGCAAGCTATAAGCCCAAAACCGGACTGGGAGACCTTTGGGTTTACGATCTTCTTTTTGAGCCGGACGGCACACTCTGGGCGGCAACCTGGAAGGGGGCAAGCCGGGCAAAAAAAGAGGGTTTTCATACCTACACGATGGCCGATGGACTCGTTGACAAGTGGGTTTATACCATTGAACGAGAGCCTTCCGGCGTACTCTGGTTTGGAACCGAAGGAGGCGTCAACCGCTTTGACGGGAAAAAATGGGAAGGCTGGACTCATGCAGATGGTCTGGGGGCCTCACTCAAAGAAAAGCTAAAAAGTCTGCCTGAAGGCGAAGGCTATGACGAGGAAGATGGAGAGCATCATCTACGATCGGGGCGAGAAAACCAAGAAGTCAATCCCAACTATGTCATCTCCTCCGCAATCGACAAAAAAGGCATTCTTTGGTTTGGCACCTGGGGTGGGGGGCTGTCGCGCTTCGACGGCAAGACCTTTAAAAATTATACGATGGATGACGGACTTTCCGGCAACATCATCAATGCCATTGAGATCGACAAGAAGGGCATCATGTGGATCGGCACCAATAAAGGGGTCAGCCGTTTTGACGGGAAAAGTTTCAAGACCCTTAATCGCATGAACGGTCTCTTTGGAGACTACGTCTTTTCAATTGCTATTGATGATGACGGGAATAAATGGTTCGGATCTTTCGGCGGCGTCAGCCGCTTTACTGGACCTTAGTCTGTCGCAATGACAGGGTGAGATATTCTAAGTCAATGTGACTTTAGGGGCGGGTTTTCCTTCCCATTGGCAGGTTGGTACCAGCTCTTTTAAAAGCGATTTGATTTCTGAAGGGGCGGTCTGATGGTCCATTTCTAAAAACTGTTCGATATAGGCGAGGAAATCCAGACTGACCTTTTCTCCTGTTGCGAGCCGGACTTTTTCATGCCGGGTTTGAACAACGACTTCGCTTTCCTCAAACAGTCCTTCATGCAGTTTTTCTCCCGGGCGTAGGCCAATGATCTGAATCGGGATGTCAGCTTCAGGCGTGAGCCCGGATAGGGTAATCATTGTTTTTGCCAAGTCAATGATCTTGATCGGTTTTCCCATATCGAGCACAAAAACCTCTCCACCTTCACCAAGAATGGAAGATTGCAGCACCAGCTGAACCGCTTCGGGCAGTGAAATAAAATATCGCTGGACCTTCGGGTGGGTGACCTTGAGTGGCTTTCTTTTATTGATCAAGTCTCTAAAAATCGGGACGATGCTGCCGTTACTTTCCAGTACGTTGCCAAATCGAACTGAAACCAACTTGGTTCGGTATTGATCATCAAAATAACGGACCATCATTTCGGCAACGCGCTTTGTTGCGCCCATGACACTTGAAGGAGAGACGGCTTTATCAGTCGAGATCAAGACGAAGGTTTCGACACGATGCCGGTCTGAGGCCGTGATCAACTGATAGGTCCCGAGAATGTTATTCCTGATTGCTTCGAGAGGGCTTCTCTCCATCATCGGCACATGTTTATATGCCGCAGCATGAAAGATAATCTGAGGTCGGAGGTCAAAAAAGGTTTGATCCACTTTTTTGATGTCGCAAATATCACCTAATACGGTTTTCAGTGAGAGGTCCGGAAATCTTTCGAGCAGGTCGATCTCAATCTGGTAGAGGTTGTTTTCGTTTCTTTCAAGAATGATCAAGGCTTCCGGCCGAAAGGATGCGACCTGTCGGCAAAGCTCTGAACCGATTGAACCGCCTCCTCCGGTGATGAGGACTCTTTTCCCCCGGATGTGCCCTGCGACTTCCGGATCCTGTATACGAATCTCGGCCCTGCCGATGAGATCCTCAATGTCGAGTGGACGGATATCATTCACTGAGATTCTCCCATGAATCATGTCGGATAGGTTGGGCAGGGTTTTAATGGGGAGATTGAGTGGTTTGCAGTACTTGATAATCTTTTTCATCTCTGTGGTAGAGGCCGAAGGAATGGCAATTAATATCTCATTTGCATGGACCTCTTCGACGGCTTGCTCTATCTCGGAAATATTTCCGATGACCCGGGTATTGTGGATTTTTTTTGAGTGTTTTGCGATGTCATCATCAACAAAGGCGGCCGGAAGGCTGTCGTAGCGTCGATCCTGCTTCATGTTTCGAACGATCATCTCCCCGGCGTTACCCGCCCCGACAATCAAGATCCGTCTTGAGGCGATCCCCGTCTGAATCAAGGTGGCATATATTCTCTTAGCGCTACGGAGTACCGACAAAACGACCAATAGTAAAATCGAGTCAATCAGGTAGATTGATCTGGGGTAGCCACCCCATCCAAACAAGATGGAAGTACCGTAGATGAAAAGGGTGCTACTGAAAATGGCCCACACAATATTCAGTAGGTCCCGCAGTCCGGCATAACGCCACAAACCCCGGTTGAGGCCGTAAAGGTAAAGAGCGCCCAGGCGAACAAATACGATAATTGGCAAAGTTTTTAAAAACAGGTCGAAGGTTGCATTTGGAATTTTCCCGTCAAAGCGAAGCAAAAATGCCATATAGTTACAGATTAGGATGGCCAAGAGATGAGAAACAAAGATAATTTGAGCTCGAGAGTTGAAGATGTCGTCTTGAAGACATCTTCTATCCTTTTCGTTGGTTTTTCTAAAAAATGACGGGGAGGAAAGGATGGACTGACTCAGTGTCGTAAAAAGAATTTTCAGATCAAGGATGAAAGACTGGTTTTCCACATAAGCCTTTGCTAATTTAAGTTCTTTAGGAAGCAAGGGAGGGAAATTGCCTATTGTGATTGGATCACTCCCTTCGCATGTTTCACTAGGGTCAAAAGAAGAGACCTCTTCTGCTAATGCCATCGGGGAAAGGTTGCTCATTCCAGGTGCAACCGATAGTATCGTCTGATACGCATCCTTAAATTTCTTAACATATACAGGGCTTTGGGGGCGTGGGCCAACGAGACTCATCTCGCCTTTCAAGACATTCAGGAAGGTCGGAAGCGTATCAAACTTTATGCCGAATGCCTGTTTTTGAAGAAAGGGGATCAAAGGAAATTTATTTGTCACCTGAGAGTCCGTTTCTCTCGGGATCTGTCGTCTTTCGCAGCAAAACCGGTAAAGGTTGAAGCTGCGAAACCCCTTACCAATTCTCTTTTCTTTTAATAATATCGGGCCGGAAGAAGAGATTCGGATGAGGATGAAGGCGATGAGGCAGAGGGGTGAAAAAAGGGTGAGGATGAAGAGAGCAACTGAGAGGTCGAACAAGCGTTTTCCCACAAGTAAGCCTGGTTTAAAGCCGAGGTGAGGTGCGTTGAAAGCTAATTGTAGCAGATCTGAAGAGGAAAAGGTGTCTCCGGATTTCGAGTGCTTCGATCTGAGAGAAGACAAGTCTGTTACTGATGCCTATTTCTAAAAACACAAGAGAAATGATATCCTGTCTGTCTTTTCCTATCAAGTTTTTTTTTAAGGAAGCAGGGGATTGCTTGCTCCATTTATGCGGGTGGTATAAACTCAATGAAAATGATCTCGAAACCGACTTACCGAATTGATCTTTCTTACGACGAGAACTATCGGCTAGGCCCGTTTTTTGATGGTGCCTTACCTGAACGAAGTATTCTTCAGCAACATTCATTCTTAGATTTTAAGGTTAATTCCCTATTGGGAGTACCCGCCGGTCCTCTACTCAATGCTAATTGGGTGACATCCTACGCAAGTCTCGGCTTTGACCTGCTTGTCTATAAAACAGTTCGAACCTGTACCCGTCCCAGCCATCCAGCACCGAATTGTCTTTTATTGGATATCAAGGAAGCACTCACCGAGGAGGACATTGGAGGGCGTCTCGCCGTCTTGCCGGAAGACAGGGGCGCTCCAGCCGGGAAAGTAAGTATTACCAATTCCTTCGGGATGCCTTCACAGGCACCCGAAGTCTGGCAGGCAGATGTGGTCAAAGCAAAAGCAGGCCTGAATCCGGGTCAAATACTGATTGTCAGTGTCGTTGGCACACCGGGACAAAGGCATCGCCTGGCCGATGATTATGCCGACGCGGCAGCAATGGCCGTGGAGGCAGGGGCTCAGATGATAGAGATCAACCTTTCCTGCCCAAATGTCGTCGGGCGGGAAGGAGCGCTTTTTTGCGATCCGGAAGCCTCTTCCGAGGTTTCAGCGCTGGTAAAAAAAAGAATCGGATCTATCCCTCTTTTAATCAAGATTGGCTATATTCCCGATATTTTAAAACTTCAAAAGGTCATTTCCGCCAACGCGCCCTATGTGGAAGGCATCGCATCGGTTAATACCCTCTCGTTTGAAATTGTTAAGCCGGATGAATCACCTGCGCTACCGGGAAAGGGTCGGCTGACATCGGGTGTTTGCGGGGCTGCGATTAAAACATGCGCCATGGACCAGGCGGCGAGACTGGTCCATCTCCGCCAAAAAGAAGGCTATGAATTCGTCGTTATCGGTGTCGGAGGGGCAATGACGGCGGAAGACATACAAGACTATTTTAATCTCGGAGTCGATGCGGTCATGAGCGCGACCGGGGCGATGTGGGATCCATATCTGGCCTACCGTTATTGGAAATTACAGGAAGAAAGCAAAAAGGCCAGGAAGAAGGAATGAAGCCGCGCAGTGAAAAAAGCGACATCTCTTTAATTGAGAAGGTGGAACTCCACCAACATGTCGATGGGTCGATTCCTCTTGATGTGACATGGAAACTGATGAAAAAGCATGGCCTTCATCCCGTTAAAACCAAAAAAGAGATGGAAAAACACCTGGTCCTTCAGGAGGGCGAAGAGGGAGCCTTGCTCAAATACCTCGACAAGTTTCATTATCCTCTCTGGATCACGCAGTTTTATGACAACATCGCCTATGCCGTTGAATCAATTGTCACAGAGGCTTATAAAAACAATGTCCGCCTGTTAGAGCTTCGTTACGCTCCCATTATCCATACCTATTCCGGTCTAACCTTGAGACAGACGATCAGTGCCGTTTTAAGCGGCATCAACAAGGCAAAAAATCGCTTCCCGATGGAGATCGGCCTTATTGTCATTGCAATGCGACATCAAGGGCCGCATATTGCGAAGATCCTGGCGCGTCAGGCCATCTCTGAAGCACAATCACTCCATGAGCGAACCGGCGTCATCGGCTTTGATATTGCCGGAGCAGAAAGAGGCAATCCTGCTCGGCTATTTGGTCAAGCCTACGACATTGCCCGTACAGGAGGTCTGTACCTCACCATTCATGCGGGGGAAGACGAAGGCCCCCAGTCCATCTGGGAGGCAATTGATGTCTTGGGTGCCAGTCGGATCGGCCACGGTTGTTCCGCTATTGAGGATAAGGCGCTTTTGAAACGGCTGGCAAAAGACAAGATAATGATTGAATGCTGTTATACCTCAAACTATCAAACCGGGGCGGTTAAATTAGGAGAGCCGCATCCGATTCTGAAATTTTTGGAATATGGAATACCGGTTTCAATCTGCACCGACAACACGACTGTCTCGAACACCAGTCAAAACAAAGAAAACGCCAAACTACTGCAATGGCTTACCCCTGCCGAATTATCCACAATTCATAAAGAGGCTGAAGCCTACGCCTTTATTCATCAAAATGGCGGACCCAGGTCTGCACAATTAGTAGAAAGAAAGAGAGCGTCGAAAAAGGAGGGAATCGAAAAATAAGACTCCGCGGCTACTCTCCGATAATTTTCACCAGGACTCGTTTCCGGCGTTTACCGTCAAACTCCCCATAGAAAATCTGCTCCCAAGGTCCAAAATCGAGTTTGCGATCGCTACGACGACTTCTCGACCCATGAGTTGTCGTTTGATATGTGCATCACCATTGTCTTCACCCGTTTGGTTGTGGCGATAGTGTGATATCGGCTCATGTGGAGCGATTCGCTCCAAAAAATCATCATAATCCTTTAATAGCCCCGGCTCGTCATCATTGATATAAACGGAGGCGGTAATATGCATTGCATTGACGAGGCAAAGTCCCTCTTGAATCCCGCTTTTATCAATCACCCCCTGAACATCTTGAGAAATATTGATATAAGCTCGCCGGGTCGGGATGTTAAACCAAAGCTCCTTTCGATACGATTTCATCAGCACTCCTCCTTGAGTTTAGGTTGCCGGTCATTCTATGCATGTTTTTGTCATTTGAATCAAGATATTACGCCTCATTTGCCGTGCTGAGATGCTGGTCGCTAAAATTGATTCCTGACTTTGTTTGATATATTGTGTCGTCAGATTTGTAAAAAAAATCAATTGTATTCGATTTGGAGGAGGACATGACACCATTAGCACTACTGATGAAACGTGAGATCAAAGCAATTTCTCCAGAGGCAACGCTTCGGGAGGCCGCTGTGCAGATGCGCGATCAGCGTGTTGGTTCCTTACTGGTGGGTGAAGGAGAGGAAAAGATCGGCATTATCAGTGAGGGAGATCTGGTGCGTTTGGGCATCGCGGCAAGCCTTGATCCGGACAAAAGCCGAATAGTGTCCATTATGAGTAGCCCGATCATTTCAATTGATATTGACGAGACTGCAAAAGAGGCGAACGATCTGATGGCGAATAAAGGCATCCGACATCTTGTGATTACCGAGCATGAAAAGATCGTCGGAATTATTTCCGTTAGAGATTTGGTCGTCTGTTTCAAAAACAGACTGTAGTTCCTTTCATTAATCAAGTAAAAACAAAAAAACCCCCGAAGACCTTATGGAAAGGATCTTCGGGGGTTTTTTTGTTTTTATTACTTCCAGGACGGGATTAGTTGCGGACGCCGCTCCAGACCAGGCTTTCATCAATATCTTTATCTGGATTGAGCTTTTTGACTTTATCCAAAAGAACCGCTGATGTTTCTGGATAGGTCGGGTCGGAAATACAACAATCCGATACAGGGCAGACCGCCGCGCATTGTGGTTCATCAAAGTGGCCGACACATTCCGTGCAGCGATCATAGGCAATCACATAGATATTGTCACCGTCAACATATGACATTTGAGTTTCAGTATCTTCTCCCTCTTCTTCCCCCGTAACCTCAAGTCCTTCGGCTTCACAATCCTCCAAATTTTCAAAGATTGCTTCGTTAGGGCATTCCGGCAAACAAGCAGCGCAGGCAATGCATTCATCCGTAATCAAAAGTGCCATCGTTTTCTTTCCCCTCTCCTTAAAATGATAATTTTTTCAAACAAGTCAATCCTATATAACATGGGGTTTTCAGGCATGTCAATTTTTTTAAAACTGGTTTTTTCAAGTCTAAAGCGCTTCTAATATCGTTAAAATCGCATCGACATGTCCTTTGACCTTCACGCCATACATGGCACAGACGATCTTCCCTGCTTTGTTGATGATGAAGGTTGAACGGACGATGCCCATGTATTCACGCCCGTAGTTTTTTTTCAATTGATAAACTCCGTAGGCCGTGCAAACTTCAGCGTCCGGATCACTGAGCAGGGGGAAATTAAGTTGCTGTTTCTCTGAAAAACCTTGGTGCGATTTAAGCGAATCTCGGCTGACGCCGAGAACGACCGTACCGACCTGATCCAGCCCTTCGGCTGCATCCCGAAAATCGCAGGCCTCCGTCGTACAGCCCGGTGTACTGTCTTTCGGGTAAAAGTAAAGCACAACATTCTTCTTACCTTTAAAGAATTCAAGTTCAATCGTTTCTCCTTTCCCTTTGCACAGGGAAAAAGAAGGCGCGTCATCTCCGGGTTTTAATTGAGTCATGTTTTCTCCTCTTTTTAATCGATTTTCTGAATGAGTGGTGTGGTCGAAACGAGATGGCGCTTCATGCCGAGTTCCTCGGGGGAAAAGCCCATTGCCAGACCCAGCAATTGCGGTAGGTGAAGGATGGGCATCTGAAGTTTATGCTGAGCGCCTGCTTCGCGTTTCTGATGTAATTTTTCAGCTTTTGCCTGATTAAAATCGAGACCCATGTGGCAAAGGGGGCAGGGGGTGACCATGGCATCGCTTCCGCACGCTTTAGCCTCTCCTATGCGTTTCTCTACGAGGCCGACTGAAATGTCTTCTTTCTCTAAGAAGACTGGAAAACCGCAGCATTTTGTCCGACCGTCATATTCGACGGGAAAGGCTCCGATTGTTTTGATCAGCTTTTCAAGGGAAGTCGGGTTTTCCCAGTCATCAAATTGCGAGGAAGTGTCGGGCCTCAGGATATAACAGCCGTAAAAGGCCGCGATGGAGACATCCGTGAGCGGATGAGTGATGAATGGTTTCAGGGCATCAAGACCGAAATCTTTGACGAGAATCCACTGGAGATGCTTTACAGTGACTGTGCCGTTGTAGGAATGCCCCGTCGTACTTTTTAATCTTCGATTGATGCGCTCCCGCAAGGCATTATCACTTTGCAAATCGTGATTCGCCCCGCCCAAGACCCCTTGGCAGGTACCGCAAACCGTCATGATGTCGAGATGAAGGCCCTCTGCGATCGCAAGAGTCCGGGCATTTAATGTGTAGGCCAAGTCGGGATCCGCTTCTCCGATCACGCCGGCACCACAGCAGTTAAAAGCAGTCAGTTCCTCAACTTCAAGACCAATCCGTTCAACAACTTTCATTGTGGATTGATGGAGTTCCGGTGTGGCCCCTTTAGCGGCGCAACCGGGGTAATAAGCGACCTTCATTTATTTTTTCCTTTAAATATGGAACGGACGTCTTTGTGTCCGGGTTGCGGGTCACCGAAAGGCATAGGCGCCTTACCCCGGAAAAACATTTTGACAGAAAGCGGGATCATCTGAATCAGTTTGCTGATGTTTCCCAATAACATCATCAGGGGAAGACGGGATTCATTTAAGTGCCCGTTCTCACCGACAATCGAGACGAACTGGGTAATATGTCGTGCTCCAATCGAATTCCCTAATCCTGACTCGATTGATTTCCTGCGAAGTCGGATGATTTGTTCCATCGGCGCAACATCCTTGGGGCAAACCTGAACACAATAAACGCAACGCACGCAGTCCCAAATACCATCGTCTCCCTGCAGATCGTCCAGGCGTTGTGCACGGCTTTCATCTCTAGGATCCACCTGAAAACGGTAGGCCTTTGCTAAAGCAGCCGGACCCAGAAATTGTGGAGAGGCTTCAAAACTGTTACAGGCCGAAAGACAGGCGCCGCACATAATACAGGCATCGGCATTGTGTAGATCTTTTTGAATTGTCTTAAGTCCTTCGCTTGGCACCGCTTCACTACCCTTTTGAGAGACGACATAGGGCCTGACTTTTTTAATTTTATCCCAGAAGGGGTCCATCTTGATAACCATGTCCTTGATGACGGGCATGTTGGCCATTGGGCCGATGACGAGTTTTCCGTGGTGGTCGAGTTCTTCAAACACGGAGGTCTGGCAGGCGAGCTTTTGAATGCCGTTGATCTGAATCAGACAGGAACCGCAAATCGCCGCCCGGCAAGAGGAGCGAAAGGTCAGTGTTCCATCTATCTCTGATTTAATCTTCAGGAGAGCGAGCAGGACAGTGGTTTCACGTCCAGCTTCAATAAAATAGTCTTCCGGATGCGATTTGACGTCCTTGTCCGGATTAAACCTTTGTATTGTGATCTTAACGCGCATAGTTGTCGGCTTGGAGAAGGAAGTACGTTAAGAGCGAGTCGATAATTTATCCAAACTTATAAGAAATACCGTAGCCCCCTTTGGGGTATTTCATGTCAATATTGTCAAATTGATTACAGGCGACGACACAGGCACCCATTTCCATGCAGTTTTCCCAGCCGAGGATGATCTGTTTAGCCTCATTGTCCCACTTATAGACCCCTGCGGGGCAAACCCAGGTACATTGTTTATCTGTACAATCAAGACAGACTTTGGAGTCTTTGATTTTGAGATGAGATTCCGAGTCAACTTTATATTGATCGAGAAAAAGTTTGTCTTCCAGTTTCATCTTATATCACCTCTATGCCTTTGCCGATTGTGGCATCCAATAGCGGCTAAATTCCGCCAGATGGCTGAGCGTAGAAAGATCGGACATGCGATCAAGAAACACCTTTCCATTGAGGTGGTCAATTTCATGTTGTATGACAATCGCAAGAAAACCTTCGGCCTCAAAAAAAACCGGATTCATTCTTCTATCGAAGCCTTCAACAGAAATTTTTGCATGTCGAGAGACCTTGCCTCGAAGATCTTGAACACTCAAGCAGCCTTCCCAGGAATCAATCATGACATCGGATAAGGGTGTGATATTCGGATTAAGCAGGACAAGCAGAGGGAAATCGGGTGTATTGGCATAACGTGCATTGGTATTGGAGCGTGCAACGATGACTTGTTTGGATTTTGAAACCTGGGGTGAGGCAAGGCCGACCCCGTCAAATTTTTCCATCGTTTCAACCATATCATCAATAAAGCTTTGAAAAAGCGGATCAATCACCTCTTCCAGCGTAACGGGCTCAGCAATTTTTCTTAAGATCGGACTGCCGAGCTTTTCAACTTCCAATAAGGCCATTGCTCATTCACCCCCTGAATCAACTGTTTCTCAGTATAATAAGACGAACCCTTGTTTGGCAATGACTTTGCCTCCGTTTTTTAGGAAGCGGGTAGACATTGAACAACTTGATCACAAAGTGATTGTTCTTAAAATATCATGAATTTAGGGTTTCAATACGGAAGGATTCTCGGTTATAGTATTTCGCTTTTCCTTGACGACGACTGGAGAAAATAAATGGAATACATCCCTAATACCGCTGCCGAACAAAACGAAATGCTTGAGACCATCGGCGTTTCGTCGTTTGAGGCCCTCTTAGAGATTCCGGAAGCCTTTCGCCTGAAACGGCCACTCAGTCTGCCGCCTGCCCTGTCTCAGATGGAACTGAGACGAGAGATGCTTGATTTGAGCCGGAAGAATCGGAACATGGACGATATGCTTTCTTTTCTTGGCGGCGGCAGTTACGACCATTTTATACCCAGCACGGTTGACCACGTCATCAGCCGTTCCGAATTTTATACCGCCTATACCCCCTATCAGGCAGAGTTGAGCCAGGGACTACTTCAGACGATTTATGAATATCAAACCATGGTCTGCCGTTTGACTGGCATGGAAGTTTCGGGCGCATCGCTTTATGATGGCGCATCAGCTCTGGCTGAAGCGGCCTTAATGGCAATGCGTCTGACAAAACGACAAACAATTTTAATCGCAAGGTCAGTACATCCCCACCACCGTCAGGTGGTTTCAACTTATCTTTCCGGCCTCCCGGGAAGCTGTATCCGGGAAATTGAGATCAATGATGGTCAGTTTTCGATGGCAAACCTCGAAAAATTGCTTGATGATCAGGTCGCAGCGGTATTGATTCAACAGCCGAATTTTTTTGGAGGACTCGAAGCGCTCGAAGGTTTGGCTGACTTGATTCACTCAAAAGGAAGCCTTTTTGTTGTGTCAGCGGACCCGATCTCACTCGGCATCTTGAAAACACCGGGAGAATACGGGGCCGACATTGCTGTCGGAGAGGGACAGGCGATGGGGAACGCCATGAGTTTCGGTGGACCGAATCTCGGATTTTTCGCAACTCGAAAAAAAATGATCCGCCAAATTCCGGGCCGCATCGTCGGGGCGACGACAGATTCAAGAGGGCAATCCGGCTATTGTCTCACCCTGCAAACCCGTGAGCAGCACATCAAGCGGGAACGGGCGACATCGAATATCTGTACCAACCAGGCCTTGAATGCCCTGGCCGCGTCGGTTTACCTTGCCACATTGGGCAAACAGGGTTTAAGGGAGGTCGCAACACTTTGTCTGGCACAGTCGCATGAGACGCAGAAAAAAATCGCCGCCCTTCCAGGATATAGCAAGGCTTTCAATGGTCCCTTCTTCAAAGAGTTTGTCATCAAATGTGAAAAACCCATTAATCAAGTTTTAGAAAAACTCTTAGAGGCCAATATTTTTGGAGGCATTGATCTCGGAAAGTATTATTCAAAAATGGAAAACCACCTGCTGATTTGCGTGACGGAAAAACATCGGAATGAAGACATTGACCGCCTTGTCACTCAATTGTCAGATCTTTAGGGAATGGTAGCGAAGGGAGAAATCTTAAATGAGTATTGTTATGCAAAAGCAACACAGCCCGGTCTACCCTGCCTCAATGAAAATTGGCGAATATACGGTCGCACTGAGTTCTGAGCTGCTTCAGTCCCTCAAAGAAATCCGGGAAGAAGAAGCGGCACTTTTTCTGGTTAAACTGATTGAAGTGCTTGGACTCAATCGCCATCTCCGCGAAATGCTCGAAGAAGAAATCGAGAAAGAAGAGGCACAGGAAACTCTGGTGGATGGTCTCCGGGAACAGATTCGCGCTTTCCAGGTTCCTGCCACCTGATGACTGATTATTTGAGAAGCGTGGCTTCAATACCCTGCTGCTTACAGCCGAATCCAAATCTATCGCCTTTAGTGAATATTTGTCCTACAACCAATTCTTATCGCTGATCTTGGGTTATAGACCTCCAATTGATTTGAATAAAGAAGATTTGCTACCATGCCGCCTGTATTTTCAGGGGTGAAATGAAGGCCTTTTTTGCAGGCTTAGCATACTTTGTTTTAATGCAGATTACCCTTTTCGGGTGTACGCGGGGAGACAATGTCCTTTCGATTGCCTTTCATCCCCGCAATCCTGAAATCGTCTTTGCCGGAACAACCGGGGGCGGGTTTTACAGAAGCACCGATGGCGGCGCTTCTTTTGTGAGAATGAGCAAGGGACTGACCACTTATAATATCGCAAGCCTCGCAGTGAACCCCTCCCTTTCATCCATTATTTTCGCCGGTTCCTTCGGTGACAATGTCTACCGCAGCATCAACAGCGGCGAGGAATGGCATCCTGTCAGCCGGGGTCTCACCGACAATGTCGGCACGCAGGCGGTGAATGATGTGATCGTCGATCCCGAGGTGGCCAATCGGATCTACATCGCAAGCAATCACGGGGTTTATGTTTCAAATAATAGCGGCAGCGAGTGGAAACAAATCAGCAGAGGCATTGTCAGTCGTTTTGCCATTTCACTGACCTTCCACCCGAAAAACAGCACAAAGATTTTAGCCGGAACAAGAGAGGGGATCTATGCCACAACCAACGGGGGAAAACAGTGGCGCCTCATTCACCCGGAAACCAAAGAATGGGCCGTGAATAACATCCGTTATGATGTAAACAATACCGATACAATTTATGCCGCGACCAACAAAGGGATTTATAAATCAATCAATGCCGGACTAAACTGGAAAGCGCAAAATATCGGCCTTGACGGTGGCTTCATTTCAGAAATCGCCATTGATTCACTTAAGACAGACAGACTCTATGCGGCTGGCAATAAGGGGGTTTATCGATCAGACAATGGTGGAAGCTCGTGGCGACATCTTCCCGAATCGCCTACCTCGGTCGCAACCCTTCAGATTCATCCCGGCAAGCAGCACACCCTCTTCGTCGGCACGATGCAGGGGCTTTACCTTAGCAAGGACGAGGGAAAACATTGGAAGCAATTGAAACTAAAATGAAAACAGCTTTGTTAGCACAGGCCCTATCCCGGCATCGTTTTTTCAGACGAAGCATCGCAACGCTCACAGCCACTTTTGTGCTCTTTCTGATGGGCTGTCCCGCAAAGCCGCCTCCGCTGCCAAAATTGCGAGCCCCGACCGGGTGGGAAGTTCGGGAAATGGAGGTTGACGTTTCCCTTGGCGGCGCTTTTTTCCTGGATGCGCAAAATGGCTGGATCACGGGGAACAAGGGCGTCATTTTTCATACCAATGACGGCGGTCAAAACTGGAAATTGCAAGAGACTGAAACAAAAGCCCTCATCGTCTCCCTTTTTTTTGTCGACAAACACTTAGGCTGGGCCGTTGGAGACAAGGGTGTCATTCTTCATACCACCGATGGAGGGCAGAAATGGACAATGCAGGCCAGCAAAGAGCGAAAAATAGATTTGACTCACGTCCATTTTATTGATGCGGATCACGGCTGGGTAACCGGCCAAAAGGGGGTTTTGCTCTGGACGGAGAACGGCGGTGAAAAGTGGGCCAGAGTCAAGGGGGAATTCAAACCCGGACTCAATGCCGTTCACTTTACCGATAGAAATCATGGCTGGGTTTTATCTGAAAAAGGACTTATCCTGACGACAGAAAACGGTGGGAAAAATTGGGCAAGTAAATTAACCGGAGTTAAAGTTGATCTGTTTGCCCTGTCTTTTGTTAGTCCGAAAATCGGCTGGGTCGTCGGCGGTGGCGGCACCATATTAAAAACGATCGACGGTGGTCAAACATGGCTTAAGCAAGAGAGTGGCAGTGAGGCATTTTTTACGGATGTCCACTTTGTCAATGAGCAGACAGGTTGGGTTGTCGGTGCTTCGGGAGCAGTACTCTACACCTCTGACGGGGGGAGAACATGGACACAGCAGGTCACCGGCACGATTCAGTTTTTAACTTCTGTCCATTTCATTGACGAGAAAAACGGATGGGCCACGGGAACAAAAAGCACGTTACTTCATACAACAAGAGGCGGGATCGCCCCCCTCGCTGATGAGGTTGAGATATCGCAGCCTTAGAAAATTCGATTTCCGAAACCCTCCAGCTTAAACAAGGAACGGACACGGCTCACCTCTATGGCAGCTATGATTGCCACCTCAAACTGATTGAAACGGCATTGGAACTGACAATTACAGCCCGAGGCGAGAAGATCCGCATTGAGGGTCATTCCGAATCGGTCCGTCGGGCCTGCGCCCTTATCTCCGAACTGGTCAAGCTATCTGATAGCGGCAAACAACTGAACGAAGAGGATGTCCGCTACGCGATCCGTTGTGCACAAATTAAAGAAACAGAGCCGGTTGAGCCGAGTCACTTCCAGCTTGCCTACCAGGAATCGATTGCATTGCTTGGGAAAAAAGGATCGATCACGCCAAAATCCTCGGCCCAAAAGCATTACATAGATGATATTCGCAGCCATGACATTGTTATCGGCATTGGGCCGGCCGGAACAGGAAAAACCTATCTTGCAACGGCAATGGCCATTGCGGCCTACCAAGGAAAAGAGGTCAAGCGGATTATCCTGGCCCGCCCCGCCGTCGAGGCGGGTGAACGGCTCGGATTTCTCCCCGGAGACTTGGGCGAAAAACTCAACCCTTACTTACGCCCGCTTTATGATGCCCTTTATGACATGCTGTCACCTGAACAATGTGAACGCCTGCTGGAGCGTGGGGATATTGAAATCGCCCCCCTCGCTTTTATGAGAGGTCGAACCCTTAAGGAGGCCTTTGTTATACTGGACGAGGCGCAAAATGCGACTTCGGAGCAGATGCTTATGTTTTTAACCCGCCTAGGCCCGAAGTCCAAGGCAGTGGTCACCGGGGATGTCACTCAGATTGATCTGCCGCCCGGACAAGTCTCAGGCTTGGTCGAAATCCAGCAGGTCTTGAAAGATGTTTCCGGCATCGGATTTTCATACTTTACTGAAAAAGATGTGGTTCGCCACCCCCTTGTGCAAAAAATTATCAAGGCTTATGAAGGATATAAAAAAGGCTAGAGGCGTATTCCAATACGCCCCTACAGGGTAATGATCATGGAAATCTCCATTCAAAACCGACAACGGAAATTCCCGCTTGATCAAGAAGAAGTTACCTGTTGGACGCAACGGGTTTTGTCGATCGAGCAGGTTGACGGTGGAGAAATCGGACTCGTTTTTGTCAATAATCGACGGATCAGACACTATAATCGAGACTATCGCCAGATCAATCGGGCAACCGATGTGCTGGCATTTCCCATGCGAGAAGGCATCGGGGGAGACCTCCACCCAGGCTTTTTAGGCGACGTCATGATCTCATTGGAAAGGACAGCCTCGGATGCCCGTCGCTATGGGCGTGACTATACGTCACACTTGCTGATCCTACTCATTCACGGCATCCTGCATCTACTAGGTTATGATCACATGCGCTCTCCAGAAGAGGAAAAACGGATGCAAGAACGCGAAAATTTAATCTTCAAAGAGATCACTCAGTAGAAGGGCTTGTCATCGAATTTTGGAAAAAAACAGGGGCGGGTCTTTCTAAAACACGTCGTGCCCTAAGCTCAGGCCTTGGGAACCTCTTCCAGAAAAAAAAGACCCTGGGTACCGGTGATGCGGATGTCTTTGAACAGTTAGAAGAAATCCTGCTTGGGGCTGACCTCGGCGTAAAGGTCACGATGCGCCTGATTAAGGATCTGAAAGAATCGGTCACACGCAAAGAGGTCAGTGATCTCAACACTCTAAAAGACCATCTAAAACAATCGCTTACCGATATTTTAGAGAAAGTGCCTTCCCATCAAGAGGTTTCTGCTAGTCCTCACGTGACTCTCTTTATCGGGGTCAACGGCGTTGGGAAAACAACGACAATCGGTAAGCGAGCCAAACAATTGACTTCAGAGGGAAAGACCGTCCTCTTGGCCGCTGCAGATACCTTTCGGGCCGGCGCGGGGGAGCAGTTATCTATTTGGGGCAAACGCGCCGGGGCGGAGGTCATTCGACATCAGGCTGGAGCCGATCCCTCAGCAGTTGCCTATGACGCCGTAAGCCATGCCTTAAATCGGAAGATCGACCATCTCCTCATCGACACTGCCGGACGTCTTCAAACCAAACATAATTTAATGGAAGAACTTAAAAAAATCCGACGGGTCATTGCAAAACAAATTCCGGAAGCACCCCACGAAACCATTCTCGTTTTAGACGCAACAACAGGACAAAACGGACTCTCACAGGCCGAACACTTTCAAAAAGCCATTGGACTGAGCGGCATCATTCTGACAAAGTTAGATGGGACTGGGCGGGGCGGCATTGTCGTCCCCATCGTCGAAAGCTATACAGTGCCCATCATGCATATCGGCCTCGGAGAAGACCTAGGCGACCTGATTCCATTTGAAGCGAAAACCTTCGTTTCTGCTCTTTTTGAATCTGATTCTGTTGAATCGTCTGAAGGCTGAGGATTTTTGGTTCTATCGATAGTTGATCGCCGTCATTATGACAGGGTGGGGTAAAAATGGACAGTTTTACCCCACCCTGTTACTTTGAAGCTTACGTGCATGGAAACAGTCTTCGACCTTCTGGAAAGCATACTTGAAGCTACTGGTAAAGGAAATCAGGGTGGTAAAACGAAAAGTGCACTTGCCCGGCAGCTATGTGGCCATGGCAAGTGCACTTTTAATGGTGAAACCAGCGACACCCCTTAGAGGAGTGCCCGGTTTTATCCCGGTTTGGCTCCCCAGGCCGGATTCGAACCAGCGACAAGACGGTTAACAGCCGTCTGCTCTGCCAGCTGAGCTACTGGGGAATGTGGAGGCGATTCTATCCGCCGACATCCTGAATGTCAAGAAATACCTAAGGCTTGCTGGAGAGTACTTAAGCTTCTGATTTTAAAAGGATTTAGTTTTTAGTGTCCTGTTCGAAATGCATGAGGAAACCTCATAAGCCTCTAAAAAGCGTGTACCAGGAGCCAAGATGTATCAGAGAAACAATCCAAAACAGCTGTCCTTTGAGAATTTTATCTGCCTTTCGGCGGAAAACTTCGGAGTAATAAGCGATGGGAGGTACTCTCGAAACAGATCCCCTGGGCTGAGGTCGAGAAAGCATCTATCGTTCATTTTTCAAAAGATGACATAGACTCTCCGGCCAGGAAACTTAAAAGATCAAATTGATCGTTATCGGAAGCGATTCGGTCAATACCCAGAATTAGTATCCGTAGACAAGCTAAAGTGTCCTAATTTTAACGAGCATTTTTAGTATGTTTTCAAATCCCCATTGCCATCGGCATCCGCCGGACAAAAAAGTCTGTCTATTTTTTGGCATAAATGTTAATCTTTTCATCGCTATGCCCTTAGGATACGAGCAATGAAAACCAAAAAGCACACCTCTTCGGGAGGAGTCATTTATGAGACCAGCGAGGGTCAGACCCGGGTTATTTTGATCTCCCATCAGAATTTAAAGGGGCGATTGGTCTGGTGTCTGCCGAAAGGCTCTATCGAAGAAGGTGAAAACCTGCGTGAGACGGCTTTGAGAGAGGTTCGGGAAGAAACCGGAACGACGGGACGTATTCTGGAAAAGATTGGTCGCATCCAATACTGGTTTTATTCCCGGCAGGACGAGACCAAGATCTTTAAGACCGTCCATTTTTATCTCTTGAAGTACCTCGAAGGAGAGGTTGAAGACCACGACGAGGAAGTCGACGAAGCCCGCTGGGTCCCGATCCAGGAAGGACTCGATATGCTAACCCACCGCAGCGAGCGTTCCATCCTCGAAAAAGCAGCACGCTACCTAAACGCGAACAATACCTAAAGCACCCCTATTACAGAAACGGCACACACAAGTGAATAACATCATCGTGTATTGCCGGACCAGTATGCCAGGGGATGTAGAGTCCTTGGGCAGCCCTCAGCCCTCCAGACCCTAAGTGATTGGTCGGTCTTGAGAGACCCTGGGAAGATTCAAATACACCAGCCTCCTCTGCCATATTCTCAGAAGCCTCTGAAATATAGGGCGCTTCAACCTATAAAAATCACTTGGAACACAGAAATCCATACAAGTCCTTGATGCACCCAACTGATTTTTATAGGTTAATCATGCAGTCACAATGATCGGCCTCAATTTTCCCCTGAATCCATTCACTGTAGATTGCCTTGCCTGATTCTTCGCTTTTTTGACATCATTCCTTTCTTATTTATTATATTCATTGACAAATTACAGATATGTGGTAAATTATTATAGTACTTATTTACCATTAATACAGACTATATAGTATTTTATGGCATAAAATAAGGCGAATCTATTTCATCAAAGGTACATTTTGTTGTCTTATTTGAGGAGAAAAATAATGAAGCACTCAAATCATGTTAAAGGAATCCAAAAGTTACAATTAGGTGCACTGATATTGCTCTGCTTAATCGGAGGTGTTGCTTGTGGCGGGAGCGGGTCTTCGTCCACTCCAAACACCCCAAGCACAAATCCACCCACCCAGCCGCAAGGTCTTGTTTCAGGCGGCTCCGATACTCAAAACCCAGTCAGCCCTGTCATCGCCGTTGTCCAACAAAAAAGTGCAGGACCCCGTAAGGGAGTCTGCTGGAACGGCAGAACTCAATTACGAGAAGCAAAGCGACAAAGATTGAGAAACAACGCCAACAGAAGTTGTGGTGCAGTGGATTACCAGAGAAAATTAAAGCTTTTGCTTGTCGCTAATTAATCAGAGCTTCCTAAACCACCCATTTCAAGACAGGTCGGTTAAAATAGTATAGAAGGAGGAAGATATAAAATGAAATTACAAATCGCTTCCAGAGTAATACAGTGTAATGCAAGTACAAGCCCGGTTCCGAGCAGGGCAACACGGTATCGCAGGTTTTACAATGGCCTCACTTGCTTCAAGCTGGCCGTCTTAGTCGTTCTATTCGTGATCACTGCCGCACCGACACGGGCTCAAGTCATTCCTGGTTTTCTCGAAGGCCCACTGAGCGATGTGGATGTCGCGGGCCGCACAGCCAGAGTCAATGGCGTCCTGATGAATATCCCCGTGGGAACGCCCATGTCCTCGCCGACCGTGGACTTCAACGCCCTGGCAGCGACACAGGGCGTCGATGCACTCACCCTGCTTGTAGGCACCCCGCTACCGGGCCGGAGCATGCCGGGTTTCACCGGCGGTACCTGCCTCTGCGCGACCGAGGTTGATCCGGTGACGGGAATCGTGACAGCGACGAATATGGTCCTTGAACCCTCGGAAAATGTGATTCTGGCGGCGGTAACAACTCACAAGTGCCTCACCCCTTCCTGCGACCCCGACGACAACCCACTCAACGAACTGCGGGTCGGAGGCATCCTGCTGAACCCCAACTCCGATGTCCGTCTGGTCAGCGATCCCACGACCAATCGGGGCTTCGAAGTCAATCTTATGCTCGGGAACCTTGTCGGCGTGGGAGCCGGAGCCGAGGGCTATATGGGCAACACAGGTAATCTCCACCTCTACTTGCTTGAGGTTTCTGGAGGCATTCTGGTGAATGCCGGTGTGACAGAAGTGAGTATTCTGAGAGCCAGATGTCGGCAGCGCGGCGACATCGCTGACTGGACTGTGCTGGGCGCCACTCACGACCCGGGCGCCGGCATGGTGACCCTTCGCCGTAGCGACACCGGCGCTGTGCTGGGTTCGACCCCGGTGGTTGCGGATGCCACCGATCCGAAGTTTGGTGCTTACCTCTTTAGTGCGGATGTCACGGGAACCTGTACCGACAGCATCATTTCAGATTTCGGGACCGCAACGACCACCAGTGGCGTAGACGTCCGGGGAGGCGCCATGGCCCTGGCAGCAGCGCCTGCAGTTGTTCTACAAACACGAGCTGCCGGAAATGCTTTGCCGGTAACAACCGACGACATCTTCACCACTGCGGTCAACATCGAATCCACCTTCGGAGGCCTGTTTCTTCTGGGTAATGACACCGATGCTGAAAATGACACGCTAACGATTGTCTCCGTGTCACCCACGAGCGCCAAAGGAGGTACCGTTGCCGACAATATGGATGGCACCTTTACTTATACTCCAGCCCCCGGTTTTTCCGGCGCGGATACCTTCACCTACATGATTGCTGACGGCTTTATTCCGGCAGTCGTTGGAAGTGTCAACGTCACGGTTGAAACACCTGTCGTGGATAACCTTGTTGTGCAAAGGGCTCTGTTTCAGGCCGACACCGGTGAATGGCGAATCCGCGGGACCTCTTCCATCGGTGGGTCCGGAAATACCGTTACCATATACTTAGGGGCGACGGTGGGTGGTCAAGTCATTGGCAGCGTAACAGTCGATATGCTAGGCAGCTGGGAATTTAGAGGCCAAAATGCTTTAATTAATCTCGGCCTTGAAACAACGGTCAGCGTATCCTCTACAGCGAATGGCGTACTTGAAGGCTTCCCGCTCACCTTCAAGTAATTGAACCAGGTCGATGCCCTCGGAAGCGAATACTTTCGGGGGCATCGTCTCTCCAGTTTTACCGGATAATCAAGCAACATATTTCCCCCGCATTCCCCAACCTTTCCAAATCGTAAAAACCACCGGAATGACAATCAGCACCGAGATGGTCGAAGAAATCAGCCCACCGACCATCGGGGCGGCGATGCGTTTCATCACCTGTGAGCCGCTGCCACTGGACCACATAATGGGTAGCAGGCCGATGACGGTTGTCGCTGTCGTCATCATAATGGGCCTCACCCTTTCAAGTGCGCCCTGCATGACGGATGCAATAAGATGATCGCCGCCTTTCGGGTTTTCGCTAGAGCAATGTGACTTGTAGGCATTTTCAAGGTAAACCAACATGATAATCCCCGTCTCCGCCGCAAGACCTGCCAGGGCGATAAAGCCCACTCCGATAGCAACGCTCATGTTGTAATCCAGTAGATAAATCAACCAGATGCCGCCGATGAGGGCGAAGGGAATTGAAGCCATCACGATGAGGCTCTGAGTCATATTTCCGAAGTTGAGGTAGAGCAGTAGCATGATTACGGCAAGGGTGATCGGGATGACCATTTGGAGTCGCTTCTGTGCCCGCTCCATGTATTCGTACTGCCCGCTCCAGGTGAGCGAATATCCGGGAGGAAGGGTGATCTTTTCCTCGACGACCTTCTGCGCCGCTTTAACATAGGTGCCGACATCAATGCCCCTTAAATCCACATAGATCCAGGCGTTCAGACGGGCATTTTCACTCTTGATGGCGGGTGGCCCTTTTTTGATCTTAAGGGTTGCGACCTGAGCGATGGGGATGTGTTCTCCCTTTGGTGTCGGAATGAGGATGCGCTCCAGATCGTGAATGTCGTCCCGAAGCTCCCGCTGGTAGCGGAGGTTGACCGGATAACGTTCCCGACCCTCAACGGTTTCGGTGATGTTCATCCCGCCGACCGCTGTCATGATGACATCCTGAATATCGCCTACCCCGAGTCCGTATCGCGCCGCCTCTGCCCGGTTGATCTCGTAATCAAGATAGTTGCCTCCGGCGACCCGCTCCGAATAGACACTGAGGGTGCCAGGCACATTGCGCAGGACGGCCTCGATTTCTTTCCCCACTTGTTCCAATACCATCAAATCATCACCGGCCACCTTGAGCCCGACCGGGGTTTTGATGCCGGTGGACAGCATGTCGATCCGGGTCTTAATCGGCATCGTCCAGGCATTGGTCAGTCCAGGAAACTGAATGGCCCGGTCGAGTGCCTCCGTCAATTTTTCCACCGTCATGCCCGGACGCCATTCCGATTCCGGCTTCAGCATGATGGTGGTCTCCATCATCGATAGTCCGGCCGGATCGGTGGCGGTTTCCGCTCGTCCAACCTTTCCGATGACATGGTGGACCTCCGGGAAGGTCTTGATAATCCGATCGGTCTGCTGGAGCAGTTCCTTTGCCTTGGTGATCGAGATGCCCGGAAGGGTCGTCGGCATGTAGAGCAGGTCTCCCTCGTTGAGCGGCGGCATGAATTCCGATCCGATCTGCATAAGGGGGTAGGCCGTCGTGCCAAGGATGATGAGCGAGAGGACGACGACTGCTTTCCGGAAACGTAGTCCAAGGCCCAGAATCGGACGATAAAGCGCTTTCATGAATCGGCTGACCGGATTTCTCTCTTCAGACGGGATTTTTCCCCGAACCAGGTAGCCGATCAAAATGGGCACAATCGTGATGGCCAGCACGGCGGATGCGGCCATCGCATAGGTTTTTGTAAAAGCGAGGGGTTTGAAGAGCCGGCCTTCCTGAGCCTCCAGAGAAAAAACGGGCAGGAAGGAAACGGTGATGATCAGGAGCGAGAAAAAGAGGGCGGGGCCGACCTCCATCGCTGCCTCCGTAATAATTTCCCAGTGCGGTTTTTTTCCGCCGTCCCGTTCCAGATGTTTGTGGGCATTTTCGACCATGACGACGGCGGCATCGACCATGACCCCGATGGCAATGGCAATCCCCCCGAGTGACATAATGTTCGCGTTGAGGCCCTGGGCCGACATGATGATAAACGCGATCAGCACCCCGAGCGGGAGACTGACGAGGGCGACAAAGGCGGATCGAAAATGAAGTAGAAAGAGAATGCAAACGATGGCGACTACAGCTAGTTCTTCAATGAGTTTTTCCTTTAAGTTGTCAATCGCCCGCATAATCAAACCGGAGCGGTCATAGGCCGGGAGAATTTTTACCCCTTCCGGCAGCCCTCCTTTCAAGCTTTCCAGCTTTTCCTTTACAAGCTCAATCGTCTTGAGGGCGTTTTCCCCGAAACGCATGATCACGATGCCGCCCACCACTTCGCCTTCGCCATTTTTCTCGAAGATGCCCCGACGAAGCTCCGGGCCGAGATGGACATCGGCAATGTCCCGAATCAAAATGGGTGTCCCATTTTTGTTGACACCGACCGGCACCAGTTGGAGATCCGAGATGGACTTGATATATCCCAGGCCACGCACCATGAACTCGGTTTCGGCCATTTCAACCACCTTTCCCCCGACATCCCGGTTGCTCCGCATAATGGCGTGTTTGATCTTTGAGAGGGAAATATTGTAGGCAATCAGCTTATTCGGATCGATCTCAACCTGGTATTGTTTGACGAAACCGCCAATGCTGGCCACTTCGGCAACACCCGGAACACTCGCCAACTCATAACGTAAAAACCAATCCTGGATGGACCGAAGCTGGGCGAGGTCATGTTGATCTGATTCGAGGGTATATTCATAGATCCAGCCGACGCCGGTGGCATCGGGGCCTAAGGTCGGCGTGACACCGGAGGGGAGCTTTTTGGAAACATAGTTGAGGTATTCGAGCACACGGCTCCGCGCCCAGTAGATGTCGGTGCCATCCTCAAAGATGATGTAGACAAAAGAAAAACCGAAAAATGAATAGCCTCTCACCACACTGGCTTTAGGGACGGAAAGCATTGTGGTGGTCAGGGGATAAGTCACTTGGTCCTCAATGACCTGCGGGGCCTGCCCTGGAAATTCGGTAAAGACAATAACCTGAACGTCCGAAAGATCGGGGATGGCATCCAAGGGGATGGTCCGTATGGCATGGATGCCCCATCCGATCAGAGCGAAGGTCGCCAGGAGCACCATCACCCGGTTTTTGATTGAAAAAACAATGATGCCTTGCAGGAAGCTTCTTTTCTGCTGAAGACCGGATTGATCGATTTCATTCATGGGATTTCCCTCCTCCTTTGCCCCCCATTTGAGAGTGATCCGTCATTCCTTCCATTTCAGCGTGGTCAGAAACCGTCTCGTCGGTGTCCGGTTGGAGCATCTTGCTGACCGCTTCTCTCAGACGGCTTTCGGAGTCAATCAGAAATTGGGCGGAAGTGACCACTTTCTCTCCCGCTGCAAGGCCGGAAGCTACCTGATAGTAACCCTCCCCTGCCGCGCCCAGAATGACATCTCGTGACAGAAAACGTCCGTTTCCGATTGAAACCACAACAATATTTCGCTCGCCACTCCGAATGACGGCTTCCGTCGGGACGGCGACTTCCTCTTTTGCAGTACCCGTGGCGATCATCACATTGGCATACATCTCCGGTTTGAGCGCCAAGCCGGGGTTGTCGAACTCAAGGCGGGCCTTTATTGTTCGCGTCTTCGCCTCCAGATAGGGATAGATGTAGGTGACCTTCCCCACAAAAGTTTTGCCGGGATAGTAGGAAAGGGTCATCCTTGCCTCTGCACCTTCTTTAAGCCAGGGGAGTTCATATTCATAGATGTCGGCATAGACCCAAACCTTGGAGAGATCGGCCACAGTGTAGAGCGGCATTCCGGGTTTCACATGGGAGCCTTCCTGGATATGTTTTTTGACCACAATCCCGGCATTGGGAGAATGGATATGAAGGGTCTTCTTGATCTCCCGATCCCTTTCCAGGGCTTCGATCTGGTGGATCGGAATATCCAGGTAGTCGAGCTTCGCCCTCGCAGCGCTAAGCATAGATTTCCCCCTACCCCGCCGTTTCATGCTTCGTTCCTGTCTCACGGAATCCAGTGCAACGAGGTATTCCTCCTGTGCCGCAACCAGTTCCGGGGAGTAGAGTTCCGCGAGCATTTGGTCGTCATCCACCGCCTGACCGGTAAAATCGACATAGAGTTTCTCGATCCATCCGTCTACTTTCGTCTGTATCTGAGCGACTGACTTTTCGTCATAGGCGACGATGCCGATGGTGCGAATCCGCTTTGAAATCCGACGTTCCTCAATGAGGGCCGTCCGCACGCCGATATTCTGGATCGTGACCGGATCAATTTTGACGCTCCCCGGAACGGCGGCTATTCCACCATTCTGGTCGTCATCCTCATAAACCGGAACCAGGTCCATTCCCATCGGAGACTTCCCCGGTTTGTCGCTGACATAGCCGGGCGTCATCGGGGCGACCCAATGCTTTATTTTTTTGCCTTTGTTCCCGGGAGTCGGTGCGACCGCATCGTCATGCGTCATGCCATTATTGGGGCCATTCATAGTGCCTTTCATGCCCGCCTGTTTCGTTCCGAAAAAGTAGCCTCCGACACCGACTCCGGCAATCAGGATGAAGAGCAACAATGTCTTGATCATTTTATTCATGGCAATCTCCTTCCAATTGTCTGTTCTAGACGAGCGATCGATTGGTTCTGGTTTCTGATCGATTTGTGATAGAGCAGTTTGTATTTCAGCCAGGTGGACTCGGCATCCAGTAGATCCAAAAATGACACCTTTCCGGCCAGGTATTCCGTCTCCGCGACTTCAAAGGCCTCCTGCGCAAGTGGAAGAAGGGAAGTCTGGTAAAGATCGACATCCCGCTTTGCCGTGCTGAGCTGAAAAACGAGGTTTGTAATTGTATAGACCAGTTTGTCTTCCACCACTTGGCGTTTCTGCAACAAGGCCTGATATTTGAGGCGAGCCTCCCGAACATAGGCATCATTTTTACCGAACCAGAAGGGCGTTTCGACCTTTTTCAAACGGGCAGGAAGACCCGATTTTTCCGCCTCTAAGGTGCTATAGCCCAGAGTCAAATCCGGGTAGAAACGTTTTTCCGCGAGGAGGATGGCGAGGTTCGTCTTTACAATCTTCAAGCTTGCGATTCGGATTTCCTGTTGGTGTTTCCGCCCCGAACTGATGATTGCCTGAATAGAAAGGGAGGTGTCACGCAATGGGACGGGACGAGGGGGTCCGAGCTGCCATGTGTGCTTGAAGTTGAGCCATTGCACCAGTTTGGCGATGAGTGTCTCTCTGAAATCCTTTAAAGTCAGCAGGTCGTCCGCCAGTTGGGCAATGCGGACCTGAACCTTGATGACATCGCTGAAATTCGCCTTAGAGGTTTCATATTTTACAAAGGCGGTTTCCTCAAGCTGTCGCAGAATTTCCAGATTTTCGCCTGTAATTTTTGTCTGCTCGATATTGTATTGAAGCGCGGCATAGGTCACCCGGATGTCTGTAATCAGATCCCTCAAGACAATGTTGAAGCGTTCTTTGGCAAGTGCGACCTCTTTGTCGATGATGTCCCCTTTGAGAGCAAGAGTCCCTGGAAAAGGGAAGCGCTTCATGATGGGCGCTTTGTGCCGCATCTGAGAGCTTCTCAAATTAAGGTCATCAACAAAGGACTGATATTGGCGCAGGATGTTGTCGAGACCTGTGGCTTGTGTATAGCGTTCCAGGCTTGCCTCCCACTGCTTCTTCGCCGCCTTCAGTTTCGGGTTTCGGACGATTGCGATCGCAAGCAGGCTTTCAAGATCCATCCCTTTTTCAAGGGCGCTTTGGATGGCATCGGTCTCGGCAATCACCCGGATCTTCCGGCTCTTTTCTGTTGTGAAATCAAAAAGTGGAGAAGCGGGCAGTGCGAGGTGAAGAGTCTCAGACCATCGTTTTTTCATGGCTTCGAGCTTCTGTGCCTGTGTTGAAAAAGAAGAATTTGCCTCATTTTTTTTGCTTGTGATGGACTTTGTTTGCTCTTCTGTTTGCCGAATGTTCTGATATCTTTGAGCTGTGTCAGGGACCTCTGATTCATCTTTCATCTCGCGATAAGTCCGCTGATTTGTGAAAGATGTACATGAGGCGAACAAGCTTAAAAACAGGCCGAAAAATAGAACGAAGGAAATCCGTTTTTTATGATTCATGGTCTCAGCTCTCATGGTTTTACCTCCCATGGTTTTACCTGCAAAGTAGTACCGGTTAGTTTTTCAAGTTTTGCGACAGACTGCTGAACATTGGTCAAGGCCCGTTGCAAGGCAAGGTTGAAATTGAGCCAGACGGACTGGGCTTCCAACAATCCTGTGAAACTGCCCTGCTTTTCCTTGTACCAGGTTTCTGCAATTTCTATGGATTGCTGGGCCTGCGGGATGAGGGAGTGCTGATAGAGCTGCACGAGACGCTCCGCATTTTTCAGCTTGAAATAGGCCATTTTGATTTGGGTGAAAAGCTGCTTTTCCAGGGCCTCTTTATGGAAGACTGCGGCCTTGCGTTCCAATTCGGCCTCTTGCAGCCTGGCCCGATTTTTCTCAAACCAAAGCGGAAGCGTGAGCCCGAAGTTGAGCTTGTAGGCGTCCCGTCCGCTCTCCCGCGTATTTATGAGGGCTTCGCCGACTTCGACATAGCTCATCCCTAACTGAAAGTTCGGACGGGATTTGAGTTTCGCCAGCGCAATCTCTTTTTCACCTATGTCGATTTTCAACTGGGCGATCTTCAAATTCTCTTGCGCAGCGCTTCCCAAGCGGTAGAAATCCTCTATGCTTTGAGAGATCGTCTGATAAGGCATTTGTGCCGGTTTGCCGAGCGGAGATTCGGGTGGTCGATTTAAGGTGGCGTTGATGCGGGTGCGCTGCGTGTCCCTGAATTCATTTAAAAGAACGAGGTCGTAGGCCAACTGTGCCTCTTGAGACTCGGCCTTAAACACATCATTTAAGGTTGTGCCATCTACGGCATAATCGGTCGTCGCGATTCTTGCAAGATGAGCGACGATGTCTTGATTCTGCTTCGTCAGTTCAATCGCCTGTTCGCTATAGAGCAACTCGTAATAGGCGTCTTTTAAATCGGTGATGACAGCCCGACTTTCCCGCTCCAACTTGACTTTGGCAATGGCGACGGCTTTTGAGACAATCGCACCCTTTGCTGCAAGTTTCCCTGGGAAGGGAAACTTTTGAACGATCGAATATTGTCTCTCCTGCGGCCCGACCCGTGTTTCCACCGACTCAATAAAATGACCCACTTGAAAGATCGGATCATCCAGGGCAGTTACCTGAGGATAGCGTTCGATGGTCGCCTGCCATTGCAGACGCGCTCTGCGTAATCGAGGATTTTCTTTAAAAGCGATAGTGATGAGCTGGTTTAAGTCCAGTCTTGTTTCCGGTAAATCCGTCGCTTCGACTGTATTGCCGACGATGGATAGTATGGAAAACAAGCCTATGGACATAAGCAGCATGAACAGTCGTTGTTTCATTTTCAGGCCTTCCAGAAGGTTCTTTATTTGGAAAAGAGGAGGTAATCGCTCAAATGGAACGGAACTTTCCCTTTTCCAGAAATTTAAGTTTCGGACAAAAAGATGCTATCGAAGTGCTTACGACAGTCTGGGAGGGTGGAACACGGCATGGGATGCCGTAAGCGGGGAGATAGACTCCCGACAGCTTTGATACGATTCAGGGAGGAAGGCTTCTTCCCTTTGATCGGGTGTGCTCATTGTTGTGAAATGGCAGGGATGGGCACAGCCGGTTTGATTTGCACAGTGATTTTCCATAGAGACCGAATCATCACTTTGAATGACGATGGAGCCTTCGGCCTGTTCCCGGATGGGCGTAGCCGAAGCATTAATACAGATGAGGCCGTATTGCGTAAAAAGAATGGAGAGGAGAAAGAGGGCTGTAAAACGGGAGGCCGATCTAAATGTTTTCCGTCCTTTCATAATGCTTACCTTTTTAAAAATGCTTTCCTTACACTCTAAATTCTACCCCTCAGAGTCGCAGGGGTCAAGAAAAAGTGAGGGGTGGATGTACAGACTTATATCAAGCAGAGTGGAAATAAATAATGAATATTTTATTGACTGTTCACAACGCGCGGCCTATACTCCAAATTATGCAGGACGCAGAAGAAATCAAACAACAGATTATTGATGTTGCCGATGTGCGTTTTCGACGTTATGGATTTGGCAAAACAACGATGGCGGAGATTGCCAAAGATTGCTTTATGTCTGCGGCCAATCTTTATCGCTATTTTGAGAACAAAGAAAAGATCGGGGTTGCAATTGCCTTGAAGTGCATGTGTGAAAAGGAAAAAACGGGAAAGGCCGTGCTTCAACGCGAGGGACTGACTGCGGCGGCCCGCCTTGAGGCCTTCTTTCTGGAAATCCTGCATCATACGCATGACTTATGCTCAAATGCGCCGCATCTATTTGAACTTGTTACTTTTATTTCTCAAGAGCATCCGAAGGTTGTTGACCGACATATTGAAGCGCTTCGCTCGTTTGTTGCTGAAATCCTGGCCGAAGGCAATCGGACGGGAGAATTCGACGTACCCAATATCGTGGAGACGGCAGGAACGGTGCTCTATGCAACCATCCACTTTTATTATCCGCCGCTTGTCGTCATGAACAACCATTCTTTGGCGGACCTGGAAAAAGCGGAAAAAGCGGTGATTGCACTTATTATTCTCGGGCTGGTGAAAAAGTAAAAAAAATTCACTTGATTGTAAATATTTTAGAATATATTCAATGATTATTGATCACTGCGCTTAGGTTTGCTTGATCAAACGGAGGGACAGATCATGGATGGTGCGCGTCTTGGAAAACAAGTAATCCGATTTCGATGGTTGATCATTTTAGTTTCCATCGGAATCACGATGGCGGCTGGAAGCGGTGGACGCTTCCTCGGATTTTCAACTGACTACCGGGTCTTTTTCGGGGATGACAACCCGCAACTTCAGGCCTTTGAACTGCTTCAAAATACCTACACAAAAAATGACAACGTACTTTTTGCCATTGCTCCCAAAAACGGAAAGGTTTTTAGCCGGAAAACCCTGGCTGTCGTAGAGGAACTGACTCAGGCCGCCTGGCAGATCCCTTATTCCCTCCGGGTGGACTCTGTCACCAATTTTCAGCACAGTTGGGCGGACGGGGATGAACTCATCGTCGAAAACCTGGTGAACAATGCCTCCACGCTTTCCAATGAGGATCTGGAAGTTAAAAAAGCCATTGCCCTGAAAGAACCCCTGCTTGTGGGTAGCATTATCTCACCGACGGCCCACGTGACCGGTGTTAATGTCACCATCAACCTGCCTGGGAAATCGCTGGCAGAAGTGCCGGAAGTGGTTGCCTTTGTGCGTAATATGGCGAGGGAGATTGAAGAGGGTCACCCGGAAATCGATGTACATTTGAGCGGCATGGTCATGATGAACAATGCGTTTTCCGAAGCCAGTCAAGACGACATGTCTACGCTCGTTCCGCTCATGTACCTGGTGCTGATTTTAACAATGGGTTTCATGCTCCGCTCGATTTCCGGAGCGATTACGGCCGTTCTGGTCATTGGTTTTTCTGCCCTCACTGCGATGGGATTGGCCGGTTGGTCAGGTATTTTAATGACACCGCCTTCTGCCAGTGCACCCACCATTATTTTGACTTTGGCCGTGGCCGATTCCGTACATTTGCTGGTGACGATATTTCAGGAAATGCGACGGGGAAAGAGCAAACATGAGGCGATTATTGAATCGCTTCGCATCAACCTGCTACCTGTTTTTCTGACCTCGTTTACAACGGCTATCGGCGTTTTGAGCATGAATGCCAGCGACTCGCCCCCATTTCATGACTTGGGTAACATGGTTGCTACCGGCGTCACCGCCGCCTTTTTTTATTCCATTCTCTTCTTACCCGCGATGATGTCGGTTTTACCGGTTTGGGTAAAAAAACAAGCTAACCACAAAGGTATTTTTATGGATCGTTTCGGCGCACTTGTGGTCTCTCGCAGAAAACCGCTCTTCTGGACGATGCTTGCCATTACGCTCATCTTTGCCGCTTCAGTCCCCTTAAACCGTCTGAACGATCAATTCGTGAACTATTTTGATGAAAGCTACGATTTCAGAACCGATACTGATTTTATCGTAACTCATCTGACCGGCATCTACCGGATTGAATATTCCCTGGACACCGGAAAAGAATGGGGGGTGAGCGATCCCGAATATCTAAAGGTTCTGGAATCCTTTGCAGCCTGGTATAAAAACCAGCCGCGTGTATTGCATGTCAGTACCTTGACCGACACCATGAAACGCCTCAACAAAAACATGCACGAAGATAGGCCGGCCTACTACCGTATCCCGGATGATCTGGAACTTTCGGCACAATACCTCCAGCTTTACGAAATGTCTTTGCCCTTTGGTTTGGACCTCAACAATCAGATTAACATTAGTAAATCCGCCACCCGTTTTAGCGTGACCCTGGAGAGTGTTTCGACGACGGAAATATTGGCTCTGGAAGAAAGCGCGCAAGCATGGTTGAAGGCCAATGCCCCTACATCTTTGCAGGTGCCTGGAGCCAGTCCGACGATCATGTTTTCCCACATCTCACGACGCAACATCAACAGCATGCTGGGCGGTACGGCAGCGGCCCTTGCGCTTATTTCATTGATTCTGATCTTCTCTTTTAAGAACCTGAAAATCGGTTTACTCAGCCTCATTCCCAACATGGTTCCGGCAGGCATGGCTTTTGGTCTTTGGGGATTGATGGTTGGCGAAATCGGTATGAGTACTGCGATTGTTGCGGCCATGAGTCTGGGCATTGTGGTGGACGACACCATTCATTTTTTGAGTAAGTATCTTCGGGCCAAGCAGGAGCGCGGCATGGACAGCCAGGATGCCGTTCGCTATGCCTTTCACAATGTCGGGACGGCTCTCTGGGTGACCTCACTGATTTTGGCGGCGGGTTTTTCGGTCCTGACCTTTTCCGGCTTTACCCTCAATTCGGAAATGGGCCTATTGACCGCCATTACAATTGCCTTCGCATTGGCGGCCGATTTCTTGTTTTTACCGCCCTTGTTAATGGCACTGGAACCCGGATCGAAAGAAAAAATCCCCCTCAATCCCCCCTTAAGAAAGGGGGAAGTATTAAATTGAAATGGAGGAATGAAATGAAACGACTTGTATTATTGTTGTTGCCGCTCTGGTTTGTTCCAACGATCAGTTTCGCAGAAACGCCGGAAGAAAAAGGTTTGAAAATCGCCAAAGAAGTCAACCTGCGGGATGACGGTTATGGCGATTTTACCGCCAGTTTAAAAATGACGCTGAGAAACCGCCAGGGCGAAGAGAGCATTCGTGTCATCCGAAACAGAACTTTCGAAGTCCCCGGTGATGGTGATAAAGTCCTCATTATTTTTGACACCCCAAAAGTAGTTAAAGGTACGGCATTTTTAAGTTTTACCCACAAAATCAAAAACGACGATCAATGGCTTTTTCTGCCCGCATTAAAAAGAGTCAAGCGTATCAGTTCCTCTAATAAGTCGGGTTCCTTCATGGGCAGCGAATATGCCTACGAAGACATCAGTTCTCAGGAAGTCGAAAAATACAGCTACCGCTGGTTGAGAGATGAGGATTATGAAGGCAAGGCCGCATTCGTCCTTGAGCTTGACCCCACCGACCCCAATTCGGGCTATACCCGACAGATTGTCTGGTTTGATCAAAAGGAATACATCCCGATCAAAGTGGACTATTACGACCGTAAAAATGTCCTGCTCAAGACTTTGAATTTTCACGGCTACAAGCAATATCTGGGTAAACATTGGCGGCCCGACCGGATGGCGATGGTCAACCACCAAACCGGAAAATCCTCCGACTTGGAATGGAGTGGCTACAAATTCAAGACCGGCCTCAGTGAGAAAGATTTCACCAAGAACAGTTTGAAGCGGGCGAGGTGAGGTGAAAATCCCCCTTAATCCCCCTTTAACAAAGGGGGACAAGAAAAAACAAAAGCCAAGAATCCCCCCTTTGTTAAAGGGGGGCAGGGGGGATTTGACCTGTCTTTTATCTTTCTTTTTAATCATTGTCTTTTTATCACCCCTCCTCGCAAACGCCGCCGAAACCTGGTCAGGCTATTTTGCGGTGGAAGGCCGGTATTTTTTGAACGACCCAATTCACCCCGGACAAAGGGCACAGCAAGCTTCCATCGCAGGACAGCCGGAGTTTTATCGGGAATGGGAGACCACAAGCTTCACCGTTGCGCCTTTTTTTCGCATCGACAGTGCTGATAATGAACGCAGTCATTTTGATCTCAGGGAACTTTTTGTCCTCTGGTATCCCGGTGATTTTGAATTGGGCATCGGCGTCCGGAAGATTTTTTGGGGCGTGACCGAATCACAGCATTTAGTTGACATTATCAACCAAACCGACCTGGTTGAACTGCCGGACGGCGAAGAAAAACTGGGCCAGCCCATGATCAATCTGTCCATTTTAAAGGATTGGGGCACACTCGATTTTTTTATCCTCCCTTATTTTCGAGAGCGAACTTTTCCCGGACGCAAAGGACGACTTCGCGGCACCTTGTTTGTCGATACCGATCAGAGTCGTTTTGAAAGCGGCGCTGAAAACCATCACCTCGACGCTGCCATCCGCTACAGCCATAGCCTTGGAGATTGGGACATCGGACTTTCTCATTTCAAAGGCACGAGCCGGGAACCGACTTTTCTACTTGAACCCGACAGTGCAGGTAATCCCACCTTGATTCCCTTGTACGAACAAATTGATCAAAGCGGGATCGACCTTCAAAGTATTATCGATGTCTGGCTACTAAAACTTGAACTGATTCACCGTAGCGGGCAGGGTGCATCCTTCCAAGCCTGGACAACAGGTTTTGAATATACTTTCACTGGTATTTTCGGAAGTAAGGCGGATCTGGGCGCCATAGGAGAATGGCTGCACGATAGTCGAAGTGAAAAAACCACCCCCTTTGAAGACGACCTCATGCTGGGCCTGCGTTTGGCTTTAAATGACATGGACAGTACTGAGATTTTGCTGGGTGTCATTCAAGACCTCGACGCGGCCTCGAAGATGATCAGCGTTGAAGGAGTACGCCGCTTTGGAGATCATTGGAAGCTTGAAGTGGAAGCTTTGATTTTTGTGCAACAAGATCAAAGCGACCTGCTTTTTACGCAGAGAGATGATGATTTTTTTCAGCTAACTTTAGCTTATTATTTTTGAAGGCTTTGAGCTGGTGACTTGCATTGGTATTTGAATCTCAGAAGAACAGCGAATCGGACGTCCAGGGCTCTGGAGCGACCGATTCGCTGCTTCAAATCACTTCTATTATTCAATCACTACTGAACTTACTGCAGAGCTAGTTGCATTAGACGCAACTGCTATTGCTTGTATATTTGTAGATGAGAGCGGAACGTCTACCTTAACTGAAATAGGCGTGCCACTTGAAAAGCTTCCTGTCTGGTACAAGAGTATGCCTGATCCCCCATCACGGATTTCAACATGGTATGACACAGGCTCACTGGTAACAGGCATGCTTGCATCAATTCTCAATTCTTCCTTATCTGGTCTATAAGATGCGGAATTCATGACTGGCTCTGTTACTGAGGGGGTACTAGGTGGCGTGCTTCCTGTTCCTGTTCCCGGTGACGTGGCTGTGGCTCCTGTCCCTGTCCCTGTCGGCGGAGTGGCCAGAGGATCAAGGGATAATGCAATACCCAGTAAATCCTGTGTCCTGATTTTAAGTCTGCCTTTCTTGTCATACTGTTGAGTTTCCAGGGCATGAAGGACGATCACATTAAAACCATCATCATCTGCGCTATATACCTTGCCATCATTGTGATCTGTAAAATAGATTTTGTGGAAAACTGGATCAACGTCAATATCCATGGGTCTTTGTAAATCCGTACCCAAACCACCATTGATAAGTGTGGTTTTTGTACCGTCAGCCGAGTCAACACTCATGATATCTCCAGCAAAGGAAGTTGTCACAAAGATTTTTCCACTACTTGGAATGCCAGGATCTCCCGGATCAACCGCGATGCCTCGTAATCCAGGGAAGCCAGCAGCAACGCGTACTACGCTACTGGTGATCCCCGTTCCAGGCAAAGATTCATAGAGATTTGCGCTATGGATGTCTTTACTGGTGTAGTCTGTCCAATAGAGTTTTTCGTTAACCATATCCAGGGCCAAGCCCCAAACACCAACAAATTCATAAGTGAGCGCATTGCTGGGATCAAAGTCAGGTTTTCTGAGAGAGTAGATGTCAATCTCCCAACGATGGTCCGTTCCATCTGTCTTTGCGCTATGAATCCCCGGAGTTAGCCAATGGGTGTCAGTCCAGAACATCCTTCCCCGACCATCCAGTTTTATGTCTGTGGGCTGATTTGTTAAACCATTAAAGGAATGAAAGAGAACTCTCATATTAGAACCATCTAAGTTCATCACTCGAATCGTCTGGTCATTTGGATTAAGGGGATCTCCTATATCCGTGAAATACACTTTCCCTGGTTTTGTCGGGTCGGCAGGAACAGCCGCACGCTCAACTGCTGCGAAAAATGGAGATTGATAGGCAGTAGGATTAAGATTTTCTTTGAGGCCTCCATCGACATTCGACCTGGAAAGCAAGTCGTTCGTCAAGTTAGTCCAATAGACAGTTGATTCTGCATGGACAAGAGAACTGGAGATTCCCAGGAAGATCAAGAGGCTCATCATTATTAATACTTGTGCTTTTTTCAATTTCATGAAGTTATTCTCCAAGTTTACTGCCCTCTCTTAAGGCATTTTTCATGTTGACCAGACGAGATGTTTGTAAAGCTTTTTTTAAGCCTTCTAATGCCTCTCAACTTTCTGAGGGGAATGTTTGTTGGGATTTCTCTCCCATATCTAGCAAAGTAAGTGCCAAGATTTCATATAATACTCTGAAAATTAATTTTTAGCGTTTAATGCACTAAATATTCTAAATTAATGGATATATAATGTTAAATAAATCTCTTTTTGTGATGTTAAATATTTTTTTGCAAAACTTTAAAATAAAATAATTCGTATATTATAGAGAATAAGGGTGCGACATTTTTTTGAAAAAAACTTTCATTATTAATTAAAATTAAATAAAATCAATGAGTTGAGATGGTGAAACAAATCAGTCGTCTGCAAAGAATGTCGCATGCTTTTATCGATTTCGTGTGCGAAATCGATAATTCTATCTTTATTCGCATCTAAACCGACCATTGAGAGAATTTCGTCGTCACTCACAAAATTGCTGGGTTAATCGAATAAGACTTCTGCCCTTGCCAGAGTGTTGTAGAGAACAAGAATCAGTAATAATGTTGCCATGCCTCGTACTTTTTCTGAAAATTGAAATTGGGCAGACCCTTTTGGGCCTGCCCAATTCCTTTATTCAATAATCGTTGCTCAGCGTGATTGCCGTATATCTCTCAGCATCACTCATGTAAAACAGCGATTAATCGATGATAAAACTACTCCAGACTAAACCACCCCCTCGAAGAGACTCCGCCCAGACTCTGGTGTGAACTCCTGGAATTGGAATAGTGCCATCAATTGTTGTTGCTGAGCCATTGCCTGGTTTGACCGCCCATAGACCCAGTGCATCAACATTGCCTGTACCAATTAGGGCTAAAGGCCCGGCATCATTTCCCAGGTATACTTCGATGAGCTGATTATCCAGTACGACGCAATTCCCTTCTACAACCCATTTCTCTTTACCGTCACGATAATCAGCCCTCGTGATATTGCATGAGTCTACCGGTAATTCCGAAGGTTGTGTAATGCTTACAGTGACGACATCAGATGATGTCGTAATACCATCAGAAACGGTTAGAGTAAAGTTAACAGTGAGTATGCCACCTGGAATTGCAGCGCTAGGCGTCTCAAAAGTCGCTGCAGCATCATTCGCGCCTACAAGCGAAATAGCTGTCCCTGCGTCATGAATCCAGGCATAGGTCATACCTATAGGTCCTAATGAGTCTGATCCATTCAGGTTAACGGTGGTCGTATTGCCTACGCCGACATTGCCGATAACATTCTGGTCGGGTCCTGCATTGGCTGCAACTAAGCTGACCGGTGCGCCGCCATTTGGTGCGCCCAAAATGATGACATCGCTTTCCACCTGAGCCCCTCCAGCAGCCACAACAACCTTGATTGGCGGGTTATCTGGCGTTCCTGCGGGCAGGACATAGCTTCCTGAAGTCACACCGCTGCCACCATCGACTAGCGTTATGGAGCGGGTAGAATCTCTTTCAGTTACTAAGAAAGCCGTTCCTCCCGCCGGATCAACTTGATTGCTGCTCTGAGTTGTTACCGTCAAACCGCTACCCATCGTATATGTCGCGGACGTAATATTGACTGCCTCAGTAATATCAATACTGTTTCCATTTGGCGGAGAATCTGATGCATTGATTGCCATTACCGTTGAAGGATTTATGGGATTATTGGGAACCTCTATGCGGAGAAAGTAGTTTCCTAAGCTTCCTTCTGTGAGTGTGACGGGTGCATTACCATCGACACTGGCGAGCAGGTTCTGTGCTTCTGAACTCTGGGCCCAGATATTGACATAGGTCTTGTCTACAAAAAGACCAGGTGTTTCTTCAACGGTTTCTTTGCTGAGTATCGCTCTGGTCGGTTGAGCGCCAAAACGAGTGGCTTTCTGTCCCTGGATCGAAAACAAGTTGCTCTGAATACAATCGTCCGTTGCAACCGGGTCTGGTCCAAGTCCCGGGTCAGTGCATTGAAAAGTCCCTGTTGCAGGGCTACCATTGGCATAAGGAAGCGCAACGCCCGGTCCTTCAATGCGGAAAAAATTGGTGCCGTTTGGACTTCCCGTGACCGTCGTGCCATTTAAAGTATTAGAGATGAACGCTTCTGTTCCTGTATAAGAAGTCGCTGTCAAAAATGGCCCGATATCTCCATTCAGAGGGCCGTTAAAATCTAAAAGACCTGCAAGACCAATGTCACGCACCAGGCTTAGGCCAGGCCCTGCCGCCGTTCCGGCTCCTGCATCGGCCTCAGCAATAAATGAGTGAACACCGTAGGGATAAGTGACCCTGTATGTCTCACCCGCAATCAGGTTGTCGATACGGATTCTAACGCGAGAGAAAACAACCTGCTCCCCGTCAACCACTGCACCATTAAAAAATGCCCCCTCTGTCGCCATGCCCACGATTGCCCTGACACCGGAATCGGGTGAGCCAATCATGAGGGATTCAGCGGCAAAAAAGAAAATTTCATCGGGATAATTCGATGGAAAAGACAAGGGTAGAGCCGGGTTAGGGATTTCAAAGAAGCAGAGGGCAAGGTCGGTACAGGCCCCAAGCTTCAAACCGTTTTTATCTTCGTACCACATCGGAAATCCGTTACCTGGATCGATGGGTCCAAATCGCTCCAAACTTCCTGCCGGAGCCGGATCGTTAATAGTGCTGGTTGTTCCCAGCGTAGGCGGCCACGTTTGAGCCTGCGCAAGCGGCAGTCCGATTAGAAGCAGCAATAACATTAAATTAGCGTAATAAAAAAATTGTTTCATTTTTTTTAAACCCCCGTTAATCGCGTTGTTTTTTCTTTTTATGAACCCATCATTTTCCGTCTTTACCCCCCATGAGTATTGACCTCAATGAATTCAATGTTGAATCTAAATCCCTTCAGTATCTTTATAATTTTTGATATTCGAGAAAACTATCATAGAAATCTTAAGATAATATTAAGGATTAGACGATAATTTAAAAAAATAAAGAAATTTTATTATTCAGTCTGACCCCGCTGCTTTTAGCGGGGATTTTTCATTAAAAATAGAGCGAAGCTATGCTGAGAAAATGTCGGTTAAATGGAAAAAAGATAGAATAGTTCTTGGCTGACTGGATAAGTATGGATAGATACAGTTAATCGTTAAGGAGGGATATCTCCAGTTTGATTCTTATCGAGTATTATTCTCTCATAAAAATAGAAGACAGGCTGTGAAGTGTCTCTGAGAGTTAAGAAAGATCAATGCTGTAGCGATTATTACCAACCAGGAATCAGTCGCAGGCTTTATTAAAGACAATAGAGATGCATAAACCTTGACCCTTGTGTCCTTTATCCAGGGAAATTTTGGCATCATGAGATTTAAGCACGCGATGCACGATTGAGAGCCCAATGCCGGCCCCTGTTGTTTTGCCCGGCTCAATACGATAAAAACGGTCAAAGATCCGTTTTTGTAATGCTTCAGGAATGCCAGGCCCTGTATCAATAACCCTTAAAAGAATAGTCCCAGACCTTTCCTCCAATTCAACGGCAATGGATCCGCCTGCTGGAGAATAATGGATCGCGTTATGGACAATGTTCATCGTCATTAAGGAAAGAGAGATCTCGTCCCCCATGATCATAAAGCCCTTTCCGGAAACGTCTAATCCGAATTCCTGCTTGTTCTGTAAGGCGAGCGGGGCGATTTCTCTGAGGACTTGAACAACCAGTGTATTTAAATCGATCCGCTTCATGTCAATTCGGGTGAGATCATGCTCCAGACGTGTCAGGTTTAACAATTGATCAACCACCCGAGTACTTCGTTCTATACCCTGAATCATGGCGTCGAGAGATAGCATCGTTTGGTCCGAGCCTTCTTGATTTAAGGTGTTCTGTGCATGAACCTTCAGTACTGCCAGGGGAGTCCTCAATTCATGGGCGACGTCTGCTGTAAAACGTTTTTCCCGTTCAAGTGTTTCATCCAATTCTTTCATAAAGCGATTTAAGGAGTGAACAACAGGTTTTATTTCCTCTGGGAGTTTATCCTCCGCAATCGCTTGTAAATGCTTGGGGTTTCTCTTCCGGATTGCTTCTGTAAGTCGTGTGAGTGGTGCCAAGCCTTTTTCAACAAATAAGGAAATCATGAGGGCAAGGAGCGGGAGACCCACCAGGATGGGTGAAATTAAGCGCCTACTGATCTTTTGAACGAGTTCCCCTCGCACATCTTCCCGTTCGGCAAAAAAGAGCCAATTTTTTTTTGTTTCATCAAATAGGCCAAACACTCGCCAGTCATGATTGTAGAGAAGTGTTCGTGTGAAGCCGGACTTAAAAGCTGCAAGTGGCGATGAGGGTGCGCTTGCCGTTTTGATTAGAAGTTTCTTATCTTGATCCCAGACTTGAAAGACCAACTTGCTTTCAGTAATATTTTCTGCCGGAGGCTGCTCATCACTCCCTTCATCATGCAAGAGTAGCTTGAGTTCGTAGTAATCCAAGACTTTATCGAGTGAGTTCTTCAGGTGCTTCAATGTTACTTCATCTAAGTGCTCGGGCATTAGTCCATTCAAGACTCGTGCGGAGTGGGTCAGCTGGGCATCAAAGATCTCTTCGATTTCATTCGTCGCATCTTGATAACTGACGTAGGAAATGAGGGTCACTCCCACAAAAAAAATCCCGATAACACTCCACAAGATGTAAGACCTAATTGATGTCATTAGGTGGCATTTTCAATGATGTAGCCGACACCCCGTATGGTGCGGATCAGGCTTGTATAAAATTTCTTCCGTAAATGGTGGATATGGACTTCGATTGCATTACTCGCAACATCGTCATCCCAGCCATAGATTGTCTGCTGAAGCTGTTCCCTCGAAAGGACCTGACCTTCATGTTCGAGCAGTTGCCTCAAAAGTGAAAATTCACGCCGGCCTAAGGAGACATTTTTTTTGCCGTAACTGATTGCATGAGAGATAACATTAAGCTCAATATCCCTGTATTGGATGATAGGGTTTGCGCGACCAGAGCCTCTCCTGATCAGAGCTCTTAGACGAGCCTTCAGTTCTGTTGAATTGAATGGTTTTGTGAGATAATCATCTGCGCCCGCATCTAAACCCGTAACACGATCACTTACGGTACAATTCGCGGACAAAATTAAAACAGGAACTTTATTCTGATTTTTTCGTAGGTCTTTAAGCACGTCGATGCCACTGCAATTCGGAAGGCCGATGTCCAAAATAACCATATCAAAATGCTCAATGGATAATGCATGCAGTGCAGACTCACCATCCTCCAGCCAATCAATGGTGTATCCTTCATTTGTAATTGATCCACGAATACCTGCCGCTAACAGTTCATCGTCTTCAATAAGTAAAACTCTCACCAGCTCGACCTTCTAGGACATCTTCGAATAAATGCGAACAGGATATGGTCTTTTGTTGCGATGTGGAACCTTGCAAAACTTCCTGTCCTTAATTTTATATTATTTCATTAAACTTACAATTATATTAAGCTATCATTAGCTCCTGACATAAGCAATATGCAAACCAAAACCACATAAAAAATAAACCCAATGAGATTTATATTAATGATTATTCGGCAAAGAGGGAAACCCCTAATATGTATTGGTGAATATTTAATATATTTCAATAAGTTAGCTTAAAATGGACTAAATAAGCAATTTAACTCATAAGATGGTCACATAAGGTGATGAGTGAATTGAAAGTAAAGTGAAAGGAGAACTTTAAAAGGGGGTAAAGTTTTGGAACAAATATTAGCTGAATTAATAATAAATCGTTCACTACTGTCCCGTTAAATTATCGAATAAATTCAATTGGTTAGGCATGTTGCATTCCTCTGTTCTGGATGTGCTTCCCGTAAGCAACTGATTTAATGGAGTTTTCTCGAACAGGGTCAAGCTGAGTACCTGTAAAATTGT